>JAIMKP010000082.1 GCA_020692355.1 Desulfosporosinus sp.
ACTTTTCAATATGAGTTTTAGTGCAACGCTACTGACTTCGAAATGGATATTTCGAAGTTGTATTTGCGACGCGCCCCAACCGCTTGCATCTTTTTCGAAAGAATGTTGCAAACTCCTGATCAAGTTGACGATTCCTGTTCATGGTTCCCGGATGCTCATCGTCTTCGGCTCATTTTCCTGGCCGGTACTATCAATCCGAATTCTTTGATTCCGCTGGTCATTATTCCGACTTGTTTTTTAGCTTTTTTGAAAGCCATCATCTCAGAAGACAAATGGAGATAGCATCATTCCGCTAGGCTTGATCCTGGGTGGCATTTACCTAATTAGAAAAGCAAAATAACCTTCAGAGGAGACACAAACGGAGACATAGGGGACGGTTCTTCGTGTCTCAAGAGCTTCGGAGGTTTAAAGGATGTCCCACGGCACCAGACTCAAGCTATGAGAGCCGCACCTCATCGCCATCCGGGCGGGTGCAGCCCTAGGAACCACGAGTTTGGCTGCGAATATCCCTTTCATGTGAAGTCAACGGAGGTAGAGCACAATAAGTGAATCGATACCCAAAGAGCAGGCCGTACGAGATGTTCGACTGCATAATTGTCACAAAAATGCTTATGCTAAATTTACTCAAATTTAAGATATCCGGAGGTACATATATGGCTAAGACTGTTTTTAAAGCATCAACTCGCTGGGATGGTAAAGGGGTTCAATGCACGGGGGACATCAGAGGGAAAAAAGTCATTATTGATGAACCGGAAGAACTTGGAGGATCGGATAACGGCCCTAATCCCGTGGAGTATATATTAGCCGCTTTAGGTGGGTGTTTGAACATTCTTATCACTTCGTTTGCGGGCAAATATCAAGTCGAAATTAACAATGTCGGTATCGATGTAGAAGGAGATCTGGATCCAGATGGTTTCATGGGTAAAAATCCGGCTGTGCGCCCCGGTTTTCAACAAATCCGTTATGGCATAAAAATTGACTCGCCCTCTCCACAGGCAAATATTCAGTTGCTTTTGGAACATATAGAGAGCATTTGTCCTGTGAAAGACACATTAAGCGGAGTTCCCGTAACAAGAATTCAGGAATAGCGGAATTGGATGTCAAGGGATAGGAAGATGGCACTGCCAGAACGTTGTGGACGCTCTGGCTTTCTTTGTTTGGACCATCCAACACTTACTATTTGGATATACAGAGTACACTTAACGCAAAAGGCTGAAAATAATGCTAATATACTCTTGACACCGTACCTAACTACAGACTTTATACTAGACACGGGAGGCGAAAAATGAAAATTAGTGATCTGGCTAAAAGCGCTGGCGTAAATATCGAGACGATTAGGTATTACGAAAGATTGGGTTTGATAACGGAACCACCACGAACAGAATCCGGTTATCGAATTTTTCCATCTGAGGTCATTCAGCGAATTAAGTTCATAAAACGCTCTCAGGATTTGGGGTTCACTCTTGCGGAAATTCACAAACTGCTTACTTTGACCGATAGCGAAAACTTTAGCTGTGGGGAAATTCAGCAATTCGCTTCCCAAAAGCTAAAGGAGATAGAGTCAAAAATACGTGACCTGCAAAACATCAAAAACGTTTTGCAAGATTTGTTGATCAAGTGTGGGGAAACTTCAGTTCAAGGTTGTCCAATCATAGAAAGGTTACAAGGGGTGTTGTATAATGATTGAACTATCCGCAAGCCCAAAGGTAATTCCGGCTTGTCCTGTTTGTAACGGAATGGGGCAGAAAGTACGTAAGATAACCGTTGAACATCAGGTACAACCGGGCGTTGAAATTGCAGGAGAACAATTTTTCTTGTGTAGAACTCCCGCTTGTGAGGTTGCTTATTACACAGAGGACGGAAAGGTAGCGATTGCTCAAGACCAATTGGTCAACAAGATTTGGTTTAAGAACGTTCCTCCCCCGATTCTCATTTGTTATTGCGCCAATGTTACGGAGGAGGAAATTCTCCATCATGTGGCTGTAGCCCAGTGCTGCTCTACCCTTGAAGATATTAAGAGGCACACGGAGGCGAACACTGGGTGTGAATGTTTGACTAAAAATCCTGCCGGTGGCTGATGTTCATCTGTTGTGCAATCGGTGATTGCCAAAGGTCTTGCTCTGAGAAAGATGAATATTTGACAATATGACTTTGATTGACAATATTATTGGTTCTAATGAGCGATCATATCGCGAGTGATCTTTACCACGAATGGAATATCGTAATTAATCGAAGAACTGTTGGTAACCGTTATGGGAATGAATTTGTCCTTGGTAACTTTCACGATGGATGAACTGACTTCTCTTTGCCGGAGCTTATTATCGTCATTGGGACGCTTCTTCTCTTTCACCTTAATATTCTTCGGCTTGATATTCTTTACCTTGATATTTTCTGCTTCAATGTTTGTTTCAAGGTTCATTCCTGGTTTCCATGCTTCTAAGACTTCGTGTGCTACCCGCTCCCAGCCAAATCGTTTTTCAGCAACACGCCTGCCATTTTGGCCCATTATCTGACGAATGTTGGGAGAGCGAAGGAGAAATTTGAGCTTCTCGGCAAATTCGTTGGCGTCTTCGGGGTTATCGACGATTAACCCATTTTGCTCGATTACAACTTCCGGATTACCGCCTCGGGCCGTTGTGAGAAACGGCAGACCGGCTGCCATGGCTTCGTAATGGACACGCGCAAGAGGTTCCTGCCACTGAGAGGGGCAGACAAAGATATCTCCAGCCCAAAACCACTGGTGAACGAGATTCCCTGATACATAACCTGTAGAGATTACGGGAAACGGGGCTCTCTCTGCCAGAGAACGAACATAAGCCACATAATCGGTAACTTTGTCATCACTGTACCAGGTTCCGCCCACTACCACCAACGCTATATTCGAATCAAATGGATTCACCTCATTGAGCGCGTGAATTAATAGATCGATGCCCTTTTTGGGAGTCAAGCGTCCCACAAATAGAATAACGGTTTTGGATTCAAGATTGTAATCTTTCCGTAGTTCCTGACGAATCTGAGCGGCTGAATCGGATTTTTGCCAAGGGATGAAAGTATTTAGGTTTACTCCGGAATAGATCGTGTGGACCTTCGAAGCGGCTTGAGGATAGAGACTGCAAATTGTATTTCCCACATAATAACTGACTGTAATGATCCGCTCTACCTCATTTATTGCGGTTAGCGCATCATTTGAGTGGATTTTATCATGATTAAACATATCGTTATGCATACTGAGAATTAGGCGTGAATGGGGTGTGGCTTTGCGGATTAATGGAATGAGACGGGGTCGATTAAAGACATGAATGAGATCGAAGGAGTTATCTTTAAGGAAGGAAATTACCTTTCCAGCATAGATTTCGAAGACTTGCTTGCCATCCATTCTTACATATCGAATATGGTCTTTATATTCCTCTTGAGGTAGAGAAGGGTCTGTCGTTCCTAAGATCGTCAACTCGTGATGTTTACTTAATATTCCCGAGATTCCCTCGATATAGGTTTGAATTGCTCCACCCCGCACAGGTGGGACCGGCAACTTTTCCGTACAAATCATCAGCACCTTTAATTTATGATCCTCGTTCTTTTGCAAGCGCTGGTCTCCTGGAAGCCCCTTGTTTTTTGCACGGCTGTTATTCTTCGTAAGATTCTTGCTCTTTGTAAGATGAAGACTCTCTTGGATCTCCCCTGGATTTAAGGGGGAATTCTTTTTGATGAGCAATCTTGGTAATGTGGTGTCTTCCATGTTTGCTTTGGTTTGCATCGTCTCAAGAATTTCTGGTTCAGTGAGGGTTACTGAACCATAGTTCCCTGTTGGGAACTTCTTTTTGTCTTGTTTAAGTTCGGCTAATGTCAGTCCTTTGGTCTTTTCTAACAGCAGGAGATGCTGAATATTTCTTTCCAAATCATTGCTCAGAAAACGAATTGGATCGAAAAGCATCTCATTCATGCCTTTATAGAACTCATTGGGAAAGGCCAGATCATTCAGCAAGATTTCGTAAGTTTCTTCATCGAGCGGATTTGCTTGGTGGTAGGCATCAACCATCCCTCGAATCCAAGTAATGTCCCATTTCCCCATGTCGTCCATCGTCCCTGAAATGAGCTTGCGCAGATCGCGAATCGGTAAATCGTAGGCTACGCCATCTAAATCGATTACCCAAAGACCGTCAGGACCAAGTTGTCCGTTAGACCAACCGTAGTCTTGGTGAACAAGTCCCCAGTGCTCTTCACCCTTCGAGACCATCTGAGCATAAGAGGATTGCTCAAGAAGGGACAATGCATCTAGAGCCTGTTGTTCAAAGATTCCGATGGCAGAAAGAAGGGATTGACTACCCGGAATATCGTCGTATGCCTTGGCGATATGGTTAAACCAGTTGATTTTGCTGATTATTTTTCGATAGTAAGCAGGCCAATGAAACAATCGGGATGCTTTTTGAGAACCTATGGGTGGAATATACCCCTGGGTATGCCTATGAAACTCCCCCAAACCAAAACATAAAACGCGAGCACCCGCTAGGTCTTTGCTTGCCGGAGTGAGGGATTCAATCCAATCCGTGACAATCCACAATTTCCCGCCCTTTTCGACATAGAGGGCTCCTTCCTTGGTTTTTATTAATTCTGGAACCCTTCCTCCTTGTCTGACCAGATAGTCCTGTGCCCCGATGCTGAAGAGACTTCTGATTGGCTTACGGTGTAAAAGTTTCAAACTACGGGGTCCTTTATCGGTTTCAATTTTCCAGATGGCCCCACCTTTGTCCGACTTTGCTGTGATTAACGTCTTATTATGGATAACCATGTCGTAGTGAGTGATCACTTTCTGGGCTAATTCATCAATTTCTGGAGGAACGTACAAATCTAAATTAATAACTGAAGGCAAATCTTCATTATCCCACGGGTGAATCAGATATTCTTCCATTTCGCCGCCTCCGCTACGCTTAACTACACAACATAAACTATTCTGCTTCAGTGATGAATGTTAGCAGCTGCAAGTTGCCACGATCGTTAACCCACTTCCTTAGGTGCGAATACACTATGTAAATCGACATTGCATGAGAGTGGGTTGACTGATAGATGAGAATATGTGTCGTAGGTGCCGGCTATGTGGGGCTCACAACAGCAGCTACTTTAGCCGATTTTGGCCATGAAGTTCAATGTGTGGATATCGATCAAGTAAAAATCGAGAGCCTTCGCCTTGGTGTTGTCCCCATCTATGAACCAGGACTCACGGAATTGATTGACAAAAACTATAAAGATGATCGACTCCGTTTTTCATCTCGGGTAGAAGAGAGCATCAGAGATTATCCAGTGATTCTGATTGCAGTAGGCACACCCCCTAAGGGAGATGGAAGCAGCAATCTGAGCAGTATTCACCATGTCGTTGAAATCATTGCCTCAACCATTCAGGAGTACAAAATCATCATTACCAAAAGTACGGTTCCACCAGGAACCAATGAATGGATTCATCAGAAACTTGTTGAGATGGGCCTAGACGAAGACCGATTCGATATCGTTTCTAATCCGGAATTCTTACGGGAAGGAACTGCATTATGGGATATATTACACCCCAATAAAATTGTTTTTGGCACCAAGTCCGATCGCCCCATCAAAGTTCTCAAGAAGCTATATGCAAGGGGAAAAGCCCCCTTTATTTTTACCAGTTTAACAGGAGCAGAACTAATCAAATACGCCAGTAATGCTTTTCTGGCCACGAAGATTTCATTCGCCAATGAAATGGCACGTATCTGTGATGCTTATGATGTGGATTATGCCGATATTGCTAAAGGGTTGGGGACAGATCCACGCATTGGCCGGCATTTCTTAAAGGCAGGACTGGGCTTTGGCGGCTCATGTCTTCCAAAAGATCTCAGTGCTCTTAAAGATTCTGCGACGCGGAAAAAAGTAGAGACCAAGCTGCTCGATGCAGTGATGGCGATCAATGATACTCAAATTGAGCTCTACTTGAACAAACTGGGCACGGCACTTCCGGACTTGGCGGCTAAACAGATCACGGTTTGGGGTGTGACCTTTAAACCCGGTACAGATGATCTGCGTTCCTCTCCAGCCATTGCTCTTATTAAACAGCTTGTCCAAAAGGGTTCTCATGTTCACACCTATGATCCAATGGTGCAACTTCAATTAGCAGATGTTTCTTCCTTCACAGATCAGTATGAATCAGTCAGAAATTCGGATGCTTTAATTATTGCTACTGAATGGGATCAATTTCAAAAATGCAATTGGTCAGAAGTAAAATCAAGAATGAAGGGATCGATCATTCTTGATACAAGAAACTGTATTGATGGGAAAACCGTTAGAAGTGCAGGATTCATTTATCTGGGGGTTAGGGAACGATGAAAATATTAGTAACTGGGGCCGCTGGTTTTATTGGCTCACACCTTTGTGAACGATTGCTCCAAATGAACGACATCGATGTCATCGGAATCGATGGATTGATCAATCCCTCCCTTAATCTGACGAAACAGAGGAATCTTAGACTGTTACTCCCAAATCCCCGTTTTCAATTTCATCAAATTGACCTCCGGCAAGCTGATTTAAAGAGACTTCTGGACGGAGTTCAAGTAGTCTATCATTTAGCGGGTATGCCCGGTGTCCGCACAAGCTGGGGAACAGACTTTCAAGCCTATGTCGACCACAATATCATTGCCACCCAGATCTTATTAGAAGCGGTGCGTGAATGCCCACTCGAAAAGTTTATCTATGTTTCAACATCTTCGGTTTACGGTGAAAAGGCGGGGAAAGTTACCGAAGAGTCTATCCCCGCCCCTCTTTCCCCCTATGGGGTGAGTAAGCTTACGGGTGAATATTTGTGCAAGGTATATCACGTAAGCTACGGAATCCCGATCGTTATTCTAAGATATTTCACTGTGTATGGACCAAGACAACGGTCAGATATGGCATTTCATCGATTCATCAAGGGGATTCTTCAGCGTGAGCCAATCAAAATATATGGAGATGGGAAGCAAACGCGGGATTTTACCTTTATTAGGGATTGCGTGGAAGGAACGGCTGCGGCTCTTCAGGCAGATGGGGTGATCGGGGAAACGATCAATATCGGGGGTAAGGAGAGAGCTTCGATCCTTGAAGTCATAGCGTTAATAGAATATTTGCTAGGCGCTAAGGCGACTCTGGAATTTAGGGAACGGCTTAAGGGAGAGCCAAGGGATACTTGGGCCGATATAGCGAAGGCGCAAACGCTTTTGAATTATTGTCCGGCAACCAATCTAATAACAGGGTTAGAACAACAGATCAATGACATGCGCCCGAACTTCGATTTTCGGGCTCACCGATAGCTAAAGGTAACCATATAATATACAAGACATTCCACCTAATTAGAGATTAACTGTATAAAATTGTTTGGGGAATATGGTGAAGAAAGGTGAAAAAGATGGAGAAAGAAGACTTGCTACAACAAGTTCATGACGCGCTGGCAAACGGAAAAGACCTTAGAAAAATCAAGGTGAAGTATCAAGATGGGGAAGTAATCAAGTTCGATTTTGACGCAAATCAAGTCGAAGTTGAAGACAGCGAAGAAGAGGACGAAGAAGACGAAGACGAGGACGAAGAAGACGGCGAGGAAGACGGCGAGGAAGAGGACGAAGAAGACGAAGAAGACGAAGACGACGAGGACGATGGCGAGGAAGACGACGGCGACGAACACGAGGAAGAAGACCAGAAAGAGGACGGACTAGATAATAACGGCACTAGTTCGCAGACAAGTTCTCAGATCAGTTATCAAACCATTCAGGCGGGTGGACGGAAGGTTAATGTAATTAATCGGTAGTAATGAATTCGGATCCGGTCATTAGGGAAGATGCAGTGTCTTACCAGAACCTCTTTTGAAGACAAAGACTAACGAGAGGATGTCTCAAAATAGTTTGGGACATCCTCTCGTTATATATTTTCGGTTGGTTTCAACTTGTTTGGAAATTGGCGTACAAGTTCACGTAAGTATTTTATCAACTCGTCCGACAAATCATCATGCCGCAAGCCATATTCAATGTTGGCCTTAAGAAAACCAAGTTTGTCTCCCACATCATACCGGCGTCCTTCGAAATCATAGGCAATTATCTTCTGAACTTTGCTAAGTTCACGTAAACCGTCAGTCAGTTGTATTTCTTCGCCCTTACCGGGCTGTAGGTTTTCCAAAATACCAAGAATCTCCGGATTTAAAATATAACGCCCCATAATCGCTAAACGTGTCACGGGGACATCTTTTGCACTAGGCTTTTCAATCAAATTACGGGCCCAATAAATACGCTCGCCGACCTTTTCCCCGTCGACAATACCATATTTAGAGGTATCCCCTAAAGGGACCTCCTGAACTCCCACAATACTAGCTCCATAATTATTGTAAACATGAATCATTTGCTGCAGACAGGGTATCTTGGCATGAATGATATCATCCCCCAGCAGGACTGCGAAAGGTTCATCTCCTATGAACTTGCGTGCACAATAGATTGCATGACCCAGTCCTAGAGCTTCCTTCTGACGAACATAATAAATATTCGCCATCCGCGAAATATCTTGGACCATATTCAAGAACTCTTCCTTCTTGCTCCTTTTTAAGAACATCTCCAGTTCGATCGAATGGTCAAAATGGTCTTCTATAGCCCGTTTATTACGACCGGTAACGATTATGATGTCTTCTATTCCCGATTTAACAGCTTCTTCAACGATAAACTGGATCGTAGGTTTGTCCACAATCGGTAACATTTCCTTAGGTTGAGCCTTTGTTGCCGGTAAAAAGCGCGTGCCAAGGCCTGCTGCCGGAATAACTGCTTTACGAATTTTATACATATCTCTCATCCTATCTCACAGTGGAGAAATCAGATATAATTAAAGTTGGTATAAACTATGCTACTAGTCTTAAAAGGTGCAAAGCAAGAAAGCAACGTTGAGTCATCAAATTAATACTTGACATAAATAAAATTAGATTCTATAATAGCATCAATTTAAATTAAACATATAGGATTAAATACTCTTATCAAGAGAGGCAGAGGGACTGGCCCGATGATGCCCGGCAACCGGTAGTTTTTACTACGAGGTGCTAATTCCTGCAGAACGCTTAGTTCTGAGAGATGAGAGAAGGCGCTGCTATTAAGATCGCTTCTCTCTGAGGTGGTCTTTTTATTTTACTTAAATCAAGGAGGAGATTTAAATGAATCAACCAAGGCAATTCGGCTTCGAGACCATCGCGCTGCATGGGGGTCAAGTTCCTGAGCCCACAACGCTTTCAAGGGCAGTTCCCATCTATCAAACTTCTTCCTATGTGTTCCGAGACACGGATCATGCAGCCAATCTTTTCGGCCTCAAAGAATCGGGAAACATCTATACCCGCATCATGAACCCGACCCAAGATGTTTTCGAACAGCGGATGGCTCAACTCGAAGGCGGGGTAGGCGCTTTGGCGACGGCTTCCGGCCAGGCGGCTATCATGTATTCCATCTTAAACATCGCTCAGGCCGGAGACGAAATTGTGGCTTCCAGTTCCCTTTATGGTGGAACGTATACCCTATTTGCCAATACGCTGCCTAAACTAGGTATCACGTTCCACTTCGTTGAAGCTGACAGGCCTGAGGAATTTGAAGCAAACATCAACAATAGAACCAAAGCCCTTTATGTTGAGACAATTGGTAATCCGCGTATCAATGTTGCCGATCTGGAGACCATCGCTGCGATTGCCCATAGCCATGGAATTCCCTTAATCGTAGACAACACCTTTGCCTCGCCGTATCTCTGTCGGCCTTTTGAATATGGTGCAGATATTGTGGTTCATTCAGCGACCAAGTTTATCGGAGGACACGGTACTTCCATCGGTGGAATCATCGTCGATTCCGGCAAGTTTGACTGGAATAATGGCAAGTTTCCCGGCCTGTCCACCCCGGATCCCAGTTATCATGGCGTGGTGTACACTGAAGCCTGTGGACCTTTAGCCTATATTATCAAAGCCAGAGTGACGCTCCTGCGGGATACCGGTGCTGCCTTGTCGCCGTTCAATTCCTTTCTTTTTTTACAAGGCTTAGAGACACTGCCCCTCAGGATGGAGCGCCATGTCGAGAACGCTCAAAGAGTGGCAGAATTCTTAGTTCAACACGAACTGGTAACTTGGGTGAACTATCCAGGGCTTTCCGAGAACCCGTATCATGTCCTGGCCCAAAAATACTTGCCCAAGGGGCCTGGGTCTATTTTTACTTTTGGTCTTAAAGGCGGAGTCCAAGAAGGTGCCAAGTTCATCAATAGTCTTAAACTGTTTTCACACCTTGCCAACGTGGGCGATGCCAAGTCCTTGGTCATCCATCCGGCGAGCACAACCCATCAGCAGCTTGATGAAGCGGCCCAGCGGGAGGCCGGAGTGACCCCGGATATGATTCGTCTGTCGATTGGTTTAGAAACACTCCAGGATCTACTAGATGATCTAGATCAAGCGCTTTACTCGAGTCAAATCTAGGGGCTGCTTGCGGGCTTCTTAAAGGTGCTAGGCGCTGTCATAGGGGCCCGCCTTTGGCTAATGTTATTTTACGAATGGAAACGGATGTTTAGGAATGCGATATGGATATATGGAACAAACTATAAGTGAACTCGTTCAACTAAAGTTGAACATCGAGACTTCGGTGACGAAAG
>JAIMKP010000083.1 GCA_020692355.1 Desulfosporosinus sp.
GACTCCCCCACCGAAGTCTCGATGTTCAGCTTGAGCTGAACGAGTTCACTACATCTTTTCCCCTCGTTCAGCAAATCATTTCTATGCTAAACATTCCTTTTTGCAGGACTTTTTCTCCGATCGTCGAAGTACTACCCAAGAGGGGCTCCACCCCTTCCCTCGCGGAGCCCGAGCATGCACTGTTGTGCCGAGTGAGGACATCAATAAAGGCGGTACTCTGGGTGAGAAAATGGGATGTCCCGCGATCGATCCAAATCTTGGTCGCCGGGGGCTTTATTAATTCGATGGGCAATTCGCTCATGTGGCCTTTAAATAGCTTATTCATGCATAATGTCCTCGGGCGCACCCTGACTGAAGCCGGCTTCGTCATAGCCCTACAATCGGCACTGATGCTCCTCGGGCAGTTTATCAGCGGGTTTCTGTCCGATCATTACGGCGCTAAAAGGATCATGCAGTTAGGTTTATTAGGTTCGGCCGTTATGGTATCTCTGATCGGACTCTTCCCTGTGTGGTCGGTGTACGCTCCCAGCCTCATCGTCTTTGGTTTGATGAGTGGCTTTGTCTTCGTCCCTCTGAATGCCTTGGTGCAGACGCTTTGGCCCGAGGGCGGACGACGCGGCTTTAACCTCCTCTATGTCTTCAATAATGCGGGAGTCGCCGTGGGAACTGCCATCGGCGGATTGGTCGCCCAACTTTCCTTCCGCTGGGTCTTTCTCGGCAATGCCCTGTCCTTTCTGATTTATTTAGTGGTCGTCCTCGTTGGCCTTCCTAAGCTTGCAACCCTCCCCGCTTCCGCCCGTACCGCAAATAACAAAAACACGGTCCGTCATGATGCAGGATTTCCGGCCCTCATGGCCTTGAGCAGCGGTATTTTCCTGGTTTGGTCTGCCTATATTCAATGGGTCACCATCGTTCCCGTCGTTATGAACCAACGTGGTTTCTCCCTGGCATCCTATAGCATTCTTTGGACACTCAACGGGATATTCATCGTTACGCTACAACCCCTGATTAGTCTAACCATCCGCACCTGGGCAAAGAACTTTCGACGCCAATTCTACCTGGCTTGCCTACTGATCGCGGGTTCCTTTCTTACCCTGTGGGGACATCTTCCTTATGCCTGGTATCTTGTCGGCATGCTCATCTTAACCTTGGGCGAAATGTTGATTTTACCGGCTGTTCCGGCGGCTGCGGCCCTGCTGGCTCCTAAAGGCCGGGAAGGTGTCTATCAAGGAATCGTGGGCGGTGCGGCCTCCGGCGGACGCATGCTGGGACCCTTTCTGGGGGGAATGGTTTTCGACCATGGCGGCAACTCCATGGTTTGGTTCCTCGCACTCGGCTTCATGCTCGCTGGATCAACTGCTTTTTTGCTCTACGGCTCCTTAGAACACCAATAATTACAATGATTCGTCTTTCCGACCTACGTGCGAAAAAGGTGATCTCGTGAGGTTGACCTACATGGGAACGGGTGTATAATCATACGTAAACGAAGGCAAAATTACGTTTGGTAAAGAATATCTTGGGACTAACATCTTAAGGAGCGATCATAGTGTGAATGTAAAGACAATAATCCAAAAATGGATGGCTATTATTTTGGGTGGGTTTTTATTGGGTCTTGGTGCTGACCTTGACTTTGGCGTGGCCTTTGCCTTTGGTGGAACTGTCGTTTTTTTCGTTGCAGCTTTGCTGACCGCAGTTTGGCTGTGGTACCTCAGCTTTCGTTCAAGCCGGACTCCACGTGAATTGTGGATTTCGATCTTCAAAGGTTTAGCAGTAGAATCTCTCCTGTTTCCCGTGGCCAGCTTGATCCTGGGTTTAGCCTATCCTCAGTCACTGAGCCCGGGAATCACATTGAAGACGCTTATGATCTATTCGGCTTTAGTGGGCGGGATCCTTGCCGCCACCTTTATGTTCAATGCCCATATCCTGGCCATGCGGCCCAAGGTACGTCTCCAGGCGAAGGATGGCTTAGCCAAGGGCTCTGATCATTCTAAAACAAAACCTAAAACCGAGGAGAACGAGTGAACTCATCCCACTACCAGGGATTAGCCCAGACTTCCCGAAAGGCAATGTCTTCTAAGTTCTTGCGCGGGCGTGGGTTTCGTTCTTGATTCGGATAACCGAGGGGGGTAAGGGCAATGACCCGGATTTGCGGGGGAATGCCTAAAGCCTCCCTGATTTTTTCCTCACGGAACAAACCCTGCCAACAAGTGGCTAGACCTAAATCGGTAGCGGCCAGGATGAGGTGTTCCATGGCAAGACCCGCATCGAGCATGAAAAAGTCTTTTTCCTCCCATCGTTCGGATTCTGCTGGATTTGCGCACAAGACGATGATACAAGGCGCTTCCAGAAGAGCCTTGGCCCCGGGATTTGTCGGCGAAAAAGCCTTGGCGACGGCTTCCCGCTTTTGTTGACTTGATACGACAATAAAACGCCAGCACTGTAGGTTTTTCCAGGAAGGAGCCTGGCGCGCTGCTTCCAGGAGCTGCTCAATTTTCTCCGGTGCAATGGGATCGGATTGGTAGGCGCGTATGCTGCGCCTGCGATAAATGACTTCCATAAAATCCATGTTTAGTCCCCTTTCTGGATTTCTGGCCCTGTTCAGAGCCCAAGTTCTCTGCCGTGTTCTTTTAGCCAGCTTCGCAAACCCCGGTAGTCAGGCAAATAAGTCTCAACTACATGCCAAAAGTCGGAGGAATGATTCAAATAGCGCAAATGCGCGAGTTCGTGAACCACTAAGTAGTCCACCACGCACTCGGGAGCAAGAATCACCCGCCAGTTCAAGTTGATGTTGCCTAGAGCCGAACAGCTTCCCCAGCGGGTTTTTTGGTCTTTGAGGCGGAACTGGCGGTATTCCACGCCCATAAGTGCCGCAAACTGATTGAGCTTGGCCCAAAAGATTTCCCTGGCCTGTGTTTTGTACCAAGCCTCAAGTGCTCCCGCGATAACCCGAGGATCATCGTTGTCGGAGACTTGGGTCGGTATAGAGATGATCAGGTTTTGATCGCGACGCTGGATCTGGATGGCCTGTCTCCGGCTTTTGGTCACACTCAAAACCAACATTTCTCCCAAGAACAGAAGGTGTTCCCCTTCGTCATAGCGCCTCATGGGCTTCTGTTCTTCCGCTGCTAGAGCCTTTTGCCAAAGGCCAAAAATCCTTTCTTTGGCCGATTCGATGAAGGCCACGGCTTTCTTCTCTGTTAGCCCTTGCGGTACCGTAATCTTCATCTGGCCTTCGCGGATACGAGCGCTGATTCTTTTGGCTCGGTTGCTAAAGACCAGTTCGTAGCGAATCACTGTATCGTTTAGTTTCAACTGTCTCATGACCACTTACCCTTTTTCCCTTGCGTTTCAGCGCTTTCCTTGCCATTCATGTTCTTAGCGCCGAAGTGTAGCCACGAGGCGCTGCGGTTCAAGCAGCAATCCGAAGGCATCCTCAATGCAACCAACCATAACATCGGCGGCCTGAAGCGCTTTTCCTGAACACCCTTCTGGGCCCATAACTACGATACCGATCTGGGCTTTTTCTAGCATAAGCCGATCATTCGAACCATTGCCGATAGCCACTGTCTGGCGCGGAGCAAACTGCTTGAGATACGCTTCCTTTTCAGCACTATGATCCACACCAGAAAGCACCTTCACTTGCACCGGAAGCTCCTGGCACTGTCGCGCCACCGTGCCAAACGTGTCTGAAGTCAACACATGAATCTCCAGTTGCTCGGCCAAACGCCCTATCGCCTCTTTAACCGGCTTCAGCATCACCCCGTCCAAGGCCAGGGTGCCGTTATAGTCGAGAACCAGTACCTCTAGATCGACGGATCCGAGGCCGGGAATCTGTACATGAACCATCGATATCCTCTCCCACACTAAAATTACCCCAAATCCATCTTGCGCAGGCTTTCCTGGATTTCCCCATACTTGGCCTCGGCCTCTTCTTCTTCCACAAACCAGAGAAAGCCCCGCTCGGGCGAATCAGCATTAAAGGTTCGGATCAGCCCGCCGGTGAGAATCCCCTCTCCCCAGGCGACAAAAAATTGGGCCGGGGAGTTAACCGGATTCACTCCCGTTCCCCAATACACCGGAACCCCGTTAATTCGTACTTGCTCCAATATATTAGCCTTTGTGGTACCACAAGGGTTTTTCACAACGCTCCCCCTTCTTTCTGTTTTTAACTCAAGAGTTCTCCCCGTAAAATCATGACAGCCTGACCTTGGATATAGACCCTCTCCTCTCCAAGCCGGATTGTTAATGAGCCACCCCGAGCCGATGCCTGAAAAGCGGATAGTTCCTGTCTTCCCAGTTTTGCTCCCCAATACGGCCCCAAACAACAGTGAGCAGAACCTGTTACCGGATCCTCATCAAATCTCCTCCGTCCAGAAAAAGCGATGTGCAGGCCGGAAATTTACTGTTACCAGTACCTGTGACCGCACAAATACGTTCAGAGAACGCTTTCACCCAATCCCCTCCAACCCATGGTCGATCTTCACAAATATTCTTGTTTTGCCCCATTCGCACTAAATCCGAGACCCTTTGTCCGGCTGTGGCATGGTCAAAATGCATACTACAATCCGCGTTCAGGATGCCCTTTACGCCCTCTCCAATCTCACTCTGCTTCCGGCCCCGCCAGGCTCGGCCGCCTCCACGATCAGACGGCGGGCCAAGCGACTGCGTAGTTCCGGCACATGGCTGATAATCCCTATGGTAAGGTTCTGGAGATGCAGTTTCTCCAGGGTGGTCATGACAACCTCCAAAAGACTGTTATCCAAGGTGCCAAAGCCTTCATCCAAGAAGAAGAATTCCAATGGGGCCTCCCCGTGCAGCTGGATTTGGCAGGAGAGTGCCAAAGCCAAGGCCAAAGAGGTAAGGAATGTCTCCCCACCGGAGAGACTGCTCACTGGACGGCGGAAGCCGCCGTTCGCATCATCCCGAATGACAAACCCCCCTTCGGAATCGACTTCAAGGGCATAGCGATAATTCGTCAGCTGAGCTAGCCTTTCCGAGGCATCAAAGGCCACATTCACAAGCTGCTCCTCGGCGATAAACTCGACGAAAGAGTTTCCCCGAAGCACAGATTGTAGTCCTCTAATCAGCTCCAGCCGATGAGCGAGGGCTTTACGTTCCATCTCTAGTGCTGACCACTCGGCCTGTTTTTCTCGTAGCCGTAGCAAAACATCCTCAGTTGCACCCAAGCGCTGAACCGCTAAGCGTTGGTTTTCCTCGGCCTCTTTGATCCGAATCGGCCAAGCCAGCCATTCCCCCGCACTGAGCGAGCGGTCGGCAAGTTTGGCTGCCAAATCTGCCTGCTTTTCCTGTACTCTAACTTCATCTAGGCGGAACCGCTTAATCGTTTCCGCCATCTGTCGCCGTTCGTTTTCATCACAAAGTGCACTTTCCACCGCAGCGACCGTGACAAACCCTGCTTCCGTCAGCCCATCCTTGAGTTTATTCTCCGATTCCTGTAGGCTTTGGCGCTTTAATTCCAGTTCCCGCTCCCAAACCGCATAGTTCTGTTCGGCCTGATTTTTTCCTTTTTCCGCCCTTTCATACGTCGTTTTACTTTCTTCATCAGCCTGATGCACCTGCTCGAGCTGTGTCTGCTTCTCTTGAAGCATGTGGGATGCGGATTCCCCGCCTGTAACCGCCTTAAATTTATCCTCCAATTCAGTCAAGGCTTTATGCGCCTCTCGGCCACTGACTTCGAGTTCCTTCAGTTCCAGTTCGCGGGCGTTCTTCTCCTCCCGAAGGGCATGCTGCTCACGATCGAGAGACTGGATTTTTCCTTCAGTGGCGCTGAGCGTTCGATTCAACTCAGCCGCTTCCTTATCCCAAAGCGCATGCTGTTTCTGCAACTGGGGGATCGCTTCGGATTTCACACTTCCCCTCGCCACATCCAGTTCCTCACGGCGTCGGTTCATTTCCTCGCGCCGATCAACAAGCCTACTGCTCAAATCCTCCAACGCCCTTTGCGCAGCCGCATGCTTTAAACGGATCTGTTCGCTTTCCTCTTTAGCATGAGCGAGTCCGTCTTGAGCATCTGAGAGATCCTGCGTGATTTTTACCCCTTCTTGATTATAACGCTGCAAGGCCTCCCGTTCCAACTCTAATCCCTTTTCCGCATCATCCAACCTAGCCCGAAGTTCGCTGACTGAAAACGCTTGATCCTCAGGTGGAAGTTCCCCCCTTTGTTGGGCACTTTCCTGAGCCTTATTCGCTAAAGAAAACGTATGTTTTTCAATGCTTTCTCTCTGCAGGGCCTTTCGGCTCTTCGCTACCGCAAGCTCTGTAACGATTCCCTGCAGTTTAAGGCTAACATCTGCAAGTTTTCTCTCGACCTCTGCCAATCCAGCCTCGACCGCGCTCAATTGTTCCTGTTCGAGGCGAGCAACTGGATGAGGATGCTGGCTTGATCCACAAACGGGGCAGGGCTCGCCTTCCTTAAGTTCTCCAACCAGATGCCCAGCGAGATTCTGCTTCTCCAGGCTTTTCAGGGCCGCCTTGTATTCCTCAACAGCCCCCTCGGCAGTTTCTCTAAAACGAAGAGCCTCTTGGTGATCCTGCTCCAAGCGCTTGGCCTCAGCTTCGAGTCGCGTATGCTCAGCCAGCTCCTGGTTCAGGACTTCCCTTCCCTCCAGGTCCTCTTGTTCCAACCGGGCAAGGTTCATCAAGCGTGCTCGGTACTGTTCCAACCCTTGAGCCCGCCGACTTAGCTCACCTTCCATTGAAGGAGTGGCTTGGTGGTTCTGCCAGGCTATCCGCAATCGTTCCAGTGTCTCCAGCGCTTGCTGCACCAAAATTCCCCGTTGCTGCAATTCCTGTTCTAAGGTTTGAATCTCAGCAAGGTTTGTACTATAAAGCCTGTCATCTTCCTCAATTTGCTTCGCCACCATTTGGTAAGCCTTTAAAGCCTGAGCCGCATGATTAACCTTTTCTCTTTCGTCCGGAGCGACCGTGATATCAGCGAGGCGTTCTTTGATGGCTTGGGCGCTTTTTCGTTCTTCTTCGAGCCGTTTGGCCGCATGATCAACGTTCTCTGTAAGCTCGATCCTGACTACCGCCAGCCGACGGTACTCCTCCTGTTGTTTCCGCAGCTCGGTTCGTTTGTCCTCAAACGATCGCTCTTCTTGGCAGGCCTGTTCTAAGCGCTCAATCTGGCGCAGCAGCTCCGGCTCCGAGCGCAGGCGTTCCTGCCGCGCCGTCTCCCAGCGGATCAATGCAGCTGCTCGTACTTTGTCAGCCTGGTTTCGTTGTTCCGTTAAGCGTTTCCCTTCCGCGAGGGCATGCTCGTGATTTTCCTTAGCAGACTTTAACGCCTGAATCAAAGGCCGGACACTTTCCGCCCGTTCAGCGACCCGTAAGCGTTCTTCTAGGATTTCGACTGCGCCTCGCTCAGCAGCAAGCTCCTGTTCATGGTTCTTAACAACTCCCAACTCTTCTTGAAGAGCCCAGATTATTTTGGCCTCTTCCTGCCCGACGCGCAACAGGGTTAACTCCTTCTCGGCCGCAGCTGCCTGAATCAGAGCCTCCTGCAGCTCAGCTTCAGCTTTAGTTAGGCGTTTAGGCGATGCATCACCCAACCCCAGTTGCCTTTGCTCAATCCCATTCAGATCAAACTCGGCCCGGTGTTGGTGATCACTTAATTTCTTGGTTAATCCTTTACCATAGGCTTCAAGGGCAAATAGCCGCTCCAGCATTTCCCGCCGATCCCGGGGCTTGATCGTTAGGAACTCCGCAAACTTCCCCTGCGGGAGGACGACTGCGCGGGTGAAATCATCCACATTTAAGCCAAGGAGTTCGGCGACAGCTTTTGTCATCTCCTTTTCTTTGGATACCAGCACCTTTTCCGTGCCATCACTTTTTACGACAAGCCGACAAGCAGCAGAGCTGACAGATTTATCCCCGCTGCGGCGGTAAGAACGTTCGGCCCGGTACACTTTCATCTTTCCCCCGCTCCCGAGGGAAAAGCTGAACTTCACCGTAAGGCGCTCTTCACCGTGATTAAGAATCCCCTGGGTATGATTGGCGGCCCGCTCCACCGTGCCATAGAGAGCAAGGGTAATCGCGTCAAGTATCGTCGATTTTCCGCTCCCGGTCGATCCGAAAATCCCAAAAACTCCTGTATCTAAAAGCTTATCAAACTCAATAATCTGAGTGTCGCGAAAACTATGTAATCCGGAAATCTCCAAGCGAATGGGCCTCATGCGCTTTCAACCCCCTCAGCTACCGTGCTATCTGCTTCCTCATGCTCTTCAAGCAGGGACAGGAAAAACTCAACCAACTCATCTCCTGGCTCTGCTCCGCCACTCCTTTCCCTGTAGAAGCGCCGAAACAGTTCGGGAATAGACAGCCCTGCGCGCTCGAAAACCTTCCCCTTCTCCATTTCCGGGAAAATGGGGCGGATATTGATGATTCGTTCCCGAAGGCGGCGCAAGTTCTGCACTTCCTGCGGGCTTAGGGCACTGGTCAGATGAATTTCCATGTCGATCCAAGCCTGACTGTCCCTTCCCTCCTCGATCCAACGATAAACCTGAGCTAGCCCTTCTGTAGCCTTCCACCTCACGAGCGGATGCCCGGAACTGAGCACAATCTCCTTAAGTATGGCAGGTTTTCCAGGGTAGGCTTCGATGAGCATGACTGATTTGGCTTGTCCAGCCTCAGAAAAACTATAGGCCAAAGGAGAACCCGAATAACGCGTAGGAACCAAGGCATCCTTAATCCCTTGAGGGCGGTGCAGGTGTCCTAAGGCGACATACTGGGCTCCACTCGGCATAATCTGAGCTTCCACCGCAGGCGCACTTCCTACGATCGGCCGTTCTGAATCTGACTCTACGCCACCTTGGACAAAAAGGTGGCTCATCGCGAGATTCACGGTGTCCGAGCGAAAATGGGTGGCTAAGTTCTGCCAGATCTGCTCCACTCTCAGAGAATAGCCCTCCCCAAGTGCCTTTTCATCGAGGGAAGAACTCAACACTTCGTTAAGCCGAGATTCCGAAGGATAGGGTAACATCGCTACCACAGCTGGATGTGAGCAACCAGGGATACTCAATTCAATCCACCCTTGCCCCGCAGCAACCCGAGCCACCCTTTCAGGCGTCAAATACGAGGAAGGATAAAGGATCTCTTTGGGCTGGCCAAATAGAACGATCCCATGTCTTAAAGCAAGCGGGCTTGACGCACAAAGCCGCTCAGGATTATCGTGATTTCCGGCAATCGCAATAACCCCTTTTTCTCCAGCATGAGAGAGCTGATCCAAGGCCTCATAGAAAAGTTCCTCCGCTTTGGCTGGCGGGTTTGGCGTATCGAAAATATCTCCCGCGATTAAAACTAAATCAACTCGCTCTTCGTCCACAATCCTGCAAAGTTCATCAATAAAATGTTCCTGTTCTTCCAATCGACTGCGCCCATCGAGCGTCCGGCCCAAATGCCAGTCTGACGTATGCAGAATTCTCATGGCTATACACCGCTCCTTTGATCGCCGTCTAAGACCCCCACTTCTATAAGTGGGGGTTACTGCTTCAGTTTCTTCGCTGGGGATAGAGTCCTCCGTCGCCGCGAAGTCTTCTTCTTGGGATAGGCGGCTTTGGCGAAACCAATCCTCCAGTGCGATAGTAATCGTTAAGGGCTGTGCGCTTTCGTCACCGAAGCCATCCTCACCGTATAAGTATTCTTTGAAAGTTTGCGGTTCGGCGATAGTGTCCACCGGACACTATCGTGATGTTTAGCGAAAGCTAAACGAGTTCACTTAAGCTGCCCTTTACTTGTTTGCTTCTATTATAGCGGATGGGCTAGACAAAAGCTTGCATAAGACACTTGAAATCCGGCTGGTGGATATACGCTAGCATCCGAGCGTTCAGGGTGCACAGAAAAAGCCCGTCAGTCGCGAGATTTTCAGGCTGGCGGGGAGGAAGCCATTGGCTTGAAGCGACAAAGTCGCCAAATTTCCCAAACCAATGAAAAGGGGTTTTCCGTTCTCTTAGAGAATCTATATATTGATCCAATCGTGAGAC
>JAIMKP010000084.1:0-9028 GCA_020692355.1 Desulfosporosinus sp.
CTCTGGAACTTACCTGGAACTTACCTGGGGGTGTGCTTCTGGCGGGTTACTGTATCGTAAAGATTCGGCCTAAGCGTTCAATTCCCTCTTTAATTTGCGCGGGTGAGGAGTTGGAAAAATTTAAGCGCAACGTATTGTTCCCGCCCCCGTTGGCATAAAAAGGTACACCCGGGACATAGGCTACTTTGGCCTCGACAGCCTGCCGCAAAAGGTTAACGCTGTCCAATGGATCTGGCAGGGTCACCCAGACAAACATTCCGCCTTCTGGTTCTGTCCAATGGATCTGACTAGGAAAGTTTGTCCTCATTTCTGCCAACATGAGGTCCCGACGTGACTTATATTCAGAGCGCAGAGCATCAAGGTGCTTCTGTACATCAAAATTCTCCAGGTAGTAGTGGGTAGCCCGCTGCAGAATTGTACCGGTGTGCAGATCAGTTCCTTGTTTCGCGAGCACCAGCTTAGCCACCATTTCCTCGCTGGCTACGACCCAACCGAGGCGCAAGCCGGGGGCGACGGTCTTCGAGAATGTTCCCAGGTATATCCCTCTCTCCTGTTGGTCAAAGGATTTTATGGGAGGGAGACTAGAACCGCTATAATGAAGTTCCCCGTAAGCGTCATCCTCAATGAGCGGTATATTATATTGGCTGAGAAGGCTGGCTATTTCCTGACGCCTACGCGTGCTAAACGTGACACCGGTAGGGTTTTTAAACGTGGGGGTAAGGTAAATCATTTTGGGGTGGTACTGCTTGATAGCAAATTTCAGGGCTTCAAGGTCAATCCCTTCGGAATCCGTTGGAACAGTGACAAAACGGGCTTGGTAACTACGAAAGGTTTGGAGGGCTCCAAGGTAAGTTGGATCTTCCACAATGATAAAGTCCCCAGGGTTGATAAAGAGTTTGGTCAAAAGATCCAATCCTTGCTGTGACCCGTTTGTGAGCAGGATATTACCCGGTCCGACTTCAATCCCTTTTTTCTTCATATTGGCAGCAATGTTTACCCTTAAAGGCAGAAACCCTTCGGTGGTACTGTATTGCAGTACGGACGGATCGCCCGCGCCCAAGACCTGGCCGTAGGACTCCCGTATTTCTGCCAAGGGAAAAAGCTCCGGGGCCGGTAGTCCGCCGGCAAAGGAAATGACCTCTGGCTGTTCCGTGACTTTAAGGATTTCCCGAATCGCCGAACTCTCCATATAACTGACTCTTTCTGCAAAAACATAGCTCATGCAAAGTTCCTCTCTTTCTAAAACTTTTGGTCCAATTATAAAACATTGCTCAAACCAGACAACATCCAATTGGATGATGATTAAAACCAACCAATTGGTGCCGAGAACTCATTGACCCCCGCCTATAGCAAAACCAGGAACATCAAGCTCCTGGCTTTATAGCATCCCACGCTGGAGACCAAAACGCAGATAAAAGGCTCCCACTGTCAAAAGCATCAGAATACTCATCGCCACGTAGTCCTTCAGGTGTAACACCCTGCGCTCGGTTTCTTGAAGTATCCGAGTATAGCCAAAGCCTCGATTCAGCATGGCCATGGCCAAACTATCCGCCATTAAAATCGCACCGTTCAGCAAGGGAACCATTAGCGGAAGGTACTCCCGGACTTTTCGGATAATCCCCCGACCCCGAAACTGGGCCCCCCGAGCCCTCTGCGCCTCCAAAATCCTCTGCCGCTTCCGATCAAGCGTCGGAATGAAGCGCAAGGCGGTAATGATGACAAAGGATGCTGCTTCCGGAAACCTCAACGTTTTAAGAAGAAACAAAAATTCCTCCACCGTGGTCGACCAGGTCAGGAGCGACGATAAAAGAACCAAGCTAAAAACCCGAAGGAAAAAAGTCGCACTGAGGAGCACGCCACCCACGCTAAGCCCTCCCTGCCCACCGGTCCAGAGATATCCTAAGATAATCCGGTTTTCTTTATGCTGGAATAAAGCGGTTGGCGTACTAAATCCAGTAAAAAGCCCTATCATCACGAACATAGGCAGCAATGTTAGAAACAGACCTTTGAGTCGTCCAAGCGGAAATCGACTGTTAAGGGCCAGTCCAAGAGCCGCTAAGGCCAGGCCGCTCCCATACCGGGGATCGGTAAACATGAAAGAGATGATGGTTCCAACCAATAACAGGAGAAACCTCACCCGTACATCAAAGCGCTGCAAGAACCCCTGCTCGGAGAAATTCTTGGGGCGTATTTTTATAGGCTGTTTAACCCGGCCTTTGCTTACGTTTAGCGCTTGTCCTTCTCGGCTTGCGCTTTGCTCTCCTTGGCTTGCACCTTGCTTCCCGTCGCTTATCTCCTTCTCTCTTTGGCTTACCTCTTCACCTCGCCCCTCTTTAAATCCTTCCCCGCTGGTGGTGGGTCGCAAAATCTTCTCCAATTGAACCAGCGTCGGAACTTCAATCGCTGCATCACGGAGTGCATCCCCTAGCGCGAAAACCCCGGACACCAACCCATCATGGACAACCCGCCCCCCCTGCATGACCACAACCCGTTCAGCATAGCGGGCGACGAGTTCCATGTCATGGGTCACCATGACAACTGTCGTTCCGGTCTCATGAAGGGAACGGATGAACTCCATCATCTTCTGTGTGCCCTGCCAATCAAGCCCCGTCGTCGGTTCATCCACCACCAGAATCTTTGGCTTAAGCGCGAGCACTGAAGCCAGGGCTATCAACTGCCGTTCCCCTTTACCAAGGGCGAAGGGATGGATGTTGCGATACCCTGTCAAACCAGTCTGGTCTAGTGCCTCTGTGACGCGCTGAGAGATTTCCGCTTTTTCCAATCCGACATTTCGCAACCCGTATTCCAATTCTTGTTCTATCGTCGGCGCGAAGATTTGATGGTCAGGGTTTTGAAAGACAAAGCCAACGAGTCGGGCCAATTCCCCCGTATCAGAATGGCGTGTATCGCGACCCGCGATCAGAACCTGCCCGGCCAAGGGCTTTAAGAGGGCATTGAGATGTTTGGCTAGGGTCGTTTTGCCTGCCCCGTTTTGTCCGACCAAGGCCACAAATTCACCTGGGTAGATGTCCAAATCCACACCCAGGAGGGCTTGAGTTCCCGAAGGATAGTCATGCTCGAGCTGCCGAACTCTGATAAGCGGCTCCTGCTGCATACTCCCGTCTTCGCTCCGCTTCTGTTCGACAGCCTCCAGACCCAGATTATTGCGCACCCACTCGCGCCGTTTCCCTGCAAACCGTTCGATAACCGCTTCGGCCTCCGCCAAACTCAAAGGAATCTCCTGAAAGGAAAGCATCCCTTGCTCATAGAGAGCATAACCCCACTCAGCGGTGGGCAAAGGGCGAATCCCGTACACATTTAAGAGAGGAATTTGCCGCAAGAGCGTGCCTGGTTCCCCCTGCCACACTAACTTTCCATCTTGAATCACGAGGATGTGATCCGCCACTTGGACGATATTCTCCGGTGAATGTTCAATCACCAATAGCGTTAAGCCCTTGTCCCGACGCAGATATTCAAGCACCCGATAAACCTCGGTTCGCCCGATCGGATCCAATTCGGCTGTAGGTTCGTCCAAAACCAGGATCTCCGGTTCCAAAACCAACATCCCCGCGATCGCCAAGCGCTGTTTTTCTCCACCCGAAAGCGTCGCTGTTTCGCGTGCGTTGAACCCTTCCAGACCCACCCGTTTCAACGCCTCTTCCACCCGACTGCGAATCTCTCCTTGAGGGACTTGAAAATTTCGCAGACCAAAGGCGACATCTTCTTCCACCGTTAAGCCAAAAATCTGGCTTTCCGGATCCTGGAGCACCAAGCCAACGTACTGAGCCAACGCCTGTACGGGGTATCCACTCACATCCCGCCCGGCTACCATTACCTTGCCGCGAAGTTCCCCTTCGAGAAGCTGGGGTATGATTCCATTGAGCAGAAGACTGAGCGTTGTCTTTCCAGCCCCCGCCGCCCCCATGAGCACCACAAAGCTTCCTTTTTCAATCGTTAGGCTGATATTTTGCAGAACATCCCGCTCCCCGCGCTGATAGCGGTAAGACACATCTTCTAGCTCGATTGCGTACGCCATCTCTCTAAATCAGCCGACTTCCTTTCAAACCTCGATAGGCGAGGGCCGCTAGGATCACATTAATCGCCGATCCCAACACCAAAAAGGGCATGACTGAAAGCACCGCACCCAGGCCTCCCATGAGCATCATCGTAAAGGATGAGACCACTCCATTCAGCAAAATTCCTACCGCAACGGCCGCGATCAGGCCGAACTTCCTCTGGACAAAACGATAGGATAATGCCCAAAGTGCCATCTGCAAGGCGATAAAGAGATGGATCGGAATACTTAAAGGGAACCCGACCACAGCAGCAGTCAGCAAATGCCCTAACGCGATGACAATGACACCCTCCAACCCACCAAAAGCTAATGCCGTAAAAAAGCCCGGTGCCGAATCGAGCCCGATGGTACCCACAGGGCTCGGGATTTTTATCAGCGCCCCAACGGCACTCAGTGCCACAAATATAGCAATGATCGCAAGCCGCTTAACTGTCTTGACTGACATATTCGATTCACGTTTTTCCAACTTCATACTACTCATCGTTCAAATTCCTCCCTCTAATTCAGTCTACCAATGCACGTCACTGCCAAACTTGACCGCAAACCTTCCTCCAGCCGGAACCCCATAGGGGTTGTGACAATCAGGCAGGTAGAAGGCCCTGCTGACTTCTGCATATCCAGGTTGCATGCTATGCCCTCAAAGATGCATCCTACCGATTCAGCCAAGCTTTCCGCCTCACTCCGGATACCCCGCGAACCCACCGGAACCAGGTCATGAACCTGTACTTGGTGCAAGAGTTCTAACACATCCCTCCCCTGCACGATCTCTGGATCCTCTGGGCTCTCTACTTCGACTCCGACCTTTGGGATCCCCAAACAATACATGATATCCCCCGCCTGGCTGCGAGCGATGCGCAGGGTTTCCGAGTCTGCTGTCCCAGTCACTCCTACGCCAAGGCCCGTCTGTTGAGTGGGTATGTTCTTTTCCGTACTGATAGCCACGGCAAGACTCCCTAACCCCAATGACCTTAACTCCTCCCTCACTCCCCTCAAAATTCCCTCACCCGTAGGTACTGGCTCATTGCTGATCGCCACTGTCAATACCTGTGGATAGCCTCCAGTCGCCATGACCTCCAGGAGAGCCACCCGAGTCGCAAAGCGCCCCACCACTTCGGGTGGCACTTTGACCACATCCTCTTCTTTTTCTCCGATTGCCCCACTCGAATCACAGGCTACAATCAAACACCGATCTTCGGATAACCACACAACCTCAACATCCCGTCCCTTGTACCCCATAACTCCATCCTCCAAAAAATGAACTCATTTTGCTAGAGCGCTCAAGCAAACAAAAAAGCCCACAGTCAGCCGTCGCTCATATCGCGACAGATTAACCATGAACTTTTACCATCATTCACGTCAGCCAGCTTTAGGCAGGTCTCCTGACTCAAGATCATCGCTTCCTGCGCCTTCCCGTTTCCCAGTGGCATCTGCAAGAAACTCCCTGATCACAGTGGTGGGTCCGTCCGGGATTCACACCCGGTTCCCTATTCTCCCCATCGCGGGGCACCCAAAGCCAGTATGAATTTGAGAAGATTCTACACCATTCTCTTCATCCGTGCAAGAGCCCGTGCTAATTTGCAGCAATAATCTGCAGTTTAATTACAGTAATAATTTTCGGTTCCTGCATTGAGGCGGGTAACTCAGCTGTGCGCAAGACTTACAGATTTTCAGGGCTTCCATAGCTTGTTCGATTTGCTCTTTGGAAGAGTTCAACTCGGAAATTTTCTTTTCGACTTGTTCTAACTGTTTAAGCAGTAATGATTGACTCGCTTCAATTCTTCTTTCTCTCGTTTCGCCCAAATCCGTTCCAAACAGCAATTCCTGTATTTTAGCCTCTGACCAGCTTTTCTCCTAACGCTTCCGAGCGAACGAGAGCATTCCCTAGGTCAGTTCCCAAGCAGACAATGCCATCCATCGCTTTCTCCAGTTTAAAATACGGCAGAATCTGGTCAAGATAAGCGACGACATCGATCGGATCTTTCGAGCCATTAACGATAGTGGCCTACTTCTTACCAGAAAATCGCGCCTTATTTTCGTAGACCCAGCATTTCTCGATAAACGTTTTAACCGGCCCTGCCAGAGTGTTAAAGGGTTGTCCACTGGCAATAACGATCGTGTCCGCAGATAAAACATCCCTGGGATCGCTAACGTTAGGGTCAATAAAAATTTAGACCAATTGCTCCATTCATTTCCCCGCCTGAGGGATCCCTTCCGGCACCTCTGCACTATCTCGCTCAAGCAGGGCTCCTTCCAGTTCATACTTATAGCCATTGACCATGGAGGAAATCGTCCCATCATCATCGAGAATATCCTGGCGAAAGACCATGTAGAGGTGCCCAACAACAAAAAGAGGAAAGAACCAAGCGACAACATGGTGCAGCATGCGCACCTGATATTCTCCCCTGAATCCTGGAATCACCCAGCCAAACAGGGTCTGCCAGATCCCCTGAATATCTCCTCCCGCCCGCATGGCGATGCCGGTGAGAATCATGAAAAATCCGCCAAGCCAGACAAAGAAGAAGTACATAAGCTGAGCTAAGGCATTATGCCCAACGTGCATGCTATGTTCCCTGCTCATGAACCCATAGTATTTGATGCTTGCCAGAACATCTTTCCAGAAACTTTTCTGCCAGAGCTTCAGCTTAGCATATTCATTTCCTCTCCAGAACCAATAAAGCCGGACGAGAAAATTACCGATGAAGATAAAGGCAAAAATCCCATGCCAAAATCGGATCTTGCCCATCACAAAATTGAGGGTGGCCTCCCCGGCCGGATTCAAGACCGGGTTGCCAATGTAAAGCCCCGTGATAAACAAAACCGTGATCGTCAAGGCGTTGATCCAGTGAAAAAGCCGTACCGGCAGTTCCCAGACATAAACAGGCTGCCGGGACTGGCGAGATTTGGGTTGTGCCATCCTCAATACACTTCCTTAAACTCCGTAATATCTCCTGATTTCTAGGTTTCCTACTTACAACCGGATCTCACCATTCACTCCGATCATTTACGGTACATTCACAGTCACTCTGCGGTACATATGAATAAATCTGCAGTTACTCTGTGGCACATCTAGGGTTAATCTGCGGCATCTACAGCTTACTACCGGCCATTTCCGGTCATAGCCGCTGTTCACGTCGATGCGTCCCCACCCCCATCGAATCCCTACAGGATTCGGATCTGCCCGACTTCCCGCCCATCCTTTTCTAAGAGATGCGCCGCACACGCAAGGCAGGGGTCGAAGGAATGAATCGTTCGCAAGAGTTCCAAGGGTTGGTCAGGAACCGCCAAAGGCGTATCCAAAAGAGATTCCTCATAGGCCCCCCGCTGTCCCTGAACATCGCGAGGAGAAGCATTCCAAGTGCTCGGTACGACCGCCTGGTAGCCGCTAACCTTCCCGTCCTTGATCTTTACCCAGTGCCCAAGCGCGCCTCGCGGCGCTTCGCAGAACCCGATTCCCTGCGCTTGTGTCGGCCACGTCTTGGGATCCCAACGCTGCCCGTTGAAGACCGCCGTATCCCCGGCCTTGATGTTCGCCACTAAATCATCGTAGAACCCCGCTAAATGATCCACACAATATTTCGCTTCCAGCCCTCGGGCCAGGGTTCTCCCCAAGGTAGAGAAAAGCGCTTGCTGCGGCAGTTCGAGTTTTTTCAAGGAATCATCCACCAAGTCTTTCATCGGTTTAAAGCCCCTGGCATAGCCTACAACAAACCGGGCGAGCGGCCCGACTTCCATCGCTTTCCCCTTCCAACGAGGCGTCTTTAGCCAGCTGTAGCGCTTATGTTCATCTAGGTTCTGATAGGGCGGCTGGGGACCGTCGTATTGGTCTTCCGTCCGCCCTTGCCAAGGATGAAGCCCGGTTGTTTCTGATGGATAGTTATACCAGGAATGGGGCACAAACTCTTGAATCTGGGCCGGGTCTTTCAAGTCCACATCATACACCTTCGTGAGATCCCGCTCGAGCACCACCCCGCCTGGGAAGAGGAAGCTGTCCGGCTCTCGAATATCTGTCATCGGCAGCCCGCCATACGCCAGGTAGTTCGTCAGCCCGCCGCCGAAAAGGTCATTTTTATAAAACCCCGCGATGGCGATGAGATCGGGTATGAGCACCTGATCGACAAAGGCTTGGGCTTCATCGATTTTTCGCTTGACCAGGTTTAGACGTTCTATATTGATGACATCATTGTCATTGGGATTGAGCGTGCTGGCCATCCCTCCAACGAGATAATTGGGGTGCGGGTTCTTGCCGCCAAAAATGGTATGGATTTTGACAATCTCTTTCTGCCATTCCAGTGCCTCCAGATAGTGGGCTACACCCAGCAAATTCCCTTCTGGCGGCAGCCGATAAGCCGGATGGCCCCAGTAGGCATTAGCAAAAATTCCAAGCTGCCCGCTGTCCACCAACTTCTTCACCCGGTTCTGAACATCCCGAAAATACCCTTCCGAGGAATTCGGCCAGGGAGAAATGGACTGCGCCAAGGCGCTGGTCAGTTTCGGATCCGCCTTCAACGCACTGATCACATCGATCCAGTCAAACCCATGCAGATGGTAAAAGTGCACGACATGGTCATGCACAAACTGGGTTGTGGTCATGATATTGCGAATGGTGTTGGCGTTCTTAGGAATCCGAATATCCAAGGCATCCTCGACCGCCCGCACAGAGGCAATCGCATGAATGTGCGTACATACCCCGCAGATGCGCTGGACAAAGGCCCATACATCTCGAGGATCCCGGTTTTCCACAATCTTTTCAATCCCCCGGTAAGTCGTACCGGCACTCAGGGCCTCAGTAATCCGGCCGCCTTCTACCACAGCTTCGATCCGGAGATGCCCCTCAATCCGAGTAATCGGATCCACCACGATTCTAGTTGCCATCATCTAACCCTTCCATCATCGGATTCTCAGCCGCACGCCTTCCTCGTTCCTTATCTCTTACCAAGCCTCTTCCACCTTGAT
>JAIMKP010000084.1:9049-9509 GCA_020692355.1 Desulfosporosinus sp.
TTCTATAAGTGGGAGTGGGAATTCTGTTCTCTGCTTCGGTGACGATAGTCTCCAGTGGAGAGTATCGCCGAGCCGCCTTTCCCAATAGAAACACTTAGCGGCGACGGAGGTAGACTCCACCCTTCAGCGCGATGGCGTTCGTTAAAGGCTAAGCGCTTTCGGCGAAAGTGTCCACTGGACACTTTCGTCACCGAAGTCTCGATGTTCAGCTTTAGCTAAACGAGTTCACTGCCGCCGCTAAAATCGAGTCTTATTCCCGCCTTTCTACGGGGTTAATTACCGTTCCCCGCTTGAGCTGTGCTTCCTCCCTTGTGTCACTCCCGTGATCGCAGCATGGGCAGCGATGCCCACACCAGCCACCCCTAAAATCGCGAAGCCCGCCTGATCCACATTCACTCCGATATTCCCGCTCGGAATATTCGCCAGGTGCGTGTAGAAGGGGGTATTGTCATAAAAATTA
>JAIMKP010000085.1:0-2673 GCA_020692355.1 Desulfosporosinus sp.
GTTTCAAGCCCAAAGCTTTGGCCTTTTGCTCGGCCTCGGCATACCCGGCATCCGCATAGCGGATGATCCCTAGGCTGGGATCCGTGCGCATGACCCTGGCCGCCTTGCGTTCCGCTCGGTCAGATCCGTCCAGGATCACCGTCATCCCGGCATGAATTGATTCCCCGATACCCACGCCGCCGCCATGCTGCAGGCTGACCAAGTCCGCACCGCAGGTAGCAGCCGCTAACGCATTAAGGATGGGCCAATCCGCAATGGCGTCACTCCCATCCAGCATCCCCTCGGTTTCCCGGTGTGGAGCCGCCACTGCCCCTCCGTCCAGGTGATCCCGAGTCACAGCGACAGGACCAGACAACACGCCTCGGCGCAGAAGTTCGGAAATCAGTCCAGGAAGGGCAACCCTCTGTTCATAACCTAGCCAGCAGCCCCGAGCCGGGAGCCCTTGAAAATGCACCCGTTCCTGTACGAAGGCTAGCCAGCGGGCCAGATGGCCGTCCTCAGGCCAGCGCTCCAATAAGGCCTGATCCAGCCGATAAATATCCGCCGGATTTCCCGAGAGAGCGATCCAGCGCAACGGTCCCTTGCCTATACTGAGCAAGGGTCGTAGAAAGGCCGTAATAAACGAGGGGATACTCCAGATACCCTCCACCCCTGCCCTTTCGGCTTGACCCCGGATATTGTTCCCATAATCAAAGACGATCGAGCCCCCTGCTGCAAATCCCAACATAGCACGGCTCTGCCGGGCAATCGCTGCCAGCGACTCTTCAATATAGGCTTCGGGATTTTTTTGCCGTAGTTCTTTGGCTGCTTGGAGAGATAGGGTATCTGGAATATAACCTGCCAGCAAATCATGGGCTGCCGTCTGGTCGGTCACGACCGTAGGAATCTTTCCTTCCTGGAGATACTGCGGATAAATGGTGGCGGCATTGCCCTGCAGGGCAATGGATAAGGCCTGCCCCGCCCTGGCGGCCTCTTCTGCCCACGACCAAGCCTTTTCAGGGGAGTCCGTCGCTACCTGCACCAAGCTGGCACGCAGGCGGCGTTCAATCTTTTCTCCGTCCACTTCCACGATCACGGCCACTCCGCCATGCATCTCGACCGCTAAAGGCTGGGCGCTCCCCATCCCGCCAAGTCCCGAACTGAGTACGATTTTCCCTTTCAAGCTGCCCCCGAAATGCCTTGCGGCTAATTCGCCAAAGGTATCGCAGGTTCCCTGCAGGACGCCCTGCATCCCGATATAAGCCCAGGAAGCGGCTGTGGATTGGCCGTACATGGTCAGCCCCTTTTCCTCAAGCTCCCAGAATTCCTGCCACGTCGCATATCGGGGTACGAGATTGGATGAGGCAATGAGAACCCGGGCCGCTTCTGAATGACTGGGTATCACCCCAACCGCCCGCCCGGACTGAACCAAGAGGGTTTCTTCATTTTTCAAAACGCGCAGGGCGTTTAGGATCTTTTCCAAGTCCTGATGACTGCGCACCGCTTTGCCTTTGCCGCCATAAACGATCAGTTCCTGCGGTTTCTCGGCCACATCCGGGTGCAGCACATTGAGGAGCAGACGATAGATTCCTTCCTGCGCCCAGCCTTGGCAGCTCAGTGGGTTCAGTTGGGGTTTTCTAGAATACACGGCAAAAGTCCTCCTCTGACAAGACTACTCTGAAAATAGCTCTTTTCATCCTTCTGATGGCACTGCCCAAACAACCTTACCCCGCTTAATAACCGTCTGCACTGGGTTAGCCCCAAAATGGTAAGGCAAATAATCGAGATTCGGAACATCAAGAATCAATATATCAGCGGCTTTTCCCGGCTCCAGACTGCCCACTTCCCCCGCCCGCCCGAGCGCATGCGCAGCATTAATCGTGGCAGCAGTCAGTGCCTGTTCTGGAGAAAGCTTCAAGTATAGAGAGGCCAAGGTCAACACAAAGGGCATGGATTCTGTCGGGGACGAGCCTGGGTTGCAATCGGTCGCCAAAGCAAGCGGCACACCGGCTTCAATCATCATCCTCGCCCGGGCATAGGTATGCTTCGCCAAGTTAAAGGAGGTCGCGGGAAGCAACACGGCAATAACCCCACTGTCGGCCATGGCTTGTATCCCTTGATCGGAGGCTTCCAGCAAATGTTCAGCACTGGTCACGCCCAGCCTCGCCGCCAATTCCGCGCCGCCGAAACTCTCCAGTTCATCGGCATGGATTTTTAGTTTTAGCCCTAATTCCTTGGCCCGTATCAAAATTCGGGCACTGGACTCCAGCCCGAAGACCCCTTTTTCGCAAAAGACATCACAGAACTCGGCAATCCTCTGTTCCGCCACGCGCGGTAGCATCTGATCCACAACCAGGGTGGTGTATTCCGCTTCACTGAAACCCGGTGGAACCGCGTGGGCACCCATGAAAGTTGGGACCAGATCCTGAACCACTTCGGAATCCAATTCCCGGATCAGGCGCAAGGCCCTTAGCTCCGCCTCCAACGTAAGGCCATACCCGCTCTTCATCTCAACCGTCGTCGTTCCGAGGCTGAGCATGGTCTGGAGCCTTTTTTTCGTTTCGGCCTTGATTACATCATCTTCAGCGGCCGTCGTGGCCTGTACGGTCGAAAGGATCCCGCCGCCCTGTTTTAATATGTCCATGTAAGGCATACCCGCGAGCTTAAGCCCTAGTTCGTGTTCCCGCGAACCGG
>JAIMKP010000085.1:2797-3360 GCA_020692355.1 Desulfosporosinus sp.
TAGGATCTTCTTGTCCCCGACAGCCACAGCCCCGTTTTCGATAAGGCCGATTTGGGACATACCCTCTCCTCGGGCCGGATTTTCAGTATGGCCTGCGAGCGTCACCACCGTTCCGGAATGAATCAAGAGTTCCGCTGGCTGCATTTCCCAATCCTCCCTAAAACCCGAAAACGCGTTTTTCAAGAACTTGCTCACCGGTGAATTCGTGCAACTTCAAGTAGTAAGTCGCTGCCTCCAGCATCGCCTGGAGAGGCACTAAGCCTACGATTTCGCTCCCAACCACAGGGACTCCGTAATGTGCTGCTTCGGTTTGAATGAATTCCAAGGCCCGATGAAGCGGAGTTCCCTGAGTATCGATCATATTCATCGAGATCTGCACGATCCCCTGTTCCGAAAGATCCACTCCGAGCGCCTTGACATTGACAAATCCCCCGGAACTACCACGAATCCCTTTGGCTATAGCCTTAGCAATGTCCAGATTCTGGGTTCCCAAGTTGACGTTGAAAGCGACTAACGGCGGCCTAGCTCCGATGGCCGTCGCCCCTGCCCGGCCCAGAACGCTT
>JAIMKP010000085.1:3385-9459 GCA_020692355.1 Desulfosporosinus sp.
GTGTTTTGATCCTCTCTTTAAGCCCTTCGTACTGCCCACGCCGGACATCGGCCAAGTTACGTCGTGCGGGCCGGCTGGCCGCCTTTTCATAGAGAAAAACCGGAATACCCAGTTCGCGCCCAACCCGTTCGCCCAGCCGTTTGGCTAATTCTACACACTCGTCCATACTGACATCCTGCACCGGTACAAACGGCACCACATCCGTTGCCCCCATGCGTGGGTGCTCCCCTTGATGTGTGTTAAGATCGATGAGTGCAGCGGCCCTGCTCATTAAGCGCCAAGCCGCTTCCAGTACCCCTTCCGGCTCCCCGATAAACGTGATCACCGTCCGGTTATGGTCGGCATTACTGGAATAGTCGAGTAAGACGACGCCCGGCACCTTGCGCACTTGTCCTACTATCTCTTCGACAACATCCAGCCGCCTTCCTTCACTGATGTTCGGAATACATTCTACTATTTTAGCCATGATGCTTACTTCCTTTCATCCAATCTTTAGCAAGAACTCTACTATGCAAGACGAAACTTTAATAGTAAGCCCTCAGCGGTAATACCTTTTTAAACCCTTCGCAAACCCTTACCCTTAGGCTTTAGGAAATGTTCTCTGCACGAGATCATCCACGAGTTCCCTTTTGGCAAGATAAGGCAACGTAATCTGCCCTTGCCCTTGATAGGCTTTGTTGAACTCTATGCTTGTCGTGATCGAGTGCTCATTGCGGGCCCAGGAGCGCCGGGCTACGCCGCCCATCACGTCCCAGAGTAAGGCCGAGCGGATGATTCGATCCACCCGTTCGCTACCATCAAGGACTAAGCCAAACCCTCCATTAATCGCCTTACCGATCCCAACCCCGCCGCCGTTGTGCAAGGTGACCAAACTCATGCCCCGGGCCACATTCCCGGCAAAACACTGGATGGCCATATCAGCCATGACATTGCTGCCATCCTTAATGTTGGCCGTCTCCCGGAAGGGAGAGTCCGTGCCGCTCACATCATGGTGATCGCGCCCCAGCATGACCGGCCCGATTGCACCCGAGCGCACCATTTCATTGAACTTTAGGGCAATACTCATCCGTCCCTCCGCATCCTGATAGAGGATCCGGGCTTGGGTGCCAACCACGAGTTTATTCTTCTGAGCATCACGAATCCAAACATAATTATCGCGGTCCTGGCCGCGTCGATTCGGATCAATGCAGGCCATGGCCGCCTGATCAGTCTTGAGCAAATCTTCAGGCCGCCCGCTCAGACAGACCCAGCGAAATGGCCCATAGCCATAATCGAAGAGTTCGGGCCCCATGATGTCCTCAACATAAGACGGGAAGATGAAGCCGTCTTTTTCATCCACCCCGTTTTTGGAGATTTCCGTAACCCCAGCGTCAAAGACCGCTTTCATAAAGGAATTCCCGTAATCAAAGAAATAGGTTCCCCGCTCGACCAGAATTCGAATCAGTTCGAAATGGCGGCGCAGGCTTTGATCGACTTGTTGGCGGAACTTCTCCCGATCCGTCGCCAACAGCCGGGTACGCTCTGCGAAAGTAATCCCCTGCGGGCAATACCCCCCGTCATAGGCAACATGGCAGGAGGTCTGATCCGAGAGCAGGTCTACTTTCCGCTGGGCCTTGACGACATATTCCAGCAAGTCAACGATATTGCCATGATAAGCAATGGAGATAGGCTCCTTTTTGGCTACATACTCATCCGCCAAGCGAAAGATCTCATCAAGGTCCGAAGACATTCGGCTCACCCAGCCTTGATCCAGCCGCGTCTTGATTCGGGAATCATCCACCTCAGCCACGATCCCAACCCCGCCTGCGATGTCAACCGCTTTAGGCTGGGCGCCGCTCATCCCGCCGAGCCCGGAGGAGATGAAGGTATGCCCTCTCAGATCCCCGTCTGAGGCAACCCCCAGCTTCATCCGCCCAGCATTCAAGATTGTATTAAACGTACCATGAACGATCCCCTGAGGCCCAATATACATCCACCCTCCGGCGGTCATTTGGCCATAATTTGCCACGCCCATCTGTTCAGCAATTTCCCAATCCCGCTGATTATCAAACATCCCCACCATCAGGGCATTGGTGATGATCACCCTCGGGGCCTCCGGGCGTGAGGGAAAGAGCCCTACCGGATGCCCGGATTCTAGCACCAGGGTCTGCTCATCCGTCAATTCTTCCAAATACTTATGGATCAAGCGATATTGCAGCCAATTTTGACAGACACTCCCTGTTTCACCATAAGTAACCATCTCATACGGATAGAGTGCCACCTCGAAGTCGAGATTATTATCAATCATCACCTGAAAGGCTTTGCCTTCCAGACAATTCCCTTGATAGGCATCAATGGGTTTTCCATAAATCCGTCCGGACGGCCGAAAACGATAGGCATAGATCCGACCCCGGGTATAAAGCTCTTCCAAAAACTCCGGAGCCAGGATCTCATGATATTCCTCTGGCACATAGCGCAAGGCATTTTGTAGTGCCGTTTTGGTTTGCGCCGGTGTAAGATTAAACCCCCGATCGGGCGCTCGGCGGATACCCTCAACAAACTGAGGCTTTTCCGGTAGTCTATCAAATTTCAGTTTGATGGTCATCGCCTGAGCGATATCTTGGTTGTTGAACATCGGTCATACCCCCTTATTTCTTGAAGTTTGCCTTAAATCCCTAAATAAGCCTTCTTCACGCCAGGGTTTTCCGCGAGTTCCCCGGTCGAACCTGAGAGGACGATTTTACCTGCTTCCATGACATACCCACGCTGAGCTAAGCTAAATGCCATCTGCGCATTTTGTTCCACCAACAGGAGCGTCAGTTTTTCCTGGGCATTGATTTCCCGCAGCGTCTCGAAGATGGACTGCACCACGATCGGAGCCAGGCCCATGGACGGCTCATCGAGAAGGAGTACTTTCGGGGCAAGCATCAGCGCGCGGGCGACCGCCAGCATTTGTTGTTCACCCCCGCTCAAGGTGCCCGCCGGTTGACGGCGTCGCTCTTGGAGCCGGGGAAAGAGGGTGAAGGCCTTTTCTTTTTGGGCATTAAGTTCGGCTTTCTTGAGTTTACGCGTATAAGCTCCGAGATTGAGATTATCGTCCACACTGAGCCTCGGAAAAACATGCCGCCCTTCAGGAACGAGGGTGATCCCCTCAGCAGCCAACCTATGGGCCGGTTGATGGGTTACTTCTTGTCCCAAAAACTCGATTTTCCCTGCCTTGATCCTTTCCAAGCCGACAATGGCCTGGAGCGTGGATGTTTTGCCAGCCCCATTGGCCCCGATCAGCGTCACGATTTCCCCATTGCGAATCTCCAAATCAATTCCCTTTACCGCTTCGACCGGTCCGTACGAGACCTGAAGCCCATGAACTACGAGCATCTTCTCAGTCATGTTTCCCCCCCTTTCCCAGATAGGCCTCAATCACTTGGGGATTGGCTTGAATCTTTTCCGGAACAGCATCCGCGATCTTTAACCCGTGATCAAACACGACAATGCGCTCGCACAAATTCATCACCAGGTGCATGTTGTGTTCGATGATAATTACCGTTTTATTCAGGGATTTTAGGTGGCGAACCAGAGCCATAATCTCCTCGACTTCCTCGGCATTCATCCCGGCCGTCGGCTCATCGAGGAGCAGAATCTCCGGAAAAAGTGCCAATGCTCTGGCAATCTCCAGCTTCCTCTGCTGTCCATACGACAACGCTCCAGCCAAGTGAGAAGCATAGTCCTGCAGTCCAACCAGGGTTAGTTGCTCCAGGCTTTCTTTTCTTAACCTCTGCTCCTCATTCCGAACCCTTCTTCCCTTGAGAATGGCCCCCCACAGACCGGTCTTTCCCCGCGTAAAACTCCCGAGTAACACATTGTCCAGCACACTAAGATTAGAGAGGAGCCGAATATTTTGAAATGTCCTGGCAATGCCAACCTGGGCCATTTGATAGCCATGGAAACCCTGTACTGCTTTATCTTTAAAATGAATTTCCCCTTGGGTTGGCCTATAGAGGCCTGAGATCAAGTTGAAAAACGTCGTCTTCCCGGCCCCATTCGGACCGATAAGCCCCAAAATCTCGCCCGCATTGACAGACACATCCACTTCTGAGACCGCAGCTAGGCCCCCAAAGGCCTTAGTGAGTTTCTTTGTCTCCAGCAAGGCCACGCTTCAGCCCCCCTTTCTTCAGCCAACGGCGCGGTTTATCGCGCAGAACCGTGCTTTTACCCAATAACCCTTGGGGTCTGCAGCGCATCATGAGCACCAGCAGAAAACCATAGATGAGCATGCGGTAATCCGCCAGTGGCCGCAGGATTTCTGGAGCTAAAGCCAAAAGGATGGCTCCCAAGATGGAGCCAGGGATACTTCCCAACCCACCTAACACAATCATGCTCAGAACCGTGGCCGATTCACTGAAGCCAAACGCATCCGCACTGATAAAGGTCGTGAAGTGGGCGTAAAGGCTTCCGGCCACCCCGGCATAGAGTGCCCCGAGAGCAAAAGCCAAGACTTTCAAAATGGTTGTGTTCACGCCTAAGGCATCCGCCACCAGTTCATCTTCCCGAATCGCCAGCCATGCCCGGCCGACCCGAGAATTTAAAGCCCGCTGAGCGACAAAGACAGCCAGAGCCACGAACAGCCAAGTCATGGTCGTGAAAGAAAGCTGGCTCATTGGTTTTCCAAACAGCATGGGTTGGGGAATATTACCTAGCCCCAAAGAACCACCGGTTATTTTCAGATTGTTAGCCAGGGACTGAACAATGAGGCCCAATCCAAGCGTCACGATAGCCAGAAAGTCTTCCCTGACCCTGAGGCTTGGCAACCCGAGCAGAATTCCGGCAACCCAAGTTAAGGCTCCAGCCAGGGGCAGAGCCAGCCAAAACGATAGATGCCCTTGCAGCGCTAGAATGGCTGAACCGTAAGCACCAATCGCGTAGAAAGCCGCGTGCCCCAGGGATACCTGCCCGGCAAAACCCGTGATGATGTTCAGTCCGAGGCTGAGAATAACGTAAATACCGACAATCACCACAATATTGAGATAGTAGGGGTTGAATAGACTATCCAATCTGCATCACCTACACTTTCTCAATGCGCTGACCGAACAGGCCGGTCGGTTTGATCAGGAGCACAAAGATAAGAATGATAAAAGCGATCGAATCGGTATCGATGATAGTTTGGAAATAGCCCGCCCCAAGGGACTCAATAATTCCAAGAAGTAGTCCGCCAACAATCGTACCGGGAATGCTCCCGAGTCCGCCCAGAACGACGACGGAAAAAGCCTTGAGGCCTGGTATCGATCCCATAGTGGGATAAATCGCATTAAAATAAAGCGCGACCAAGGTGCCGGCTGCCGCAGCTAAGGCGGAACCCAAGAAAAAAGTCAAGGCCACCATGCGGTTAATATCAATTCCCATAAGCCGGGCTGCCTTCATGTCCTGGGACGTCGCGAGCAAAGCTGTCCCCACCCGGGTTCCTTTGATGAGAAACTGCAGCAAGCCAACCAGCACCACAGCGGAAACCAAGATATAGATTTGAAAATTCGTCACGGAAAGACCATCCCCCAGCGTTACCGTTTGCGAGGTCAAGCCAATATTGGGAAACGGTCGTGTCTGCGCTCCGAAGAATAGGCGAAAGAGATTTTCCAGGACAATACTGATGCCAATACCGCTGATCAGGATGTTAATCGGGTGGGAGTTCCTCAGCGGTCGATAGGCCACTCGCTCAATAATAACCCCGACAACACCTGCTAAAAGCATGCTCAGCAGAAAAACGGCCAAAAACGGCAGGTGTAAATATAAAATGCCGACCATTGCGCTAAAAGCCCCCACCATGTAGACCGTTCCATGGGCAAAATGCAGGAGTTTCAGCACCCCGTACACCATGGTCAGCCCCAAGGCAATCAACACGTACACGCTTCCCAGTGTCAATCCGTTAATCATTTGCTGCCAAAACAAAACTTCACCAACTTTCTCGTAAAAAGAGGGGAGGTCGCCCTCCCCCCCTACACCTTGATGTCTCAATCCTAACCATGTGGTTCCTGTAAATGCAGCTTTTTAAATCTTATAACAAATACGGTTTATCCAAGCGTTTAAGACTCCCACTTCTATAA
>JAIMKP010000016.1 GCA_020692355.1 Desulfosporosinus sp.
TTCTCCTCAACCAAATGTTTAATGCCCTCAATGACCTTATCTCGATTGCGGGGGATGAGGGCGGTATGAAACGGCCAGCCCAGGGGACGGCGGAAAAGGGCGGTCACTGCGAACCAGTCGGCCAGCCCGCCAACGAGAGCCGCTTCAAGTGTAAAGGTAAGTAGCTGTAGAAAAAAGATTTTCGGGTGTTGATGCTGTACCCCCAAGGAAACGAGGACAAGGAGAAAAACCCCTGTTAACGTCAGATTAGCCTTATAGCGATAACTTCGTCTTCCGGTTAGCACAAGAGACAACTCCTCTAGAACAATGTTGTGATGAGATAAATGAGCATTCCGGCCAGGCCGCCGATGATAGAGCCGTTGATGCGGATCATCTGCAAATCGTTTCCCGCTTTCAATTCGATGAGCCTGGATAAGTCGTTTCCTGTTAAGGTATCCAGCTTGTCTCTGACCATCTGGCTGAGGGTGGAATGGTGCGAATTGATCAACTGACTGACACTCGACTTTAGAAACTGATCCAGGGTATCGAGCCGCTCAGGCTGTTCCTGCACGGCGTACAGAATGGATGCAACTCCTGAGGAGAGGATCCTATGCAAGCCATGACGAAGGGAGGAGTGGACACCGGACTGGGAGAGAAGCTCCTCCAGACGAAGTGTCTCCACAAGGCTGGCCCAGAATGAGGAAAGCTGAAGGGGGGTCTCCCTGCTGAGATAAGCGTCCAGTCCTGATCTAACCATGCGCACGGGTTCAGAGCCTGAAAGGAATTCCACCATCGCCTTTTGCATTCCCTTCGCCAATTCAGGGGGTGAAGGCAAAAGGGTATCGACCCATTTACGGGTGGTATGGTCGGCCTCATAGGTACGGTAAGCATCTTCGATGACTTGCCGGAGGGCCGCAAAAACTTCGGGCCGGGTGACAAGGTTTTGTAGGTGGTGGGCCAAAAATGAGGCAACCTGACGCTCAAAGCCCTGGTGTCGGCTCTTGGAGAGAATCTCTTTGAGCCAGCCTTCGAGATGAGGGCCAAAATCTTTTTCGGATAGGAGATGTTCGGATACTTGAGCAAGGTTTTGCAGAAATGGCCTCATGTCTAGAGCATCACTGAGGCTCACCAAAAAGGCATTCAGTTCGTTCAGGGCCTGGGGCTCGGAGAGATAATCCACCAGAAATTTGGCGACGTGATATTGATTGAGCTTATCCAGAAGAGCCTCTTTGCTCAAGAGATTTTCCACCATCTCACTTAAGGACTGGAAGATGCGTTCCCGATTGCGGGGGATGAGGGCGGTATGAAACGGCCAGCCCAGGGGACGGCGGAAAAGGGCGGTCACTGCGAACCAGTCGGCCAGCCCGCCAACGAGAGCCGCTTCAAGTGTAAAGGTAAGTAGCTGTAGAAAAAAGATTTTCGGGTGTTGATGCTGTACCCCCAAGGAAACGAGGACAAGGAGAAAAACCCCTGTTAACGTCAGATTAGCCTTATAGCGATAACTTCGTCTTCCGGTTAGCACAAGAGACAACTCCTCTAGAACAATGTTGTGATGAGATAAATGAGCATTCCGGCCAGGCCGCCGATGATAGAGCCGTTGATGCGGATCATCTGCAAATCGTTTCCCGCTTTCAATTCGATGAGCCTGGATAAGTCGTTTCCTGTTAAGGTATCCAGCTTGTCTCTGACCATCTGGCTGAGGGTGGAATGGTGCGAATTGATCAACTGACTGACACTCGACTTTAGAAACTGATCCAGGGTATCGAGCCGCTCAGGCTGTTCCTGCACGGCGTACAGAATGGATGCAACTCCTGAGGAGAGGATCCTATGCAAGCCATGACGAAGGGAGGAGTGGACACCGGACTGGGAGAGAAGCTCCTCCAGACGAAGTGTCTCCACAAGGCTGGCCCAGAATGAGGAAAGCTGAAGGGGGGTCTCCCTGCTGAGATAAGCGTCCAGTCCTGATCTAACCATGCGCACGGGTTCAGAGCCTGAAAGGAATTCCACCATCGCCTTTTGCATTCCCTTCGCCAATTCAGGGGGTGAAGGCAAAAGGGTATCGACCCATTTACGGGTGGTATGGTCGGCCTCATAGGTACGGTAAGCATCTTCGATGACTTGCCGGAGGGCCGCAAAAACTTCGGGCCGGGTGACAAGGTTTTGTAGGTGGTGGGCCAAAAATGAGGCAACCTGACGCTCAAAGCCCTGGTGTCGGCTCTTGGAGAGAATCTCTTTGAGCCAGCCTTCGAGATGAGGGCCAAAATCTTTTTCGGATAGGAGATGTTCGGATACTTGAGCAAGGTTTTGCAGAAATGGCCTCATGTCTAGAGCATCACTGAGGCTCACCAAAAAGGCATTCAGTTCGTTCAGGGCCTGGGGCTCGGAGAGATAATCCACCAGAAATTTGGCGACGTGATATTGATTGAGCTTATCCAGAAGAGCCTCTTTGCTCAAGAGATTTTCCACCATCTCACTTAAGGACTGGAAGATGCGTTCCCGATTGCGGGGGATGATGTCTGTACGCAAGATGCAGCCGGGACGGATGCCCAAAGGCCTGCGGAACAGGGCGGTCACGGCAAACCAATCGGCAAGCCCGGCGATCGTAGCGGCGCTAAAAGCGCTAAAGGCAAGCCCACCGCCAAAGCTCGCCCGCAAGGGATAGCTGATGATAAGTCCGACACCTACGAGTCCCAAGGTTAGATTCGCTAAAGCGTAATGGCCTGTAGGGCTTTTTTTATTCAAAGGTGCTCACCTTTTCTGTTTTGGTAGGAGATGCGTTGAGAAGCCCGCTAGCGATTAATACCCCGGTAAAGACCAGGAGAAATCCGATGATATGGTAACGGTACAGCTGTTCGTGCAGAATTTGTGTGGCGAGGATGACGTTGAACACAGGGATGAAATTATTGAACATCCCTGATACGGTTGGGCCAACTTTGTGCACAGCGGTGTTCCACAGGAGAAAGGAGACAACGGACGGGAACACACCTAAATATATGAGAACGGAAAGCGTCCTCAGCGAGAGTGACGGCAACGGCGCGAAGGTGCCTTGAATGATGGTTGCCGGGATGAGAAAGAGAAGTCCGGCGAGCATGGCCAGCCCGGTACCCTGGGTCGGGTTCAAACGATTCGAAGTCACCTTGATGAGCAAGGTATATAAGGCCCACATCACCGTTGAGAGGATGATGATTAAGTCGCCCGGATTGAGCCGAAGTTCGATGAGGTGTTGCACACTGCCTTGGGCCGCGATAAAAATGATGCCGAGTATCGAGAGAGTCAAACCAAATGATTTGCTTTTGGTCAATTTCTCTTTTAGCCAAAAATGGCTCATGACGGCGACGACGAGCGGGGTAAAGGCGTTAAGCATGGTGGCATTAATGCTGGTTGTATAGTGAAGACCTAAGTAAAGCATGGGATTAAAGAGAAAAATCCCTGTAAAACCCATTGCTAAAACGGCCCAAAGAACAGGCCCTTTGGGTAAGGAGGAGCGGCTTCGCCACAAAGAAGGAAGAAAGATTAAGAAAGCCACGCTGAAGCGCGCTGTTCCGATAAATAGAGGCGGAATGTCGGTGAGAAACTTGCCAAGGAGGAAATTGGTACTCCAGAAGAACGTTGCTCCAATGAGCATCAGATAGGCGGCATAGTTTTTGTTCATATTCATTATCCTTAGGCGCTACTTTTATCTTGGTTCTATTAATCCACAAAGTTGGGCCTCTGTCAATGAAGGGCAAGAGATGATTATAATGCACAATCACGGACCGTTGCTAAATCTATTTATTTCGGGAAAGACTGAAGATAAATCATAAGCATAAATAATTTATCCTTGACATTATAGTATAGGGGGCTATACCATGATGTTGAAGGCAGGTGGAATTAATGGATGAAGTCAAAGTGGCCTGCCCCATTTGCCATGAGGGGTCAGAAACTGGTGAGCGGGCGAGCCATCATGATGAGAAGACGATTCGCGAACTTGTCAACCGGATGAATCGGATTGAAGGACAAATTCGTGGAATCAAAGGGATGATCGAACGGCATGTTTACTGTGATGATGTCCTAAACCAGATTGCTTCCGCTCAGTCAGCACTGCATGGGGTGGCCAAGCTTCTTTTGGAAAAGCATATGAAATCTTGTGTCAAAGAGCAGTTGCAGGCGGGCGATGACGATGTTGTGGACGAGGTATTAAAGACGATTTTCAAGTTGATTAAATAGGATTTGCGTTCCTACACCTGAGAAAGGATCAACGCCATCGTTGTAGAGGAGACGAAGAAGTTGGAGACACCCGTAAGAGAGGTAACACGAGAACAAATTGAGATTCTGGTCTATGGAATGACGTGCGAGCATTGTGTTCGGCGCGTTACCAAGACATTGGAAGGGTTGCCGGGGACTCTGGACGTCCGCGTCTCGTTAGCAGACAGTAAGGCATCTTTTAGTTATGACTCAAGTCAAGTTAGCCGGGGCCAAATGGATGCCGCGATTGCAGAAGCAGGATATTCGACAGAGCCTATCCCTTCTGAGGACGAAATTTCTGAGGTCGAGGCTAAGGTGCAAGCTGAGCAAAGTTCCGTGCAACAATCAGCGCAAAACGGAGCAGCAAGCGCAGTTGGGTCTCTCGTCCTGCCGTCAGAAATTACGGGCCAAGCTACTCCTACAGACAGCGATGCCAAGCGTCAGTTTAAGGTGAGCGGCATGACCTGTGCCAACTGCGCCCTGACCATCGAAAAAGGTGTTGGCAAAATGCCAGGGGTGAAGTCGGCCACCGTCAATTTTGCCTCGGAAAAGCTCAATCTAGAGTTGGATCCCTCTGTCGTTTCCGAAGCAGAGATTTTGGCTAAGATCAAAGACCTAGGTTATGGAGCCCAGAGTGCAGACGGTGAAGGCGGGAAGCAGCAGTTTAAAGTGAGCGGCATGACTTGTGCCAACTGTGCCTTGACGATTGAGAAGAAGCTTAAGAAGACACCAGGGGTTAACTTGGCCTCGGTCAACTTTGCCAATGAGACCGTTACCGTTGAGTATGATTCAAAAGTCTTAAATTTAAACGGGATTTTTGAGCAAGTCAGGGATGCAGGCTATATTCCCATTGAAAATCAAGGCGAACCGGAAGAGGATCGAACCGCGATCAAGCAGCGGAACTGGCTTGTTTTTAGTGCGGTCGTATCGCTGCCTTTAATCCCAATCATGTACCTGTTGCCAATGACCAAACCTGTGCTCTACACCATGTTTGTGTTAGCCACGATTGTTCAGTTTACAGCGGGTTGGACGTTCTATCGAGGAGCTTATCATGCCTTGAAGAATAAGTCGGCTAATATGGATGTCCTGGTCGCCATGGGGATTACAGCCGCTTATGGCTATAGTGTTTTAACGACATTTCCGGAAATCTTCTTCTCTGGTCCAACTTTCTATGATGCTTCCGCCGTGTTGATCACCTTTGTTCGCTTCGGCAAGTATTTAGAGGCGAAAGCGAAGGGACGGGCTGGACAGGCTTTGAAGCGTCTTTTGGAACTCCAGGCAGATAAGGCACGTCTTTTCGTGAATGGGGAAGAAAAAGATGTCGCAGCCTCTGAGGTGAAAATCGGGGATATCGTCGTGGTGAAGCCGGGCGAGAAGATTCCGGTGGATGGGGAGATTATCGAGGGCGAGACGAGCATCGACGAGTCTATGTTAACAGGGGAGTCGATTCCGGTGGAGAAAGGCCAGGGTGCCGCAGTCATCGGAGCAACCATCAATAAATCGGGTAGTATTAAAGTCAAAACAACGAAAACCGGGAAAGACACGGTGCTTTCGGGGATTGTTAAAATGGTCGAAGAGGCGCAAGGGGTTAAACCCCAGATTCAACGCTTTGCCGATACCATTTCCAATTATTTCGTGCCCACGGTCGTTAGTCTTTCCGTGATCACGTTTCTTGTCTGGTACTTCGCCATTCAGCAAACCTTTGTGTTTGCCTTTACAGCGGCCATCGCCGTTTTGGTAATTGCTTGCCCGTGTGCGTTGGGGCTGGCCACGCCGACAGCGATCATGGTGGGGAGCGGCGTAGGGCTGAACCGGGGGATTCTTTTTAAATCGGCCGCTGTTCTTGAAAGTATTTCCGGGCTCCAGGCCATCGGATTTGATAAAACCGGGACGCTAACTAAAGGGACACCTGAGGTCACAGATATTGTGGCTTATGGCATGGAGGAAAGTGAACTACTAAAAATCGCGGCGGCCGGGGAAAACCCTTCTATTCACCCGTTGGCTCAAGCAGTAGTGGCGTGTGCTCGCAAAGAAGAACTTGCGCTTGAAGAAGTTAAAGATTACCGTGAAGAGAGCGGGTACGGGGTGGTTTGCGCCTACCAAGGAGAACCCTTGCTGATCGGAAACATTAAATTGATGCAAAAATATGAGGTTGATGTCCGTGCGCTGGAGAAGGACTTCCAACGGCTGACGGAGGCCGGCAAGACGACAATGTATATTACGCTGGCTGGGAACGGCATCGGGATTATCGCCTTGGCTGATGTGCTCAAGGATAGTACCAAGAAAGCGGTTCGTCGCTTGAATGAGCTGGGCCTGAAAACCTTCATGATTACTGGGGACAATCAAAAGGTGGCGAACGTCGTGGCCCAAGAAGTCGGGATCGATGAAGTGGCTGCCGAGGTTCTCCCTCAAGATAAGATTAACATCATCCGGAAGTATCAGGAACAAGGCCTCAAAGTGGCCATGGTTGGAGACGGGATCAATGACGCTCCGGCTCTGGCGCAAGCGGATATCGGCATAGCGATCGGCTCCGGCACAGATGTCGCCAAAGAAACCGGGGACGTGATCCTTGTCCGCAATGACCTGTTGGATGTGGAACGGGCGATTCGCTTAGGGCGGAAAACTTTAAACAAGATTAAGCAAAACCTCTTTTGGGCTCTGATTTACAATGCTATCGGGATTCCGGTAGCTGCAGGGGTATTTTATCCTCTGACTGGCGAACTGCTGCCCCCGGAATGGGCCGGGCTGGCGATGGCATTTTCCTCCGTATCTGTGGTTACGAACTCCCTGCTCCTGAGGGGATATGGAAAGAAACTTCTAGATTAAGTGTTAAGTGTTTACATGCCCATTTTTCTCCGGCTACGTTGATCCGAACGAGGATGAAAGTAATCGGGGAATGACTCTATAAATTAGGTGATGGAGGTGAAAAGTATGAGTGAGACAGTTCTTAAGATTGAAGGTATGACCTGCATGCACTGCAAAATGAGTGTGGAAAAGGCCTTGAAGGGCGTTGCGGGAGTCACCAGTGCCCAAGTGGACTTGGCGAAGAACCAAGCCGTGGTGAACGGAGAGGCCGATCGGGCTGCGATGGCGAAAGCGGTTGAAGTCGCTGGCTACAAAGTGGTAGGCTAATCCAATGTATCCGTCGATAGTGCATGAAGATGATTGCTTGCGAAGAGGATGGTCTATGAGCCGTCCTCTTCATGTGTGGACGGATGGTTTCAAAATAATCAGAATAATCTTTTTCTTGACGGAAACGAGCTATGATTTTATAGTTTAGATGTATAAAAGTATGCCCGTCCTGCAGGGACAGAGATCAGAACATATGAGTTCAGCAGAAGGAGGTTCGGACAAGAGAGGTATGTGTTGGGAACCCGTTTCCAGCGTGTGGGGAACGGGATATGGGTGTGGTTTGCCTAAGTGGCTGGTATGACCATCAGAGAGGTTTGGTGCTGCCAGCAGTCAAGGTGCTCATGTTTTTTATCACATAATGAGCCTTACTCGAAAAGAAAAAGGAGGACTTGTCAATGGCACGAAAGATGAAAACGATGGATGGGAACCAAGCCGCGGCCCATGCATCCTACGCCTTTACTGAGGTTGCGACGATTTTCCCAATCACTCCTTCTTCGCCGATGGCCGAGTTCGTCGACGAATGGGCGGCCCACGGAAGGAAAAACCTTTTCGGTCAAACGGTCAAAGTGGTGGAGATGCAGTCTGAAGGTGGTGCTGCCGGTGCAATGCATGGTTCCTTACAGGCCGGAGCTTTGACGACGACCTATACGGCTTCCCAGGGTCTGTTGCTCATGATTCCGAACATGTATAAGATCGCGGGTGAACTTTTGCCGGGTGTATTCCATGTTAGTGCCCGCGCCTTGGCGACCCATGCTTTGTCTATTTTCGGCGACCATCAAGACGTCATGGCCACCCGCCAAACGGGTTTTGTCCTGTTATCATCGGCCAGTGTGCAGGAAGCGATGGATCTGGGTTATATCGCTCACTTGAGCGCTTTGAAAACCCGGATGCCTTTCCTGCATTTCTTCGATGGTTTCCGCACCTCACATGAAGTGCAAAAAATCGAAGTCGTGGAAGCGGAGGAAATCGCCGGACTGGTTGATTGGGAGGCGATTGACGCCTTCCGGCAGCGGGCGCTCAATCCCGAACATCCGGTGCTGCGCGGTACGGCCCAGAATCCTGACATCTACTTCCAAGGCCGCGAAGCTTCCAATCGTTTTTATGATGCAGTTCCTGACGTTGTCGAGTCCTACATGCAAGCGTACAAGAAGCTCACAGGCCGTGAGTATCATCCGTTTGACTACTATGGCGCGCCGGATGCCGAGCACGTCATTATCGCCATGGGTTCGGTCTGCGACGCGACCGAAGAAGTGGTTGATCGTCTGTTGGCCCAAGGCGAAAAAGTGGGTGTGGTAAAAGTTCATCTTTATCGCCCGTTCTCGGCCAAGTACTTTTTTGATGTCCTGCCGAAGACCGTCCAGAAGATTGCCGTGCTGGATCGTACCAAAGAACCGGGTTCTCTCGGTGAGCCCCTCTACCTGGATGTCGTGAATCTGTTCTATAACCAAGCGGCAAAACCCGTAATCGTGGGTGGCCGCTATGGTTTAGGCTCCAAGGATACGACCCCCGCCCAGATCTTTGCCGTGTTTGCCAATCTCAAACAAGACCAGCCGCAAAATGATTTTACCATCGGCATTATCGACGATGTGACCAACAAGTCACTGGCGTTAAAGGCGGCGTTTGATACGACCCCGACGGGCACGATTAGTTGTAAGTTCTGGGGTCTCGGTTCGGATGGAACCGTTGGTGCGAATAAGTCGGCCATCAAAATTATCGGAGATAATACAGATATGTATGCTCAGGGTTATTTCGAATATGATTCGAAAAAGTCCGGCGGCATTACCATTTCTCACCTTCGCTTCGGTAAGAAAAAAATCAAGTCTTCTTATCTCGTTTTTGATGCCGACTATGTGGCTTGCCACAATAAATCGTTCGTTGGCAAATACGATCTGGTGGCGGGACTTAAAAGAGACGGTGCTTTCGTCCTTAACTGTAACTGGACACCGGAGGAACTTGAGCAAAATCTCCCGGCTTCTATGAAACGCTATATCGCTGCGAATAACATCAAATTCTACATTATCGATGCCGTCTCCATTGCCCAACAGATCGGGTTGGGCGGTCGCATCAACATGATCATGCAGGCAGCCTTCTTTAAACTCGCTAACGTGGTCCCAGTCGAGGATGCCGTGCAGTATCTGAAGGACTCCATCGTCAAGACCTATGGCAAGAAAGGGCAAAACATCATCGACATGAACTGGAAAGCGGTCGATGCAGGAATAGAGGCTCTGGTGAAAGTGGATGTTCCGGCTTCTTGGGCAGGAGCTGTTGAAGAAGCTGCGGCCACTGCGGAACAAGAGCTCCCTGCGTTTATCCGTGATATCCATAGCAAAATGGAACGTCATGAAGGGGATACTCTTCCGGTCAGTGCTTTTGCAGGGATGGAAGACGGAACCTTCCCGATGGGTACAACCGCTTTTGAAAAGCGCGGTGTTTCGGTGATGGTTCCGGAGTGGAATGTTGAGAAGTGCATCCAGTGTACCCAATGTTCGTATGTTTGTCCGCATGCTGCTATTCGCCCGATCCTTCTTAACGAGGAAGAACAGGCCAAAGCGCCGGCAACGTTTGCGACCAAGAAGCCGATTGGTAAAGTCTTAGAAGGCATGCAGTTCCGGATTCAGGTCAGTTCGCTTGATTGTACGGGCTGTGGCAATTGTGCCGAAGTTTGCCCGGCTCCCGGTAAGGCTTTGGTCATGAAACCGGCGGATGAACTGAGGGAACGCGAAGCAGCGAATTGGGAATTTGCCATGACGGTGAGCGAAAAGCATAACATCATGGATCCTAAGACCCTGAAAGGCAGCCAGTTCAATAAACCGCTCCTGGAGTTTAACGGCGCCTGCCCAGGTTGCGGAGAGACGGCCTATGTCAAGCTTCTGACCCAGGTTTTCGGTGACCATATGATGATTGCCAATGCGACGGGTTGCTCCTCCATTTGGGGCGGCAGTGCCCCTTCGATTCCCTATACCGTCAACGCCAAGGGCCAGGGCCCGAGCTGGGCAAACTCCCTGTTTGAGGACAATGCCGAGTTTGGTTATGGGATGTACCTCGGTGCCAAACAAGTCCGGGCAAAGCTTGTCGATCTCATGAAAGAAGCGCTGACCCGTGGTGTAAGCGTAGCCACTCAGGATGCTTTCCAAGAATGGTTGGATAATGTGGATGAGGCTGAAGGGAGCAAGGTCGCTTCCGTGAAGGTTTTGGCGGCTATCGCCGCAGAGAACAAACCTCAAGATCCCATCTTCAAGCAAATTTTAGATAAGAAAGATAATCTCGTCAAGAAAACCCAGTGGATCGTCGGCGGCGACGGTTGGGCCTATGACATCGGCTACGGCGGTCTCGACCATGTCTTAGCTTCCGGCGATGATGTTAACATCCTCGTTCTCGATACCGAGGTTTACTCCAACACCGGCGGACAGTCTTCCAAGGCCACGCCCACGGCAGCGATTGCCAAGTTCGCGGCAGCCGGCAAGAAAGTGCGGAAGAAGGATCTCGGCATGATTGCGATGAGCTATGGTTATGTCTATGTGGCTCAAGTCTCCCTTGGCGCCAACATGAACCAAACCCTCAAGGCCATCGCCGAAGCAGAAGCTTATAAAGGACCATCCCTGATCATCGCCTATGCCCCCTGCATCAACCACGGCATCAAAGTCGGCATGGCCAAGAGCGTCACCGAAGGCAAACGTGCGGTGGAGTCCGGTTATTGGCATCTCTACCGTTTTAACCCGACGCTGAAAGACGAAGGCAAGAATCCGTTTACCCTGGATTCCAAAGAACCTACCGCCTCCTTCAAAGACTTCATCCTCGGCGAGATTCGCTACTCATCGTTAGCGACCGTCTTCCCTGAAGTGGCCGACGAGATGTTCGATGCGGCCGCGAAGAACGCCAAAGAACGGCTTGACTCGTACAAGCGCCTGACGGAGATGAAGTTCGAGCAAGCGTAGGTATGCGAGCGTAGAGTCTGTGAGGTTTCGTAAACACGTTTAGGGCATCCATCATATGATGGATGCCCTAAGTTATTATATTGAAAAGATGATGCCAGCTTATGATCGGCTGTAGAAAGCATTGGAGGTTTGAGTGTGAAATGGTTATTTTCCGGTGTGCCGAGGTTGCATTGGTGATTGGTAAACACCGAGGTAATCCATCAGCGCAGCTTGAAACACCTTAGAATAATTCACGCCTTGAGCCTCTGCTAGTTCCTTTAACCATGCCGGTATAGTCAGGTTTATCTTCACGGCCCTATTATCCAACTCATTCCTTACAAGGTCTGGGAAAACGGTCACAGGGGATACCATAAATCCTACAGCTGTTTCAGGATCAATTTGTGGCGATTTGGATGGAGCGGGTATTTCGTCTCCGTCCTTTTCCATTTCGTATACATGCAGTCCTAATGCCTCGGCAGCCTGTCTTTGTGCATTTTCAAAATCAACCAACGAGGCCATACTCTTCTTCACCATTCAGTCGATCTTAATTAGCATTTTGGTGAATAAACAGCTACATGAAAGAATATTCATTCTTCCAGCTTAACGAGCCCGATCAGGTCGAATTGATCCAATAGTGAGACTCCCACTTCTACAAGTGGGAGTGGTACCTCGTACTTTGCTTCGGTGACGATAGTCTCCAGTGGAGAGTATCGCCGAGCCGCCTTTCCCAATAGAAACACTTAGCGGCGACGGAGGTAGACTCCATCCTTCAGCGCGATAGCGTTCGTTAAAGGCTAAGCGCTTTCGGCGAAAGTGTCCACTGGACACTTTCGTCACCGAAGTCTCGATGTTCAACTTTAGTTGAACGAGTTCACTCATAAGAGAGGAAAAGGAACTTAAGGGTAAAAAGCTTGTAGAAACAGATTCCGAAGTAACTGTTAAAGAAGTGAAGAAAGGTAATCTTTCTATTGGTGATGAAATAATAATTAAGCAAGATGGTGGAGAAATCAATGGTAAAAAACAAGTATGGGAAAATACAACGTATCTCCAGCCGGGTAAAACATATTTATTGAATCTGATAAAATTACAAAACGACAAATATGCAGCATTTAATCCAACAGATGGAGTATTACAAATAGATAAAGGAAAAGTAAAATTTAAAGATAAAGAATATGATGTTAATAGCTTGATTATCCTATAACACCTTTAGGGCATCCATTCTAGATGGATGCCCTAATTTGTTGACGAAGCAAGCCATGTTTTTCTTAAATATGGACATAATAACCATAATTTCGTAATTCTGAGTTTGTTTTCCCTCTGACACGCATCTTCGCTTGACGTGTGTAATTGGGATCCGGGCTTGATTCTAATTCTAAAGGAGGATTGTTTCAGTGGCGAAGAAAATGAAAACAATGGATGGAAACCAGGCTGCCGCAATGGCGTCCTATGCCCTGACCGAAGTGGCCACTATTTTCCCGATCACCCCTTCTTCCCCGATGGCAGAAAGCGTGGATGAATGGGCGGTCCATGACAAACGGAACCTGTTCGGGCAGCCGGTTAAAGTGGTTGAGATGCAGTCCGAAGCCGGTGCAGCCGGAGCGGATCACGGATCCCTGCAGGCGGGGGCTTTAACCACAACCTATACCGCCTCGCAGGGACTTCTCTTGATGATCCCCAACATGTATAAAATCGCGGGCGAACTCCTGCCTGCGGTTTTCCACGTGACGGCCCGGGCTTTGGCGACCCATGCCCTCTCCATATTTGGGGATCATCAGGATGTCATGGCCTGCCGCCAAACGGGGTTCGCCTTGCTTTCTTCCGCTAATGTGCAGGAAGCACACGATCTGGCCTATGTGGCGCATCTGTGTGCGATCAAGGGGCGGGTGCCGTTCCTTCATTTTTTCGACGGGTTCCGAACATCCCATGAGATTCAGAAAATAGAAGTTATCGATGCTGAGGACATTAAGCCTCTCGTCGATTACCAAGCCATTCAAGATTTTCGCAAGCGGGCGTTAAGCCCGGAACATCCCGTGTTACGCGGGACGGCGCAAAATCCGGACATCTATTTTCAAGGCCGGGAGGCTTCGAATCCCTTCTATGAAGCGGTTCCCGACATCGTTGAGAACTATATGCAAGAACTGAAAAAGATTACGGGGCGTGAGTATCATCCGTTTGTTTACTATGGTGCGCCTGATGCAGACCGGATACTTATCGCCATGGGTTCCGTATGTGAAGCCGCGGAAGAAGTCGTGGATTATCTGCGTGCTCAGGGTGAAAAAGTAGGGGTTTTAAAAGTCCATCTTTATCGGCCGTTTTCCGCGAAATATTTCTTCAAGGTTCTCCCTCAAACCGTCCAGAAGATCGCCGTGCTTGATCGGACGAAGGAACCGGGGGCCTTAGGGGAGCCAATGTATTTGGACATTGTCGAAAGTCTCTATGCTCAGCCGACGAAACCCCTGATCGTGGGTGGGCGTTATGGACTGGGTTCCAAAGATGTTACCCCTTCTCAGATTTTGGCCGTGTATAAAAATCTACAGCAGACCCAACCCAAAAATCATTTTACGATCGGAATTGTGGATGATGTCACCCAGACCTCTTTACCGGAGGAAGGACCGATTGAAACGACAGCGGAGGGAACTATCAGCTGCAAGTTCTGGGGCCTAGGATCGGATGGTACGGTCGGCGCCAACAAGTCCGCGATCAAGATCATTGGCGACAACACGGATCTGTATGCCCAAGGCTATTTTGAATATGATTCGAAGAAATCCGGCGGTACGACGATCTCCCACCTGCGATTTGGCCCGAAAAAGATTAAATCAACCTATCTCGTGTTCAGTGCCGACTACATCGCCTGCCACAATAAGTCATTTCTCTATCATTATGATCTCTTGAAAGGCCTAAAAAAGAACGGGATTTTCGTCCTCAACAGTCCCTGGACTCAGGACGAGCTAGATGAACATATCCCCGCATCCATTATGCGCTATATTGCTAAGAACAATATCCAGTTTTATATCATTGACGCCATTGCCATTGCCCAGAAGATTGGCCTTGGGGGGCGGATCAACATGATTATGCAGTCAGCCTTCTTTAAGCTCTCCAAGGTTATTCCCATTGACGAGGCGATGAAATATTTGAAGGATTCGATTGTCAAGACCTATGGGAAGAAAGGGCAAACGATCGTTGATATGAACTGGGCTGCGGTAGACCAAGGGAGCGAGGGCTTGGTTAAGGTTAATGTCCCGGCAACTTGGGCGAGCGCCAGTGATGAGGTCGCTGAAGGGAACGTTAACGGTAATAAAGCTGAACCGGCCTTTGTGAAGGAGGTTCAGCGTCGTATGGCCCGCCAGGAGGGGGATGAACTCCCAGTCAGCACCTTCAAAGGAATGGAAGACGGCACTTTCCCGCTGGGAACTTCGAAGTATGAAAAACGGGGCATTGCGGTGATGGTTCCGGAGTGGCAAATCGACAAGTGTATCCAGTGTAATCAGTGTTCCTATATCTGCCCTCATGCGACGATTCGTCCGTTTCTCTTGGATGATGAAGAGGCGAGAAGGGCTCCGGATACCTTTAAAACGAAGAAACCCGTTGGCAAGGCTTTGGAAGGGCTGCATTTTCGGATTCAAGTCAGTCCGCTCGACTGCACAGGTTGTAGCAACTGCGCCGAGATCTGTCCGGCCCCTGGCAAAGCCCTGATCATGAAGGATGCCGGGCACGCGATCGAGATGGAGAGCGAAAACTGGGATTTCGCCATGACCGTCCGTGAAAAACAGAATCTCCTGGATCGGAAGACTTTAAAGGGGAGCCAGTTTGCTCGTCCGCTGCTGGAGTTCAATGGGGCCTGTCCAGGTTGTGGCGAAACCCCTTATGTCAAACTCCTAACCCAGCTTTTCGGGGATCGGATGATGATCGCCAATGCGACAGGCTGTTCGTCCATCTGGGGTGCCAGCGCGCCCTCTATTCCTTACACGACCAACGCCGACGGACGAGGACCGGCTTGGGCCAATTCGCTTTTTGAAGACAATGCCGAATTTGGCTATGGGATGTTCTTGGGGGCCCGTCAGATCCGTGAGAAGTTAGCGGATTTGCTGCGCCAGGCCATGCAGTCCAACGTTAAGGAGGAGACCAAAACGGCGCTGAGGCAGTGGCTCGATCACTTCAATGAAGGAGAAGCGTCACGGGCCTATTCGGAGCAAGTGCTCGCCGCTATCCAAGCGGAAAATAAAGCCAACGATCCGATTTTCCAGGAGATCCTGGAGAAGAAGGATTATCTGGTCAAGCGGTCCAACTGGATTATCGGCGGGGATGGCTGGGCCTATGATATTGGCTATGGCGGCTTGGATCATGTCATCGCTATGGGGGACGACGTCAACATCCTGGTTCTTGATACCGAGGTTTACTCAAATACCGGCGGCCAGTCCTCGAAAGCAACGCAGACGGCGGCCATTGCTAAGTTTGCAGCCGGCGGCAAGAAGATTCGCAAAAAGGATCTCGGTCTTATCGCCATGAGCTATGGCTACGTTTATGTGGCCCAAATCGCTATGGGTGCCAACATGAACCAGACGCTTAAAGCGATTGCCGAAGCGGAAGCCTACCACGGCCCCTCCCTCATCATTGCTTACGCCGCCTGCATTAACCATGGAATCAAAGCGGGAATGGCGACTTCCATCCTCGAAGGGAAAAAAGCGGTTGATGCTGGATACTGGCATCTCTACCGCCATCAACCGCTGCTCAAGGAACAGGGCAAGAATCCCCTTATCCTTGATTCCAAGAAGCCCACGGCTTCGTTTAAAGATTTTATTTTGGGAGAAATTCGCTATTCCTCGTTGGCCACGGTCTTTCCCGAGAAAGCCGACGAGATGTTTAAGGTCGCGGAGCACCATGCGCAAGAACGCTATGACACCTATCAGCGTTTAGCTGGGATGAAGTATCCGAACGATTAGAGTGTGCTGATTTCAATCAACACACTTCATACCCCTTGCAGAAGGGGGGCTGATCGTTTATACTAAGGGCAGAAAACTTAAGACTACAGGTGCCTCTGCACGAGGAGAATAGGGAAGTCGGTGGAAGTCCGGCGCGGTCCCGCCACTGTAAACGGGGAGCAAGAAGGTGAACCACGGAAGTATTTCCGGAAGGTGCTTCAAATGCATGGATCCGTAAGCCAGGAGACCTGCCTGTAGTTTGCCTGCCTTGTCGACGAACCAAGAGTAGGGTGGACTAGGATGATGGAAAAGTCCTTAATCACTGAGTGATTAGGGACTTTTTTTGCATTTTTAACCCAGCCTTGTTGTTCTTGTGGTTGTGCCGACGGTCGGATAAAAAAAGCGAAAAGGAGTGCAAGGCATGTCAATCATGGAGTTGGCTAAGGGTGGCCACGAGATCCCTATCTTTCGTTCGATCGCCCAAACGGAACATATCGACACCCAACTGTTGATGGAGCGGGTAGCAAACGGGCAGATAGTCATTCCGTACAACGTCCAACACCAGCCCCAAAAGGCCCATGGGTTTGGGTTGGGTTTAAGCACAAAGGTGAGCGCTAGTGTGGGCTTGGCAAGTGATGGGGACTCTCTGGCTGAGGAATTAGCTAAGGTCAGTGAGGCGGTGCGGGCTGGTACGCATGCTGTGATGGATTTGAGTACGGGCGGAAACATGGATGAAGCGCGCCAAGCCATTTTGCAAAGCGTTTCCTTACCGGTTGGGACGCTACCAGTGTATCAGGCTTTCGCGGAAGCCGTTCGCACCAAGGGCTCAGCTTTAGCCCTAGATCCGGAGGACTTTTTCCGGATTATGGAGCGTCAAGCGGCTGACGGTGTGGACTTTATGGGACTGCACTGTGCCCTGCATTCAGGGTTATTGGAAACCGCCAAGCAAGACCGGAGGGTGCTCAACCTAGTCAGCCGGGGGGGAGCCCTGCTGATGGGCTGGATGCTTTACCATGGGAAAGAAAACTTTTTGTATACCGGATTCGAGCGAATTCTGGAAATTGCTCGCAAATACGAGGTCACATTGAGTCTGGCTGATTCCATGCGACCTGGAGCAGGTGCAGATTCCTTGTGCCGTTCGCAAGTTGAAGAGCTGGTCATTTTGGGCGAATTGGTTCAACGCAGTCGCGAGGCCGGCGTACAGATTATGGTCAAGGGGCCGGGTCATGTCCCCCCGCAGCAAATTTCGGCGACGATACAACTAGAAAAACAAATGTGCCAGGGTGCCCCATATTTTGTATTTGGACCGGTATCCACTGACGTGGCACCGGGCTATGACGACATCACGGCCGCCATTGGCGGAGCCATGGCCGGTGCAGCGGGAGCAGATTTGATTTGTTATGTGACACCGGCAGAGCATTTGGGCCTGCCTAATGCAGAGGATGTTTACCGTGGAGTCATGGCCGCGCGGATTGCAGCCCATGTGGCTGACCTAGCCAAAGGATACCCGTTTTCCGATGCGTGGGATTTGCAGATGAGCCAAGCCCGGCGCGAACAGAACTTAGAGCTTCAGAGAAGCTTAGCACTGGATCCACACAAGCTCAGGGACATGCGGAAAAGCCAGGAGCCTTTTTGCCAGAAGTGTCGGAATGGGTGTGCTATGACCATTGCCGGGGAATATTTTGGGGAACTGCCCTGGGAGTGCTGAAGAAAGCGGAAAAAGAAATTGGGCAAGTATCAAAGGGTTAAAAAATATTAAATATTAATGGAGGGGATACGAATGACTCAACTGATCAAGGCCAGACAAGGAATCATTACTCCCGAAGTCCAACAACTTGCAGCGGTGGAAGGGCTTACACCGGAAGAACTGTCTCAACGGGTGGCACAAGGGCGTGTCGTTATTTTGAAGAACAAAGGGCGTCAGGGTATGGCCCCGGTTGCCGTCGGCGAAAAGCTGCGGACTAAAGTGAATGCCAGTATCGGAACATCGTCTGATTGTGTTGATTTTGAAGACGAACTCAAGAAATTGCGGGTGGCCGGAAATGCGGGTGCAGATACGATCATGGATCTGAGCACGGGTGGAGACATCGATGGCTTCCGGAAACAGGTTCTGCATTCGACAACGTTGCCAGTTGGCTCAGTGCCAATCTACCAGGCCGCTATGGAGAGTATTGCCAAGCGCGGCAGCATCGTAGATATGACAGCAGAGGATATGTTTGAAGTGATCGAACGCCATGCTGCTGATGGAGTCGATTTCATGGCTATTCATGTGGCTCTCAATCAGTCCGTTCTTGAAAGACTAAAGATTCAGGGTCGGGTTACGGACATTGTCAGCCGGGGAGGAGCCTTTCTGACTGGATGGATGCTGCACAATGACCGGGAGAATCCGCTCTATGCCCAGTTTGATCGTGTTTTGGAGATCGCTAGGAAATACGATGTCACGCTCAGTATTGGGGATGCTATTCGGCCTGGCTGTATTGCTGATTCTCTCGATCGTGCTCAAGTTCAGGGATTGGTGGTTGTTGGCGAAATGGTTCAGCGCGCTCTGGATGCTGGTGTACAAGTGATGGTAGAAGGCCCCGGACATGTCCCAGCCGATCAAGTAGCAGCAACGATTCTCCTACAAAAACAACTTTGTCACCGTGTGCCATTTTTTGTTCTGGGCACCTTAGTAACAGATATAGCCCCTGGCTACGATCATATTACAGCGGCCATCGGGGGTACTCTGGCGGCCATGTCAGGAGCAGACTTTATTTGTTATGTGACGCCCGCTGAGCACTTGAGGCTTCCGACCGCCGAAGACGTCCATGCCGGTGTCATCGCCGCCCGTATTGCCACACATGCTGCCGACCTGGTTAAAGGAGTTCAAGGCGCTTGGGAGTGGGACTTAGCAATGGCTAAAGCCCGTAAGGCACTGGATTGGGAGAAGCAGATCGAGCTGGCCATTGATCCTGGAACGGCACAACGGATTCGTGGCGAAAGGAATGCCGCAGGGGCAGAAGCTTGCTCAATGTGTGGCAATTATTGTGCCATGAAGGTGGTCGGTGAGTATTTAGGCAAACCCAAGGAAAACTGTTAAGTGCTTATCAGAAATCCTCGACCCGGCTGGAGGGGCGCTTTCGTTCTCTGACCGCCACCTCCATCCGGCATAAATCGTACTTCGAATAGGTACATTTGGAATCACATTGGTTGCAGCGGCATGCTCCACTGCAGTCTCGGCACTGACAATTATACATTCGAAAAACTCCTTATTCACTCACTAGTCCTTATCTCCAGTATTGCCAGATTTAGCTTATAAATTCATCAATAGAGGGATTTTTCTGACAGGAGTGAACTCGCTTCGCCCTTTGCTAAACAAAAGAGCCCCCTGAGTGGGGGCTCACATAGGAACTCACATAGGAACTCACATAGGAACTCACATAGGAACTCACATAGGAACTCACATAGGAACTCACATAGGAACTCACATAGGAACTCACATTCTCTCTGACCTCTGGCTTCTGACCTCCGACCTCTGAGTTCAGAGTTCACTCACTTCTGATTCATGTCAACCCACTGCTTGGCGTTATCGACATCCTCTTCGCTAGGGATAGCCACATTGGAAACCGGTTTCGTCTTCTCAATATTTGCCCAGGGAGCAGTATCATGTTTTTCGATCGGTGTCTGCATAGAGCGTTCTTTCCAGCGGTTTTCAGTCACATTTGATCCCTCCTCGCATTTTAGTATTGGCTAAAATTTGAGGAGGTATGAATTTTAATTTATGGAGATATCTAGACATTTCCCATATCCGACCTCCTAGTATCCGACCTCCGACCTCCTACTTCTCACTTCCGAATTAGAGAGCCGTTTCTCCCCGTTCGCCAGTTCGAATCCGGATTACATCTTCCACGGTGGAGACGAAGATTTTGCCGTCCCCAATTTGCCCGGTGCGGGCCGCGTCTGCGATGATTCCCGTGACGACGTCGACCAATTCATCCCGCACGACGACTTCGACTTTGACTTTGGGTAATAGGTATACACTGTATTCTTGGCCACGGTAAACTTGGGTGTGGCCTTTTTGCTTACCATGTCCGATCACTTGCATGACCGTGAGACCATTGATCCCAGACTTATTTAGTGCTTCTTTGACTTCGTCCAATTTTCCAGGCCGGATCGTTGCTTCAATTTTCTTCAAGGCTCTCCCCTCCTCAAATGTTAGTAGGGTTTCCCACAAGGGCAGGATTCATAGCCACATATTCTGCTCTGAAGACTGAAGGGGTTGTGCTGGCGTTGCCGATAAGGCCCTGATAGGCTTCCTCACCATGCATGGTCAAGTCCAAACCGAGGTCTTCCTCCTCCTCAGATGCCCTAAGTTTGACAACCAAGTTAATACTCTTCAAGATGATGAACGTAGCCAGAATGCTGAAAACGATGGTCACCAAAACGGCTGAGGCCTGAATACCCAATTGGGCAGGATTACCGTATAAAAGCCCGTCGGCACCGGCTGGGTTCACGGATTTCGTGGCAAAAATACCCGTTGCCAGTGCACCCCAGGTGCCGCCCACGCCGTGACAACCAAAGGCATCCAATGCATCATCATATCCCAGTTTTTGTTTCAGGATGCTGACAGCCCCATAACATAAGGATCCTCCGATAAGGCCTATGGCAATAGAGGCTAACGGGGTGACAAAACCGGCCGCCGGGGTGATGGCTACGAGTCCAGCTACGGCTCCACTCGCAGCCCCTAATATGGTTGGCTGCTTTCTGTGCAGCCATTCTACAAACAACCAAGCGAGAGCCCCTGCAGCTGCCGAAGTATTTGTGGTGACAAAAGCGATGCCTGCCAGTCCGTTAGCTCCAAGCGCACTTCCGGCATTAAACCCAAACCAGCCGAACCAAAGTAGCCCCGCCCCTAAGACAGTCATGGGAATATGATGCGGGAGCATCGGTTCGCTTCCGTGGCCTTTCCGTTTCCCCAGAATCAGTGCGGCAATCAAGCCGCTAAAACCCGAGCTGATGTGGACGACCGTTCCTCCGGCAAAGTCTAAAGCACCCAGGTTTCTTAAGAATCCCCCAGTACCCCAGACCCAGTGAGCCAACGGATCATAGACGAGCGTAGTCCAGAAAATAACAAAGAGCAGAAAGGCTGAAAATCTCATGCGTTCTGCAATAGAACCACTAATGAGTGCTGCAGTGATAATTGCGAACATAAGCTGGAAAGCCATAAAAACCAGGGCGGGTATAGTGGCAGCATAGTTCGGATCGGGGGAAGCGCCGACACCGCCTAATCCTAACCAGTCTAAGCTACCAATTATATTCCAATGATCCGCTCCGAAAGCTAAACTAAATCCGAACAAAATCCACTGAATTGAAACGATGCCCATGATGCTATAACTGTGCATCAATGTGCTGAGAACATTTTTCTTACGAACCATCCCGCCGTAGAAAAGGGCTAAACCGGGTGTCATAAGTAAAACCAGGGCTGCCGATAAAATAATAAAAGCCGTGTCACCGCTGTCAATGGCAGAAGCATCAGAAGCAAGTGCCGTAACGGGGAAAGCCAGCATGGTTATGAAAGCCAGAAGAAAAGACCAACGTTTACGCATGGATACAACCTCCTCATAATCGAATGTTTGGGAAGCTAAAAGTGCCTAGAGCAGCTTGTTGCATCTGTGATTGTTCCATGTCATAATTTAGATGAGACATAGCTCAATGGGGCTGTGTTTCTTGAAGGATAGTCTGAAACTCTTGGCGGGGTGGCGGACTTCCTTTTTCGTTGTAGTGTTAACATGTCTGTCACCTCCTTCGTTCTTCGAAGCAAAAAAAGACGCTCGTTTAGGATACTTTCCTATTCAAGCGTCTTTGCTTGTAAAATCAAAAGAAGAGAGCTCTGGGGAATATTTCCCGAAAGCACCCTTGCTTTGTCTTTCATTATAATAACAATGAGAACCAATGTAAAGACCTAAATATGAATCCGTTTCGCGCAAATTCTGTTTCATACTTGTACCGTTGACGCACGTGCGGCATACAATATACCGGGGATGTCCATTATTCCTTAATTGCTTCCAAAGCTTATAACAAGTCAAGTAGGCTTTTGTGACTGAAACAATCGCTTAATCGTTAGGGGTAAGGCAAAAGGGGGAGCAGGTTGACCAAGCTAATAATACATCGTTTATTTTGGGGTATTGAAAATCAGGTTTTTGAGTGTTATACTAATGAAAACTGTTGAAGGGAAAGTAAAACTGCAGACCAGCCTTTTAGAGAGTCAGGGTAGGTGGAAGCCTGGCAGGTTACGGAGCAGACAAATGGGTCCCGGAGGGCGGAGCGAAAGAAACATTGTCACAAAGATATGTTCTTGAGTAGCTTCCGACGCAAAGCCAGCGTTACTGGGCTAAGGGTGTGTTGGCACTCTGCAAGAGCGGATGTATCTTGATGATGCATCAATGAAGGTGGTACCGCAGGTTAACGCCTGTCCTTATATTTAAGGATAGGTGTTTTTATTTTTGTGGTACTGGTTCTTCCACTCAGCTAGTCGGAAAGTATAACTTTCACGGCGCATAAGAAAACTTGCGGTGCCGCCTTCGCTTAGGCTCTGCGCCAGCCGAGTTTTCTTTATAACTGCGGATGAATGGAAGGTTGCAGAGGAGAGAACCATAAACTCATTGAGATGATGAAAGAAATGGGGAGGTATCTTTAATGAAAAACTTAAGAAAAGTGTTACTTCTTGTTGCCCTTATCATGATGTTTTCGCTTACTGCTTGTGGTACAACGAGTAAAACACCCACAACGCCCAATGTGGCCGCAGTCAAAAAAATAGGTATCGTTCAGATTGTGGAACATCCATCCCTTAATACGATTCGGGAGTCCATTATTAAGGAATTGGAAGCCAAGGGACTTAAAGACGGTCAAAATATCAAGATTGACTATCAGAATGCCCAAGGCGATCAGAATAACCTAAAATCCATCGCCCAAAAATTTGTAGCGAACAAATATGATCTCATCATTGCGATTGCAACCCCATCAGCTCAGGCAGTGGTTGGTGAGACCAAGAACATTCCGATTGTCTTCTCAGCCGCGACGGATCCTGTCGGATCTGGTCTGGTGGGCAGTATGGAAAAACCGGGTGCGAATGTGACAGGCACATCCGATGCCGTTTCGGCAGCCAAAATCATGGAACTTGCCAAGCGCATTACCCCCAACATTAAAACCATTGGTGCCTTGTATAATTCCGGTGAAACCAATTCGTTATCCGTTATCAACAACCTAAAGGCATATGCCAAACAAAATAACATGACCGTGGTGGATTCAACCGTCACTAACACTTCCGAAGTTCAGCAAGCCGTCACTTCTTTAGTTGGACGGGTTGATGCCATCTTCTCTCCGATAGATAATACGATTGCCTCTGCTATGCCGGTGGTGGCTCAAGCTGCCATTAAAGCAAAAATACCGGTCTATGTGGGAGCTGACTCGATGGTTAAAGACGGAGGACTGGCCACGTTTGGCATTAACTATCAGGTGCTCGGCAAAGAGACCGCAGATATGGCGGTAGAAATTTTAAACGGCAAGAAAGTCGGAGATATTCCGGTGAAGACCATGAGTGACATGAATATCTACGTGAATCAGGCTACCGCCAAGGCTATCGGGATTACCCTACCGGATGATGTCTTGAAGCAAGCAGCTCAGGTTTTTGGGAATTAGCAACGGGCTAGTCACCTCATCGAAAATAGATTCGGAAGTCCTTAAGGGGCTGTCTCACAGGGGAGACGGCTCTTTCTTTTGCTTACGCTTTTTTAATGATGCGGATACGCCCTTGGCAGATTCTCTGATGTTCAAAACATAAAAAAATAAAGCAGGAATTTGAAAGAATTACGCGAATTACCCATTGTCAGGGTCGGTGCGCTGGCAAAATTGTGAAGACACATGATGTTTTTAGCTTCCTTATATTCATCGAATTGAAAGGGGTTAGCCAAATGCGTATGAGATTACGTGTGTTTTTTGGAGTCTTGCTCCTGCTCTTTGGGGTGGGTGGACTGAGTGCGGTGGGTGGGTTCTGGTATTTTAACCATGCGCTGCAGACGTTGGTTGAGCAGGATGTGGCTCACTTAGAAAAGCTCAATACGGTTTATGCCAATGGCTTGCAGCGGGGACAGGCTCTACGTAATGTACTGCTGAATCCTGGTGATGCGACGGCCAAAGCGAATTTTGAGGATGCTGCTCAAAAGACAGAGACTGCGTTACAGTCTTTACATAGGGTGGATCTCAGTGTGCTCGATGACCAGGATGTTTCGTTGCAACGCATGTTCTTAGAAAAGATTGCGCAAGGGCAATCGCTTGAAACTATAAGCCGCGAACTTAGTCAAATAGAGACTCCTGTATGGCGTCAGGAAAAAGCGCTGGTTATGAAAGAAATTAGCCAAACTCAGCAGCGTTATGCCCTGACGGTGGTTCGTCTGCAACAGTTGGGTACGGTGTTGACCGTCGGCATGATGGTGGTTGTCATTCTCACTTTTGGGCTGATCATTTTTGCTTTTCTGGGGATATCCCGAACGATTCATGGATTGCGCGACAGCATGACGTTGGCTGGAACTGGGGATCTGGGGGTATCAAGCCCTGTGGAAATAGGAGATGAACTGGGGGAATTGGCGGCTTCGTTTAATATGATGGTGCAGAGCCAGGCAGGGGTCTTGAAACAGGCGGACAAGGCCGCTTTAGAACTATCGGCAACGGCTGAGGAAATGGTCGCTTCGGCCCAAGAAGTGACAGCTTCTGTGGAAACGATTGATGAACGCTTGGTGAGCGTATCCGATAATGCAGCGGATGGAACTCAGACTGCGATGGAAGCATCGCAGGTCATGCAGGAACTGGTTCACAGGATTCAAGACGCTGACAAACTGGCCAAATCAGCCCGCAGCAATTCCGATGCTACCCTCCAAGCGGCAGAAAACGGGCAACGTACGGTGGATGAGACCGTGCAGCGGATGAGTCATATTCGTTCTCAAACCTTAGAAACGGAAGAACTCATGACTTCTCTGGCGGACTATTCCCAACAGATTGAAACGATCACGCAAACGATCACAGGGTTGGCTGATCAAACTAACCTGCTGGCGTTGAATGCGGCTATCGAGGCTGCCAGGGCCGGAGAAGCTGGTCGTGGATTTGCGGTGGTGGCGGAAGAAGTGCGCAAACTGGCGGAACAGTCCAACCATGGCGCCGGCGAAGTGGCGGAACTTGTACAGAAGATAACGGCGGGTGTTGCCGCTGCGATGACCGCTGCCCAGCGCAGCCGCTCAGAGGTGAAAAGTGGTGTAGAGGTTGTTCAGCAGGCCGGAGATGCCTTGAACGCGATCCACCAGGCCGTGACTCGCAGTGTGGAAGACATGAAAGGGATCGTCGATGTCACCGATGCCGAGATGGCGCATTCCGAGAAGGTCATGCACCTGATGGATTCGGTGGCGACACGGATTGAGCAGACGGCACATGATGCGCAGGAGGTGGTAGCTACGATGCAGGAAATATCCGCTGCCATGGAAAACGTCGCTGCAAGCACGGAGGTATCAGCGACGATGGCCACTGAACTAAAGACAGTCATAGAAAAGTTCAAGACAGCGGAAAAACAACGGACGACCAGAGAAATCTTGGAACAAGCAAAGACCGATCATCTGTATTGGTACTCCCGCTTGAAGAACATGCTAGAGGCTAAGGATTCGATCCGAGTCGAGGAATTGACCACGCAGCATACCTGTGCACTGGGGCAGTGGTATGCTCAGGCGGATGCTTCAGAACGGCAGAAACCAGGATTTGTTCGTCTGGTTGCTCCTCATGAAGCCTTCCATACCGCCTTGCGCGCAGCCGTGGAGGCCTCGTTGCAGGGGGATAAAGTGAAAGCGAAACGCTATACCAAAACTGTACAGCGTCAAGTAACAAAGGTCATGCGTATAATTAACCAGATGTTGCGGCATGAGGGAGGGTGAGAAAAACAAGGTGGAACTTAAATTGTTAATTTATCAAGTTGTTGCGATTATTTAGTCACGGTTGTCTGGTGTCCAGGCGATTGAAAACGAAATGAGACATGAAGAACCGTCCCCAGTGTCTCACCAAGTGTCTCAGGCTTGAGTTTGTTGATTTACCTCGGTTTCCGCAGGTGCCTCCCTTGGAGATGTTATAATTCCGTAGATTTCGTTTTCTCCATCATGAATTTTTAGCTGTTTATCTAAATCGAAATCGTTTAAGGTGATCGTATCTCCCAGTTCTTTTTTTGATACGTCAATAACTACTACATCAGGCATCAAGGCCGCTTTTCCAAAAACATCTATTTCAGATTTATAAACCTGAAGCACTAGATTCCTATTTTCCAGATGATCCTTACCTTTGAAGTTGATAGGGAGTTGCAGTCTTACCTCGTGAGTTTGCGAGACCAGCTGTACATCTAAATGAATGACTTTCCCCGTAACAGGATGCCGCTGAACTTCTTTTATAAATCCGAATTTCTTGTTGCCGCCATATTTAACCCATAATTTAGCGTTGGATCCATGGGTAACCAGAACTTTATTGAGGGCTAATGACTCAAACTTTACGGAAGTTGCCTTTGCAATACTGTCCCCATAAAGCACACCGGGTGTAAAACCCGTTTCTTTAAATTTCTTAGACGGCATCCTTTCAATGGCATTTAAAATAGTCTCTTCCATAAGAAATCACTCCTTTCCCTCCATTATATCAGGAAATTGAGGAAATTGAAAGATTTGTAATTGGGGGGAAATAATTCTTGCTGGTTGATCACAAACGAACTCACAAAGGCAAAAAAGGCAATAAGAAAGAGGGTGATGTCATTCACTGTGACATGACCCTCTTTTTATAATCCCGCAAGATCCTTCCTAGTGTAGAAGAGGATATTCAATTGATATTCAATTCACCTCGATAGTTCATATTTCCGGCATCTGTAGCGGACTTAACATCCTACCCTATCAAGAGGTGTACGCTTGGCATCGCATCCAACGTGACGTGCATCAATGCCTTTGATGTGTCCACCGCCGGAACAGACATTTACGACCGAGCATCCTGAAGAAAACATGCATATTCCCGAAGTTGTCCACCCTATTTGAGATATTACCCGCCCGAGAATCCAGAGATTTCGAAGAAACCTGAGAGCACCTATGGGCATCGAAAAACAAGTTGATTTGGGGAAGAATCTTGCGGGAAGATTTTAAGCCTTCTCTACTTTTGCCTTTATTCTAAACCTTCTGTTGCCAGAGGTCAAGAGGAAATTTGCTGGCCGCAGGCAATGTGTAGCATATAATGTGTAGCATATAATGTGTAGCATATAATGTGTAGCATACAGAATACAGAATTCTTCAGTGAAATACATAATACATGAACCGAACAAGTTTACTTTTGAGCTGATTTCTAATTTAATGTAAAGGAGGAGTTCTTTGAGCATTTCGAGCATGCAAATGTGTACATAGATGCACAAGTTGATGAAAGGATGGCGGATAATGGCGGTCGAAACAAAATTACCTCCGGTATTGGACATCATTCGCAGCAATATCGTCAAGTATGGCAATCCACTCGCCATGAAAGGAAGCGAGGTGGCATCCTGGGCCAAGGGGCTCAATCTGCCCAAGCGAGGGGATATTTTGTTCTATACTGGTGGGGAGTATCAACTGCTTCCCTTTATTGATTCTCTGGTTAAGACGATGACCCATATTGATCAGGGAAGCAAAGGGTTTTCTCTGATGATGGGAGTCCGCAATATTTTAGACAAAGCGGGGTTTAATGCGGAAAAGGTATATGCTTCGGTCTTAGCCAAAGACCGGGAGCGTTATAATAGGGTGTGCAACAAAGCAGCCCATATTCTCCAGAGGCTAGGATATGATCTGTGCTACCCAGGGGATGAGGAACTCTACAGCGGAGCCCTCCTCTATGAGTTGGGATTTTGGGAAGACCTGAAGGAATATGCCCAGAAGGTTGTTGACATGATTGAGCGCACGGGGGCCAAGACGATTGTCTGCCTCTCCCCGCATGCGGCCGAAGTGTTAAAGCTCATATATCCGCAGATGGTACCGGGGTTTTCTGCAGAGATCAAGACTTTTGTGGAAATGGTTTGGGAACAAAGGGATAAACTTCCGGCCATTCCAACCTCTAAGCCCGTGGTCATTCATGATTCTTGCCGCTTAGCACGGGAATTAGAGGTTGATGAGGAAATTCGCGATATCCTGCAGGCCGTAGGGGTTCCGATCGTAGAGGCTTACCGCAATAAGAAATGGACGACCTGCTGTGGCGGGCCAAGCAAGCTCCTTTTCCCAGAGTTATCCCACACGATGGGTTCCCGTCGGGTCGATGAGTTGGAAGAGACGGGGGCTGAAATCATTCTTACATCCTGCCCGTATTGCCTCGCGTCCTTGGAGGGTGGGCAGGCCAAAGGCGATAAAACCACTGTTGAGGATCTGATCGAGTTTTTGTATAGGGGGTTCGCAGCATGAAACTGGATTTGACGAAGGATTTCGCTGAATATGCCAAAGATCTCAACCAGGCCAGCCGGGATGCGAACATACAAAAAGCGATGGCGCGTGCGGTGAAATCCTATCGGGATACCACCGCAGAAACGATGAAGCGTTATCCCCATACCCCGGACTTGGCTCTGGAAGTGCAGGGGATCAAGACAAACGCCATAGAGAATAATCCTGATCTGCTGCAACAGGCCATGGCCTCGGTCGAACGCAACAAGGGCAAAGCGTTTTATGCCAAAGATGCTGAGGCGGCATTGGCGCTGGCGGCGCAGATCATCGGCAAGGGCAAGACGGTGGTCAAAGGGAAAAGCATGCTGGGGGAAGAAATCCACCTGCGTGAGTACTTAGAAGAGCAGGGTACTGAAGTCTGGGAAACAGACTTGGGTGAATTCATCCTTCAGTTAAAGAAAGAGCGCCCGATGCACATTCTTTCCCCGGCCATCCATGTGCCCCGGGAACAGGTGGCGGAAATTTTCAGCAAGTTCTTTGGTAAGGAAGTCCCGCCGGATATTGCTGCGGAAGTGGCTCAGGTTCGGGAATTTATGCGGGATAAGTATTTTACGGCTGATGTGGGGATCAGTGGGGCCAATGTTGTGGCCGCAGATACCGGGGCCATGGTCATTATTGAGAACGAAGGAAATGTTCGCCTCTCCACGGGTGCGCCCCCTGTTCATATTGTCATGGTGGGGATCGAGAAGATCGTACCGACTTTCTCCGACGCGATGAAGGTGGCTGAGGTGACTTGGCGCTATGCCCAATATGGAATACCGGGTTATGTCAACATCATTAGCGGACCGAGTAAAACGGGAGATATCGAAAAGGTTACGACTTACGGGGCCCATGGACCGAAAGAGTTCTATGTTATCTTTGTCGATAACGGGCGCAGCCTTATGGCTCGGGATGAGCGCTTCAGCCAGGCGCTCCACTGCCTGCGCTGTGGTGGCTGCATGTATGAGTGCCCGGTCTTCCAAGTGACGGCAGGGCATTTTGGATATACGTATTTAGGCGGAATTGGCTCGATTTGGACGGCGTTTGTCTCCGGCGGGTTGGAAAAGGCAGCCCCTCTTCTCTATACGTGTCTGCGCTGCGGTCGCTGTGTCGAGCGCTGCCCGATGAGTATCAACGTCCCTGAGATGGTGGGACAGCTACGCAAAATGATCGTGAATGGCGAACAAATCGGAGATGGCGACCTCACTTTGGCCGCGACGGTAGGTAATGCATCCCAAGCTCTCAGTAGCTGAGCAGTATCCAAAACAACTCAGTGAATTGTAATGGTAGAAAATGAGCAAAGCAATTTGTGGGGGTTACTAGTCAAATGGCGATTTTTGGGCATAGCTTTCGATTTTGCGATAGAGGTTGCGGACACTAATCCCCAGCAGCTTGGCTGCCTGGGCCCGATTCCCTTGAACCCGTTCTAAGGTCGCAAGAATATGACTGCGTTCAATCTCTTCCAGGGTGGGGTACGAACCGGGGATAAGCTCGATGGAGCCAGAGGGAGTCGCGGGGATAACGCCTGGAATAGCACTCAGCGCTGCATCAGTATGATCATTAGGATATGGGTTTTGAAGCTCAGCGAAGCTCTGAGTATGATTCGGCCAGAGATCCCACGGCTCGATGATCCCCTCTTCGGCGAGGAGCATCCCTCGTTCAAGGAGATGCATTAGTTCGCGGACGTTACCGGGGAAGTGATACTGCAAAAGCAAAGCTTGGGTTTCGGCAGAGAGAAGAAAGGACTGAGCATTGGGGTGGGTTTTGAACTTCTGGTTGAGAACGTACTGAACCAACGGGAGAATATCTTCCCTCCGTTCTCTCAAGGGTGGGATATGGAGGGTTAGACCGTTCAAGCGATAATAGAGGTCGTGGCGGAAACGCCCGGCTTCTATTTCTTTGTGCAAATCGCGGTTGGTGGCGGTGACAATTCGGACATCAACACGCCGCAGCCGACTGTCCCCCACCCGGCGAAATTCTCCTGTTTCCAAGAAACGCAGAAGCTTTACCTGTAGGGAAAAGGGCATTTCCCCGATTTCGTCGAGAAAAAGGGTGCCTCGATCCGCCATCTCTACGAGTCCCAATTTCTGGCTGCCTGCTCCGGTGAAGGCTCCCTTTTCGTGGCCGAAAAGTTCACTTTCCATCAGGGCTTCGGGGATGGCTCCGGCGTTGACCGGGACGTAAGCCCGTGATTCGCGTGGGCTCCAAAGGTGGACGGCGCGAGCGAAGAGTTCTTTGCCGACACCGCTTTCCCCTTGGATGAGGACAGGGGCATCGCTGAGTGCGACTTTCCGGGTGAGTTCAAGGAGGGACTGTAGGGCTTTGCTTTCCCCAACAATATGAAGTTCAGGGGTTTGACGGCTGACGACTTGGCGGAGGCCAGTATTTTCGACGAGGAGTTTTCGCTGTTCCAAGGCTTTCTGCAGGGTTATTTCCAGTTCGGACAAGTTGCAAGGTTTCGTGAGATAATCAAAAGCGCCCGCTTTCATGGCCTCAATGGCGGATTCCAGGGTTCCATGCCCCGTCAGCATGATGACCTGGACATCGGGCTGGAGGGTTTTGAGAGCAGGCAGCACATCCAAGCCATCACCGTCCGGGAGACGCAGATCAAGGAGTACCCCGTCCAAGAGCGTGCTTTTTATGGCAGAGAGCCCTTCAGCAGCGGTTCCTGCTTCGATCACTTCATATCCTTTGCGCCGGAGGCGCTGGGCGATGATGGAACGCAAGGCTTCTTCGTCATCGAGAATAAGAATGCGTTCTTTGACTGTCATGATCCCTTCCCCCTTTCGTTGATTGCGAAACCAATTGAAAAGCGTTAGCATCAGGTGACACTATGGCGCATCGAGTGACTCTGCGGCGTCATGGGCAGGCAATAAAATCTGAACGCGAGTGCCTTTTCCTTCGCTACTATCCAAAGTCATCTGCCCTTTCATTTTTTGCACAATACCATAGCTCACAAACAGTCCTAAGCCTGTTCCCTGACCCGGAGGTTTGGTCGTAAAGAACGGATCGAAGACTTGCTTCAATAAGGCTGCGGGAATGCCGTGTCCAGTATCCTTTACTTCTAGGACAATGGTGTCCTTTGTGTGGCCTCTCCAAGCTGCGACGGTGACTTGTCCTCCTGAAACGCAAGCATCCAGGGCATTGTTCAAAAGGTTGAGGATCACCTGCTGCCACTCGTTTTCATTTCCCCAGACGAGTAGGTTTGGCTCAATCTGGGAGGCGAGCTGTACCCCTTTTTGTTTCGCTTGGTAGTGCAGGAGCGTTGTGGTCTGTTCGGCCGAACGCCCGATGTCAATAAGATCCGTCCCTGGTTTCCCTTTACGGGCGAAGTGGAGGAGACGGTTGGTGATGGTTTTGCAGCGGAGGATTTGCTCGGAAACCACATGCAGGACGTCTTTGACATCATCTGGAGTAGGTTTGGGTTCTTCGGTGTCGTTAAGACGGTCGAGAAGGTCTTCGCTATGGGCAGAGACGACAGCCAACGGATTATTGATTTCGTGGGCGACTCCGGAGGCTAAAAGCCCAATGGCGGCCATCTTATCCGTCTCGATCATACGGGCTTCCATCTCTGCGCGTTGAGTGACATCTTCGAGGATCAGGAGGTAGGCCGCATCCTCTGGACGGCTGGGAGACAAATCATAATACATCTGACGGATGCGTCGATGTTCATCGTTCACATTGAGAGAAATGATCTGGCCGCTTACTAAAAGCATACAATCAAGCCCTTCACCCCTGATGATGTCCGCGCAGGAAAGGCCGAGCAGATCACCGTGACCAAACCATTCGGCAAAAATGGAATTCCACCAGAGTATGCGTTGTTCCCTATCGAGCAAAGCCATACCCGCACCAATTCCGGCCACAACGGTATGTAAAAGCCCCTTTTCCGCTTCAAGTTTCTTATGATTCTCTGCCAGCATGGCGAGCATTTGATTAAAGGAGAGCACTAAACGACCTATTTCATCTTGGCTCTCCGGGGACAGCGTGTGTTCGAGTTTCCCGGTGGCTATGATCTGTCGCACCTCGGCATCCAAGTGTTCAATGGGACGGGTTAGGCGGAGACCGAAGAAAATGCTGATTAAGGTGACGGCGCTGATGGCAACGAACACGATGAGCAGCAGTTTGCGGGCAAAGTCATAAATAGGTTGATACGCTTCCTGGATGGGCTGCTCGATAATCACCGCCCAATTCGGGATGCCAATCGGCGCGAAGAGGCCCATCACCCGAATCCCTTGGGGGTTGGAATATTCGCTTCCTTCGCTGGACGGAGGGTCTCCAGCCAGGAATGCGTTCACCGACGGAGTCTGTCGTACATCATCTTGATGGAGTACATGACTGAAATCCGTATGCCCGATGAGGTTCCCTCGTTCATCCACGAGAAAGAAATACCCTTTCTGTCCGATACGCCAGTTAGAAAGTTTAGTTATCATAGCCTTCAAATCAGCCTTTGCTTGCAAGTACCCGACCGTCTGGCGTGTGAGAGCATCGGTGATCGGTACCGTGAGATAGAATTCCGGCCGACCATCGGAGGAAAAGCTGATCGGGGAGATGGAATAAGGCGTCTTTGCCTCGAAACTTAGGCTTAAGCGACCTGGCACTTGGAGAGGGGGGATCACCTCCCGGCGGGCGACTTCATCTAAAATTTGCCATTGAAAGTTTGCAACTCTGATCTCGTCCAGATAAGGTTCTTCCCGGAGTACGGTGTTTAAGACACTCAGGCGTTTTTCTGGGTCACTTCCCATTAAGAAGGCGGAATTGGTTGTGACAACATGGGTGAGGCTATCGGCCATGTTGTCGACAAATTCCCGGATTTGCTCAGAGAACGCTAAAGCCCGTTCGTGGTTCACTTCTTGAATGTTATGTTCCAGGTTGAGACGGGCGGCATTGAAGCTTGCCCAACCAAGGAAAAGGAGAGGAAAGATGGACATGGCGATCCCAAAAAAGAGGACGCGCCCCTTGATTCGGGTCCACCAGGGAAATCTTGGTTTCATAGGCTCACCACCCTTCCAATTAAAGCCTGAAATTCAAGTGAAAAGTCTCAGACATATTTGGAATTGTATTTTTGGATTGCTGAAATTAGATTGCACCAATCGGACATCGGACATTGATTTCAGGGCTGGATTATGTTGTCAGCGAAGCTAAGGATGCTGGTCGGGGGATGGATGCTTAAGCGGTTTGCTATTTTGAGATTTACGGAAAAGACCAGTTTGTCAGGGGTTTCAATCGGAATCTCACCGGGAGGCTGGCCTTGAAGGATTTTCGCGACCATATGCGCGGATTGTTCTCCTTGGTCGCGATAGGGTGCGCCATATGAGGCGAGGCAGCCCTGAGCCGTATCGCCAGGGTAGACTCCGAAAACCGGGATAGACTTCAGGAGCGCAGATTCTACAATGGGCTGCGTGTTCGCTTCCAAGAAGAACCCAGGGAGGAGGAGAATCGCTTGCATCTGCGCTGCGGCTATTCGGTCAAGCGTTTTGTCAATTTCCTCGGGAGTAGAGACCGTGTAAGTATGGATTACAAGGTTGAAGGCTAGAGCAGTCTTTTGCACATCGCGCTCAGTTTCTGCGAAAAAAGGCACGCGGGTATCCCCAAGGATAGCAACACGGTGAACGTCCGGAAGGAGACGATGCAGAAATTCCAGTCGTTTTGCGGTTAATTCTTGGTGATAATTATTCAGCCCGGTTAAATTTCCGCCGGGATGCGCGGTGCTTGTGACAAGACCTAAACCAACGGGAGAGAGGGCTCCCATAACGACCACCGGCCGGTGCGTCTGTATGGTCGCAGTTTTGAGAGCTTGTGCTTCAATGGCTCCAGCCGCCACGAGAACATCCGGTTTGGCTTCTACCAGGGAACGGGCTAATTCGGGCAGCTTGTTCAGGTCATTCTGGGCGCTTTGAATATGATAGATGGCCTCTTGGCCTCTCTTATAGCCCAGGGAATCAAGCCCGGCCTGCAGGCCCTCGACCTTAGCAAAGCGAGCATCGTTCGCGAGGAGTATCCCTATGTTGACTGGCTGCACTTTGGGGGTGGGAGCCAGGGGGTTGAGTGCCAGCATTAACAGGGAAAGTATGAGCAAGGATCCGAGAAGCCAGGCGCTCTTACGCATTCGAGTTCACCTTCTCACAGTTTTTCGGTATAAAAGGCGGGCAATAGGCTGTGTCATTGTAATTTTAGCATGTGGTCGGTAAGAAAAGCAAAAAAAGGAGGGCACATTGCCCCCCCGCATTGATCACATCACTGAAAACCTGTGCTTTAAACTCCAGATCAGAATGGATAGTGCTGAGGTATTCGAAGACCGCTCCTTGGCAGGTTGCCATGCCATGGCCCGTCCCCACCAAGATTCTCATTTTTTCTCCTTTTTCCATTCTGGAGACGGTTGCGAGATAGGCGTCGCGCGCTTCGATAGCATGAGGCGGACTATAGATAGAGAAGCTAGTGTGATGCTCAGGGCCCAGACCCGGTGTGCCATCAAAGTTGAGGAGTGGGCCCGTAGCAACCTTTCCTGTCATTCTCGGACAATTGGCGTTACCGCGTAAACACCGCAGGATGCTACAGTTCGGTCTGTACCTTCTCTTTGGGCAGTCCATAAACCGGGAGGAAGCGGAACGCCAAGTAGAGGATGGTAATTTCCAACAAGGCAAAGATGCCAATCATGATCAGGTGTTTCGGATCCGCTGTATAGGGGTTTAAGGTGTCAGCGCTGAGGGGGATCTGCTGGCCCCCAATGACGAAGTTGATGCGCATGGCGATGACCCCGATCAAGGTGAGGACAGAGGCGAATCCGATCCAGCCTAAAGACTTTCTGGTCTTTGGCAACAAGGTGATGATGAAAGGAATCAGAAGCCCGAGGCCGACTTCTACACCGAGAAACATGGTTCGGTGGCTACCGTAAAGGAAAAGCTTAGCCGCCGCATGTCCAGCTACATTGTCAAAATAGAGCATGATGAAGTCGATGACCATCAGAGTCGCGTCCACTACGATGAACCACATCATGAGCTGGGCAATATCCAAGAGGAGGGACTTCCGCTCCGGGGTGATCGTGCGTTCTGGAGAGAGAAAGCGCTGGCTGAACATGAGAACCAGGATGAGGAGTCCTGTTCCGGAGACCATGGCTGACATGAGGAAGATGAGCGGCATTAAGCCGGTGTGCCAGAGGGCACGGGCTTGGATGTCGGCGAGGATGAAACCAGTATAGCCATGCACCATGAGGGCCAAGGGGACACCCAGGGTGCCAAGAAATTTGGCGATCTTGGCATCCTTGGCTAAGGCTGCTTTGGATAGATCCATCTTGCCAAAGCTCAAGAACTTATAAAGTACCCGGCGGAAGCCCGTCAGTTCCTGGGCCCCTGTGGCAAAATCCCTGCGGAAGAGGAACCAGCCATAGATGAGGCTATTCAGCGGGTAGAGGGTTAAGAGAAAGGTTCCGTAAGAGATGGCAGAGTGCGGATTGAGTCGGAAAAAGAGGGTATAAAAGCGCTGGGGTTGTTCGAGATCCCCAATCAGATGCAGCGGGGCGATGGCCAACAAGGCCACGGCCATGATCACCCCCGCTTTAGCGATGGGCTTATATTTTTGGATTCCAAACACGGTTCCTAAACTGGAGAGGACGAAAGAGCCGGCACTCAAACCCGTGTAGAAAAAGTAAATGGAGATGAGAATTCCGAGCTGAACGGGGTGGACGACGTTGGCAAGATATGTCACATTGCTGACCATTCTATTGCTCTCCTTTCTCTAAGTTATCATAGCGGGCACCCATGATATTCTGGTCTGCTCCAATATAGAAGACATAGGGTTGGGTATTCATTTCCGGTTTCAGGACTTGCACGGGGTTATTGGCTACCAGTTTAGCGACGAGGCTTTCCGGATCGTTGATGTTCCCAAAGACTCTGGCCCCGCCCACGCAGGTCGTGACACACGCCGGCAAAAGGCCTTCTTCCACCCGATGGTAGCAGAAGGTACATTTCTCTGCCGTTTTGCGAACCGGGTTGATAAAACGGGCATCATAAGGGCACGCAGCCATGCAGTACTTGCAGCCAATGCAGTGATCATAGTCGATGAGAATCGCCCCATCCTCCGTACGATACGTTGCCTGAACCGGACAAGCTGCCAGGCAAGGGGCATTGTCACAATGGTTACACAGGCGGGGCAGGCGAAAACGGGTGACTTGGGGGTAATCCCCTTTTTCGATTTCTTTGACCCAGGTGCGGTAGACACCCTCGGGCACATTGTTTTCAATCTTGCAGGAAACGGTGCAGGCATTGCATCCCACGCATTTGCGCAGATCAATGACCATGGCCCAGCGTCTCTTCTTTTCGGTCACGGTGGTCAACTCCTCCCATGTTCGATGTTCAAGGTTCGAGGTCCGATACTTCTTGCGCACAAAGTTCTTGGGCGATTTTAGCGAAATAAGGGTAATAACCGGATTGCTGGGTGTGACCTAGATCGTTTACAAAAAGGGGCAGCCAGCGGTTTAAGTGCCGAGTAAGGAACGACGTTTGCACGCGTAGAATTTCCGAGGTTGATAATCCCCGGTTTTTTTGTTGCGCTTGCCAACGGCAGAGGTAAGCCATAAAGGAAAGTTCAAAGCCAATATGATCCGGAAGATTAATCTGGCGTAGGGGCTCAAAAACCGTCAGCTGTTCGGGACGGAATTCGGCGCGTGCATAAAAATCAGATACTTTCGTGGTTTCAAGGCCCCAGAAAGAGCCGAACTTTGTTTTCTTTCCTTCCTTCCGGGAAGCTGAGATGATGGCTGATTCGAAGGGGGGAACAAAGCGTCCGGAGACCGGGACGAAGAAGAGATCATAGTATTCCTGTTTAAGGTTATCAAGGAGGGGATCCTCCTGGGCTATTTGGGCCAACAGGACTTGGCTCTCCCCGTCTGCATTGATCCCAGCCCAGGTCTTAAGTTCTGAGAGGATTTCTGCCGAGGGTTCTTTGAGAAAAATTCCAGCCAAGAATTCATAGGCTTGGGCCCGATTTTCCGGGGAAGGACTCGTTGCGAGAGCGAGCGTTGGGGTGGGAAAGGGGGTGGATAAAATGCTGCCTTGCACGTTCATTGTTCGGGCTCCTTTCCGTGGCAATCAGGATTACAGTTTCACGAGGCGAGCTTTGGTGGTATTACGGTCTGTCGAACCCCCGACCAAGTCAGTGAGGGGATGGGGGGATTTTAAACTGGGGTCGCGCAAGCTAATTAGATTGACAAGCACCCCTTGCCCTAGTGTTGAATCCGCAGGGACATTCTTGCTGCCAATGGAATAACTCTTGGCCCCAGCGGCCCAGTGCCCAAAACCATACTCGACGGCGATCGTTCCCTGGCGGACACCGCGTCGAACTTTGGCTGTACCGATGGCTTCTCCGGTGGGTGTAATCAGCTTCACGGAGTGTCCGTCTTGAATACCGAGTTTCTCCGCATCGGCCAAGTTAATTTCAATGGCGTTGGTTTTAGCCATGTCCTGGAGCAGAGGAACATTGGAGAGATAACTACCCGTTCTATAGCGTGGCTTGTAGGAGATGATGTGGAAGGGCCATTGGCTATTTGGATAAACCTCATCCACTGTTCGCCCGTCAGCGAGAGCTGGAGGCTGCCAACACGCTGTGCCAGGGAGATATTCACCACTAAAGCTATGGCGGGTTGTGCCCAGTTTCTCGTTATAAATAGCGAGAATCTTGGGGAATTTATTGTGCAGGACGTCTCCGTCATAACGCTTGTCATAGTCCTCGAAGCGTCCGCCGCGTGCCAACACATAGTAGACTTTTTGCCACTCTTCCGGGGTCAGAGAGGAAGCGGTATAGTTCAGATCCTGATTAAGACCAGTAAGTTTTAACTCATCCGCTGAAATATTCGCGACCGGTGTTTCATCGAAGGCGACATTGGCCAGGGCTTTGAGGAAGAAATCCTCACGGGTGTTGAGCGGTGTGGGTTCTCCTTGGGCATTCGGGATCCCTTTTTCACCGATGCCAGGCAGATTCAGGCGTTTGCCGACTTCAATGCAGTAGGCCTCGAATGACATGGGTTGGCCGTCTTTGGTTTTGCCGGTCAAGGGTTGAACGACGGGGCGGCGGGCGCCGTTAACTTTTGTTAGGATGAGGTTCCAGACCGTTGGTACGCCCCAGCTTTCATAGAAGGTGGTATCCGGGATGATATAGTCCGCGTACATGCTGGAGTCTCCCATCAGGACATCAACTGAGATGATAAGCGGAATATTCTTGGGCTCTTTCACATAGTTCTCGACGTCTTTTTGGAAAAGTCCAGGTGTGGAATAGAAAGGATTGGTCATCCACATCATCAGGATTTTGGCGTTGTAGGGATAGCCAGCCATCATCGAGGGAATGACATTGCCTACCAGGGAATCGGCGATAGGGCTCCAGGGCAGGGTCGCTGGATAAGGGTTCTGTCCGGCTGCTTTTTTCTTTTTAAATTCAGGCGTGTCTTCATAGCGACGGCCCTCCCGGCTAATCTTAAAACCCTGGGGTTTGGCCATACCTGGGAAGGAGAGAAGGTCATAGCGCTTGCCTTTGTCTATCGCGACATAACCCCCACCGCTCTTGGTCGAGCCACCTTTGCGGTTGATGTTTCCGACCAAGGCGTTGAGCATGATTACAGCTAAGGAGCTGTAGAAGCCGTTGGCATGCATGGCTACTCCGCCGTGATGATCCGTAGCCGCCTTGGTTCCATGCTGGAAGAATTCTTTAGCGAGTGCAAAAATTTTATTTTTAGAGAGCCCTGTGGCTTCGGCGTATTGATCGAAGGTGTAGCGGTTCGCTTCCTCCAGGAAAAGTTGGAGTGAGGTTTTCACCAGCACATCGGAGCCGCCAACACTTAGTTTACCGCTGTAATAGAGGGTTGCCTCTTCGCTTTGGTTATAGAGGGTGGGTTTGCCGCTTACCTTGTCAATGACGACGTAATTCGGTGTTGGGGCTGGTGCTGGAGTGCCGTTTGCGGGGGTAGTAGCCGCAGGTGCTACCGGAAGGCCTAAGCCGATTTGTTCTGCCCGCAGAAATTTGCCGAAATCGGGATGACCGGTTTCCTGAATGACGAGGTAGGTGGCATTTGTCCAAGAGGGATTTTTGCGTTTGGTCGCAGCTTCTTTGTTCGGGGCAGAGAGAAATGCCTCATTGATTTTCTTTTGTTCGAAGGCCCAGCGCGCCATCGCCATCGCCAAGGCACCATCGGAGCCCGGAAGGATCGGTACCCAGGAGGACTCGCTGCTCTCCGGTGAGGTGTACATGCCATTTTGCAAGACCGGATCGACGAGGATGGCTTTCATCCCGTTGTCCGCTTGGGCCAGGGCTGATTTGCGGGCCATCGGCTGAAAGGGTGCTCCGGCTTGACCAGGAGCATTTCCGAAAAACATCACGAGTTCCGAACCCATGTAATCCGCTTTCATATGCGGTTTTTTATCCCACGTATCGAGAAAGGAAAGGAAAGCGATGCGGCGGCTGCCACCACAAGTTCCACCATGACCATAGAAGTTAGGGGAGCCGAAAGATTTGGTGACAAAACGGTTAGCAAACTCCGTACGCCCATCATCCCGTCCACCAATGAAGACAAACTGATTGGCCTTCGGGCCCCACCCCGGTTCCTCCGGGTTAAGTGGAGTATTGAGGTCGCGCACTTGGCGTAGTCCCTCGATGACCTGCTCTTCACCGAGTTCCTTAAACAGTTGCCCACCTTCGACGGTCTCTTGAATGGCCTGCTCCCAAGTGATTGGTTTCCACTTACCTTCACCGCGTTTTCCGGCCCGTTTAAGCGGGGTGAGAATACGGTTTGGGTCATAAACGATTTGGTAGGCGGAATTCCCGCGTTGGCAGACGGTGGCCCGCTGGGTAATCCCCAGGTCTTGATATTGTCCGAGGGACTTCAAGGAGTCGGTGAGCGGGGTGTTATAAGGAAGATGGGGTTCGGCATTGCTCGGGTGGTAAGGGTTGCCCAACACTCTCAGGATCTTGCCAGTCTTTTTATCGACTTTAACTCGGTTGCCGCAGTTGCTCCAGCAGCCGAGGCAAACACTGTTTTTTAAAGCGATGTCCGGGTTTAAGTCCACTTTTCCAGTCTTCGGGTCGATGCGCAGTTCCACGGGCAGGGCGTCATGATCATAGGGGGTCGGGCTAGCCATTTTCTCATCTCCTAGTGCAGTTGGGATGAACTGTTCCAGGCCAAGGCCCAATGCAGAAATCGTTCCCACGGTCGCAACTGACTTGATGAAATCGCGTCTGTTCATGGTACTCTCCTTTCAATTATTTAGGCTTTGTTAGAAAAAGGTTAACAGTATTTTACGATTGATTAACAATTGCAAAAGGAGTGCCAAATAGAACAAGCAAATTATAGCGATGGATCAGATAAGAAAAGCCCGAAAAACCGGGCAATAGAAAAGGCTATCAGCTTGAAGGAACTGAGGGAGTGACAAAATGGCAGTATATGAGGTATGACAAAAAGGCATGAGGGTGACAATGTGTCGCGAACTGATGTCATGGAGTAAGGTGTAAAACTAAAGGGGCGAAAAGATGCAGGTTGTGGAAGGGACGGTGAGAAAGGCTTGAATGCTCGGTTGGCGCAAGGTGTGATGAGGTGTCCACTCGGCAAACTGAATTTTGACGGTGAGGAAGGGCTTGACCCACAGGGCTTCGTTGGTTCGTTCGGGTTTAGCGACAAAAGGGCACTCTTTAATCACCAATGCCTGTAAGGTTGCGGTCAAATCTCTCCAGTTTTGCTGAGTTAGCTTTCCGGTTCCAGAGTGCCCAATATACCAAAAGCGGCCTTTATGATCATAAAGCCCCATGAGCACGGAATTCACAATTCCGCTCCGTAGGGTGAATCCCCCAATAGCGGCGATGAGGTCGTGATAGTTCTTACGCTTCTGCCAGCGGGCATCCTTACCACCAGGGTGATAGGTGCTTGTGAGATCCTTGCAGACGATTCCTTCCATTCCTTGGGACTGAATGGCTTGAAACAAATGCTCTCCGTTGGAGAAGTTCTCGACGAGCTGAATATCCGGCTGAGGGGAGATGATCTTGTGCAGCAGGGCCTGGCGCTCCTCAAGTGGCTGCTCAATGACCCATTCCCCATTGTAGAAGAGAATATCAAAAATCATGTAAGTTACAGGGACTTCCCGTTTAGCCTTTTCTAGATTGTCGAGTTTCCGGATGCCGTCGCGGCGCATGATTTCGTAAAAGGAAGGCTTGCCCTCAGCGAAGGCGATTATTTCCCCGTCCAGAATGACAGAGGAGGCGGAACAATAGCGGTGGATTGGCTGGAGTTCGGGATATTGGACGGTGCGTTCGTTGAGTTTCCGGTTAAAGAGGCGCAGCGTTTGGCCATTATAATAGGTCAGTATCCTTACACCGTCCCATTTCACCTGGGCCACCCAGTGTGCACCGCTGGGTATCTGTTCGGTTAACACAGGCTCAAACGGCACGACGGGTTCCATTGCTTTTCTCCTTGCAGAAAAAGTAAACAAATGTCCTGCGCACGTCCGCATGGAGTGGGCGGAGTAGGGTTAGTATTTGCAGCGGGGGCAGTGGTTATCCGCGAGGTTGAGCGGTGGGTGCAAACGGACCAAAGTGAAAGAGACGCAAAGCCAAATTGGTCAGGGGTAGCAGTTTTGCACTTGCCCGCCACATCAGCCGAGAACTGATGATGCCAATAATTACCCCCGCTAAGACATCGGTTGGCCAATGCACGCCACTGTAAATCCGGGCGATTCCAACCAAAACAGCAAAGCTGGTGAAGCTTGTTTGCACCCAGCGGGCTGACTTTTGATAGGATGCGGCAGCAAAACCGAAGCTTCCCGAGGTATGGTCGCTGGGAAAAGAGGCGTCCGCCGGATGGGGGATGAGCTGGGTGAAAGTTCCGTGGGGCAGAACAGCAAACGGACGAGGGCGAAACCAAATATGCGAGAGCACGAGATTGATGAGGAGAGCGAATACACCGGAGAGCCCCATGATGAGCAAGGCATGGCGTTTGCCAACTTCCGGCTTGGGCAGGGTAAACCAAGCGACCACAAAGAGAAAAAAATAGATCTCAAGAGCATATTGGGCGCTCATAGCCATAATCCCATCCAAAAAGGGAATGCGTCCAGCCCATTGGTTGAGGGCGTGAAATCCGAATTCGTCGAAGCTGTTCATAACTAGGGAATCCTCCTCTATTCATATCAAAGACTATAACGAAAGACGAGCATGAAAGGAAATTAGTTCAAGGAACTTTTCTCCGAACGCTCGTCTGATTTTTTGAGCCTCTTTAATAGAAAGTCGGTTAGAGGTAAAATAAGCTTAAACCACATGTAGATCCTCACCGGAGCCTTTTTCCAGAAACTGAATAATGATCTTGCTCGCCGCTTCCGTGAGTTTGTCAATCGCGAGCAGGGATTTCGGGCCGAGGCGGCTGCGTTTCTCGCCGTGAAGGGAGAGCTTTTCTCGCTTCAAAATATCGGGAAGATAGATCTCGGCATCAACCTGTCCGCCTTTTTCTAGCACGAGTTTGGATCCGCAGCGATCTTTACAGCCGTTGAGCACGATGACAGGGTAATCCTTGACGAAGTCAACATCTTCCGTGATATCGATGGCTAAGGCGGGTGGGCAGACAAGAACTGTTTCTTCCGGATAAAGATCTTCAACGAGTCTGTACGCCGCTTCCCGTGTGATCGGGCCGAAGATTTGACCAATCCCTGCACACGGGGTGATAGCGACTTTTTGTTTATTTTGGGACATCGTTTTCCCCTCCATGATCAGATGGGGATCAAAGATAGCACAAGCATAGCCTGTAACTACCTATACCCCCTATCCGTATATCGATATGCCATCATCGTAGTGGAAAGGGAAGCGATTGTCAAGTGAACTTTTTAAATAAAGTAAGCGTCTTTATTCAGGGAATAGGACTTATTCTCCAGGTTTTTGGCAATTGTAAGAAAAGGATAGCCCGCTAGTGCAAGAGGGGAAGGATAGCGCCTGTGATGGCCTATGATTTTGAAGTCATTGCCAAGGCCCGTGCCGGAGATGAAGAGGCCTTTGCGGCTTTGGTTAAATTGCATATGCCCTATGTATACCGGACAGCCTTTGCCTTTGTGCATCGGCGGGAAGAAGCCGAAGATGCGGCTCAAGAGGTCTTTATCAAGCTCTATCGCTCCTTGCCCCAGCTTAAGGAGGTCCAGGCTTTCCCTTCCTGGTTTAAGCAGCTGATTAGTCGGGCTTGCCTGGATCGCCTGAAAAAAGGGGATGTCGCTTTGCTAGCGGATACGGATATAGCGGGAAATAGTGTTCCCAGTGTCGCGGAAGAGGCGGAGCGCCGCCTTATCGTCCGGGAGGCCATTCGTAAGCTAAACCGGGAACACCGAGAGGTTCTCCTCTTACGGGAGTGGCAAGGGTATGACTACCAGGAGATCGCGGTGCTGCTCGGGATCCCGGTAGGCACGGTCAAATCACGGCTACATACCGCTAGGGAGCAACTCAAGAAAATGCTGAACCCACGCGGTGAGCCTGAGGGTAGGATGTAGGAAAGGGGGAAAGCCTTATGATGTGCGAAGCGTGTTGGGAACACTTGGAGGCTTATTTAGATGGCGAACTCGATGGAAACGAAGAAAAGGCCATGGCAGGGCATCTTTCAGAATGCTCCTCATGCCAGACTCAATTCTCTGAACTGGAAACCGTGCGGCAAGACATTGCCTGGGCAATCGAGAACATTCCCCTGCCGGCTGGATTGGAAAACCGAGTTCTTGCCAGCGTATTCAGCGGAAGCTGCATTCTGAGGGAAACCACGCTCGATTCGGGACGCCCATCGGCGTGGAAGACGGGTATTCTTTTGAGTCTCGTGCTTGCACCGTTGCTTCTCCTCCTGCATCCGCTGTCCGTTCGGGTCCTTTCGCTTGGTTACGGGATGAGCCGGGTTTTTGGGCGGGGTTTGTATGTGCTGTCTGGGGCGATACCCCCTGCTTGGTCTATGGGACTAGGGTTGGCGGGCCTTGTCGTGATGGGTTTAAGCATGTATTTTATTTGGAAATTGGTACAAGCAATTCCGGTGAGGGAGGCCGCATCCTGATGAAGCATGGTACAACCAAGCATAAACTTTTATCGACTGGGTTTGACTATTTGAGCTTAATCTTGCTCGTGATTGTCTTAGGGATATTGCTGATTCTTCCGAGAACGGTTCTGGCGGCTGAATTGATCACTCGTGTGGGCGGAGAGCCTGTGGTGCTTCAGCAGGGGGAGACGGTTGAAAAGGTTCTCGTCTTCAATACCGATGTCCGCATCGCAGGCCGTGTGACAGATATGGTCGTCGTGATCAATGGCAATGTAGAGTTGGAGCCTTCGGCTAGCGTGGATTTGGTCGTCGATCTCGGAGGGCATGTTGCGAACGCTTCCAGTCAGATTAAAAGTGGAATTTTCGAGTTAAATTGGACGGAGAGATTGAGCCAAGAGCTATTGTTTGGCGCTTTAATGCTCCTTGGAGTAGGGTTCGTTCGAGTCGTCGTCAGCGTCGTGGGGATCATGCTTCTGAGTTTGGGTGGGGTGTTTCTTGCCAAACATTTAGAAACGGCACGGGATGCCTTGGCCCCGGCTCCGGCGCGCCTGCTAGGGATTGGTTTAGCGTCCGCCCTCGTCCTGACGGTACTGATCGTCCTCCTGTCCCTATCCGTGGTCGGACTCCCGCTCGCGCTCTTGCTTGTCTTCCTCAGCCTGGTGGTTGCAGGGGTGGGACTCTTGCCGCTGCTGGATTATTGGGGAAAACAATTTCTTAATCCGGTTCTACTTGGCTCTTCAGGATTGAAGCACTGGTTTATGCTAGCCATCCTCTATGTCGGCTTTGCCAATGTTCCTTTACTGGGTCTATTATTTTCGACAGGAACCATGCTGGCTGGTCTAGGGCTGATGGTGGCCTGGGCTTTGAGACGCCGTCAAACAAAAGTTCACGCTAGCTAGGCAGAGAAAGGAGTCGGATATGTCTCCCGAGATTTTTGTCCACTATATTACGCAGTATGGTTATATCGGCCTGTTCATTACCTTAGGCATCTCGATCATGGGACTGCCGGTTCCGGATGAGTTTCTCATGGCCTTTGTGGGTTTTCTCAGTTTTTCTGGAAAACTAAATCCGGTTATGGCCATCGTCGCGGCCGCAGCAGGGAGCATGACTGGGATTACCGCGACCTATTTTCTGGGGCATCTGTTTGGGGAGAAAGTCATAGCACTGCTGCACAAACATGCCGGAAACCAGCGTATGGACAAGGTGCTTCATTGGTATCAGAGACATGGGGCGAAGCTGCTGACGGTGGGATATTTTATCCCGGGTGTAAGGCATTTGTCTGGATATGTTGCCGGAATCAGCGGCTTGCCCTACCGCAGTTTTGCTCTTTTCGCTTATTTAGGAGCCGTTTTATGGACCACGCTGTTCATTAGCTTGGGGCATCTCTTGGGGAGCCGCTGGCAAGCCATCTTGCCGATGTTCCACCGTTATTCACTGGTGATTGGGATAGCGGCTGTCGTCTTGTTCCTGGCTTTTTATCTTCTTTATAAGAATCATGAACGTTGGGGAGTATGGCTTTATGCTGAATTAAAACGTCTTCCTCTTCGTTACGCCTCTCTGGGCAGACGGCGTTTGTTCTATACGGTAGGGGCTCTGTTGTTTCTTGGGCTCTTTGTTGTCCTCATGGGGTTGATCCAGGACTTGGTGGCACAGGAAGTTGGAGAATTTGATGCAATCGTCGCGGAGATCATCGAGATCACGTCGCCACCAGGGGTGATTTATTTGATGCAGCACCTCAATTTTCTGGGAACCCATGCGGTGCTTTTGCTTGTATTCCTGGGGAGCATCTTTTGGCTTCATGTTTCAGGCACTGGTGTTGGCATGGGTGCAGGGTCAAGCATCAGCATGAGTGCGGGTAAACTTAAGCTGGTGGTTTGGCCGCTTGCGCTGGCCTGGGGTGGAGGCACACTCATCGATCAACTGTTTCGCTTGCTATTTAAAGGAGAGAACTTAAATTTCTTTGAAAACCTGACTCCTTTTCAAGCACCATCCTCTGGATTTCTTCTGGCAGCTATTTCTTTTTATGTCGTACTCGGTTACATTCTGGCACGGGAACAATCATGGCGACAGCAGTTTCTCATTTTCGGTTTCGATTTCATGCTGATCATCCTTTTGGGGCTCAGCCCGATTTACTTACGAACCCACACTCCTAGTGCCATGGTGACAGGCCTGGTGGTGAGTTTGCTCTGGGCCTTCGTTTGTGTGTTTGTCTACGAGTTCATGCTGTTTCGCAGTGAAGAAGCGACGTAAAAGCGTTTTTCCAACACGCGCAACTTTTTGAGAAATTCCTCCAGAGCCTTCGAACCCGAAGGCTCTTTGCGATGCACAATACTCAGCTGACGCACAAAGTGTTTTTGGCGGGCCCGGATCGGAAGGCTGATGAGTTCTCCGGAAACGAGTTCTTTGCGCACAACCAAGCGCGAGATGATGGCAATTCCCAGGCCGTGGATGACTGCTTCTTTGACTCCTTCGCTGCTGCTGAAGACGAAGGAGCGTTTCATTTGAATCCCAAGTTCTAAAATCGTCTGTTCACTAAAGGCTCGGGTTCCAGACCCGCTTTCGCGGAGTATCCAGACTTGATCCTGAAGATCTGCGGGAGTAACTTTCGTGAGTCCGGCAAGCGGATGGGTGTTGGCAAGGATAAGAATCATTTCGTCTTGCATAAAGGGTTCAACTTCGAGCCCGGTTTCGTTGATCGTGCCTTCGACCAAGCCAATATTCAACTGATTTTGGCGCAGAGCCTGGGAGATTTCCTCCGTGTTGGCGATGGTTACTTGGACATCGACATTCGGGTATTCTGAGGCGACTTCGGCCAGAAAACGGGGTAGAATGTATTCTCCGATCGTAAAGCTGGCTCCAATTTTTAAGGTTCCGGTAACGACATGGCGCATGTCGTTGATTTTCTCTCTGGCATCTTCGTAGAGTATCAACATTTCCTGGGCCCGATCATAGAGAATCCTACCTGAAGTCGTGAGTTCCAGATGCTTGGGAGAACGATGAATGAGCTTGGTTCCGAATTCGTTTTCGAGATTGCGGATGTGCAGGCTGACGCTGGGCTGAGAAAGGAAGAGTTCATCGGCTGCACGAGAGAAGCCTTTTTGTTCGATAACAGTAATAAATACTTTTAAAGACTCGATCAGCATGTTCGCTATACCCTCCATAAAAACGTTATTTCCAAGCCATTGAAAAAACGATATTAGTATTTCTGATGATAAGGATTAGATATCTTGATTGTGTGTGCAAAATGTTTAAGCCTATATTTAACTAGTGTTCGGCCTAAAGACCACAAAAGATGATTCAAGCAGTGTACGAACGTATGTGGGACTTTTAGGCTAGTATAGTACCTTTGGTATACAAAAGGAAGGGTGGAGAGAGGAAGGATGTTGTCTAAAGAATAGAATTCTATCCTGAAAATTAAAGCCCTCAAAAACTTTGGTTCTAGATGCTTACGTTTAGCTAATTTTCTGCTATAATAAGTGGTAAAAAATGTTAATAAATTAGACTTTTGGGGGATGTGGCGATGTTTTCGAATCAAGCTTTGCTGTGGGATGTTAGAGTGGAAGACTTAGATCCGGTTCTTGGCAAAAATACAAGAGGTGGATTGGTACAGTTTGAAAACACGCGTTCTAAGCCGCACAATCTCTTGCCACTACGACACTACCGCTCCGAATGAGAAGTTCGACAGAAAATAAAAAATTACTGTTTTGAGCATTGTATGATATAATACCATTATTAACTGATAAAGGAACGGTGCAAATGTTCGAACCACTAAAAGCTTATGGAAATTTATCAGATGGGGTAGTTAATCAAATCATTCAGGCCATTAATAATGGTGAACTAAAGCTAGGAAATAAACTTCCTTCCGAACGAGAAATGTGCTCAATGTTTTCAGTGAGCAGAACGGTTATCCGTGACGCTCTTAAGACACTTGTGGGACTGGGAGTTGTAACTATCCGACACGGTATGGGTGCTTTTATCAACGACGTCGAGCAAAAGGAAGATGTCAGTCGGTTGGCTTCCTTATTACAAATTTCGCGGGGAACTATCCAAGAATTATTCCAAGTGCGGGAGGTATTGGAGAGCCAATCCGTTGTCTGGTGCACCCAAAATGCTACTGAGAAAGATATACAACAATTGGAGGAAATCGTTAAAAAGGCTAAAGAGTATGACGACGAATCGAGACTGGCCTTTTTTGATGCGGAGTTTCATCTAAAAATTAGTGAAGCAGCCGGAAACCGAGTTCTCGTACGGTTAATGATTAACCTACTAGATTTACTAGGAGAAAACCGTGCCAGAGTACTCATGGTTCCAGGACGGCAACGTTTATCCGTGCAAGATCATGAGGAAATTGTTAGTGCTATCAAAGCACGAGATTCGAATTTGGCTCGCAACTGTATGCTTAAACACCTTGCAGATGTTCGTGATGCTATTAGTACTGTGCATTACATGGACGAGTGGGAGAATTGATTTTATGAAATTGAGGTTTGCCCCATAAAATTCTTATTAATAGGCATTGACAAATGTGAAAAGCGGTGTAAACTATGATTAAACAGGTAATACCACATACCTATTACCACATACCTTTGCATGGTGTTTTTTGCTTACACGCTAAATTGCTAAAAAAACTTAGAAGAGAAAAGTTTTTAAATCGGTTGAGCATCAGCTTTAAACAGCCTATTAGGTTGTTTAGGAATAAAACAAAGGAGGATCCTCTATGAGTAGCCACAAATTCTTGATGCACGAAGCAGAAGACTATGTCGGCGTTGCAGTGCAAGACATTAAAGCGGGGGAAGAGGTAATGGGAGTTGATTTGCACGGTGGTAAAGAATTCCGTGTGAAGTCCAACCACGACATTCCTCTCGGTCACAAAATTGCTCTAAAGCCCGTGAAAAAAGGTGAAGTGGTCATTAAGTACGGTGAAAATGTCGGTAACGCTACCCAAGATATTGCTGTTGGCGACTGGGTGCACACCCACAATCTGAAGACCGGGAGGTGGAATTATGGAAACTAAGATTTTAGGTTATCGGAGAGAAAATGGTCGTATCGGCATCCGCAACCATGTGGTAATTATCCCAGTGGATGATTTATCCAATGCTGCTTGTTTGGCCGTGGAACACAACGTGGCCGGAACATTGGCACTTCCCCATCCTTATGGACGTATTCAATTTGGAGCTGACCTAGAGTTGCACTTCAAAACCCTCATTGGCGCTGGCCGTAACCCAAATGTTGCAGCAGTCGTTGTTATCGGAATTGAGCAAAACTGGGCCAAAAGGATCGCTGACGGCATTGCTGACACTGGTAAACCGGTTGCTTACTTCGGAATTGAAGGATATGGCGACCTTAAAACAATCGAAAGGGCTTCCAGAAAAGCACAAGAATACGTTCAATTTGCAACTTCTTTGGAAAAAGTTGAAGCAGAGCTCAAAGATCTCGTTGTTAGCTTTAAATGTGGTGAGTCTGACACCACTTCCGGTCTTGCGGGGAATCCGACGGCCGGTGTTGTTGGTGATCGTTTAGTTAAACTTGGAGGAACCGTAATTTTTGGTGAAACTCCAGAGACTACTGGCGCAGAGCATGTTTTGGCTAAACATTTCGCTACCCCGGAACTTTCCCAACAGTTCTTGAAAGTGCACGCGGAATACATGAAGTTGATTGAATCCAAAGGTGCGGATCTTCTCGGAACTCAACCAACTCAAGGTAATATTGCCGGTGGTTTGACAACTATTGAAGAGAAGGCTTTTGGTAATATTGAAAAGGCTGGCAAGACTCCCATTATTGGCCTTCTGGCTCCTTGCGAAGAGCCGACCAAACCGGGTCGTTACTTCATGGACACTTCCTCGGCAGCAGCAGAATGCATTACGGTCATGATGGCAGCTGGTGCTGTTCTGCATATTTTTATTACTGGACAAGGCAACATCGTAGGCAACCCGATTGAGCCAGTTGTCAAGATGTCAGCTAATCCGAATACCTGTGCGTATATGCCAGAACACATTGATGTTGACATCAAGGGCGTTTTGAGCAGGGAATTGACCCTTGACCAAGCCGCCGACAAAGTGATGGACTGCGTAGTTAAGACTGCCCGTGGTCGCTACACGGACGCAGAGACATTGAACCACAAAGAATTCGTCTTAACTCGTCTCTATCCAAGTGCTTAATTCAAATTGTTTTTAAGCGTCTGGGGTGCGGGTACAATGCCTGCACCCTGCAGTAAACTACATCAGCTCTTCAATGGTTCAAGAGGTGTGTTTTTATGCAGAAGATAGAAATAGCTTACGGGCGAGGAACCCAAACCTGTACCATACCAGACAGTGTACAGTGTAATTATGGTAAGCTTAAACAAGTGGAGCCGGAGCAACAAGCCGAAGACCAAGTTGCTACCGCATTAGCGCATCTTGTTGGTAACATTTATGAAGACAAACTGAGAACAGCGAAATCCGTTGCTATTGCGATTAGCGACATAACTCGCCCGGTTCCTAGCAGAGTTATCTTAGAACAACTGCTACCCTGGTTAGCAGAGTTTGGGGTTTCGGAAGACCGGATCACGGTACTTGTGGGCGGTGGATTACATCGTCCCGCTAACTCGAAGGATTTAAAATATATTCTTGGTGAGCATCTACTGAGCCGGATCACTAAGATTGTGGCGCATGATGCAGATAATGAAGATATGCTTACGTTCTTAGGCCATTCGCGTATGGGAACCCCTGTATTCGTAAATAAGTATTTTGCAGAGGCAGACTATAAGATCGTGACCGGAATGGTAGACGCTCACCAATTTATGGGCTTTACAGCCGGTGTTAAAGGTGCAGTAATAGGATTAGGTGGACGCCCTACTATCACAGGGAATCATGCACACCTCTTTGAACCCGGAGCGGAGTTGGGCCGAATTGAGGGTAATCCGACAAGGATCGACTTAGAAGATATCGGTCGAATCATAGGGGTAGACATGATCGTTAATGTCGTTCTTAACGATAAAAAGCAGGCTATACATGCCGTAGCCGGTGATCCGGTTCTGGCGCAGCGCAAGGCTGTGGAATTTGCCAAAAGTGTATTTGGTGTGCAGGTAGCCCCCGCAGATATTGTCATCGCTTCCCCGGGCGGATTCCCAAAAGATATCAACCTTTATCAAGCTCAGAAGGCTTTGATTCCCGCCATGCAAATCGTCAAACAAGGCGGAACGATTATATTGGTTGCCGAATGCTTGGAGGGTACAGGAGAAGAAAGTTTCGAAAGAAAAATGGGCAAATATGAAAGTGCTAATCAAGTTTTGGATTCTTTTAGCCGGAAAGAATTTGAAATAGGACCCCATAAAGCGTATTTGTGGGCCAGGACTGTCGCTAAAGCCAGAGTAATTATCGTATCCCAAAATATTTCTTCAAGCTTGGCCAAAACACTTATGGTTGAATCAGTACCAACTCTGCAGAATGCAGTTGATATTTCCTTAACCGGAAAAGACAGTGCCACGCTTATGCTGCTGCCCTATGCTTCATCAGTGATACCAATTTTCGAGATGTAAGAAGATGCTTTTCCTTTTATCAATTATCAATTAAAATGCATTTAAATATCTTAATATGCAAAATATAATGGAGTTTAATGAAAAATGATATAAGATATAAGTAGATAAAGATGGTATCTATGGTATTTATTTATTAAGTTGGGTTTCCTAAATACGAATATCGTAAAGTTCTGACGATATTCGTAATGTTTCAATAAAATATGGGCTAGATCACGTTGCAGAGGGACCAGGGAGAAAAAGAGAAGGATTAGTCTTTTTACAAACTTTAAAAAAAGGGAGAGAAAAGTATGAAAAAAGGCCGCAAAATTCTTACCGCCATTGCCGGAACTGCCTTAGTCTTATCGTTAACGCTAACTGGATGCGGAACAACGCAATCGCTAACGCCAACGGATACTGCTAAAAAACTGAATTATCCTACTAAGCCCGTAAATATGGTAATCGCTTTTACTGCAGGTGGCTCAAGTGACATCCAGGCTCGTATCATGCAAAAGTATTGGAATAAATATGTGCCACAGCAACCGTGGGTATTTAAATATACAACAGGTGCCGGCGGGGCAATTGGTTTTGCAGAAGCTGCCCATGCACAACCTGATGGCTATACTATTGGTGGTGTGAATGTTCCTCATATTGTCCTCCAGCCGATGGCTCAAGGAGCTCAATTCTCTATCGACGACTACGCTTATATTGCTCAGGTCGTAAACGATCCGCAGGTTCTGGCGGTGCGTAAAGACAGCAAGTTCAACTCCTGGAAAGATGTCATTGATTACTCAAAAGCTAATCCCGATAAACTAAAATTGGGTATTGTTGGAACATTCAGCGGTCACCACATGATGCTTTTGGATCTTGAAGATAAAACGGGAATGAAGCCTACCCAAGTAGTATATAAAGGTGCAGCGGACCAAAATGCCGCACTGCTGGGTGGAGAAATCGATGTAATGATCGGTAATATCAACGACGTTATGCGTAGTGTCGACCAAATGAAGATTCTAGCGATTGCTGCGGATAAACGCAGCTCCTTCCTGCCGGATGTACCTACTTTTAAAGAAACTGGTTTGGATCTTGTTTCGGATATCCGCAGAGGTTTCGTCGTTCCTAAGAAAACTGATCCCCAAATAGTCCAGTTTTTACGTGACACGTTCAAAAAAATTAATGATGACGCGGACTATATTGCAGACATGAAAAAAGCCGGTCAACCTCAGGAATATATGTCCGGAGAAGATTTTGATAAATTTGTCCATGCTCAAAATGCTCATGCTAAGGAATTGTTAACCAAGTTCAAGCTGATTAAATAAACCTTCTGAATCGTTTGCGGAATTTTAAAAACTAGTTAAGAGCAGGGGGGGCGGGTTCTCCCGCCCTCCTGTCTATGCGAAAAAGGAGGACTTAGCACGATGTGGGGGCACATATTGACCGGCATTATAAACAGTTTTCTGCCTCTTAACTTTTTGTTGATGATCGTCGGCCTGATTGGCGGAATTATAATCGGTGCGCTCCCGGGTTTAACAGCCACTATGGGTGTAGCTTTAATGGTCCCGGTAACATTTGCCATGAATCCTATCAGCGGTTTAATCATGCTTGGGGCTATTTATTCCGGTGCCATCTATGGGGGTTCAAACTCAGCAGTCTTAATTAATACCCCGGGTACCCCATCTTCTGTTGCTACGACTTTTGACGGGTGGCCGATGACTCAGAAGGGTATGGCTGATGAAGCTTTAAACACATCCTTGATTGGATCAGCTTTCGGCGGGCTTTTTGGGACGTTGGTTCTCCTGTTTATGGCAGCGCCGATGGCCACATTAGCATTAAAGTTTGGAGCGCCGGAATTTTTTTGGCTTTGTATTTTTGGGCTGAGTACTATCGCGGCGATGTCGCAGGGGAATGTGCTGAAAGGCTTAATTTCCGGAGCTTTAGGCGTGCTTATTAGTACCATTGGATTAGATCCAATGCAGGGTCTGCCAAGGTTCACGTTTGGCTATTATTCGCTTGTTCAAGGAATCGAAGTGATTCCGGCCATGATCGGTTTGTTTTCTTTCTCTCAGGTTATTTATCTTGTTGGCAGTAAGAATAAATATATTGCTGACTATAAGCCGAAAAAAGGTGTTACCTTGCGAGTTCTAGGCAAGCTTTTTAGAGATTGTAAAGGCAACATGATCCGTTCCTCTATCATTGGGACTATCGTAGGTATTCTACCAGGTGCCGGCGGGGAAATCGCTTCGATTATCTCTTACAATGAGGCTAAACGCTGGGACAGAAACCGGGATAAATTTGGTACCGGAGTTATCGAAGGGGTATGTGCCAGTGAGACCGCTAATAATGCGACTATTGGCGGAAGCTTGATTCCCATGCTTACCTTAGGCATTCCAGGCAGTGCAGTAGCTGCAATCATAATGGGCGCCTTGCTTGCCCACGGGATTCAGCCCGGATTTAAGATCTTCACGAACAGCGCCGATCTTGCCTATTCTTTTATTGTATCTATGCTTGTTGTTAACATTTTAATGGTTGTCATTGGTTCATTTCTGATTAAAGGCACCGCAAAAGTCTTAAATGTGCCAACGCCCTATATTGGTGTAGCAATTGTTGCCTTATCGGTTATCGGTTCCTATGCCATCCGAAATAGCATGATAGACGTTATTGTTATGATTTTCTTCGGCTTGTTCGGCCATTTTGGCGGGCGGGTAGGCTTGGATACCGGTTCGATGGCTCTGGGCATCATTCTGGGCCCCATTGTAGAAGATAATTTGGGTAAATCCATGTCACTGGCTGACGCAGAAGGATCCATATTTACGGTCTTCTTTTCCCATCCTATTTCACTATTACTCATTATTCTTACAGTTACATCTGTCATGACTCCAATGTTCCTTGCCAGACGGCGTGCTAAAAAGGAGGCAGCTAAGAATGTCTAAGCGTAATTCTGACCTGATTGCAGGGATAACAAGTCTTCTAATTGCTGCTATCTTTTGGTCACAAGGTTTGAAACTAGGCACCGAAAGCAACCTGTTACCTAAGGTCTTGGAATATTTCATTATTATTGCCGGCCTTGGGGTATTGGTTCGTGGTTTCCTTAGGGGTAAAGATGTGCAGGGAAGCCATGAGGAAAAAGAAGGACTTAATTGGACCAGAGCAATAGTGATAATTATTGCTACGATCGTCTATGTTATTTGCATAGCGTATATTGGTTTTTATGTTTCAACAGTTCTTTATTTGTTATTAGGTTCATGGTATTTAAACGAAAAAGGCTTCACCTTGAGTTCTCTAGTGTTTTCGCTGGTGTTTGGAGTTGGAGTGAGTGGTATTCTCTATGCAACATTTACTGTTTTTTTACAAGTACCCACACCAACAGGGCTTCTTTTTTAGCATAGCTGCCCCCATGCTGTATGGCTGCATCACTGATAAATAAAACCTGGCTTTTGACTTCGCCAAGGCTCGGCACTAGCCGAGTGTTCTTTATAAGAAATTTTTCGACCTGTGCGGATAAACGAACCAATTATTAACATTAATGGATGATCCCTACTGGACTGGACAAGGCAACATCGTTGGTAACCCGATTGAGCCTGTTATCAAGATGTCTGCTAACCCAAATACCTGTACTTTTATGTCTGAACACATTGATGTTGACATTAGTGGTGTTCTGAGCAGGGAATTAACCTTTAACAAGCTGCCGACAAAGTGATGGACTGCATTGTTAAGACTACCCGCGGCCGCTTCACGGACGCGGAGGCTTTGAACCATAAGGAATTCGTTTTAACCCGTCTCTATCCAAGTGCTTAATTCAAACCATCTTTTTTAAAATCCCTAAGCGTCTGGGGTGCGGGTACAACGCCTGCACCCCGCTGTAAACTACATCAGCTCTTAAATGGTGCATTAGCGCTATGCTTCCTCAGTCATACCGTTGGAAACATCTAACACTGTCGATGAGAATTAGGAGGGTTGTATATGGAATACCCTGCTGAAAAAATAATAAGTGAATTTTGCTGCAATTTGTTAGCTTCGGTGGGTGTACCGGCAGATGATGCTCAGGTTGTAGCCGCAGTACTCATTGACACAAGCTTAGAAGGAATTGATACGCATGGTCTTTCCCGACTGCCCGCTTACCTTACTTGTTTAAAAAACGGACGGATTAACAAAGAACCCCAAATACGCGTGGTAAAATCAGGGGCAGTAGCGAGTATCGATGGCGACAATGGCTTGGGTCAGTTGGTTGCGGTTCGTAGCATGCAAGTAGCCATCGATTTGGCCAAAGAATTCGGGATTGGTTTAGCGACAGCCAAAAGAAGCAACCACTTTGGCGCTGCTTCATACTTTTGCAAGATGGCGGCCGGGCAAGGCATGATTGGCCAAGTATTTACGAATGCCCCCCCTGCGATGCCCCCATGGGGCGGGATGAGACCCTACTTTGGTACTAATCCTGTAGCTTTTGGGATTCCCCAGGAAGAATATCCAGTGGTTATCGACTTATCTTCTTCCAATGTAGCCCGGGGTAACGTCATACTTGCTTTAAAGGAAGGACGTTCCATTCCGTTGGGTTGGGCTATTGACAAAGAAGGTAGGCCTACGACAGATCCAAAGGAGGCACTGGAAGGAGCAGTTCTGCCAGTCGGCGGAGCGAAGGGTTATGCTTTAGCCTTGGCGGTAGAAGTGATGGCGGGGATTCTTTCAGGTTCCGCTTATGGCTTGGATGTTGGATTTATTTACGATGACAAGAAGGAACCCGCTAATATTGGGCATAGTTTTATAGCTATTGATGTCTCTCGCCTCATGCTAGACGATACGTTTACCGAACGTCTTTCCGACATGATTCAAGGCATTAAAGCCGTACCTTTGGCGGAGGGATATTCCGAAATCCGGATTCCTGGAGAAAAGAGGCATAGAATTATGCAAGAAAGGAGAAAGTCTGGTATCCCTGTAAGTCAGACTTTGTTAAAAGAACTTAATATATTGGCTACTGAATTGGGGGTTTCACCCCTCAGCACAGAATAATGACAGAGATATCGCCTACGACTAATTTGTAGGTGGTGCTCACGTAAGGCGTCATTGAAGTACAGACAAACGTAGTACTCATAGCAAACTAAAGGATATCTTGGCAGGTTATATGGATTCTATTGTTTGGTTCCCTATCGTGGAGGGAAATGATTGTCGGAGCAGTCTTTTTGCTTTCTTAATGGTTGTGTCTTCGACCTTAACCCATTACGGAAATGGATTGGGACCGCTGCTCATAGGTACCGGGTACGTTAGCAAAAGCACCTGGTGGAAAATGGGCTTAGTCGTCACCTCCATGGTAACAGTTATTTACCTGACGATCGGACTTGGTTATTGGAAGTTGATATCGTTATGGAAGGATACTGCTATAGAACGAACCTCTAATAGAACGAGGTCGTTATGATAAGATCCACCTCTTGGCAAAAATACAAGAGGTGGATCTTTGATCCAGGGCAGAATAGGTCTTCAGTTTTTTGTCTTGGCGATGTGCTAACATAACGGTAAGGGGTCGCATAGGGATAACCCTTCTATCCGCTTCATTGGCAGAGACCCGGATTAGGGGATTGAAACTGCTCGCGAACCCCATTACTTGGGTAGTAATTGGAGATCTCAATTGGTTTCGGATCCCTTTGAGTCTTAGAACTCGTTATGCTTGCTTGCGGCATTATTCTTCGGTTTGCATTTTGTAGTTGACGGAAAGGTAGTTTCTCACCGAGCCGTATAGTATAATATTGACAAGAGGTAGGTGATCATCCTGGAAACCCAGATCAGCGGACACAACAACGATATCATCATGAAAGCTACTGCTGAAATGTTCAAGGATACGGAACCCGGATCGTCACAAAACACGACAGGAGATGTCCATACCGCCATCATCTATTCGGGCCGGATCGAGAGTGCCCCTGACTGACTGCAGAAAGGTTCCTTAACCTATCAAGTCACCAATGTCTATTTGAAGGGCATGCCTCACCGTCCCTTCTCCCAAAACACTTTACACGCTGACACGTCCGTGGTGGGCTTAAGGGAAACAAAACTGAGGCACTTCGCACGAAAAACGCGAGGTGCTTTTATATTACTTGCAAGCGTTCATAGGCGTTTGGATTGAAAGAAAAACTATTGAAGTTTAATAGGACAACAGCTAAAATCTAAAGAGAGGTGTTTTTGCCTGAGGGGGAGAAGAAAATGGATAACAGCATGAACAACGAGGGAGAGGATGCCGCCCAGCCTTTAAACCCGAGTGACGTAACTCGTCAGGAAATTGCGGCAGCGGGGGAAGCTGCAGGGATGGCTTTAGGAGCACAACCACTAACGCTCAAGAGGCTTGGGAAAAATCCTTTTGTGCGTTTTCTAACGCATAAGGTGACGCTGGCCATAATGATGATCTTAGTTCTGATCTTAGGGTTTGGAGTGACGGCTCTGGCCGTGTACACTCGGGATAATGGTTTGTTTGTGCCCGGCATTACCGTTGCCGGAATCAATGTCGGCAATATCACCAAAGTGGCGGCGCAAGTAGAGATCGACCGCAAGATCCAGAGCATCTGGTCCCATGTGGTGAAGTTTGATGTCGATGGGAAGACGGTTGAAAGCAAACTGAGTGATCTTGGGCTTACCCTCACGGCTGACAAAGCCCTGGCTGAGGCCTATGCGATCGGACGGGAAGGGAACATCGTCGAAAAAGCTCAGCAAAGAAGAGCCGCTCGGCGGGGGATCCACTTCGAATTGAGTTCGGCTTGGGATGGGGAAAAACTATCCGAAGCCTTGACGAAAATCTTTGGACCCTATCAAGTGGCGCCTCATGACGCCTCTTTTACGATTACACCCGCCAACACCATGGAAATAACAAAAGAGAGCGTCGGTAAAGCAGTGGATGTGAATGCTCTGACGGCTCAGGTACAGAAGCTCGATATTTTTCAGCCGGAAAACCAGCTCAAGGTCTCCTTCAAAGAGGATCCGCCGAAACTAACCGTTGCAATTTTGGAAAAAGAAAAGATAACCGGCCTTTTGGCCAGTTACACCACCTATTTTGACCCTTCCCAGATCGAGCGGACGGGAAATATCCGCCTAGCAGCCGACGCTTTGAACGGGGCTCTCATAGCTCCGGGCGAGATGTTTTCTTTCAATAAAAGGGTGGGAGAACGGACGGCAGGGAAGGGTTATCAAGATGCATATATCATCGTCAACGGACAATTCGAGGAAGGACTGGGTGGTGGGATCTGTCAGGTTTCCAGCACGCTCTATAACACGGTACTTCAAGCCGATTTACCGATCACACAGCGCACGAATCACGATTTAGTTATCACTTATGTACCCTTAGGACAGGACGCCACGGTCGCTTGGCCTTACCTGGATTTGCAATTTAGAAATGATTCCGGTGGGTATATCTTGGTCAGGACCAAAATGGGGAAAAACAGTCTCACCATCGATTTCTATGGGCAGCCGCAGCCGGGCCAGCAGGTGATCATTAACAATTCGGCCACTCCAGTTCCCCCACCTGAGCAGAGAGTTACGGATAATTCCCTGCCTCATGGTCAGGAACGCGTGCAACAAGAAGGAGTACAAGGGTACAAAGTCACTTCGACTCGTACGGTAATGCAGAGCGGCAAAGTGGTTAAAACAGAGATCCTTGGCTCAAGCTATTATGCACCCACACCTAAGATTATTGAGGTAGGCCCGTGAAATAGGGAAACGAAAAAGTAGCTCTTCCTTGATGCGAAGGCTACTTTTTCGTTTCCCTATGGCCGCTAACCTTGCGGCTGGTTGTGCAGGCTAGGATGCTAAGAACAAAGCAAGCGACACAACATCCCTTGGTTTTTTCTAAAGGCAGAACTTATTTCCATGCTATAATGCGGTCTCTCCACGTTCTCCGGTGCGGATGCGGATGCTTTCCTGCACTGGGGAGATAAAGATCTTGCCGTCGCCGACCTGCCCGGTGCGAGCCAAGCGCGTAATAACTTCTACGATCTGTTCACTTTGCGTTTCCAAACAAGCAATCTCCAATTTGACCTTGGGCAGTAGGCGTATTTGTACTTCTTGACCGCGGTAGACTTGGGTATGCCCTTTTTGACGGCCACAGCCCAATACGTTACTTACGGTGATCCCAAGAACACCGGCATCTGCTAAAGCCTCCGTGATTTCATTCAGTTTTCCGGGGCGTATAATCGCTTCGATTTTTTGCATGCTGAATCCTCCTCTTGCTTAAACTCGTAAAAGAAATTAGTTTGTTACTCGGACTCTAATTCCGTGCGCAGGAGATGATCAGGATAAGCTAACATGCCCATTTCAGGGATATCCAGTCCCGCTATTTCATCTTCAGGCTTGACACGCATGCCCCAAGTGGCATGGAGTAATTTAAAGAAGAGGAAGGAAAGGCCGAAACCCCAAATGAGAATCACTCCGACGTCGATCAGTTGGGCCAGGAACTGTCCAGGGTTACCGTAGAGCAAGCCACTGACAGTTCCGGTTACACCATTAAGACCATCTCCATAGGTTCCGTCCGCGAAAATCCCGGTCGCTATAATCCCCCAAATTCCGTTAATCATGTGTACGGAAATGGCGCCAACAGGATCGTCGATTTTGAGCTTCCGGTCTACAAATAAGACGCTGGTTATGACCAAGACGCCGGCAATGGCACCAATAATGACGGCGCTTAGGGCAGAGACGAAGGCTGAAGGCGCTGTGATGGCAACCAGGCCGGCCAGGGTCCCATTGGCCATCATTGACGGATCCGGCTTTTTAAAAATAAGCCACATTAGCATCATGGCTATGAAACCCCCAACCGCTCCAGCCAGCATCGTGTTGACCGCAACCACAGCAATACGGAGGTCGGTTCCAGCCAAGGTGCTGCCGGGGTTGAAACCAAACCAGCCAAAGAAAAGAATTATCGTTCCCAAGATGGCCATGGGAATGTCGTGTCCAGGAAATACATTGATTTTACCGTCTTTACCGTATTTGCCAAGCCGAGGGCCCAGGACTAGGGCAGAAGCCAAGGCAGCGCTGCCGCCAATGGCATGGACGACGCCGGAACCGGCGAAATCAACGACTCCGTGGCCTAACCCCAGTTTGCTACCGAGTTGTGCCAGCCAACCGCCTCCCCAGACCCAGTTACCAAAGATCGGGTAGAGGATCATGGCAATGAAGAAAGTACCGATGACCACTGCGGAAAATTTGACGCGCTCTGCCATAGCTCCGGTGGGGATGGTAACAGCCGTATCCATGAAGACCATTTGGAACAGGAAAAGGGTGAAGACTCCTACATCATAAGAGCCGCCGGACGACAGGAAGAAAGCACTATGTCCTAAAAGGCCCCAGCCGTTCACGGCTAATTCCTGGGTCAGGGGTGCGGTGCCGCCTAGGGCAGAGATTGCGCCGACACCACCAAATTCAAAGGCGAAACCAACCAGATAATAGCCGATAGCACCTACGAGGAAAACCATGAGGTTCATGGCCATGGTATGGGCTGCGTTTTTAGCGCGAGTAAAACCGGTTTCTACTAAGGCGAAGCCAGCCTGCATGAAGAAGACTAAAAAACCTGTGATAAGCGTCCAAACAAAGTTAATCCCGATTTTATTTTTGCCGACTTGAGCTGCAACTTCAGCCAGGGTCGGTTGGCCGGCGGTTGCCGCCGCGATGTCGTTAATGCCACCGGTGGTGGTGCCGGAGGGATCTCCGGCCAAGGCTACTGATGCACAAGCCAAAAGCAAGAGCAGTGTTAGGAACGAAATTTTTAAACCTCTCCACGAAATGGTTGCGTGTCTCCACTTGAACATAAACAATACACTCCTTTCATGATTAAACCGTATTATTAAATCTATTAGACCTTGAATATGATTCCCTGGGTTCCATTCTTGTTGGCTCTCAGCACCCGTTTACCCCGGTACAGGCGCAGACCTTGATAGAGACCATAAAGAATGGTAATTAAGCCTGGAAAATATGGAGATACGGACTGATGGAAGGCCACGTATGAGGGATGGTAGAATGCGGCAGAGGCTAGCCAGCCTAATCCGGAAAGAATGAGGAGAGCATCCAACCCCCAAAGTAATTTCATGGATCTC
>JAIMKP010000017.1:0-1076 GCA_020692355.1 Desulfosporosinus sp.
AATGCTGGTTTAAGACCAGCTTTTTTCTTTCTGGAAGCGAATACCAATTCTCGCGGATGCGGGCCGATTTTCGCGAACCAAGGCAGAGAATCACTAGCCCTGGGGCTTAAGGCCAAGCCGAGGCGGAAAATAGGGCAAGCCATTCAGCCATAGCGACAACGTTTTCACCTATTAATTGGTAAAATAGCAAAGAAAGACCAATGCAAGGAGGGGAAAACGGTTATGGAATTTGATCAGAAAAAGGTCGTAACAATGGTGGGAACCTTGGTTTTGGCTGGCGCGGTTGTCGCAGCGGGCGTCTATGGTCCGAGTGCCTGGAAAGTGCTCAGACCACAAACTGCTGCGCCCAGTGATCAAGTACTCATCCAGAATCCGCCGGTTGATTCCGGAGGGACAGGGGCCAAAGCGGGGCAAACGGCCGCAGGCACTCAAGGGGCCCCGGGTCAGGTTAACCCGGCAAGCCCCAAAACTCAGCCAGGCCAGGCTTCTCCAGCCGTGACGGTTCCAGCCCCGGGTATCAATACCGCACCGCAGGGGGATGTCTCCAGTTCGAAGAAATATAAGGAACCCGATCTGAATCAGATGGATTTGGCACCATCCATCGCTAGTTACTTTAATTCGGCTGGTGACGGACTTAGTGACTTGGCCAAGGGAAAAGCCTACAGTGCGGCTTGGAACATTCACCAGTATGTTGATGGCTACTTGTTTGGCCCGACGGCTGGGCCCCAAATGAATGAGCAGGATATTAAGAAGTACATTGTTTTTTTCAAGACCATGTGGGCGAGCCAGTTAAAGAGCGAGCCTGCGGCTCAGAAAGTTACGGCTTTCAGTAATTATTTGGACGTTCTCTTTAACCGAGGGGCCGATGCCTTCGATGCCAAGGACAAAGCTCGGATTGAGCAGTTTCATCAGGAGATTCATGATCTGGATGAGCATCTCTTCCGCAATAATACGAGCGCGAAGATTTATGGAGCCACTCCGTTTGCAACGAAACGGTAAACCAGAACAAGGTATGAAAGAGGGTGTGGTCATACTTTTTTACAACTGAATATTACACAACTGAATATTACACAACT
>JAIMKP010000017.1:1191-29996 GCA_020692355.1 Desulfosporosinus sp.
TATTACACAACTGAATATTACACAACTGAATATGATCCGAGACTTAAGCCAGAATGAGGCTTAAGCATAAGCTTTACCGATGCAGCATCGGTAGAAATCCCGTTCTAGAGAATGGGACAAGGATCCGGGCTAAGATTTAGAGACGCTCAGACGCCAGAGGTGTCTTATAGGGAAAAGAAAACCCGAGAAACGCTACGCTCAAATCGGCTGCTCCGAGGCTGGTATTTCTGAGAACAGTTGATAAGACGCCAGAGCGGTAACCTGATGGAGGAATGAACTATAGCTTAATCCCAACACCTTTTCCGGCTTAAGTTGAAGGTTTTCGGCAAACTCCACACGTCTTATCATTGCGTACAAGGCTCGTCCGTTGGGACGAGCCTTTAAAATGTGCGACAGGCGGTCGCTTTTGCCTGAGCGCCGAATCATGGCGCGGGAGCCTGGTAGAAAGATGATTAGGATTCCCTTTTTGTGGTAAAACTATGGGTAAAACCAGACAAAGGGGATTTCGGTTTTATGCGAAAAATGAATTGGATCATCGGCACCGTGGCTCTGGGCTTAGGGATTGGCATCGGCGTGCTGAGTATCGCGCTCGCCTCAAATCCTACCGCGCCGGATTTGCTTGCAAAAATGCATCTTGGCACAAATAATGAGGGGATCATAACAACTAGTCAGGACGGTCAAGCTGTGGCCGCATCGGTTACACCTGGACAAGACGGAATACCCGCTTCGCACAGCGGCGACGAGGGATTGCCGCCGGATCCTTTGGCAACGGCGGGAACTGAACAGGGCACGGTGAATGCATCTACGGATGCCAAGGACACCAATGACGGCGCAGCTGAGAAGGTGTCTGCGCTTCTGGCCCAGCAAATTATCGGGGATTATAAGCAAGATATCGGTTTTTTCTTTGATGCCTGGAAATCTGCGGACATGACCGCTTATCGGTCTAAACTGGCCAGAGCGTACAGCGGGCAACTGTTGGAACGTCATGCCCGTCAGGCACAAGACTATATCCTCCAAGGTGTAGGTCTGGACGTCAGTAACATCAGCTTTGACAATGTCGTGGTTGAAATGGCTGAGGCTAACACCGCAACCCTGCGTGCGGATTATCGCTACACCGCCAGCGATTTTATCCTAAAAGAAGGGAAAACGGTTGGAACCCCCAATGAACACGTGGTGCACGTTCGCGTCAATCTCATTAAGAGTGGTCAGCGCTGGGTGATCACGGGTGAAGTCGGGATGGGCGCAGTTGCGTAATATTACCACCGAACGTCAAGTGATTAGCCGGTCCAGAATAGGGAGCTGTTGAATGCAGCCCCTATTTTTTATACTGATCTGGATGATGAGCGGGGGTTGTCTAGCCGCATATTCTCGTTTGATCCACTAAGGGCATTTGAACCCCCGAGACTGCATTCCATGTTGTAAAAGAGCACAAACTGTAGTAAACTGTAAGACGGTGATTTTTTGAAAGGCTTTTACTTTGCAACTTCTGATATAGGGGAAGGGATACCATGTTATTGCATAAAAGAACGCTTATTTTGATGCTGATTGACGCATTGCTCGTCAATCTCAGTGCTTTTTTGAGTTTTTATATCCGTTTCGAGGGAAACATACCGCACGAATACTTCCTTACTTACTATCACACCGCATGGGCCGCCACATCCTTGTCTTTGGCGGTTTTCTATGTTTTTGGTCTGTATCACCGGCTGTGGCAATACGCGAGCACTGGAGAGCTGGTTTCTATTCTCTTTGCCGTGACGGTAAGCACGAGTGCGACGATTACCGCAGTTTTTTTCCTGGCACCCTGGCGGATTCCCCACTCGGCGGCGGCGCTTCTTTGGTTCACCACTGTTTTTCTCATCGGAGGCTCACGCTTTATCTGGCGCATCCTGCAAGAGAATATTTTTACACCTCATGTACCAGGTTCCCAGCAACAAGTTTTGATTGTTGGCGCTGGGGATGCGGGCGTGATGGCGGCCAGAGAACTGAAAAACCGCAATTTCCGGGAAGGCCGTCCGATTGGGTTTATTGACGATGCGCCCACAAAACAAAAGGTTCAGCTTATGGGAATTCCCGTGCTCGGCACGCGTAAGGACATTCCTCGGGTGGTCAAAAATCATAATGTGGACGAAATTATCATTGCCATGCCTTCCGCTTCCGGAGATTCTGTGCGCGAAGTCGTGCAGATCAGCGAAAAAACAGGGGTCGAGTTGAAGATCATGCCCGGTGTCTACGATATGTTGAGCGGCAAGCTCGACACCTCCCCGATTCGTCAGGTTCAAGTGGAAGACCTTCTCGGGCGGGAGCCGGTGACGGTGGATTTGGAAGAGGTGGCCGAGTATTTGACAGGTGAAGTGATTCTGGTTACGGGAGGCGGAGGCTCGATCGGCTCCGAAATTTGCCGCCAAGTGGCCAAGTTCAATCCTGCCAAACTTGTCATCCTGGGGCATGGGGAAAACAGCATCTTTGATATTGAACAGGAACTGCGTGCTGATTTCCCCGGCTTGGAGATTGCCACTGAGATTCTTGATATCAAAGATCGGGAAAAAGTTCAGATTGTCTTTCAAAAGTACCGGCCTGGCGTGGTGTACCATGCCGCAGCCCATAAGCACGTCCCCTTAATGGAGCGCAACCCCGAAGAAGCCTTGAAAAATAACATTCTCGGTTCCCGCAATTTGGTAGAGGCTGCGGACATAGCCAAGGTCAAGACTTTTGTCCTCATCTCCACAGATAAAGCGGTTAACCCGACGAGCATCATGGGCACCACCAAGCGAGTGGCCGAAATGATCATCCAAAACATGGACAAGCATTCCCAGACCCGCTTTGTGGCCGTGCGTTTCGGAAATGTCCTTGGTAGCCGGGGGAGCGTGATCCCAACCTTTAAACGCCAGATCGCCAAAGGAGGGCCGGTTACTGTCACCCATCCCGAAATGATCCGTTATTTCATGACCATTCCTGAGGCCGCTCAGCTCGTCATCCAGGCTGGAGCCATGGCGCAGGGCGGGGAGATATTCATTCTCGATATGGGCAAGCCGGTCAAGATTCTTGACTTGGCGCGCGATTTGATTCGGCTTTCGGGCTTCGAACCGGATGTTGATATTCCTATTAAATTTACAGGAATGCGGCCGGGAGAAAAGCTTTATGAAGAGCTTTTAACGGCTGAAGAAGGGACATCGGCTACCAAACACAAGCGGATTTTCGTCGCTAAACCTAATATGATTGACGTAGAAAAGATTGAAGACCTCGTACATTTGATTAAAGAACGGGGTTCCTACCTGAGTCGGGAAGAGGTGGTTGGGGCTCTGCAGACCGTTGTACCAACCTTTCGCCGCTCGGCACCCAAACCGGTTCCCCAGGCTTTTGAAGGGGAAGGGGCTCGCTAGTTCAAGAATTGAAGGGAGAAACACAGTATGATCACGGTCAAACAGGTCATTACGACCGAGGATACGTTGGCAACAGTCTTAAAGGAGAAAATAGAAAAGCACACAGCCCGAGTCGGCGTGATCGGGCTGGGGTATGTCGGCCTGCCGCTTGCCGTTGAAAAAGGGAAGGTGGGTTTTCCGGTGGTCGGTTTTGATATCAACGACAAGCGTGTGGATAGAGTCAATGCCGGAGATAACTACATCGGCGATGTCAAAGATATTGAACTTCAGGATCTGGTGCAGAAAGGTGTGTTCCAGGCGACGACCGATTTCTCCCGTTTGCCGGAGTGCGATGTCATCATCATCTGTGTGCCTACCCCTCTGACCATTACCCGAGATCCTGACATTTCCTACATCGAGGCTTCGGCGCAGGAGATCGCCCGTTACCTGCGGCCGGGTCAGCTGATTACGCTGGAGAGCACCACTTACCCAGGGACAACGCAGGAAGTGATCCTGCCCCTCCTGGAAGCGACGGGTTTGCAAGTCGGAAAAGACTTCTTCCTCGCCTTCTCACCAGAGCGCGTCGATCCAGGCAACAAACGCTTCAGCACGAAGAATACGTCCAAAGTGGTCGGCGGAATGACCCCGGTCTGCCTGGAGATTGCCTATACCCTTTATGCCCAAACGATCGTTAATGTCGTACCCGTTTCTTCCCCGGCTGCGGCCGAATTAACGAAGGTCTTCGAAAATACTTACCGGGCGGTGAACATTGCCTTAGTCAATGAACTCATGCTCCTGTGCGACCGCATGGGGCTGGACATCTGGGAAGTTGTCGAAGCAGCCGGAACCAAGCCGTTTGGTATTCAGACCTTTTACCCTGGTCCTGGTGTGGGCGGACACTGCATTCCTATTGATCCTTTTTATTTAACTTGGAAAGCGCGTGAGTATGATTTCCACACCCGCTTTATCGAACTCGCTGGGGAAATCAATGTCGAGGTTTCTTACTATGTCGTGAACCGAGTGGTCCGAGCCCTTAATGCTGAAAACAAGAGCCTAAAAGATGCCAAAGTTTTTATCCTTGGCGTGGCTTATAAGAAAGATATTGATGATGTCCGCGAGTCTCCGGCCTTAAAGATCATGGAGCTTCTGCGTAAAGAGGGGGCCAACCTCACTTACCATGACCCCTACATTCCTGTGATTGAACCCCACGGTGGCAGCACTGTGCATTTGGAAAGCGTGCCCTTAACGGATACGGCTCTGGCCGACGCCGATTGTGTCCTCATTCTGACGGATCACAGTGTGATCGATTATGAGCGGGTGGTGGAGCTTGCTTCGGTGGTCGTGGATACGCGGAATGCCACGAAGAGCGTGGAGCAGAATCGGGAGAAGATCGCGAAGATCTGATAGGCTTCTGGGGGGGCTTGGGTCGGGGTAGGGAATGCACCACGGCACCACGCTCACCCATGGCGCTCGCAGACTAAACTATTTACTCGGCTCAGTATGGGGAGGAGGGGTTCCTGCCGAATTTGCCATCCTTGGCTCAGTCGGCAGCTCCGCACATCGTGTGCGGAGCCCCTCTAAGAATAGTTCTCGCCTGCGTAAAGTTTAGTTCCTGCTCGCTTAAGGGTTCGCTTAGGTGCTCGCGGCGCATTCCCTGCTCTGGAGATCTTCTTAGCAAACCTTCGTAGCCTGGCTTAAACTTCAGACTTCGAAGAAAATCGGAGAAAAAGGGTCGGTAGGAATGGGGTAGGAACCGAATATCGAGTAAATTCGTTCAACTGAAATTGAACATCGAGACTTCGGATACGGCAGTCTGCGGTGGAGGGTATCACCAAAGCTGCTATCCTCAAGGTAATTTTGAATATCGAATGGACAAGATCGGATATCGGACATCGAAAAGGAGTGGAATCGCATTGGAGAAGAGGATGCTTAAATTTGGTATAATCGGCTGCGGACGGATTGCGCTGAAGCATGCGGAGTCGATTGTGGCCCTGCCGGAAGCTGAGCTCGTCGGGGTGTGTGATATTGTCCCTGAACGGGCACGGGCCTTTGCCGAGAAATATGGGGCGAAGCCCTATGTGGATTATATAGAGATGCTGAAGAATCCGGAGATTGATGTCATCACCGTAGCAACTCCCAGCGATTTGCACGCTCCGATCGGGATTGCGGCCGCCAAAGCGGGCAAGCACGTCATGGTGGAAAAGCCGATGGCGATGACGTTAAAAAGTGCGGATGAACTGATCGCGGCCTGTCGGGAAGCCGGAGTCAAACTCGCGGTCATCCACCAAAACCGCTTCAACAAGTCCATTAAGCTGATGCGTACCGCGCTTAATGATGGGCGCTTCGGTAAACTCACCCACGGTCAGGCTACCGTGCGCTGGAACCGGGATGATAACTACTATGCACAGGCTCCTTGGCGGGGGACGAAACTGCAGGATGGCGGGGTGCTAATGAACCAGTCCATCCACAACATTGACCTCTTGCAGTGGATGTTTGGCCCGGTGGAGTCTGTTTTTGGCTATACGACGACGATGCTGCGCAAAATAGAGATGGAAGATATCGGTGTGGCCGTGCTCAAGTTTAAAAGTGGTGCACTTGGTATTATTGAAGCCGCATCGACCATTTACCCTAAGAATATCGAAGAGACCTTGAACGTGTTCGGAGAAACCGGTTCGGTCATGGTGGGCGGGATTGCTGTCAACCGGATTGAGACCTGGGAGTTCCAGGATAGCGAGCAAGAGAAGGCTGAGATTTTTGCCAGTCAAGAAAATGATCCGCCGAACGTCTACGGCTTTGGCCACCGCGAGATCATCCTTGACATGATCCAGGCCATCTGGGAGGATCGCCCACCGGCCGTTCCCGGCGAAGAAGGCCGGAAAGCCCTCGAAATCATCCTCTCGATTTACAAGTGCCAGGAGACGGGGATGCCTGTGGTATTGCCGCTTCGGGAGTAACGGTCGGGGTAGGGATGTCTGGGGTGGGAATGCACCACGGCACCACGCTCACCCGTGTCGCTTGCAGACCAGACTAACTGCGCTAGGCTCGGTTATGGGTCGGTGGGGTAAATTGCCTCATATCCTCAGCCGTAAAGTCATCCTTTGTAGGTGCGGCTTCGGCGAGAACCTCCACCGGAGGCTCTCGTGCCGTCCTTGGCTCAATCGGCAACGGCGCACCTCGTGTGCGCCATTCCGCTAAGCTTATGTACTCGCCATCGCAGAGTTTGGCAGCTGCATGGGCCTGAGGGGTTCCCTAGGTGCTCGCGAACATCCCTTGCTCTAGGGTCTTTAGAGGAACTTGGCTCCGAAGCGTTGGAGAATTGATCGGAAATTGTGGGTGGATCGGGGTGGATCGGGGTAAGACCTTAGGGCCGGAAAGCTACCCAGGGGTAAGGTCTGACCCCGATCCTACCCCCAGAGACATTTTCAGGATTCTCTCGTAGTCTGCCGCAGAAAAGGTTATCGAACTACAATTTTGGACGGTGAGCGCTTTGTCAAACAGCGAAAAGAATATACCTGATACTTCGACGTCAAGTTCCCACTTTTACTCCCGCACCCACTCCGTTATCGATCCAAGTGCGGTGATTCCCGAGAGTGCGGTGCTGGGGCCGTTTTGTGTGATCGGCGCAGGGGTGGTCGTGGGTGAGGGGGTCGTGCTGGGAGCGGGATGTGTCCTGGAAGCGGGGGCCGTCTTGGGAGACGGCTGCCTGCTGGGGCGCTACGTTACCATCCATCCGGGCGCAAGCATGGGTGCTCGGGTGCAGCTCGGGGATCATACCACGGTCTACGCAGAAACCGAACTCGGCGAGGGTTGTTTCGTCGGCAGTAGTTCGTCCATCGGTCGCAGGCCACGTCCGGCAGCGACAAGTACGGTGAAGGTGCTAGCAGATCTTCCGGCGCTGAAGCTGGGCTCCGGCTGTACGGTTGGTTGTTCAGCCGTTCTCTATGCGGGTTCGTCCTATGCTGACAGGGCTTTCGTCGGGGATGGCGCGATCGTCCGGGAACGCTGTCACATTGGGGAAGGGGCCGTGATCGGAAGCGGGGTCACTGTCGAAAATGACACCACGATCGGGGCTTTCACCAAGATCCAAACCGGCTCTTACATTACCGCCTATATGGAGATTGAAGAGCGCGTCTTTATCGCCCCGATGGTCACGACCACCAATGACAACTTCATGGGCCGCACAGAAAAACGCTTTAAGCTTGTCAAAGGGCCGCACATTGGCCGGGGCGCGCGGGTCGGTGGGGGATCGATCCTCCTTCCGGGCGTAAACATAGCACCTGAGACGTTTGTTGCTGCCGGTGCTTTGGTGACGAAGGATACCCCGGAAAAACGGGTCATGAAAGGCTTTCCGGCGAGAGATATCCGGGAAGTGCCGGAAGAAGAACTTCTACCTTAGTCAGGCAACTGTCCTTGTGAAGCGGCTGTGCTCACTGAAAATAGCACATTTTCATTCTCATGATGTGCACTCGAACCACGAACCACGAACATCGATTTTTGGGGAAGGACCAACCAAAATGAAGATTGCTACGGTTGTCGGCGCCAGGCCGCAGTTCATTAAAGCAGCGCCCGTTTCTCGAGCCTTGCGGGCTAGGCACACCGAGGTATTGATTCATACCGGTCAGCATTATGATGCGAACATGTCGGATATCTTCTTCGAGGAATTGGATATCCCCCGTCCGGATTATAACTTAGGGGTAGGTTCAGGAATGCATGGCGCCCAAACCGGGGCAATCCTCAAAGCAGTAGAAGAAGTGCTCTTGCGGGAGAAGCCTGATGCTCTGCTGGTTTACGGAGATACTAACTCTACGTTGGCCGGAGCTTTAGCTGCGGCCAAATTACATATTCCTGTACTGCATATGGAGGCAGGGTTGCGCAGTTTCAACCGCATGATGCCAGAAGAGATTAACCGTGTGCTTACGGATCATATGAGCGAGCTGCTGTTGTGTCCCACAACAACGGCCATGCAGAACCTGGCTGCTGAAGGAATCACTTCCGGTGTCTTTCGCAACGGCGATGTCATGTATGATGCCTTTCTCTACAATCGAAGCTTGGCGCGCGAGCGGGCTGCAATCCTGGAGAAACTCGGGGTCACGCCGGGAGCCTATATTCTCTGTACCATTCACCGGGCGGAGAACACGGATGAACCGGGGCGTTTAAAGGAAATCCTTAGCGCTTTAAGCCAGGTTTCCCGGCCTGTGATTTTACCGCTGCATCCGCGCACGCAGAGAATAATTCAGGAGCAGGGGTTGGAAAAGGCTTTGAAGATGGCTTTGGGTTCAGGAATAAAAGTCATTGATCCGGTAGGTTATCTCGATATGATTGCTTTGGAAGCGGACGCTTGGAAGATCTTAACCGATTCCGGTGGCGTGCAAAAAGAAGCATACTTTGCTGAAGTACCTTGTATCACTTTGCGTGATGAGACAGAATGGCTGGAGACGGTTCAGGCCGGCTGGAACCGTTTGGTTGGAGCAGAGGCTGGAAAGATACTTCAGGCTGTTGAGAAATTTACCCCTCCCGATGTCCATCCGAGTGTGTTCGGCAGTGGGGATGCAGCAGGGGAATTCGTGCGCATTCTGGAAAACCGGCGCTAGGCAAAAGAGCGTAAAGTACTGGACCTTTGAGCGAACACGAACTTTTGAGCGGACATAAACCTTTGAGTAAACATGAACTTCTGAGTAAACATGAACGTATTAGAAAGGAAGTCAAGAGATGGGAATTCCACTTTTAGACCTTAAAGCACAGTATCTGACGATTAAACCTGAAATCGACCAGGCTGTGCTGAGTGTATTAGACTCAGCCAGGTTTATCCTAGGCCCGGAAATGAAAGCCCTGGAGCAGGAAATCGCGGCCTATTGCGGTGTTCGGGACGCTGTGGCCGTGGCGAATGGCACAGATGCACTCGTGCTGGTTTTGAAGGCTATGGGAATAGGTCCTGGCGATGAAGTGATCACTTCACCATTTACCTTTTTTGCCTCTGCAGAGACGATCGCGCAGGTGGGGGCTACCCCGGTGTTTGTGGATATTGATCCGATGACCCTAAATATGGATCTCAATCAATTGGAAGATAAGATAACTTCTAAAACCAAAGCGATCATTCCAGTCCATATCTTTGGGCAAATGGTTGATGTAGAGCGGGTTATGGAGATTGCAGCCCGTTATGACTTAAAAGTGATCGAAGATGCGGCCCAAGCGATCGGCGCCGAGTACAGAGGGCGGAGGGCAGGTTCCCTGGGTCATGCCGGAACCTTCAGCTTTTTCCCTACGAAAAATCTTGGCGGCTATGGGGACGGCGGGATGATTGTCACGGATGATAACTATTTGGCCTCAGAACTGCGCATGCTGCGTTTTCACGGATGCCAAACGAAATATTACCATGAGAAAATCGGTTATAACAGTCGGCTGGATGAGATTCAAGCGGCGATCCTACGAGTGAAGCTCAAGTATTTGGATCAGTGGAATGAAGGTCGGCGACAAAAGGCCGAGAATTATGATCAGTTGTTACAGGCGCTGTCTCTAACGCTTCCCGGTCGGGATCCGTTGGCCAAACCGATCTATCACTTATATGTCCTGCGCACCGACAGGCGTCAGGAGCTTATGGATAAACTAACCGCTGCCGGGATTGCCAACGCCATCTATTATCCAGTTCCTCTACACTTGCAGCGGGCCTTCCGGTATCTGGGCTATAAAGAAGGAGATTTTCCTGTTGCTGAAAAGGCATGCCGCGAGGCCTTGGCCATACCCTGCTATCCTGAATTAACCCCGGAACAGCAGGAAACGATCGCATCCGTCATTAAAAACGTTAGGTGAGACAGAGGGGACGGTTCTTGGTGTCGCACTTGGGTCGCACTTGCGTGAGACAGAGGGGACGGTTCTTGGTGTCGCACTTGCAGGAGGTCGGAGGTCGGAGGTCGGACGGGAGAACCGTTCCCGTGTCTTACGTTAGGGGGGAGAAATAAAGTTGAATATGTCCAGGGATAAGAAGATTATCAATGTGCTTTATGCGGTTTTCATCTTGGGCAACCTGGCTCTGAATGTTCACCAAGTCGTCTTGAACTTGTATGCTTTGGTGCTTGGTTTGCTAGCGATTAACCACCTGAAATGGGAAAGCAAGCGGGAACTCTTGTATTATTGGGTTCTGCTCTTTGCCATGATGGATTTCACCTTCAACCTGCCTTTACTGGGACACTACAATATATACTATCTGCACATTGCCCTCTTTGGCTTGACACTCAGCATGCTCTGGGAACTTTTCCAGTTGAGGGGCCACTGGCACCTAAGACAGCTGGTGCAAAATAAATATCTCCTGTTTCTGACGGTTTTTGTCGTTTACATGGTTACTTCTTTACTGTGGGTTCACAGTTATGGAGCAGCAGTCAAGACCCTAATTAATTATGCGATCATGATCAGCTTTGCTGTGGCGGTTTACCGTTTCAATCCCAATCTGGTCAAACTCAAACAGACGCTTAAATTCCTTTTCTACTGTACCGTTCCGGTTTTAATCCTGGGGCTCATCGAAATTACAGGTTTGCGCATGCCGGTACGCACGATTTTTTCTGACAGTGGCTGGTATCTTAAAGGCCCCTATTATCTTAAAACCATTCCGACGGTCTTTTTTTATAATCCCAATAATTTTGCAACCTTTCTGATCATGGTGATGTCGTTTACCTTAACGGCGATCGCCTATTCACGGAGGAAACTTCGGCGCTGGGAGTTCATGGTTCTCCAAGTGGCTATTTTACTGAATGTGATCTTCTCGACCTCCCGTACCGCCTATATGACCATGCTTTTAACCTTGGTGGGTTTTGTAACCTATTTGCTGGCTACGCGGGAAAAAGAAAAGAGACAAAGGGTTCTTACGGTAGCCTTACTTACATTGGTAATTTTTTATAGCCTTTCTTTTGTTCCGAGTCTGGATGTGTATTATGGTAAGTTCAACAATACCGCCTTGCTTAACAAGCTGAGCTTCCATGCGCAATATCACCCGACACCCATCTTCGCTTATGGGGAAGAAGGCTCGACCAGTGAACGTTTTACGATTCTAGTCGATGTTGTCAAAGGAGTTGTTCTTCAAGGGCATCCTCAGGGATTTGGCATTGCTAACACTTCCTTCTACGTGGCCGCGGAGGGGAATACGCACGGGATTGTCAATGTGCATAGCCTCTGGTTTGAGATTCTGGGGGACTTTGGAATTGGGATTTTCCTATATTTCATTTACATTTATTTGAGTATTCTTCGGGGCCTCTTGAAGGTCTACCAGGAAAGTCGCAAACAACGCCCCTATGGATTCCTGGGGTATGTTTCTCTCAGTTTAATTGCAGCTTTGGGCGGTTTCATCCTCACCGCGTTTGCCCCGAGTTCCGTGCTCAATTTCTCCCACATGTGGCTGTTGCTAAGCCTGGGTATCCTTGTTGTAAACAAACAGAAGCGGCTTCTCGCCGAGGACAAGGAATCCCTGTTCGACTAGGACAGGGTCTTTACTCAACTTAGCATTCACTCGAACATCGAGCAGCGAACATCAAGCAGCGGATTAGAGGTGGATAAATTGCGGGTTCTGATTTTCACGGGTTGGTATCCGAACGGTAACAATGCGGTTAAAGGCGTATTTGTGCGCGAACAAGTGCGGGCACTCCACAAGAGCGGCTTGGAAGTCGCGCTGCTGTACCCCTTTGATGAAGAAATCCCGTCCGGAAAGTTGGGAAAATCTTGGGAAGAGGGGATCAGGGTCTACCGGGCCCATTCCATGGCTCTGCGCAATCGCTACTTGGCGCGCTTGTACAGCTATTTTGTTTCCTGGCGGCTCTTGCGCAAGCTGAGTGACGAATTTCAGCCGGATCTTCTGCATGTGCATGTGGGATATCCCGCTGCGATGATCGCCTACTTCTTTACCCGGAAACACAAGATCCCTTATCTGATCACAGAACATATGTCTTTTCTGCAAGATTATGTCGCCAAGTTCCGGCACCGTGTCCTACTCCGAAGGGCTTTCGAGAAGGCCGCGTTGGTGCTGCCGGTCAGCGCGGCCCTGGCTGAGCAGATTCGGGGGTTTGGCTGGAAAACAACCCTGCAGGTTGTTCCTAATGTGGTCGATACGGAGCGATTTTCACCGGGAAAAGCGGATCGAGAAGGCCGTGTTGGGGTTAAAGATAGGGTGAACATTTTATTTGTGGGTGGTTTGGATGAGACACAGGTGAAAGGACTTCAGTTTCTCCTCCCGGCCTTTGCGGCCTTGGTCAAGGAGACTCCGGCCCGGTTGCGCGTGCTAGGGGACGGCATGTATCGCCCTCGCTACGAAAAACAGGCCGAGGAATTAGACATCAGTGGCTACTGTACATTCCAAGGTTGGGTCAATCCCGCAGCGATGCCGGACTACTATAGGGACTGTGATTTCCTGGTCCTGTCTTCTTTGAAGGAAACCTTCGGGTGTGTGCTGCTCGAGGCGATGGCCTGTGGCAAACCGGTCTTGGCCACAGCCTGTGGCGGCCCGCAGAGCATCGTAAAAGCAGGGACAGGCTTGTTGGTGGCTCCCGGAGATGTTTCTGCTCTGGAGCAGGGGCTGAAGGAAATGGTGAGACGCCTATCCCAGTTCGATTCGAAATTCATTAGAGCGCACGTGGAGCGTCACTATGGTTCGCAAGCCCTGGCCGAAAAACTAAGCGGAATCTACCAGGAAATCGCGAACGACTCGGCGAAAAGGTATTCATATAAGTAATCGAGTAATCAGCATAAGTAATCAGTTTAAGTAATCGATATAAGGGGCACAGAATATAATGGGCTTTACTAAATCCGTCACGATCACATTTATTAGCAACTTGGTGCTGTTCTTTCTCTCCATCATGACGACGGTTCTGTTGTCTCGCCTGCTGGGACCAGCAGGCAAAGGCGTTGTGGATGTGGCCAATAACTTCTTAACCTTTGCGGTTCTGTTCCTTGGTTTGGGGTTAGCGGCATCGAATGTCTTTTTCCTAGGTAAGAACCAAAACAACTTGAGACCAATTATTGGCAATAATATTTTCCTGACCGTTTTAAGCGTTTTCGTTTTAATCCCTTTCTATTTCCTGAATGCCCGCTTTCAGTTTCAGTTCCTGCGCGGGGTCACAAATCTCCAAATCCTGATGGTACTCATCGCGGTTCCCTTTGCCAATTTTAAAGCGTCGATGGTCAATGTTCTGCTGGGGTTGCAGGATGTTGTAGAATATAATCGAATTAATATCATAGACAAGGTGTTAAACCTTTCGCTGCTGCTGGCTTTCCTCTTGTATATCGTATCCCCATCCTCAGCGATATTAGCGACCTTGCTCGGTGCGGTGCTGATCAGCATTTGGGAAATCTTCATTTTGCTTAAACACGTGGAGAAACAAGCGGTGGCAACGGAAGCTTGCTCCACAGATGCGGTCGCGCAAGAAAAGCTCGGTGCTGGGCTGAGTGCTCTTTTTAGCGTCGATTGGCCCTTAATGCGTCAAATGCTAGGCTATGGCTTAAAGGCGCAGATCGGCAATATTATTCAGCGGCTAAACTACCGGCTCGACGTTTTCATTGTCAACTATTTCCTGCCGATCAGCCAAGTGGGTATTTACGGGATCGCCGTCGCTTTGGGCGAGACGCTTTGGGGTGTCTCCGGTAGTATTGCGACCGTGATTTTTCCCATCGTATCCGCTTCAACCGATAAGAAGGAAATGTTCACGTTTACCAATCAGGTGACACGGGTCAGCTTCGCGCTGATAACTCTGTTCTCATTGCTTCTGGCCGTCGTTAGTAGGCCGTTGATTATTCTCTGGTTTGGCTCCGGTTTTGCCTCAGCGTCAGCGGCTCTCCTCTGGCTCCTGCCCGGCATCGCCATTTTCTCAGTCTCCAATATTTTGGCCAACTATCTGGCGGGTGTAGGATTGGTGCACAAAAACATCTATTCGTCCCTGGTCTCCGGGAGCGTAACCGTGATTCTGGATTTGTTATTGATCCCGAGGATTGGCATCAATGGCGCTTCTATCGCGACCAGTTTTTCTTACATAATCTTTACCTTGATGACGTTATTTTTCTATGTGCAATACACGAAAAGCAAGTTGCGGGATGTGCTGGTGCTTAAGGCCAGTGATCTAACTTTGATTCGTCAAGCAATTCGTCAGCGACGTCATAGAACTTAAGTTGGATTGAATGATTACGGTTCCTTTCCAAACATCGAATATCAGACATAAAATTCCGACTTCCAACCTTCGACTTCTGACTTCCGACATCTAACTTCTAACAGTAAGGGGGTGTAGAAAATGACAGGGTTAATTTTACTGCTGACATTCATTGCCATAGTCTGGGGATGGCGCAACCCCCGTTTCCTCATCCCGCTCTTCATCGTTGCCTTGCCTCTAGAGATTTCCCGCATCTGGTTCCCCCATTTGCTCATCTTAGACAAGCTGGGAGCGTTTGTGGGAGTGATCGATTTTGGGCGGATCGTTGCCTTAACGCTGCTCTTGTATCTTCTCTACACTTTGGTTAGGCGTGATAATTCCTGGTCACAGGCCTGGCGCTCGGATTTCCATTCCCATTCCTATCATGATTGGTCGTCTGAGACGCCGCCGTTTTGGCGCAGTCCCTTATTCGTGCTAACAGCCGTCTATATCCTGTTTAGCCTTCTATCCTTGGTTTGGTCCGTGGATCGTGTACATACGCTGACGGGGGTAGCCCGGCTCGGGATCTTATGGTTGCTCGGATTCGCAGTCTATCGCTTGCTCATGCAAAACAGGGAATTCTGGTTGGTTGCGCAAACCCTGGCGGGTGTTTCTACGGTTTTGGCAGTACTAGGGGTCTACCAGCTGTTAAGCAAGCACTTCTTTTGGTTCGGCGAACTGTATCAGGAGGTGGGCCGCTATAACGCGACCTTTGTCGATCCCAATATTTACGCACGTTTCCTGCTCCTCGGAATTCTGGCAACCCTTGCCTGGCTCTTAATGGCTGTGCGGGGGGGGCAGGTGCTTGGTTATTTAGCCTTGCTCCTCCAGCTCACAGCCCTGCTGGCTACCGGATCGCGCACGGGCTGGCTGGCCTTTATGCTGGTCATCATCGCTTTTGTCATTCTTGTTTGGCGCAAGTTTATGGTGGTCTTTCTCGGCGGGGGTATCCTGCTGGGTTTTGGCGTGATGTTCTATCATCCAGAGGTGCTGAACCGGATTTTGGACTTGCGGCATGGGTTCTGGGCGGCCTCTACCCAACGTCAGTACCTCCTCCAAGCCGCTTGGGATATGTTTGTCCATCATCCGCTTTTGGGAGTAGGGTTAGGCGGGTTTCAGCGTATGATGCTGACCCATTACCCGCAGTTTATACAGAACGGGGTCAGCCTGTCCCACACTTCCCTCATGACAACAGCCTCGGAACTGGGGGTTCTGGGATTGGGGATAACCCTGGTTTTCTTCGTGTTTCTCTTTAACCATCTTCTCAAAGCCAAACAGATGTATAGTATTAGTACGGCCTGGTCCGAACGGCAGGGCTATGCACTATTGACCTTCTTTGCGGTGCTCGGGGTGACGGTAATTTTCATCAGTGCGCAAGGGGAGGGGCGATTTTGGGAAGACCCGTTTCTTTGGTTGTTTTTGGGTTACTTGACCGCCATAAACCATGTCGAGGGGGTGAGCTAAGTGCGTTTGTGCTTTCTTGGTGACGCCGGAAGCATTCATCTGCAACGTTGGCTGACCTATTTTGCGAACGCAGGTTACGAAGTCCATGTCATCTCTTTCCGACCCAGCACCAACCCTGTTTCTGGTGTCACGGAGCACTTGCTAGCCTCAGGTAGAAGTGGTCGCTTCGCTTACCTGAAGGGAATCGCGAAAATTCATAAGCTGGTAAATAACATTCGGCCTGACATTCTGCACGCCCACTATGCCACAAGTTTTGGCCTTTTAGCCGTTTTAAGCGGACGACATCCCCTGGTTGTTTCGGCCTGGGGTTCTGATGTTCTGGTTGCCCCAGAGCAATCCTTTTGGCTGCGCAACATTGTCCAGTACGTTTTGCGCGCAGCCGATGCCTTAACCTCAGATTCAGCTTATATGTCATTGCGGATGGAAAAATTGCTACAGGGTAAGAAAAAACGCTTGCTGACTGTGACCATGGGGGTATCTCGGGAATGGTTTGCTTCCATCCCGGAGACGGATAAGCATCCCTGGCAGATCGTCAGCCTGCGAGGGCATCTGAAAATCTATAACATCGATGTGATCATCCGCGCTATGGCTACAGTCGTGAAAATTGTGCCTCAGGCTAAGCTGGTGCTTGCCGGGGAAGGGCCGCTGACCTCATCCCTTAATTCACTGACTCATTCCTTGGGGTTAGAGCATGCCATAGAGTTTGTAGGCCAGCTTCCCCATGCACGGGTTCAAGCTTACCTGAATGAGTCCGCTGTTTCAGTCAGTGTACCGTCTTCGGATGCCACGGCGGTTTCCCTTCTGGAGACCATGGCCTGCGGTTCATTCCCGGTTCTGTCGGATGTGCCGGCCAACCGCGAGTGGATCGAGGACGAAGTCAACGGTTTGATCGTTCCGTCCGGGGATGCGCACGCCCTAGCCCTGGCCTTGATCCGTAGCCTTCAGGACAGTGCTCTGAGAGAAAAGGCAATCGCGGTGAATCGCGAGAAAATCCGAGCTAAGGCGATCTGGGAAGACAACATGGCGGAAGTGGAAGCGCTGTACAGACAACTCATATAGGCCTGATATACGCTTAATAATAGCCTAATATTGGCATGATAAGGAATAGATGATATGAACATATTTCAGATGGTGAAAGCGTATGGTGGGATGGTGTTTGGTAAGACGGATTACTGGCATCCTGACATGAAGGCGAACCCTGCCCTCTCGCCCGGAAATATAGGAAAATACCCGGTCGATATGTCCTCCAAGGCTTCCTATATAGGGGTCTTTGACGAAGGGCAGATCCCTATGGTCGAGATTGACGGGCATTTATCCTATTTGCCGGTGACCATAGCCCAGTACGCTCTGGGACATTATGATGCCTATCTGGAGACCGGGAAAAGAACGCATCTGGAAGTGCTCCTCCTGTGCGCGGATTGGTTTGTTGAACGCCTGGTAGAGTCTGTTCCGGGTGTCTGGGGCTGGCTTAACGAGCATGATAAAGACATCTATGCTTTGAAAAGCCCATGGTTAAGTGCCTTATCCCAGGGCCAGGCCCTTTCCGTTCTGGCCAGAGCTTATGTAGAAACCCAGGATGAAAAATATCTACACTGTGGGGAAAGAAGTTTAAAGGCCTTTTCCGTTCCGGTCGCGGACGGAGGATTGGTGGCGCAACTGCAAGGGGAGGACTTTTACGAAGAGTACCCATCCGTGATCCCTTCGTATGTCCTCAACGGGCTTATCTTCGCCCTTTGGGGTCTGTGGGACTTTTACCTGGCGGGAAAAAATGCACAAGCTCGCGAACGCTATGCGACAGGGCTGCAGACATTGCAGCATCACTTGGGGCGATATGATCGGGGTTGGCTTAGATGGTCGCTCTATGATCGCTATCCTTTCCGGATTGCCGATATTGCGAGCATCTTTTATCATAAACTACATATCCAACAGCTTCGGGCTATGTCGAGGCTTACCGGGGATGAACGGTTCAACGTGCTGGCCGAACGTTGGGAAAAAGGCCGTAACAGCCGTTGGCGCTACATTTTGGCCACAGCCTTCAAAATCCTGCACAAGCTCTCTATCCGGCGGCAGAGTAGCTATGTGGCGAAATAGAAGTCGGAAGTCAGAGGTCAGAAGTTAGACGCCGGCAAAAGGTTTGGCATTTACTGGCGCGCGCAGAGGGGACGTTAAAGTAGATAGTATGACTAAAGTAGATGGTATGACTGGGGGTCATAGACAAGAATGAATTCACTTAAGGATAAACTTTCACGAGATAAGAAAAAAATATTGATGATTGCCTACTTCTTCCCACCTCTGGGCGGGAGCGGGGTGCAGCGGACGTTAAAGTTCGTTAAGTATCTGCCTCAGTTCGCCATTGAGCCGGTGGTCAGTACAGTGCGTCACGGGCATAACTTTGCTTATGATGAAAGTCTGCTCCAAGAGATACCGGAGTCGGTGAAGGTCTATCGCTCGAATAGTTTGGAAACCCTATGGCTGCGGGATCTTATCGAGAAGTTTTCTGGGAACAAAGCGGGAAAAGCGGAAAAAACACAAACACAAACACAAACACCAGTGCAGACGACAGCCCAAATTCAACCTCAGTCTCAAGCCCAAATTCAAACGCATCAACCATCGAATATCGAACATCGAATTTTGCCCCCCCGTACGTCCCTGAAGCAGCGTTTGTTCAACCTGATCGATGATTATTTGTTTGTCCCGGATTCGAAAGTGCGCTGGCTGCCGTTTGGCTTTCTCTCATCGTTAAAGATAGCCAGAAAAGAAAAAGTATCCGTCCTGTTTTCTTCTTCCTACCCCTATACGGTGCATCTCATGGCCCTTCTGGTGCAAACGTTTTACCACAAGCCCTGGATTGCTGACTTCCGGGATCCGTGGGTGGGAAACAAGGCTATGGCTAAGAATATTGCTTACCGCCAAAAGGCAGATATCTGGCTGGAGCGGCAGGTCGTTCGGAAGGCCAGCTATGTGATCAACGTCACGCCCAGCATCACCCAGATGTATCAAGAACGCTATCCCGAATATGCTGAGAAATTCGTGACGATTACGAATGGGTTCGACCCGGCCGATTTCCACCAAGTTTCTCCGTATTCGTTTTCTAAATTCACCCTGATCCATACCGGGATTTTAAGCAAGGACCGCAGTCCGGCCGCCCTGGTTCGGGGCCTGGAGCTTTTGGTGGAGGAACGTCCCGAACTGCGTGAACAGATTCAAGTTCTATTTGTCGGATTTATTCCGGAGGAATTTGTCCAGATGTTTAAGCAAAGCGCTGTGGCTGATATGTTTGAAGTCCGGCCTTATGTGCCGCACAGTGTCTGCCTGGACTATCTAGCCGGCGCTCAGCTTCAGTTGCTTATTTTCGATAACAGCCCAGAGACAAAAGCGGCTTACAGCGGCAAAGTTTTTGATTACATCGGTACACAGAAACCTATTTTGGGAATCCTCCCGGAAGGGGTGGCCGCAGACCTAATCCAGACGAAGGGCATTGGGACCGTCGTGCGGATTGGGGATGCTAACGGGGTGAAAGAGGCTGTGGCCAAGCACTTCAACGAGTGGTCAGCTGGGGGCGGCTCTCTGGATTCTGCGGCCCGCTGCGTCGAGTTCAGCAGGGTTTATCTGACGGAGCAGCTGGCGTCCCTGATCCAAAGGTTAAGCTAGAATAGTCAACAGGCCTGATTGAGTTAGGCTCTAAGCGAAAGACGGCTGGCAAGAAGGAGATTCTGATGTGCGAATTTTGATGTTGACACAATATTTCCCGCCGGAAACCGGAGCCGCTCCAGTGAGGCTCTTTGAGATTGCCAAGGGCATCCGCGCCCAGGGCCATACGGTGGAAGTCGTGACAGCCTTTCCGAACCACCCGGAAGGGATCATTCCCCCGGAGTACCAGGGAAAGTTCTTTGAACGTGAAATTTTGGCTGGTCTCACGATTTATCGGACTTGGATCTACCCGGTATCGCGGGGTCGATTTTGGAAACGTCTGCTCAATTATTTTTCCTTCGTTTTTTCCGCGGGTTATGGAATTCTTAAAGCCGGACCCGCTGACTATATTATCGTTGAATCTCCTCCCCTTTTTATTGGATTTACGACCATGTTTGCCCGCTGGGTCAAAGGAGCCAAGGTGATCTTCAATGTTTCAGACCTCTGGCCGGAATCGGCTGTATCCCTGGGACTGGTGCACAATAAGTTCCTGATCAGGCTCACATCCCTCTTGGAACGACATATGTACACCATTTCCTGGCGTATCTCGACCCAGACGCAGGGTATCCTGTCTTCCTTACGCGAGCGGGGGCTGCCAGCGGAGAAACTGGTTTTTCTACCCAATGGAGTGGATCCTAACCTGTTTACCCCCTTGGCGCCGGATCGGAAATTGGCCGAAGCACTTCATATCCGGGATCAGTTCGTGATTCTTTATGCTGGGACGATGGGATATGCTCACGGCTTGGAAGTGGCTCTTCAGGCAGCGGATATCCTGCGGCACGAAGAAATGGGTCAAGACATTCTTTTTCTCTTTGTCGGGGATGGCTCCGAACGACCCAAACTGGAGGAAATGGCCCAAAGCCTGGGATTAGATAATATCCGTTGGGTACCTTTTCAGCCCATCACAGAGATGGCCCGTTATTACAGCCTCGCCGACATTAACCTGTCGACACTCAGGCGCTACAAGCTCTCCGAAGGGGTTCGGCCCTCCAAAGTGTTTCCCGGACTGGCTAGCGCCAAGCCCCTGCTCTATGTGGGGGAAGGAGAAGGGGCCACAGTGGTGGAGGAGAGCGGCGGGGGAGTGGTGATAGCGCCGGAAGATCCAGCCCTGCTCGCTCAGACTATCCTGTCCCTAAAAGCCGACCCTGCCAGGTGTCAGGCCATGGGGCAAAGCGGGCGGGAGTATGTCATACAGCATTATGCCTGGGACTCCATCGTCAGACGCTGGCTCGAGGAGTTGGGCCTAAGCGAAGTTCGAAATTCGAAGTTCGAGGATTGATGATTAATGTTCAAGGGCTAAAGATTGAGGACAGAAGGACTACGGGTAAACCACGAACACGAACCACGAACACGAACTACGAATATCGAATATCGAATATCGAATGGGGGTGACGGGAATGGCGAGACTGTGTTTACTGGCGAATGCAGCAAGTTCGCATACAGAGAAGTGGGCTTCAGAACTGGTGCGGCGCGGCTGGGAAGTTGACATTATCAGCTTTCTCCCGGCATCTATCCCCCATGTTGTCATCCATGTTGTTCCACCTATCTTTGGCAGCAAGACCGATGTTATCCTGCGTCAGCATTGGATTGTCCGTAAGGTGAAGCAGTTGAAACCGGATCTGGTCCACGCGCATTATGCCAGTAGCTTTGGGTTTCTGGGGGCTCTGGCGGATCAGCATCCGCTCATTATCTCAGCCTGGGGAAGTGATATTTTCGCCTTCCCCCGTAAGTCTATCCTGCACCGCCGCCTGCTGAAGTGGACCTTGAAGCAAGCGGACGTGCTTTGCTCCACAAGTCGGATTATGGCTGAAACGATGGCTTCCTACCTGGAATCCGGTCGCCGGATTGAAGTGATACCCTTTGGAGTGGATGTCACACGTTTTGCTCCGCCGTCGGAAAAGGGCGATGGCGCTGTACGGGTAGTTTTCGGAGTTGCGAAGTATCTCCAACCGGTTTACGGACTGGATGTGTTGCTTAAGGCTTTTGCCGAGCTGGATGGACGCCTGCCGGGCCGAGTGCTGCTGCGCATTGCGGGAGAGGGTCCAGAAAGCAAACGTTTAGGCCGTCTGGCTAAACGACTGGGAATTGAAGACAAGGTCGAATGGCCTGGATTTATCCCCAACCGCGAAGTGGCCCGCTTCTACCAGGAGCTCGACGTGGTTGTCGTCCCATCCTATCAAGAGAGTTTCGGGGTGACCGCAGTGGAAGGTTCGGCCTGTGCCCGACCCATTATCGCCAGCAGGGTGGGCGGGCTGCCTGAAGTCGTCCTGGATGGGAAAACAGGACTCCTGGTAACGCCGGGGAGTGTCGAAGAACTAGCCTCAGCCATGGAATTCCTGGCTCTCCATCCCGAAGAACGTTACCGCCTCGGTCAGGCTGGGCGAGCGTTTGCTGTGCAATACTACAATTGGCAGGATAACGTCTCTGAGATGGAGCGGGTTTACCGCGAACTTCTCCAAACGAAGGGAACGTCTATCGATACAGACTGTAAACAGATGCTCAAAGGATCATCGTTGGGAAATTAGTTTAAAAATAGATTAAATCCTATTCTGAAAGGAGCCAATGAATATGCCTCGTGAAGAATTTTTACCTTATGCCCTGCCCTTGATTGAGGACGATGATATCGCCGAGGTGGTGGATAGCCTCAAATCCAATTGGCTCACCAAAGGCCCTAAGACGATCGAGTTCGAAAAGCAATTTGCTGAGTATGTCGGCGCCAAATACGCCATCGCCGTCAATTCCTGCACCGCAGCCCTGCATCTGTCCTTAGTGGCCGCAGGTATCGGGCCTGGCGATGAAGTGATCACCACCCCCATGACCTTTGTCGCCTCTGCTAATGTCATCATTCATGTTGGAGCGACGCCGGTGTTCGCCGATATTGACCCGGTCACCATGAACCTAGATCCGGCTAACATCGAAGCCAAGATCACCTCGCGGACGAAAGCCATCATTCCGGTGCATATCGCGGGGCATCCGGTTCAACTGGATGAAATACTGGCGATTGCCAAGAAACATAAGTTATTTGTCTTAGAAGATGCCGCCCATGCCGTCTATACCCAGTACAAAGGCCAAATGATCGGCTCCATCGGCAATGCCACCGCCTTTTCCTTCTACGCGACGAAGAACCTGGTCACAGGCGAAGGGGGCATGGTCACCACCAATGATGAGGAGCTGGCTAACAAAATCCGGATCCTGAGCACGCACGGCATGAGCCGTAACGCCTGGAATCGCTATACCGCCGCCGGTTCCTGGTACTATGAAGTTCTCTATCCCGGCTATAAAGACAACATGACGGATATCCAGGCGGCCCTCGGTATCACCCAGCTGCACAAGTTGGAGCGCCTGCAGGGCCTGCGCCAAGACATTGCCCGTCGTTACAACGAAGCGTTCGGCCCCATGCCCGAACTCGAAATTCCCGTGGAACAGGAATATGCCCGCCATGCCTGGCATCTGTATATAATTAAGCTCAATTTAGATAAACTAACGATAGATAGATCCCGCTTTATCGAAGAACTCAAAGAAGAAAAGATCGGCACGAGCGTTCACTTCATCCCGGTGCACTTTCAACCCTATTACCGCGAAACCTACGGCTATAAACCGGGTGACTTTCCCTTGGCCGAAGCAACCTTCGAGCGCATCATCTCCCTGCCGCTCTATCCCAAGATGAGCGCACAGGATGCTGAGGATGTCATCGCGGCGGTCGCCCGGGTCGTCGAGAGGGCGCGGCGCTAACGCAGGGGCAGGGCTATCTGCGGCGTCAGACTCACCCTATGGGGCGGGGATGCTCAGCGGCACCCGCTTCACCCCGGGCGCTCGACAGGCCAAACTTGCTGTGCTGGGGAGGGGAATACTCCACGGCACCACGCTCACCCGGATCGCTTGCAGACCAAGCTTGCTGTTCCAGGCTCGGTTACAGGTTGGAGGGGTAAATTGCCAAATTCGCCATTCCACTGCGAGGATAAGAGTTCTGGCGAAATCATAGATTTCGAGAACTCTTTACCTTGGTTCAGTTGGCAACGCTGCGCATCCGGCGCAGCGCCCCTCTGCTTCGGAGTACGAGCCTGAACCAGAGTTTGGTTTCTGCTCGCTTTAGGGTTCGCTTAGGTGCTCGCGGAGCATTCCCCTAGCTTCGGAGCATTGCGTTAGCTCTCCTTCGAAGTTAGGAAAGCGAGCGAAGGGATCGGGGTAAGCCCTTAGGGCCGGAAAGCTACCCAGGGGTAAGGTCTGACCCCGATCCCCCTGCAGAGCGTTGCTCAAACGATTCCCTTCCGCTGAGTCACGTTTGCGCACTCTTCCCTTCGAAGCTCAGCTCGCATCCTTTTCCTAGGTTCACCGAATCAAGTTTTTCCACGACCGCGGAGTATTCCTACCCCAGCAATCCCGATATAAATAGAAGGAGGCCCAACCGATGTCCAACGGCCCAGCCTCATCTGAAGAGCGAACTGAAGACTTAACCGCACTGGCCGCACCGGCGTATCCCCGCTGGCAGCTGGCTGCAAAGCGCAGCTTGGACGTGCTGATTTCCGCGTTCCTGCTGATCCTCATCTCCCCGCTCTGGCTGCTGATCGTTTTTTGGATCCGCCTCGATTCCACCGGCCCGGCTCTTTTCAAACAGATCCGGGTTGGCCGTGGCGGCAGGCCTTATACCATTTATAAGTTTCGCACCATGGTGCAGGATGCCGAAGCACTCGATAGAGAGCGCCTGGCCAAAGTGCAAAATCTCGATGAGTTCGTCTACCAGCAAAAAGAGGATCCCCGTATCACCCGCAGCGGTCGCTTTCTGCGCAAGACCAGCCTCGATGAGCTTCCCCAGCTTTTAAACATCCTCAAAGGGGAAATGAGTCTTGTCGGCCCACGGCCAGAGGTGCCGGACATCGCCCGCCATTTTACCCCGGAACAGCGCCGTCTGCGCTTTGCCGTACTTCCCGGTGTCACCGGCCTCGCCCAAGTCAACGGCCGCAGCGAACTTACCGTTGGCGAAATCCTCGCCTATGACATCCGCTATGTGCGGGACTGGAGCTTCTGGCTCGATCTCAGGATCCTGGCGCGCACCGTAGTGGTGGTGCTGAGCGGCAAGGACGCCTATTAGGGAGCGTTCAGGGTGAACGATGCGCTGTTCACTCCCATTATCCTTTGACCTCAACGGGTGTTTGCTATAATTGCTTCAAGATAATCAACGCTACGGAAGACCGGAGGTTTATTCAGAACAAGATCCAATCAAAGTAAGCATTTTTCCAGACTCAGTCATTGATCCAAAGCCGGTTTTTGAAAATATTTCTTAATCCAACCTATCCTCGCATCTTCGAGGTTAGCAAGACACTCTTCCACAGTTTCCCCATCTGACATGCAACAGGGAAGCAACGGAATCTGAGCGAACCAGCCCCCGCCTTCATCCTCTGCGAGTTTGCGTATCTTAATTTCATAATCCAATTTCATATAATACTCAAGGCCTTTCATTCGTCTTCGCTCCTTTCAAGGATCGCTCTGACCGCCCGAAGAATTAGCCTCATGTCAAAATATCCTGTGGTCTGTAAAATTCGCAGTTTAACTTTTTGAAGTCCTTTGCATTCCATGTCAATATTGGTAATTCTAAGCTTCTTGCTTTTTCGGCTAAGTAAACGTCTACAAAATCAGCGTTCACTTCACGAAAACGAACTAAGACACGCTGTATTAGACTATCTTCCTCTAATTCAACGCCGTCAGATTCAATGAAATCATCGAACACCTGCAAAATAACTTCTTTTTCAAATTTGTAGACTCTACGTAAGACCCAATAGGCTTCGATCAGGACGAGTGACAGAATATAAAACGCGGTGTCACCTTGTTCGATGAGCTGTACCAATGCCCCGATTTGAGCATCATCGTCTTTTACGAATAAACGAATCAGGATATTGGTGTCAGCTATCATCGGCTTATTCATTTTTAAACTCCTTTAAATTACTCTGAATTGCTTTTGCCCGTTCTGTTTTAGCTAATTCGATTGCTTCGTCTACATCCATAGGGGAAGTAGGCTTCAATACTCCCAGAACCCCTCGAATTGACTTTTTGGTTTTAGGCTGGACTTCAATAATCCTTTCATTTTCATCTAAGACAAAAGCCAATCTGTCTCCCTCTTTAATATTTAAAAGCGTTCTCAGTTCAACCGGAATGGTTAACTGCCCTTTACTCGTTAGCTTACCGGAAAGAAGTTGCTTTGCCATAATAAGTGTCCCCCCATCCTAAAGTATTACCTATATTGTAAGTAATACTTTAGAGCAAGTCAAGTTTTACCGGTTAACCCCACCCCCACATCAATTCCAACCAATCCCCAGCCTGTCCTACCTCAGATGCCTCTGCAGCAGCGGATATACCGCATCCCGGCTCTCCCCGCTGATCCAATAGAGCGACCAGGCCCCGATCCCCCCGAGGTGGTACTGGTCGAGCAGCTGGAGTTTCGCCTCCCAGCTCGCGGGATCATCATAGTAAACAAAGTGGAGGGCTTTGTTCGCATCCGTATAGGTGAAATGGGGGATGCCGACCGTATCCTGCACCGGGCTGCCGGAGGTATAGGCGCTCGTGTCCCGGGAGACTGAGGCACCATATTTCTGCACGATGCCCAGGACGGAAGCATAGCTCCAGTGGCTGTGAGTATACGTCGCAGGCTGATCGCCCCGGGGCGGAGTTTCCGTCCAGTCTCGTGCGTAATAGGGGAGTCCAAGCAGGACTTTGCCCATATCCACTCCTTGGCTCTGGGTGTAGGACAGAACTTTCGCCATCCAGTCGAGCGGGGCTACCGGACCCGGAGTGCTCGTGCTGTAATCATAGGTCATGATATCCAGGTAATCCACGGCTTGGGCGAGATCATGGTAGTTATATTCACCCAGCCAAGACTCATTGTTCGGGCCCGTGCGCGCGTAGACGGCGATCACCGCCAGCTTATTCGTCAGATGCAGCCGGCTGGAAAGTTCCTGCATGAGCTTCGTCAGCCCCGGACCGCTTGAGGTCTGCAGCATCTCAAAGTCGATCACCACTCCGTCAACACCCGTCGTTTGCACGCGCTGCATGAGTTGGTTCACGAGGTTCGCCCGGGCACTGTCAGAGGTGAGCACACTGTCGGCGACCGCGCCTGCCGTGACCATTGGCAGGACTTTCAAGCCGCGGGCATGTGCGTTGCGGACAAAATCCAGGTATTGCGACGGCGTGGCCGCGCCATCCCAGATCCCGGAGACGCTGCCGTCTCCACTGTCCGAACCCGAAGCTGGGTCATTTAAATTAAGCCAACTCGGAGCCACCACATCCACAACATCCGTCGCATTTCCCGGGATAGAGTTCAACTGGTTGATCTGGCCGTCATAGCTGGGCCCATGGATATACTGCAGGGAAAAGCGGGGATGCAGCGATCCCGTGCGGATCATGCTCTCCACTCCGTAGGGAATCACCCCCCAGCCCCCCAGCATCGTAAAGCTCGCCCCGGTCGTCCGCCGGGTGTTCAGATAACCGGAGGTCGCCGGAGCAAAGCTGCCCGCAGGAACGAGCACCAGAGGGTTTTGGTTCTTGGCGGCGAGCACGGCCCCTGCCAAAGCATCCGGAAAACCCTCTCCCGTGGCCACAAAGACCGTGGTCGGATTGAACGTCAGGGTCGTCAGAACCGCCATGTTGGTCAAGTAACGATCAGCGCCTGCCAGGCGATCTACCTTGATATTTTGGCGCTCGAGCGCGCTCTGAACACTCGGATCAATCACCCCCGTTCCCCCGATCAGGGTCACAGACTTCACCCCCATGTTCGTCAGGGCCGCGACCGTCGCCGGGGGCAGCGATTTTTGTTCCGTCAACAGGAGCGGAACGCCTTGGCTTGCTGCGTAGGAAGAAATGCTCAAGGCATCCGGGAAGGACAGCCCGGAGGCGAGAAAGGCTTTAGCGGCCGTCGTCGTTACCGCCTGAGCGATAGCCGCCGCCGTTTCATACCGATCCTGGCCCTGCAGCCGGAGCGTTTGCAGGTTATTAGCCTTTAAAGCAGTTTCCACTGCGGGCGCGAGTGCTCCCGTCCCCCCGAGCAAGTAGACGGTTCGTGCATTCAGCCGCTTGATTTCGTTCAACACATCCGGATCCAGGCCCTCACTGGGCGTCAGCAAAAGCGGTGCATTCAGTTTGTGAGCGAGCACCGCTCCGGCCAAGGCATCGGGATAATCATCCCCCCGCGCCAGCACCACGGCAGCGGCGGTTGCCCACCCATTAACAGACACCTGTTGGGCCGTATGATAACGGTCGCTGCCCGCAAGGCGCATCGGAGCGGGGCTCTGCGTTCCCGCCCCGTCACCGGTACCGGCCCAAACCGGAGTAATGATCACTTGACTTAATAGCAAAGCAGCAAGGGTAACCCGGATAAACTTTGTTAACTTTTTCATAAGTTTGTTTCCTTTCGTTACGTTATCTTATGTTATGTTGCGTTACGTTGCGCTGTCCTGTCCTGCCCTGCCCCGCGCTGCGGATCTTCCCTTTTTCGCGATCTCGAAAATCATGTGAATTCCGAGATCGACCTTGCCTGTTGGCAGCCTCACCTTTAATTTCGCCCTTAAACCCACGAATTCCTCTCTGGCACTTAATCTTTTACAACCTATCACCGGCAGCAAAGCGTGGATTTTTCAGGCTATTCATGGTATGATATGGAAAATAAAGATTCATAACACAGAGAACGCAACATAAGATTGTGGGGTGTGATGGATGGGGCGTAGTCAACGCCATGTTCTCGATGGGGAGCGGGAGCGTATCCGAGAGTTTTTTAATCACTATCCGCAAGTGGCTGCGGTGTATCTGTTCGGTTCCTACGGCACAGACTACCAATTGCCCTCAAGCGATATCGATCTGGGTATCATTTTTTGTCATCCGACGGAGTTGAAAGAAGAGTTGGAGATCGATGCCAACCTGTCGGTCTACTTGCATACAGACAGGGTGGATTTCGTGAATTTGGAGCGGGCCCCGTTGGGATTGCAGCATCGAGCCTTACGTGAAGGTGAACTTCTTTGCGAAAATAACGAACTTGCACACAGCGATTTTATTGAAAAAGTGCTTAATCAGTATGAGGATTATCGGATTCGCCAGAAAAAGTTTATGCAAGATTATCAGGTCGCTTTAAAGGAGGCTTACGGCGATGGTTGAT
>JAIMKP010000017.1:30187-57108 GCA_020692355.1 Desulfosporosinus sp.
AGATTTAGGACGAATCTAAAAAGCACCTGTTGTCATGTCGACAATAGGTGCTTTTTGGTGATAGCGCAGGCTGCTGAGGATGGGGAGCAATTTCTTATAGAATACGGTCAGCAGAACTTGACTCTTTGCGGGGATTTAGGGCATAATAACATTAGATATTAAATTAGCCGGAGGCTGTTATGAGCTACATTACCCGAACGATAGAAACCACCATCAACAAAGCGAGTAAAATGTTTGCCACCGTTTTGATTACCGGAGCAAGGCAGGTTGGGAAAACAACCTTACTGAAACACATGAGAAGCGACATTCCCTACTTAACCCTTGATGATCCGATTTTGCTGCAAAATGCCCTTGAGGAAGCAGGCAGCTTTTTCAAAACAACACCACCGCCTGTTATCGTGGATGAAATACAGATTGCCCCGAATCTATTCAGCTATATCAAAATGCTTACCGATGCAAGCGGCAAAAAAGGACAATTTTATCTGACAGGTTCACAGCAGTTTAAGATGATGAAAAACGTCAGTGAGAGTCTTGCGGGGAGGATTGGCATCATTAATCTGCTGGGCTTATCCCTCCGTGAAATTAAGAATGACCGTTTTAATGAGAATTTTGTGCCCACGGAGGAATATCTTGCTCAAAGAAAAACATCGGCCCAACCCGTGGATTATCAGGAGATTTGGGAGATTATCCACAAAGGCTCAATGCCCGCCATGTATGCAGACGAGCTTGACTGGCAGATGTTTTACGCGGCCTACACCAAAACCTATATCGAACGTGATGTGCGAGCGCTGACTCAGGTTGGTGATGAACTAAAATTCATTAAGTTTATCACTGCGCTGGCCGCCAGAACTTCACAAATGCTTAACCTATCCTCTATGGCCAACGAAGTTGGAATCAGTGTACCCACGGCTGACCGGTGGCTTTCAATCTTGATTTCGTCAAACTTGGTGTATTTACTACCACCGTATTCTAACAACATCACGAAAAGAACGCTGAAAACGCCGAAGCTATATTTTCTCGACACGGGGCTTGCGGCCTATCTGACCAAATGGAATACGCCGCAGGTACTGGAAGCAGGTGCTATGGCGGGAGCCTTTTTTGAAACCTTTGTGGTCGCCGAAGTGCTCAAGAGTTATTACAATGCCGGCATTTTAGACCCGTCGCTCTACTATTATCGCGATAAGGATACCAAGGAAGTTGATCTTCTGATTGAACAGAATGGGACGCTCTACCCGGTTGAAATCAAGAAAACAGCAAATCCCGGCAAGGAGCATATCGCCAACTTTTCGGTGCTTGATAAAATCAAAGGGGTAACGCTGGGCACGGGTGGTGTGGTTTGTCTCTATGACAAGAGCGTCTGGATTAACCCTAAAAACGCAACCATTCCGGTGACCTGGTTATAGGCTTGGCTTTTCTCGGGTGTTCCCTCATGACCAACCTCATCTCAAACCGTGACAAGTTTTCAGTCCGTACATATACTACAACTAGGACAAGGGTTCTCGGGCAGGGGAACGGTTCACGCCATTCCCTCCTGCCCGGGGGCGTGTGAACTGAACTCTAGCGAAGCAGTCGGCAGGACCGGCTGCTTCTTTGCTTGAGAGCCCTTGTTCCGATCACCCAGCGCGAAAGGAGGGAAAACGCATGGCTGTAGCGACGGTAGCCAAAGGAAGTGTCCTCGTGGTCACCTACCAAACCGGGCTCAATGCTTCGGGAGCGCCCATTCTCCGCCAGCGGAGCCTGGCGAACGTCAAAGCCGCTGCCCTGGATCAGGACGTCTATGACGTGGCCCAAGCTCTGTTCGGGCTGGCACAGTACCCGGTCATCGCGGTACGCCGCGATAACCGCTTCGACATCGAAGCCCAGTAAGAGATAGCGTTTACGAGAGAAAGGAGGAATAAGAAGATGGCCACTACCAGCCGAAAAGTGCTCCGCCTGAGCTTTAACACCGCTCTCGGATCGGCTGTGAGCCTCACGCTCCCCGACCCCAAAGCCGATCTGACGGCGGCCCAAATCGAAGCGGTCATGGATCAGATCATCGCCAAAAATATCTTCACCGGCACCGGTGGAGACTATGTTTCCAAGCGCGATATCAAAATCATCGACACCGCCACCAACGACCTCTATGACCCGCCGGCGGTTTAGAAGTCGGAAGTCGGAGGTCGGAGACCAGAGCTAGACATCCTGGAAGTCAAAGGGGACAGTAAGGCTTAGATGGAAAAACAAAGAGACCGGCGAACACCCACCAGTGTGCGCTGGTCTCTTTGGCTGGAAATAGCGCCCGTTTTTGCGCCAAAAGTCCTATCCATTTGGGCAGGATTTAGCAGTAATCTGTCGAAAATCTATGAGACATAAGCGACATAAACGACAGATTTTAAGGAGGAGAAGGTTTTGCAGAATTTTTTTCAACATCATCAAGACAGACCGTGCCAAACGCGGCGGCTTCGCCGTATAGGATATAGAGCACCTCATCCTCGACGCCGGGGGATCCTGCTTGTTGCCCTCAGCCTCAGCCTCAGTCTCGGCCTCATGCTCGGGTCGTTGTGGCTTGCTCCCACAGCCAGTGCCGCTCCGCTCAATGCCCACACCGAACGGCTTAGCGGCACAGACCGGATCGAGACGGCCATCCGTGTGTCGCAAAAGGGCTGGGCACAGGCGGATACCGTCTTGTTGGCCCGCGCCGATGACTATCCCGACTCCCTGGTGGCCGTGCCCCTGTCCCACCACTTAGATGCCCCGATCCTCCTCACCTACCCTGGTGAGTTGGATCCGGCGGTTTTGACGGAAATCAAGCGTCTGGGTGCCCATAAAGTCATCCTCTTGGGAGGGACAGGGGTTTTAGGGGAAAAAATCACCGCTCCCCTGCAGGCGGGCGGCATCGCCCTGGATCGCGTGGGCGGACAGGATCGCTACGATACTGCGATCCAGGTCGCCCGTCGGCTGGAAGCCGGCGGGGATGTCGTCCTCGTCAGTGGCGAGAACTTCCCGGATGCCGTGGCCATCGGCCCTTATGCCGGAGCGACAGAGACCCCGATCCTCCTGACCACGAAAAAGGGTCTGTCGGAGCAAACGCGAACCCTGATCAAGGATCTCCAGGCCAGTGATCAGTCTGCCGGCGGGGAGAAACAGTCCAAAACCATCGTCGTCGGGGGAGAAGGAGTGATCCCCAGTGCTACCCTGACAGGACTTCCCGGCCTGCAACGGATCGCCGGTGCGGATCGCTATGAGACAGCGGCCAAAGCCTACTGGTTTGCCGCCGCTGTCTTAGACGCAAACCAGGCTTACCTGGCCACCGGCGAGAACTTCCCGGATGCCTTGGTCGCAGGGGCCCTGGCGGCCAAACAAAATGCCCCCCTGTTTCTCTCGCCCAAAGGGGACGTCCCGCCGCTGACCTACTCGGCCATGGGCAACGCCACCAAGACGGAGCCGCTGCAGGTAGCACTCCTCGGGGGCAGCGCCGTACTCTCAGCGAAAGTTGAGGGGATCGTCCAAGGAGGTATTCAGCCCCCTTATCTCTTGGCCGGAGTGAGCATCATCGTCGATCCGGGGCATGGCGGACCGGATCCGGGAGCGCATGGACCCAGTGACACCTGGGAGAAGAACAATAATCTGGCGCTTGGACTCAAGCTCACTGACGTGCTCCGCAGTGCCGGAGCCAAGGTCATCCTCACCCGGAGCGCGGATGTCGCTCCCAGCGGCTCAGGTTACGAGGAAGGAGTCGATCTGGACACGCGCACTACCCTGGCTAACAAGGCCAAAGCGGATCTTTTTATCAGCCTCCACAATGATGCGGCTGGAAGCCCGGGTCCTGGCGGCACAGCAACCTACTACAGTCCAGCTAACCCCCAAGCCGGACGTTCCGAGACCTTGGCCGGGCGTTCCGCGGCCCTGGCGAACGCGGTTCAGACAGAACTCGTCAAGCAGATTGGCCTCAGCGATCGGCATGTACGCGAAGCAGGCTATTATGTGCTTAAGCATACCGACATGCCGTCCGTTTTGGTGGAGGTTGGCTTTATCTCCAACCCCACGGAAGAGAAACTCCTCGCCTCCCCGGATTTTCAGCAAAAGGCGGCTCTCGGGATCTATCGCGGCATTCTCGTGTATGAAGGGTTTTAACGGGTTCCAGTATGTGGAAGGGTCTTCCGGAAAGAAACCTGAAAGGTGAGGGATATTTTGGTAAATATCTTTCGTACGCTGGGGCAGGAATCTAGGACAGGCGCGTCGAAATCCTTACACAACGGAAAAGGAACTTCCAGAAGACGGAAAAAATATTTTCAAAAGTTTTTTCCGAATTAGCAGGAATATCCGCTTCGTTAAAGAATACTTATAACGAATGTAGAACCTGACACAGGTTTCTTCATTATTGCCGTCTAAAGGGTAAACCATCCATGGGGCGAGAACGTCTCAATGGGGGGACGCCCCCAGCTATGAGGGTGGATGCCTTTAGATATTGCGCAATGTCTAAAGATTTTTCGGAATTTAAGGGGGTGAGGGATAAACGCTTAGCAACGTAGGTTAGAGATGGAACGGCTAGAGAAAATAGACACATCGATCCGTCTCACAGACAGAACGAAAAATCCCAAAATCATAACCCAAAGAAAGAGAGGGGACATTCACTACATGCGAAAGATGAAAAAAACCTTAGCCGCCTTAGCGATCGTCGGCATGGTTCTGACGACGCTGCCGGCCCAATTATTTGCGGCCGATGCTACCACCCGTCTTGCAGACGCTGACCGCGTAGGAACTTCTATTGCGATTGCCAACAACGGTTGGACGACCGCAGACACCGTCATCGTAGCTCCTGCCGATGATGCCAACCTCGTTGACGCCCTCGCAGTCGCTCCTTTGGCCGGCCAAGCCAATGCTCCTATCCTCATGACCTACAAGGATGCACTGGATTCCCGCGTTCAAGCTGAAATCACAGCCTTGAAAGCCAAGAACGTCTATGCAGTTGGAGCCCTCAGCCCAGCGGCTGTTGCCCAATTGAGCGCCATCAGCGGCGTGACGGTTACCTCGCTTCAAGGTACAGATCGTTTTGACACGGCTGCTAAGATTGCAGCCAAACTGACCAGCCCGAAAGGAACGTTTGTGGTTGGTTACAATGGGGTTGCCGATGCCATGTCTGCGGCTTCCTTTGCGGCAGCGAACGGCTATGCGATCCTGATCGCTGACCTGGACGGCAAGCTTCCTGCTAACGAAGCTCTTGTTGGCACGACGACGTACACCCTTGGTGGTCCGACGTTGGTTGCCGACATTGCAGGTGCTACACGTCTCTATGGCGCGAACCGTTATGACACCAATGATGCAGTATTGGCCAAACTCACCTACAAGTATGACAAAGTCTATGTAGCCAACGGCGAATCCCTCGTTGACGCACTGGCTGGCTCTGCCTTAGCCGCTAAGACCGGATCGGCCATCGTCCTGACAGACGGTGTGAACGCGACCGCTGCTGCGACGGTTGAAAAAGGCATGACCTCCACGAGCGTGACGATTGCGTTTGGTGGTGCTGGTGTTGTGCCGGAGACGGTACGCGCGGGCGTGACTTATCAGGCTCCGGCAGTGCTGAGCGTGACGAGTGTAAGTGCTATTAACCTGAAAGAAATTAACGTTCAATTTAACAAAGCTGTTGACAAAACGACTGCAGAAACGATCGAGAATTATACACTTTCTGCAGGTAGCGTTTCAACCGCTGTTCTAGACGCTGCGACAAATACTGTTACCCTGACTCTCGCTGCTGCTCTTGGTCAACAAACTAGTGTTGATGTAACAGTAGCAAACGTAAAGGACGCTGCCGGTATTGCCATTGCTTCAACCACCAAGACTGTGGTACTTACCGACACGACACTTCCCCAACCGTTAAGTGTAGCAGTAACTGGACCTACGACTATCCAAGTAACATACTCTGAGCCTATTCAAACAGCCGGAACGTATACACTTAATGGTGGAACGTATTATGTCGGCTCTTCGTCCATTAGTGGTCGTGTTGTTACGCTGAACATCGCGGCTTTGGCTAACGGAACCTATACTCTCAACACGGTTAACGATGTTGACTTTGCGGGATTCAAGTCTCTTGCCAAGGATCTTTCTTTTACCTATACAACAGATACAACAGCCCCAACAGTTTCAATCAGTAAGGTTCAACAAAATCAAGTTACGCTTGCTTTTAACAAAGATATTGTGACTGGTGCAAGCAATATTAAAGTTTACCACACCTATAGTGGTAATTCAAATTACGCTGCCACCAGCTATAGCTGGACTGATTCCAAGACTCTCGTTGCCAATTTCGCAGGAAATTATTTGCCTGTCGGTAATGCTACCATTTATGTTGTAGCTGGTGACGAAACAAACGTCCTTGATGCATGGAGCAATGCTCTTAAGAATGCAACTTTGACGGCCCAAGTGACCGCTGATACGGTTGCTCCGACGGTTACTTCAGTGGTTGGTGTTGACTCTACCCACTTTGATGTAACGTTTAGCGAAACCGTAACTGGAGCAGATTTGGCTGCAAACTACACTCTGAAAGATTCAGCTGCTGCTCCATTGACAGTGAGTAGTTCAGTTCTAAAAGCTGGAACAACCAGTACGTATACTCTAACCACGAGTCTGATGAATGGCGGATCCTATACTCTCAGTATTCCAGCGGGTGTAATCAAAGATACCTCTATTGCTCAAAACGCTAATGCAGCTTACACCACTACTATTGCAGTAGCTGACAAAGTTGCTCCAACTGTAGATACTGCAGTTACAAACGCTGCGGATTCAACTGCAACAAAGATTCGCGTAAGCTTCAGTGAGCCAATGGCTACTAGTGGTGCTGGATCGGTTCTTGATTCTGGCGTTTATCAGTACAATACTGCAGCTCTCCCGACTGGAACGACTATTGTTGCTGACGGAAGTAAGGCTGTTGTCATTACACTCCCGGCGGCTGAAACTATTTCTGGTAAAACCATCGTTGTTGGTCGCGTGGCTGACTTAGCTGGTAACTTTACAACTACATTCTCAACTCCTTTGACCATCAATGCTGATGTTGTTGACGGTTCTGATATCGTAAATGCTAAGACTGTTAACACCAACACAGTTACTTTTGAAGTGCTTTCTCCGCTTACTGCTATTGACGTAAGTAAGTTCACTGTTAACAGCAAGACTGCTGCTTCCGCTTCCTACGTTAACCAAAAGGTTAATGATGGTGCGACTGATGGGGCTCTTGTTACTTTAACAGTTGGAACAGCAGATAAGTGGACTTCTGATGTTACTCCTGTAATTGCAACCACAACCGCTGGTGCCCTTACGACTTCCTTTGGCACAAAGGTTGGAGCTAGTGTTACTCTTGCAACTGCTGCGGATAAGACATCTCCAGCATTTGTCTCTGCTAAAGTAACTACTCCATCCGCGATAACAGTCACCTATAGCGAAAATATTAAGCCGTCATCAGTTAGTGTATACAGCTACACTGTATCGAACAACACTATTACAGCAGCTACAGTAACTAATAATACCGTAGTATTGACACTCGGCACAGCACTAACTGGGACAGATGCAACTGCTCAAGTTACCCAAGTCGCGTCGATTCAAGACGTAGCTGGTAACACGCTTGCTCCTTCTGCTATAGTAACTGTGACTGATGGTCAACCTGCTACTCTTACTGGAGATTTTACCAACTCGGATACAAAGGTTGTAACGGTTAACTTCAGTGAAGCGATGGATGCTACCACCCTTGTTCAAGCTAACTTCAGTAGTGTTGCTGGTGGAGTTATTACCGCTTTCTCAGTTGCTTCTAACAATAAGTCTGTAACGATTACCTTTACGACTGGCTTGGTTTCTGGGAATAGTGTAGTAGTTACTACTAGCGTTAAAGATGTGGCTGGTAACGCGATTGCGACAGCTACTCTTACCAAGTAGTCTCACTACCTTGTGATCGGGTCGGAAATTGTGTTCGGCTCGGAAAAGGCCTCCGAAGTTCGTCTTCGGGGGCCTTCCTTTTCCTCCCAGAACGCACCTCCCCCGAACGCGCCTCCCCCGGGGTCTGACCGTGCGCCAAGAAAAGGGTGTGTCATAGAGTGGGTGGGAATCCCACCAGAAAAGGTTAGCCAGCCATTCTGTAGTGAGTCTTGAGAGGCACAGGGTGACCTGTGTTTCTTAGCGTAGACAGCAAACTAGCAGGCCGGAAGCGTAAGTTGAAGCGATAGAGCACTGGCCCGAAGACATTCGTGGCTTCTTTGACCACGTTGACCATGATTGGATGATAAAGTTTATCGAACACCGTATAAAAGACCCTAACATCATCCGCCTCATCAAACGCTTTCTGAAAGCGGGGGCCATAGAATCCGAACTCAGGTTCGAAACACCTGAAGGAACTCCATAAGGGGGTCTGGTTTCGCCAGTACTTTCCAATGTTTACCTGCACTACGTCATAGACCTATGGTTCGAAAAGCGCATACGCCGACAAGCCCGAGAAGCAGCCTATATGGTCAGGTACGCCGATGATAATGTTTTCTGCTTTCAGTTCGAAGAAGAGGCCAAGGCCTTCTACGAGGCAATCACAGAGAGACTCAAGCAATTTGGCCTGGAAATCTCGAAGGAAAAGTCCAAGATTATCGCGTTCGGACGAAAGGCAGAAGAAACCAACAACGACAAAGGCGGTCACGGCGGGGGAAAACCAGAGACTTTCGATTTTCTAGGGTTTACACATTACTGTAGCAAAGACAGCAATGGAAAGTTCCGCGTCAAAAGGAAAACCAGTCGCAAGAAATACCGGGCGAGCCTGCTCAGGCTCAAACAATGGATACGGGAAAACCGGCACATGCCTAAAGCCATCCTAATGGAAACTCTAAGCCGTAAACTGCTTGGGTATTATCGGTACTACGGAATAACGGATAATCGGGATATGGTGAAGGATTTCTTAGACGAAGCAAAGCGGTATCTCTTTAAGTACTTAAACAGGAGAAGCCGGAGGCGCAGTTACACGTGGGACAAATTTGTGCTTTTCCTGAAAAGGTATCCGTTGCCCAAACCGAAAATGTACGTAAGCATCTTCGAATTGAGAAGACACATTAGCTATATTCTGTGAATGGTGGCGTGAAGAGCCGGATGCGGGAAAACTGCACGTCCGGTTCTGTTATCCAGAAGTCGGAATAAGTTCTGTGAGGGGTATTGCGTTCAATTGGACTCTGGTAATGTGATTACTGAAGGCCGAGAGGCGTGTATCTACTCGACATCGCACAATGGGGAACAATGCTGACAATGCGAAGACCCACAAGAGAGCCGATTCGCCTTCGGGCGGGTCGGCTCTCTTTCCGTCTCCGGCGGCGGAAACTCGCCGCAAAAGTTCGGCGGGCTGGCTACAAAAGTTCGTAAGCGCTTAATAAACAGGCGCATGGTCAACCTGCTCTTTCTATGAGAAAATATCTCCATCAAGCCACGGGAATGGAGGTATAGAATTGAATAAGCGAGAGCAACAGGTGTTGGTGGCCGAATGCAGGGCTAGCGGGATGACGGCAAAGGCATGGTGCCAAGCAAAGGTTATCGAATATCGTCGGTATCTTACTTGGGCAACGAAAGCAAACCGAGAAGCGCATCATCAACCACGGCAATGGGCTGATGCACGGGTCGGAAAAGGCCTCCGAAGATCGTCTTCGGGGGTCTTCCTTTTCCTCCCAGAAGGGGTCTGGTAGTGCGCCAAGCAAAGGGTATATCCTATAGCGGGTGGGAATCCCGCCGGATAAGGGTTTAGCCGACCCATCCGTAGCGAGTCTTGGGAGGCGCTGGGTTATCAGGTAACTGAAGAGGTCGCTTGGAAAATTATGCTGAACAGGGGAGGATTAGCAAAAGCCCTGTCGAATAATAAAACCATGTGCGTCAGCAGATGGTTTTAAATGTATTTTAACAGAACACTATTTAAACAGAACCGTGAACGCTCAGCAATCCGTTAGCAGAATGGACGGCCTATATTTTAAAATGTTCGACACAAAGGAGAGACGCTAAATGGCAGAACGGGGCCGCAAACAGAAGGCGACAACGCCCAACACACCGACAGACCCGAACCCAAACCCAAACCCAAACATCAACACCAACACGGAGCCAAATCCAAAGCCAAATAGCAACACCCACACCAAGCTTACTGCCAATACCGGCATCAACAATAACACAAATACACAAAAAAACATAAAGCCTAACACCAATGCAAACGCCAAGAAGAAGCGTTCTGCGCACACCGCAGAGTCGAATACACCGTGGTACTACATCATCCCATTGTTGTTTGTGGTGGCCGTCATTCCTCTCATCGTTTACCTGAAGGCCGTGCCTTTGCAAGGGGAGGCGTTTTTGGCCTGGAACGGCCAAAAGGTTAATGCGGATTTTTTCTCTTACTATAAGGGGATCTGGCTGGAAGTAGCGGCGGTCAGCGCCTTGGTTCTCATTTTGGTCAAGGGTTGGCTGGATGGTTTCCGCGCTTGGCGTTGGACTTATTATTACATACCTATTGTCGCGTATGCGTTGACGGCGATCCTCTCTGCGGTTTATTCCCGTTATCCGGAGATCGCCTATCCGGGCTTTCCCGACCGATATGAGGGGTTGTGGGTATTGTTGGCTTATATGGCGGTGCTGGTAGCGGCCATGACCATGGTCCAAAGCGAACGCCAGTTAAGTCTTATGTTAGGAGGTGTTCTCGCAGGGGCGGCGGTTATCGGTATCATTGGGGTCTTCCAATACCTGGGTTATGATCTCTGGAAGTCAACCTGGGCACGGTGGTTGATCCTGCCCGCTCAATACTTGCAACAGGCAGGGAACATCAGTTTTCAATTCGGTGCCCACACGATATATGCCTCACTATATCATACTGATTATGTGGGTAGTTATGCTGCCATGCTTTTTCCCTTGACTTTGACCCTATTCATATTGGAAAAGAAGAAGAAACTCAGGCTCGTCTACGGACTGTTCACGGTCCTGATGGCGTTTACCTGGCTGGGCAGCAATTCAAGAGCAGGGATGTTTGGTGGGGGTTTGGCACTGCTTCTCCTGCTGGTGATGTTGCGACGCTATATTATCCGCTATTGGAAATATTTCGCCCTTGGGGTTGGTGTACTTGTCGTCTTGATCGTTGGTTTAGACATTCTTTCCCATGGTTACTTGGGCAAGCGGATGCATTCCCTCGCAGCGGATGCAGGCAGTCTGGTCAGCCGGCAGACGGTTCAGGCCCCGGATTTGCCCTTGAAAGACGTGCAACTGGATGGAGCGAAAGCCAAAGTCGTCCTTCGGGACGCAACGCTGAACATGACTCTGCAAAACGGCCAGATTTTCTTTGCCGATGCGGCGGGCAAATCGCTCTCCGTCCAAAGCGATCCGGCCAAAGGAGAGATTAAGATTCTTGATCCCCGCTATGCTAAGTTCCAGTTGAAGATGGAAATGTTGGAGAAAAAGCAGGCCATTATTATTCAGGATGACCCCATCAAGCTCTATTTCGGAGTCGCTCAGGATCATTTTGCCTTTCTTGATTATAAAGGGGAGGAAATCCCCCTTAGCCGTCCCCCGGCCTGGGGCTTCAAGGGTAGGGAACGCTTGGGTTCTTCCCGCGGATATATCTGGTCACGTGCTCTGCCACTTGTGCGCGATACGCTATGGGTGGGCCACGGGCCGGATACGTTTACCGCTTATTTTCCGCAATACGACATCTATGGCAAGATGTATGCGTACGATGGCGATATGTGGCAACTTGTCGATAAACCCCACAATTTCTATCTGCAGACGGCCATCAACACCGGAGGGCTCTCCCTTCTCGCCCTCTTGCTGCTCTTTAGCCTGTACCTCATCGACAGTATGCGTACCTATGCGCGCGGAATGTTTGACAGCAAGGCGGCTCGAGTAGGTGTAGGGATCTTGGCGGGAATGACCGGGTATTGGGGAGCAGCCTTTTTCAATGACAGCGTGGTTTCGGTGGCTCCGGTATTCTGGGTGCTGCTGGGATTGGGGATCGCTGCGAACCGAATGGCTCGCTTGGCCGCATTGAGCAAGGGATAATCTTAGGCTTTCAACAAGGATAATCCCGCGTGATAGCGAAGATTAAGTTAAAACATGTTGTGAGGATGAAGCGCGTGCTCTATTCTGAAAACCTGCGTGTTCTGTGGTATCGCTATTTCCTAATGGACCTCGCGGCGTATCTCGTCGCCACCCTGGGAGTGGCCTATGCTAAATTCGGCTTCGACTTCCGCACGATCAATGTGAGAGCGTACCTGGTTGCGGTCATGCTGCTGGGAATCCTCGTGTTGGTGGGGTTATACTTTAGCGGCGTGTATGAAACCGAATCCCTTCTCAACGTTCAGTCTTTAACCTATGCCAAAATCATGCTCATGGCGGCTATGGCCTTCTATATTCTGTCCTTCTATATTCGGGGCGTTAGCTTTTCACGGGTGTTTTTCACCCTCGTCTTTCCTGCGGGTTTGATCCTGAGCCTAAGCTGGCGTGCGACCTTGATCGCTTACCACCGGCGCACCCTGGGAGAGGATATCCGGCGGCCCTTTCTCGCCTATGGATTTGAGGGTGAAGCGGCAGAACTCTTGCGGCGGTTGGAATCAGAAACCCATATTCGCATTTTGAAGGAGTATCCGACAGCTTACCCCATCCTCGAACGTTTGGCGGCTCTGAGCGAGACGGCTGCAGGACGTGAGCGAAGCATTCGCGCGAGTGAACCATACCCAGCGGGATTAAGTTCCCGAGTGCACACAGCGCAAAAGAGGTGGCAGGGAAACGAGGAGCAGCCCCAGGGTCCTCATCAGGGTCCTCCCCAGGGCCCTCTGGGTCTAGAGATGCTCGGTGGGGCTGATAAGCCGGGCCTCATCCTCTGTGAGAGTGAAAGGATACCGTTGCAGGAGCTTGTCGAATACTGCGAATTAAACTATATTCCCTTTTTTATCGTGCCAAGCATCAATCGTCATATCTCCTTGCCTTTTCAAGTGATGAATTCAAACCAATTATTGGTGTTCGGAACTAAAGATCGGCTCCTAGAGGGCGCGTCAAGCCGACTGAAGCGTTTTTTCGACATCGGGCTGGCGGTTCTCGGCATTGGCTTGAGCAGCTGGCTGATGTTAGCGATCTGGGTCTTGGTTCGTCTGACCTCTCCGGGAAAGGGAATTTATGCCCATGTGCGCCTCGGCCTCAACGGCCATCCGACCCGAATTTATAAGTTTCGCACGATGTACCAGGATGCTGAGGAACGTCTGCACGCGTTGCTCCAGAATGAGGAAATGCGCAGCGAGTTCCAGGCGAATTTTAAATTAGGGCAAGATCCACGAGTGACCAGACTTGGACGTATGTTGAGGCGCACCAGCCTAGACGAACTTCCTCAACTTTTCAATATTCTCAAAGGAGATATCAGCCTGGTCGGCCCCAGACCTATCGTGCCTGAGGAACTCGATAAATACGGTGAACATGCCCGTATCATCCTGCGTGTGAAGCCCGGGCTGACCGGCTTCTGGCAGGTGAATGGACGCAGCGATGTCAGCTATGCCGAGCGCATACGGCTGGATTTATATTACATCCACCATTGGTCTTTGTTCCTCGATTTACGTATTCTCCTGAAGACGGTACCCGTGGTTTTGAAGGGAAGGGGGGCGCAATAGAGGATAATGGGCAGTATTTTAGTGACCGGCGGAGCGGGCTACATTGGCAGCCACACAGTCCGGGTGTTACGTGAGCAGGGAGCACACGTGGTTGTTCTCGATGACTTGGTCACAGGACACAGAGAAGCCATCCCAGCGGATGTTCCTTTTTATCGAGGGGATATCACGGATGAGGACCGGGTGCAACAGGTAGTAGAATCCCATGCAGTTGAGGCGGTGATTCATTTTGCGGCGCGCAGTTTGGTAGGGGAGTCTATGAAAACGCCCGATCAGTATTTTTACGAGAATACCGCCAAAACGAACCTTTTGGTCGCTCATCTCCTGCGCTTGGGGGTGAACAAACTTGTCTTTTCCTCCACAGCCGCGGTTTACGGAAGACCTGAGACGGTGCCGATTCCAGAGGACTCACAAACAAGCCCCATCAATCCCTATGGACTATCCAAACGCATGATTGAAGAGACGTTTCCCTGGCTGGAAAAAGCGCATGGTTTGAAGTGGGTTGTTTTGCGCTACTTTAATGCAGCTGGGGCATCCTTGGATGGCTCAATGGGTGAGGATCACTCGCCCGAAACGCACTTGATTCCCCTCGTCTTAAAGACGGCTCTTGGACAGCGAGAGGCGATTCAGATCTTCGGGAACGATTATCCCACGCCGGATGGAACCTGTATTCGCGATTATGTCCATGTTCTGGATCTGGCGGCAGCTCATGTGGCGGCCCTTAACGCCTTAGATCACCCGCTGGATAGGAGAATATTTAATGTGGGCACGGGTCGTGGCTATTCGGTACAACACGTTGTTGCTATCGCGAAAAGGGTAACCGGAGTTGACTTTCCTGTTTTATACGCTGCCAGACGTGAGGGAGACCCGGCTAGTTTGGTCGCTAAGGTAGATAGGATCGGGGAAATCCTCGGCTGGAAGGCCCATTACAGCGATATGGAAACGCTGATTTCATCCGCTTGGAAGTGGCATCAGAGCCATCCCCACGGCTATTGAGTTGATTCGCAACGGTATCAGGAATATAGGTAAAACACTGAAGAAACATGCCTTTCTGTGGGGTCTTGTGCTCGGGCTTCAGTGCGGACAGTGACGTTTGGCTGCGGCCACCGCAGCGCTTCCGCTTTGAGGAAGGCTTAGATAGGGCGAGAATAAGCCCGGTCAGCAGTAAAAAAAGAAGGATTTACCAGAGCGGTGTCGAATTACGAATAAAATGAGGGTGGCAATTTACCATCGATACGAGGATGGGAAAGAGGGGGCTTGACTGCGCGTGCGGGCTCTAATCACAGGTATCAATGGCTTTGTCGGAAAATATCTGACACGAGAGCTTATCGAAGCAGGACATACGGTTTACGGCCTAGGCCAAGGCCCACTCCGCTCCGGAACGTCTCCGTTCATTGCTTCGGTCCTGGTGGATTCTGCGGCCCCAGCGGCTTCTTCAGCCACACCCCTGGGAACGACGACCGGGACCGGCGTGTATTACGAAGAAGTGGACATTCTGGATGCTTCGGCTCTGCGGCGCTTCGTGGAGAAGATCCGCCCGGATTGGGTCTTTCATCTGGCAGGCATCGCCTCCGTCCAATATTCCTGGCAGGAGCCTAACAAAACATTTGCCGTCAACGTGCTGGGCACGATCAACCTGATGCAGTCCCTGGCGGGGACAGGGGTACAGGCGATTCTGCAGATAGGATCTTCGGAGGTGTACGGTCCCGGCAAAATGCTGGGGGAGAAGTTTCACGAAGCATCTTGTCCTAATCCGCAGAGCCCCTATGCGACTTCGAAATATGCGGCTGAACGCAGCGCTCTGCAGCTGGGACAAAAACTCAGTCTGCCGGTGTTGGCGGTGCGGCCGTTTAATCATATCGGCCCGGGCCAAGCGGAGGGCTTTGTCATTCCTGACTTCGCCCGGGAAATCATTCGGGCTGCCCGTAGCCAAGGAAGCATTGGCACTGGGCGATTGGATGTCTATCGGGATTTCACGGATGTCCGGGACGTGGTTCGCGCTTATCGCCTTCTGGCTGAGAAAGGCAATCCCGGAGAAGTTTACAATGTCTGTTCCGGCCAAGCGAGCCGACTAAGCGATATCTTAGAGACGATGTGCCAGACCTACGGTGATCTGCCGATCGTGCCGGATGAAAGCAAGATGCGACCGACGGAAAATATCTATTCCGTGGGCGACCCGGCAAGGCTCCAGAGAACCACCGGGTGGGAACCCGTTTACCCCTTGGAACAGAGTTTAAAGGATGTCTTGGTAGAGTGGGAGGAACGCCTCCATTAAACGCTCAGGAAGGATTAGATGCATGAAGAACGCACTTATCACGGGAATTACCGGCCAGGACGGCTCCTACCTCAGCGAGCTGTTGCTGGAAAAAGGCTATAAAGTCTACGGAATTATGCGCCGCAAAAGCAAAGCGGACTTTGGTACGGTTGAGCATTTAAAGAAAGAGATCGAGTTTATTTACGCCGATATGACGGATCTGGCCTCGCTCATCCGGGCCCTGAAGATCGCCCAGGCGGATGAGGTTTACAACCTGGCTGCGCAGTCCTTTGTGGCCACATCTTGGGAGCAGCCGCTGGCCACGGCGGAAATAGATGCCATCGGAGTGACCAATCTCCTGGAAGCGATTAGGGTGGTGAAGCCCGAAGCCCGCTTTTATCAGGCCTCGACCAGTGAAATGTTCGGACTGGTACAGGAGACGCCCCAGACGGAAAAGACCCCGTTCTACCCACGCAGTCCCTATGGGGTAGCGAAACTTTACGGGCATTGGATCACGAAGAATTACCGGGAGAGTTTCCAAATGTATGCCTGCTCCGGCATCTTGTTTAATCACGAATCGCCTCGGCGCGGGCTGGAATTCGTCACGCGCAAGATCACGGATGCTGTTGCCCGGATTAAGTTCGGACTACAGGATACCCTGTATCTGGGGAACATGGATGCCAAACGGGACTGGGGCTATGCCGGGGATTATGTCCGGGCCATGTGGCTGATGCTGCAGCAGGCCGAAGCGGACGATTATGTGATCGCCTCCGGAGAGACACGCTCTGTGCGTGAGTTTGTGGAGCAGGCTTTCCACTATGCAGGGATCAAACTGGTCTGGAGCGGACTTGGCCTTGAAGAAAAGGGACTGGACAGGGAGACCGGGAAGGTCCTGGTCGAGATCGATCCGAAGTTCTTCCGTCCGGCCGAAGTGGAGGTGCTCCTCGGCAATCCGGCCAAGGCGCGAAAGGTTTTGGGTTGGGAACCGAAGGTTGGCTTTGAGGAACTCGTGCGGAGGATGGCGGAGGAAGATCTGGAGCGGGTGGGCCGTGAATCCGGGGGGAACGTCGGGAATGGCAGAGAGACCGAAAAAACCGGAGATCGCCAATTCACCGTCAATGTGCCTAAAGCCTTTAATGGAGAAAGTGCCTAATGCTCTCAGTTCGAAGAAGTATATAATTTCTAAGAGATCAATATATCGGGTGAATGTACATATTAATGTCACGTTACCTTCCGAATGCTAACTATCGTGTGGCTGTCAGGACAATGATGCTCAACTGGATGAATTGCAAAGAAAGTTGAACTATTATGTCTTAATTATAGCTAATTTAAAGGTGGCTTCGTTAATTGCCGATATTATCGTTTTTTCGTGAATTATATCGATACCGGGAAATGTTGAAGAACCTGATAAACCGGGAATTGAGGACAAGATACAAGGCTTCAGTCATCGGGTTTTTGTGGACATTTATTAATCCACTAATCATGCTGGTTGTATATACAACTTTTTTCTCGATCATAGCACGAGGAGCTGCTATTCAGCCATATTCCATCTTTCTGTTTTGTGCATTGTTGCCGTGGATATATTTCCAAACGGGTGTCCAAACCAGTACGGTGAGCATTGTTGGTAATGCCAATCTGGTTAAGAAGGTCTATTTTCCCAACGAGTTATTGCCCTTGGCGACAGTCATGGCCTCACTTGTGAATTATCTTTTGGGTTTATTGATCCTTATACCTGCTGATTTCATATTTGGGGTGCATTTGAATTTTTCTGTGGTTTTCTTCGTGCCGATCGTCATTGTGCAAAGCATTCTCATCCTGGGGTTTAGTTATTGGCTTTCAGCGCTTAACGTTTTCTTTCGAGATGTTGAACATATTACCGGAGTCATTTTTACCGCTTGGTTCTATATCACCCCAGTGATGTACCAAATGGAATTGATTCCTCCGGAGTACAGGGGACTCTATATGCTGAATCCCATGACTCCTATAACGTTAGCCTATCGCGACATATTCCTTTATGGCCGGATTCCTGACCTTGGCTCCCTGTTTAAAGTAGCTGTGGGGGGATGCATTCTGATGATTTCCGGCCTTATGGCATTTCGTAAGATGAGGAAGCGATTTGCTGAGGAACTTTAGGAGGATTGATGTTCGTTATGCCCCAAATTATAGTGGAGAATGTGAGCAAGCGCTTCCGGCTCTACCAAGAGCGAAACATGACTCTGAAAGATTTCTTTGTCCACCGTAAGGGTCATCGCTGGGAGGAATTTTGGGCTCTCAAGGATGTCAATTTAGAGGTCGAACGCGGGGAAATGGTCGCACTGCTAGGCCGCAACGGCTCTGGCAAGAGCACGTTGTTAAAATTGCTGACGAGAATCTTATATCCTGATTTCGGTGTAACTCAGGTTAAGGGTCGTGTATCCAGCCTGCTCGAATTAGGAGCAGGCTTTCATCCGGAGTTTACGGGGCGTGAGAACATTTTTATGAATGCATCAATTTTCGGGTTAACAAGGTCGGAGATTGAGGAACGCTATGATGAGATCGTGAAGTTTTCAGAACTAGAAGATTTTATTAATTACCCGGTTCGGAGCTATTCTTCAGGAATGTATATGAGACTGGCATTTTCCGTGGCGATCAGCGTGGAGCCAGATGTACTGTTGATTGATGAAATATTGGCTGTAGGAGATGCCGGGTTCCAGGCGAAGTGCCTTGAGAGAATCAGAAGCTTGAAACGGAGTGGCAAGACCATTGTTTTGGTCACTCATGATACATCCGTGGTGGAAAGAATGTGTGACAGGGCGCTTTGGCTGAATAAAGGCCGAGTAGAAGCCCTTGGAATCTCGAGAGAAGTCGTTTCCGAGTATTTGAATTTTGTAGCCGATGAAGAAGGAAATCGCCACAACGAAGAGAATGTGAAGAGTTCCACAGAGAAGGAAGAACTGAATCAGACTGTAGAAGCGCAAATGGATGAAAAACGGCCTGAAGAACAAAGAAAAGGAAACAGGGCAGTTGAAATAACCAAGGTTACGATAGCCTCACCCGAAGGACGTGAACAGGCTAGTTTTCGTACAGGGGCGGCTTTGATGATTGAGATTCATTACCTTGCCTATGTAGAGACGGAAGATCCTGTCTTTGGCATAGGGATTGTGCGTAGCGATGGGGTGCATTGTTATGGGGTTAATACTGACATTGATTCAATGCGACTCCCGGATCTCCAGGCCGGACAAAGGGGTATCGTTAGATTCATAGTTGAAAAACTCCATCTATTGAATGGAACATACCGGTTAAGCGTGGCCTGTCATTCCAGGGATGGCTTACCATACGATTATCATACGGAAATGTATACATTTAACGTTGACAGTATAACCCGTGATGTTGGAGTCGGTCGGCTGGAACACCGGTGGGTCATTGAATAAGGCGGTTAGACGAAGGGAATAAATTTTGAATTTTAAAAGCGAATAAGGTTTCTTTATCGAGGCACTTTTCATTAATGAGACAAAGAGATAGTAATCGCCTAAAGTGGCGACTTCAGTGTATGCTCGATTTGGCGTTGGAATATACTATCTGCCCGGCGATGGGCCGATTAAAATAATCTGCAATACCGCATCAAGAATAATTAGGCGTTGGGAGAATAAAAGTGCGAATACTAATCGATGGAAGCAGGGTGCTTATTAGGAATAAAGCAGGGATAGGGCATTATACTTATGAGTTAATTAAGCATCTTTCAATGATTGATCATGGAAATGAGTACACTATCTTAGTCTCTACTAAAAATCCTATTGATCTTCCCCAAAATATTCGCAGGATTCAGAGCAAAAAGTGGAATTTGAGGTATATACCATTTGACGTTGAAAGAATCAAGGGTAAGTTTCATATTTATCATGAGCCAAACTATATCCCAAGAGTATTTGATGGAAAGATTATTGTTACTATTCATGACATGTCGTATAGATTATACCCACAATACCATCCCTACCGGAGAATAGCTTTGTTGAGATTTTTTGAGCATCGTATGCGGGCTGCGGACAAAATAATTACTGTTTCCTATAATGCTAAGAAGGAAATCATGGACATCCTCAAAGTGCCGGAAGAGAAAGTATCCGTTGTCTATAATGGTGTCTCTAAACGATTTAAACCCATGAAGTTGTCGAATGAGCAAAAGTCTATCATAACAGAAGTCTATAATCTGCCTGAACAATTTTTATTGTATATTGGTACTATCGAGCCAAGAAAGAATTTAGTCCGATTACTTGAGGCATTCCATCAAGTAAAAAGTGAGTTGAATATAAAAGAGCTTAAACTGGTTCTTGGTGGGGCTAAGGGTTGGCTATACGAGGATATATTTGATCGGATTCGGGATCTAAAGCTGGAACAGGATATAATAATTACTGGTTATTTACCCGACGAGCAATTGCCAATTCTGTATAATATGGCTTTAGCTTTTGTATATCCTTCCCTATATGAAGGCTTTGGTATCCCTCCTTTGGAAGCAATGGCTTGCGGGGTACCTGTCATTGGCTCAAATGTTTCATCATTGCCTGAAATTATTGGCGAAGCTGGAATATTGATAGATCCAAATGAAGTTAATGACTTAAGTGATGCCATATTTCGGGTAGTAACATCAGTGGAATTGAGACAGAGTATGTCCCAAAGAGGTCTAGTTCAGGCAGGCAAGTTTTCATGGGACGACTGTGCGCGGGGAACTTTGCTTGTGTATAAGAGCTGTGAACGCGATGAATGAACTGAGTTAAAGAATGTCGGTATCAGACTGTCGATGAAGGTTTGAAGTTTCAGGAGAACCTGGAAGTTGAGCCTGCTCAGTTACTGGAACCGAATGAGAGGAGGATGACCTATGAAAGGAATTATTCTGGCCGGAGGCACCGGTTCCCGGCTTTACCCGTTGACGAAGGTGACGAACAAACATCTCTTACCCGTGGGTCGACACCCTATGATCCTACACCTCGTGGCCAAGCTTAAGGAAGCGGGGATCCTCGATATCTTGGTCGTTACAGGCAAGGAGCACATGGGAGCGGTGGTGAATCTTCTTGGCAGCGGGAGGGAATACGGGGTCAAATTAACCTTTAAAGTGCAGGACCAGGCAGGGGGAATCGCTCAGGCATTAGGTCTGGCGGAATATTTTGTTGGCTCTGACTCCTGCGTGGTGTTGCTAGGGGACAATATTTTTGAAGACTCAATTACGCCCTTTGTGGAGAGATTTCGAGTTCAAGGCCAGGGGGCAAAGATTCTTCTTTGCGAGGTGCCTGATCCGGAGCGTTACGGCGTGGCTGAGCTGCGAAATGGTAAGGTGATAGGTATCGAGGAAAAGCCGCCACAGCCAAAGAGCCCTTACTGTGTGACCGGGATCTATTTCTACGATACCATGGTTTTTGAGGTGATCAAAAAACTTAAGCCGTCGGGACGGGGGGAACTGGAGATCACAGATGTCAACAATGATTACATAGTACGGGGTGCCCTGACCTATGATATTCTCTCTTCCTGGTGGACGGATGCGGGGACGTTTGAGTCTCTGGCTTTGGCTAACAAATTGGCTCTCCAGAGCGAAGAGGATGCAAGGGTAGCCAAGCTTCTGGCCGAGACGAATCGTGAGAAGGCTGTATAAGCAAATGGGCTACACATAGAAAGGATGGACATTCAGAGCGAGGCTGTGCTTTATGAGAACGCATGATGTTATTGTGATAAGATGGAGGGTAAGCCTTTGAACATCCTGTGACCGGCGGTGCTGGTTTTATTGGAACAAATTTTTTATTACTGATGGTGGATAAGTATCCAAAGGATCGCTTTATCAATCTGGATGTCCTGACCTATGCTGGGAATCTTAAAAACCTGACTGGCATCCAAGAGCGAGACAATTATACCTCTTACCGTACGGATATCCGGGACCGAGAAATGCTTGAACAGGTCTTCAAGCGGGAGGATCTGGAGGCGGTCATCCACTTCGCAGCGGAATCCCATGTGGATAGGAGTATCACCAACCCGACGGTATTTGCTGAGACGAATGTTATTGGCACGCTTAACCTACTTGATCTCTCACGCAAATACGGCATCTCTCGCTATGTCCAAGTTTCGACGGATGAGGTCTACGGTTCCTTGGGGCCGGAGGGCTACTTCGTGGAGGAAACGCCACTTAATCCGAACAGCCCGTACTCTGCCAGCAAAGCCTCGGCGGACCTCTTCGTTCGGGCCAACGTGGAGACGTTCGGCCTTAATGCATTGATCACCCGCTGCTCTAATAACTATGGACCCTATCAGTTCCCGGAAAAGCTCATTCCCCTCATGATCTGGCATGCCCTGGAGGACAAGCCTTTGCCAGTCTATGGTGATGGACTCAACGTGCGGGACTGGCTCTATGTTAAAGATCACTGCGAGGCCATTGATCAGGTGTTCCGGGCCGGTAAGGCTGGAGAAGTGTATAATATTGGGGGGAACAATGAGCGGACGAATCTTGAGATCGTGAAGCTTATCCTCAAGATCCTGGGCAAGTCTGAAGACTTGATTAACTTTGTTACGGATCGACCGGGGCACGATCAGCGCTACGCGATCGATGCAAGCAGAATCAGAAAACAACTTGGTTGGGAGCCCTCCACGTCTTTTTCAGTCGGGATAGAAAAGACTATTAAATGGTATCTAGAGCATGAAATTTGGTGGCGCGAGATTCTGAGCGGGGAATACAATCAGTATTATGCTGAGACTTATCATAACCGTTGAGCAGAAGCGGCTCGGTTTACGGTCAGGAAAGAGTAGACTTGGAATGTATGTTCTATATTCCGGTAATTGGAGTGTGATATCTAATGTCCCTAAACATTGCAACTATTGTAGCAAAAAATTATATAGCCCACGCAAGGACACTGGTAGATTCGTTTTTAAAACATAACCCGGGTGGCAGAGCTTTTGTTCTTCTGGTGGACCAGGTGGACGGGTATTTTGAGCCAAAAGATGAAAAATACACATTGCATATTTTGGATGATTTACAGGGAATTATTCCGGATACTCATGAATTCGCTTTTCAATATTCTGTAATGGAATTAGCTACAGCGGTCAAACCCTATTATTTAAAATATCTATTCAGTGAATTCGGTTGCCAAAAACTTTGTTATTTCGATCCTGACATTTTAATTTGTAATGAGTTAGATGCCCTTGATAGTCTATTAGATAAATATTCTGTCATTCTAACGCCCCATCTCACTTCTCCTATCGAGGATAGCTCAAAACCCGGAGAAGTAGATATATTGTTATCAGGCACTTACAATTTGGGTTTTATAGGACTTAAGAATGATGACATAAGTCAGCGGCTATTGGTATGGTGGGAGAATCGATTACTTGAGAAATGTATAGTGGATACTTCTCAAGGGTATTTCGTTGATCAGAAATGGCTGGATTTGGTGCCTGGTTTTTTCGAGAGGGTATTCATCCTTCGGGATCCCGGCTTTAACGTGGCCTACTGGAATCTGCACGAGCGGCGCCTTGACTACTCTCAGGGGGGTGTTTTATGTAATGGAGAGAAATTGTATTTCTTTCATTTTAGCGGCTATAACCCCGATGTGCCTCATGTGGTTTCAAAGCACCAAAACCGTTTTAGCATGAATGAGTTGGGCGCGACGCGCAGGATATTTAAGGAATATGCTGAATTATTGCGAGCCAATGGCTATGATCTGGTACGTACTTGGCCCTATGCCTATGCTTTATTCGATAACGGAGTAAAGATTCCTCAACAGGCTCGTAGATTGTACTTGAATCTGGGGAACAAAAAGAAGAAATTTGGGGATCCATTTATAACAACAGATGCGAAAAGTTTTCTGCCGTGGCTAATATTCGGCGGCGAACGGCAAATTCCACCCCTCTTTCGGGATATTTATGATTCTCGGCAGGATTTGCAATTGGCCTTTCCCAGTGTGGAAGGAGAAGACAGATTGCCATTTTTGTTCTGGATTTTAGCTGACGGCAAGTTACAGCATGAATTAGATGAAGGGTTGCTTAAGGGTCTTCGCTTGGGTGAGATGGATTATGAAGATGCGCTGAAGCGTGCTGAGGATACGGCCCGAAGGCGGACAAAAGTGAAAAAAATATATCATAGATTGAAACGGTATCATTTCTTAAATCCTATTCTGGAAAAGCTTAAACCTATCGTTAAGAAGAGAGTTGAGCAAGTCAACAGCGATTATGCATCGGCGCTTGGTGCAGAAGTGCCTCTATCGAGTTTAACGCATTATGACATTGGCTTAGCCCGGCGTGGCATTAACTTGGCAGGGTATTTCCAAGCTGAAACAGGCATGGGCATGGCTGTGCGTTCAGATGCCAACAGTTTAGATTTGGCAGGGATACCCTACGTATTAAACAACTTCCACGACTCTGGTAGTATGAATAATGTTAAAAGTGCAAAGCCGTTTTCAAATGAGAATCCATACCATATCAATTTAATCCACGTCAATGCCGATCAAATTCCGATTTTTGCCCAGGAAAAAGGCGCTGCATATCTAACCGATCGTTACAATATCGGTCGTTGGGAATGGGAATTATCTGAGTTTCCCATGGAGTGGCAGGCATCATTCGACTATCTAGACGAAATTTGGGCTGCTTCGAATTTTGCGCTAGATTCTATTGCCAGGGTATCTTCTAAGCCTGTGGTACGCATGCCTCATTCAATAAACGTAGCTCCTGAAGATTTAAAGATGCCCAAGAACCATGCAGCCTTTAATTTATCTCCGACCACTTATGTATTCTTATTCGTGTTCGATTTCCACAGTTTTATGGCCAGGAAGAACCCGCTTGGACTTATTGAAGCTTTTAAAAAGGTATTCTCAATCGAGGATAAGGCTGTGCTAATTCTGAAATGCTCCCATGCAGAATCTTGTCCGGAAGAATTCTCCCAAATGGAGCAACTTGCACGGGAACACAATATCAGAATTATTAACAAGGTACTTGATAGTGAAGAGATTAAGACCTTGTTTGCTACCGCTGATTGTTATGTATCGCTGCATCGTTCCGAAGGTTTTGGCTTGACGATGGCGGAAGCTATGGCTTTGGGCAAACCTGTCATCGCGACGGCATATTCCGGGAATATGGATTTTATGACATTATCCAATAGTTATCTGGTCAAATATAGCCTTAAAGAGATCGATCAAGATTACGGGCCGTATAAAAAGGGGATGGTTTGGGCGGAGCCTGATATCGATGACGCAGCCCGTCTGATGCGCTATGTCTATGAAAATCAAGATGAGGCACATCGCGTTGGTGCTATCGCTGCTAATGATATGAAGGAACATTTTAGTCCTGATAGCGTTGGCAAAATGTATGCTGCTCGAATTGACTATATTTTGGAGCATAGGGTGTCCGATAGTCTATCGGGTGGCAAGATAGTTTCTTCTCCTCTTGTCTTGGCTGAGTGTGATCAAGTTACACTTAATCAAGGCTTGGAACATTTGATTGCTCAGGCGGACATTTTGGTAGATGGTATTACAGTTGAATCCAAGCATCGTTTGACAGGGCTCGTTAAGAAGTATGCCAAACGCGCGGTTAGAAAAAGTACCTACTGGCTATTGAATCCGTTGTTCAGACAAGTTTCCCAATTTAACCACGAAATCATTAAAGAACTGCAAGTAAGAAATAACACGAGTAAAATTCAAGCCGAAGTAGCATTAAGTTCAGTGAACATTACAAAGTTGAAAAAGGAACTCTTGGCAATACAACACAAATTAACGGAAGATATCTCTAATTCATCCGATGCAAGCAAGCGTGAATACGAAAGTTTAAGCCTGAAGGTAGAAGAGGTTTTTAGAAACCTGACTCAGCAATCGGAATTGGTTTCGAATATAAATGATAAATTGGCACAAATGGTTGTGTCAACCGAACGGATCAATACAGAACTGCATCCTCTTGTTTATTATAATCATGATTTCTTTCCTGTGCCTTCAAAAACATTTGATTACTTCGGCTTTGAACAAATGTTCCGGGGAAATAAAGATTTGCTACAGGGAAGATTGAAGCAATATGTAAATTTGTTTGCAAAGGGCCAACGGGTATTAGACGTTGGCTGTGGACGCGGTGATTTCTTGGAATTGTTAAAGGAAAATGGTATCGTGGCTTCAGGTGTTGATATTGATCCGGAAATGGTAGAGACGTGTCGGAACGGTGGGTTTGACGTTGCTTGTGATGATTTTGAAAACTATTTAGATAGCTTGTCTGAACATTCAACTGAAGGGATCTTCTCGGCACAGTTTATAGAGCATTTAGTACCTGAGAGAATTGATTCCTTTATAAAGAAATCATACAATAAGCTGACCTGGGGAGGAAAATTTGTTGCGGAGACGATAAATCCCTACAATTTACCAAACTCAAGATTCTTTTACGTTGATCCAACTCATCAAAAGCCGATTTTTCCGGAAGTGGCAAGATTTATATGTTTATCGGCTGGATTTAGGGATGTACAGATAAGGTATATAGCATGTTTTGGGGAAACAAGAGCTGAACTTCGTGAACCGTGGGATTTTTGTGATTATGCTGTTATTGCCAGAAAATGAGATACAACCGATACCCTTACCGGTATTATCTGTTAATTAAGGAGAATTAAGCATTGTAGACAATGAATGTTTACAAGCAATATTTTCAGTCAAGCGTAGTGAGGAGTAATGCGGTGAAACGCAAGACATAAACCGGGAGTATTATTCTTTTACTCCTTCTCATCCTAGGTATGTTTCCAGCGCCCGGATCATGAGCGCTCATTACATGACACTTAACGGTTTTGACCAGGCTGCCAAAATCTATGGCGAACAATTTACCGTTGTCAAGCAAACGTTAGATGGCAAGCCGGGACAGACACTAAGCGTGAATGCAACGGTAAAAAATACGGGCAACTTCATCTGGCCACATGCTGGCCCCAATCCGGTAAATATGTCTTATCATGTTTTGGATTCCAACAAAAAGGCGGTTATCATTGATAGGCTGCGGGCAGATCTGCCCAATGATCTCCTTCCTGGCCAGCAGGTCACTGTGCTATTAAAGGTGAAAGTTCCTCAGGAACCGGGGAGCTATATTGTGCAATTGGATATGGTGCA
>JAIMKP010000017.1:57254-59256 GCA_020692355.1 Desulfosporosinus sp.
GGACTCATGGCGGGGATTCAGCGCTTGGAGACCTCTCTGGAAGCGGGAAGTGCCTTTGCTCCGGAATACCTCCGGGCGGAAGCGGAGCGCTTTGATAAAGAACGGTTTAAAGAATCCTTCTTAAAGGTGATCGAAGCGGCTGGAGCGGGCCGCGAAGAAAAAACGACAGAAATAAGCGATAGGCTTCAAATACCAGGGAAGAAATAACTACCATGAGAGAAATAGGCTGAAGTTAATGCTAGCTACTCTACGGCGGCCTGGGCTTCAGAGAAGCTTGAGGCGGCATAAAGGGCTTTCAGTGAACTCGTTCAGATTGTAAATCATTTGATCCACCTCCTGGGGAACCTATAAGGTTCATAGGTAGACAATTCTGGGTTCCATTCACCGAAGAACTCTGTTTCACGGACAATTGACTCGTACACAGGGCCAATGAATTTGACGAGAACATCCACAACATCCTGAAACTCAATCGTCAGTTTGAGTACGTTCTTAGTGAAGTGCTGCCACTTGTTCAACATGTTACGGTCTTCCGGAAATTTTCGAATATCATCCAGTGTTGCTGAATCGTATAACGTACCTCTGTGTTGAAGCGTTTCGAAGACAGCCTCTTTCAATTTTTGGCTGTCGAAAGAATAAGTACCGGCGAGATAATAAATGTCATAGAAATCCTTCATTCGGCTGGTCAGTTCAAGACGGCTGATTATTGCGTCCAGTTTTTCAGCTATTGTAGATTCCAATGAATAGACAAAAATACTGGGACTTTCGAAACCCGGTAACTGGGTTGGAATAAGCTTAAGCTCAGGTTTTGGGATAATGACATCTCCGATACCCATATCAATATCGAAGGGGGTACGAGTATTTTTTACCCGGGCAATCAGCTTGGCGCGGACACCGTTATATACCCGGTGTTCAGCAATTGGCTCTAGACGGAGTACTTCAAAGTTTACAACCGAGTTATTGTCAGTGCAGATGATGTTATCGAGTACCTTGTAAATGGACTCGTCAGTGTTCGATAGGTTTTTTATCAGAAAATCAATATCCTGTGTGGGCCTTCCCTGAAAGCCACTGATGTAGTACAAAAACAAGCCGCCCTTCAATATGAGGTTATGGCTGTAACTTGAATGCTGAAGTCTGCGCAGGAATTCTTCCTGACAAAAAAGCTGAAGAATCAGTTGAAAGCCTTTTCCCGAAGCACGGGCTTTGATTTTCAGCTTGTCCAGTACAGACTGTGCGATATCTGTCATCACAGCCACACTCCTAGCCATTGCTGAATTTTGGAATACACTCTAAGCTTTTTGCCATATTGTATAAGATTGCGGATGTTCTTTTTTTCATCTTTAAGATAGTTCTGAATGGTTTTATTCAGAAGTTCTCGGTCTATTTTTCCGGCACGTCGGAGCAGATCGCAAAGTGTCCGTTCTCTGTCATAAATCTGAAACTTAGTGCCCTGTATGATCTCATGGGTAATCCCAATTTCGAGAATATGGGGCTCCATGAAGTAGGGCCTGATGGGTGGGTAAATGATCTGTAGCCTCTTTTTGTTAATATCACGATTGAAAGCCAGATGCCAGGCATCTGGAGTTCGATCCGTATAGCCGTAGAAAAAAAGGGCACTGTTCATGCAGATAATCCCGTCTGGGAACAGTCTTTTAAGAATTTCTGCATCTTCCTGGGTTGCTGACTCGGTCCATTCATAAACGCCCTGCTTGATCTTGCTGATGACACCCTGTTTTATTAGCTTGTTCAAATAGGTATTGCGAATTCCTAGCGCAGTGATATCTGCTGTGCGGGCGATACCGTTGTTTACCCGGAAAATTTCCTTGACAATTTTGTACTGTTTCATAAAATCACCTTGCCAAATGTGTCCGCAATAAAGCATTAATGCGGATACTTTTGATAAAATTATACAATGTCTTACCAGACATTGTCAATCCGGAACTTCTGGAACAATTCAGACGGAAATGTCTTGAACGAGCTGTGTAGTTTACCAATGTTTGAAATT
>JAIMKP010000086.1 GCA_020692355.1 Desulfosporosinus sp.
GAGTCTCACGATTGGATCAAAATTAAATAGAATTACAGGCGTCGGATGAAAAGAAGGGCTATCCCAGTGTATACTGGAATAGCCCTTTCGAGTTCAATAAGCATTAAGCGATTCGATTCAAGCGTTTAACCCGCTCCTGAATCGGGGGATGGGTACTGAACAGGGAGACGAGCCGTTGAGCGGATAGCGGATTGACAATAAAGAGATGACTTGCGGCCGGGTTGACATCCATCGGAATGGCACTTGAGGCGCGTTCCAGTTTCAAGAGGGCTTGAGCCAGCCCATAGGGGCGTCCGGCTATGCGTGCTCCTGTTTCATCCGCTAAATACTCGCGTGAGCGGGAAACCGCCATCTGAACCAGTAACGCAGCAATTGGGCCGAGAATAATGAGCGGAAGCGCGGCCAAGCCACCCCCCTCTTCGTCATCACGGTTCAGGCCGCCAAACATTAAAGCCCATTGAGCCCAATTGGCCAAGGTCGTGATGACTCCGGCCATGACAGCCGCCAGAGTGCTGATGAGAATATCGCGGTTCTTGACATGCGCTAATTCATGGGCGAGAACCCCCTCTAACTCCTCTTGATTCAGAAGATGGAGTAGCCCAGAGGTTACGGCTACGGCCGCATGATCTGGGTTTCGTCCGGTCGCAAAAGCGTTTGGCTGAGGTGATGGGGTCATATAGAGCCTTGGCATTGGCAGTTGCGCATTGACCGCTAAACGCTCAACCAGTGCATAAAGCCCTGGGTTGTCCTGGCGGGCCAAAGGCTGAGCATGAGTCATCGCTAAGGCAATCTTGTCGCTGAACCAGTAGCTGCCCCCATTCATGAAGAGTGCAAAGACGAAGGCCATAACCATCCCTTGCTGGCCGCCTAATGCTCCCCCAGCAAGGATAACCAAGATAGTCAATAGACTCATAAGTGTCAAGGTTTTGATCTGATTTCCCAGTCCCATGGTTCTGAACTCCTTTCGTTAAGAGACAAGATGATGAGCGGAAATTTAGCTAACTCTATCATACCATGAGAGTTGGCTTGTGTGAAGTTGGTGAGAGGGAAGAATCGACCTAATAATCATTGGATCCTCCAGAGATACTAAGATAGGGCAGCATACATGAAACAGAACAGATTAGAAGTTGATAGCAAACTTTACATCAATTTTACTTTCGGTTCATGGTCCCTTAACAAAACATGCCTATAATTCAAGACGAACCAAAACGAAGGAGGAAAACAAAAGCATGTTTAGAACAAAGTCTAAAATCGCGCTTCTCAGTGCAGCCTTGATTGCTGCCTTAGCTCTGGCAGGATGTGGACAAGCTTCTCAGCCGCAAAATCAGGGTGCACAAGCTGGGAAGGCTGACAAGAAAACAGTGACATCTGCGGGCTCAACCGCGCTTCAACCCTTGGTGGCGATTGCCTCAAAGGAGTTCATGCAGGCCAACCCAGGTGTACAGGTGAATGTCAGCGGCGGCGGCTCATTTACCGGTCTTAACAACGTGGCGAGCGGTTCCATTGATATCGGAAATTCTGACGTATTCGTAACCGATGAGCTGAAGGATAAAGGGCTAGTAGATCATCAAGTGGCCGTGGCTCCCTTCCTGATTATTACGAACAAGAGTGTTACGGTGGATACCTTGACCAAACAGCAGCTTAAAGACATCTTTACCGGTAAGATCACGAACTGGAAAGATGTCGGCGGCAATGACCAAAAGATTTCTATCATTGGCCGGGCGAAGTCTTCGGGTTCTCGCGCTACCATTTCCAAGATTGTAATGGATGGACAAGATTTTACGCCCTCGGCTGCTTCTCAGGATTCTACAGGCACCCTAATCACAGGGGTTGCTCAAACTCCAGGAGCGATTGGCTACATTGATGCGGCATATTTAAAAGACACAGTGAAAGCCTTGAAGTACAACGGTGTGGCTTATAGCCCCGATACCGTGGCCAATGGACAATATCCTATCTACGCTTTCGAGCACATGTATACCAAAGGTGAACCGACTGCAAACGTTAAGGCTTTCCTGGATTATATGATGAATCCGGATTTTCAAAATAAGAACGTGGAAAAAGCGGGGTTCTTGCCTGTGAGCAAGATGAAGAAGCAGTAAAGTGAACTCGTTCAGCTCAAGCTGAACATCGAGACTTCGGTGACGAAAGTGTCCAGTGGACACTTTCGCCGAAAGCGCTTAGCCTTTAACGAACGCTATCGCGCTGAAGGATGGAGTCTACCTCCGTCGCCGCTAAGTGTTTCTATTGGGAAAGGCGGCTCGGCGATACTCTCCACTGGAGACTATCGTCACCGAAGCACAGTACGGGGGACCCACTCCCACTTGTAGAAGTGGGAGTCTTACGATTAGATAAAGATGACAAAGTATCCATAAAATGTAGTTATAAAAGCAAGGAGCTAGGGAGTTTTTCCCGGCTCCTTTATATTAGCGGCTACGGCTTTTTGCAAATCTTGTTGAACAGTCAAAATAACTAGTTTTTGGAACCGCCCCGGTGCTCATCCGGGGCGAATCATCCGTTTTGTACCGCGCTCAATTATCTTCAGATGCCCGATTTCACCTGGAGTTATGAACGTAAGAGCAGCACCGGCTTGACCTTTACCTTTATCTTTGTGTCAGCTCTAGAATCTTTGTCCAGGCCTTTGTTTCTAGCCTCAGATGATAACCCTCCACCTGGCTTTGCCAATGGGCCTGTTTGGATTCGTCATTGAGGATGTTGAGTATTTGTGCTTCCAGAGGTTGCTCAGGGTTAAGGGTATGAACCAATCCTTGAGAAGCAAGGTATTGACGATTTATTTCCTCTTGGCCGGGCAAGGCAGAATGAATAAAGATCGGCAGTTTCTTGACGAGGGCTTCGCTGATGGTGACACCCCCAGGCTTCGTAATCAACACATCAGCCTGATCATATAAGTCATCCATGTCTTCCCTGGAAGAAATATAGGGAAGCGGCTGTATGGAGCCGATATTCCAGGATAAGACTTCACGGAAAAGTTTTTGGTTGCTGCCGCAAAGAATGGAGTAGCGGAATTGCGGGGACTGCCTTATGCCCTGCAGGAGGTGAACAATGTCCCCTAGTCCTGCATTCCCGCCGGAGATGAGGACATGATAAGGTTTTGAGTCCTTACGCTCTCTCTTGGTCGGAGTGAAACACTCATCTACCGGAATCCCCGTCACAAATATGCGCTTCCCAGGAATCCTCTGGGCATACATCAATTCATCTTTCAAAGGAACATCAGGCACAAAATGAAAGTCAATGCCTTTAGAACCCCAGATCTTGTTGATAAAAAAGTCTGTATAAACATTGACTACGGGGATACTTATTTTACCCTGTTCTTTTAATCGGTTGATCAAGAAAGAAGGGAAGGCCTGGGTGCAGACGATTACGTCGGGCTGTTCGACCGAGAGCATCTCTTGCATTTTTTCAAGAAAAAGGCTTTCGTACCATTGTAAATACTTGAGAGAGTTTGAAGGGTAGACGAAATGCCGGTAAACTATTTCATAGGCTTGGGGTGCATGAGCAATCCAATGAATATAGGTTTGGGTGACCAGTTTTTCCAGCCGTTTACCAACATAACTCAAAAAATCAAGTTTTTTTAAGCAAAACCCTTGTACCCTCGTTTCTAGGGAGCGTATTAAGGCATCGGCTACTTGATGATGTCCTGTAGGGATCTGCAAAAACGGTAAGAACAAGATCTTTTTCATCCCTGATTTTTGCCCCCTTTATCCCCGATGTTGTTGTTTTGACAAAACTGTTCACTCAGGATCTTCGATTACGGGAGGACGGGAATGCATAATATTGGGAGAGGTGATATCCACCTTGACCTCGACGTCAAAGACAGTTTTCTTGTAATACTCCCGCCAGTTGTCGGCGACGATGTCCCAGTCATTCGGATAGCGATTCATGATGTAGTCCCCAACGCCCAATATGTCCGCGTCAAAGTCTGTTTGCGATTTGGCCAGAAGTTCTTCCACCCCGGCTTTGATCTTCTTTTCCAAGCCCTCACCCAGCTTGCGGTAGAATTCTGGATCCTCGTTGGGTTCCTCGGTCTTAAGTGCCGGTGCGTTCAGCCACTGATCGCCCAGCTTGCCTTTAATCTTAATTTTAATCTGTGCCTGGGGCTCGCCACTGGCGAGTTTGGCCTTGAATTTGGCACTGTTGCCAACGATCTCGATCCCGGCCAAGTTCTGCGGGTTGTCTGGATGGGGGATAGGGATCAGTCCTGTTTTCATCTCCCCTTTGGCTAAAAGGTAAAACTGCGATTCCTCCGGGGAGAGCCACCCGACTAATTTATCAGTCCGAAAGACGGCACTGCCGTCAAGCGCAAGCTCACTCTTCGGCGGAACTTCTGCTCCGGGGGGCAGGATTTGTTTCTTGTCCGTGTCCCAAATCCCTAAGGCACTCACGACCGGGTCGCGACCGGGAGATGCCAGTTCAGTCTGGAAGTCCTTAAGTCTTAACACCCGGCTTTTGCCCAGAAATTGCTGTTCTGATTTGACCAAAGATTCAATCAGCACACCGGGATTTGTCTCTATCTGGGGATCAACTTTAAAAATGGGTTCGACTGATCCTCGGGTAATAAAAACCCAGGCGTTTTTGCGCACTCTGATGTTGCGAAATAAAACATCCAAATGCTGTTCAACCCCTGCCCGAGCTAAATCTTCACCGATGATCACAGCATGTAAGTAGGGCCAGAACAAGCGTTTTGGTACATGCGCATTGATCTCCCGTACGGCGTCAAAGATCATGTCACCGGTAGCTGACGAAATAGTAAGAAGTTTTTCTGGCGGGGCTGCCCCTGTGGGGACGGGACTCAGCGGGGGAGTAAGAACCATGGTTACTTTGATCTTTCCACCTGCGGCGCTGTCTAAACCGACCCAGGTGAGCCAGGCGTAATTTTCTGGTTCGATCCGGTTCCAACAGCCGCTTAAGTTAAGAAGGAGCGGGATGAGCATAAGGGAGAAAATACGTTTAAACATGATGTTTCACCTTGGCTATCATAAGTAACAGTCCGGGCAGGAATAAGAAGACAGCTGGCAGAACCAGCTTAAAACTGATCGTGTTCAGCCAGACTTGGAGGATCTCGGCTAAATTCCGGGGAATCAGCGCGAGTACAGGGAGAAAAAGCAGGGCGGGAAGAAGGAATCCTTTGTAACTTTTGCGGTTAAACGTTTGCGCGGCCGTCAGGGCATAAAGATAGGTAAACACACTCAGCTTGAGAGCATTCAGGAGGATCCAAAGCGTCAGTATCAGGGACTCAAATCTTTCAAAAATGTCCAGAAACATCAGTTCCTCGCTGAGCCTCAGGGCCGGAAATAGATAGATGGACGCACGGTATACCCCCAGCACAAACAGGAAGGCTTGAGTCACAAAGGTGAGAAAGAAGCTGGAAAACAACAACCCTTTCAGGGTGGCCGATTTCAGCTCTTCCGGTTTATTGAGGGAGGGAGCCAGCATCAGGATAAAAAAAATCTCACTTAGACAAGCTGCCGGAGGAAAAGCGCCTTTCAGAATCGCGGTAAGATTCAACTGGGTGACCGGGAGCCCCTGGTACAGTTTGCCGTGAGGCAGGGCCAGCAGGAGAATGCTTCCGGCGATGAGCAGATTAGGGGGTAAGAGCAAATCATTGGCGCGGGCGATCGGTTCGATGCCCAGCCAGGCACTGTAAACAGCGAACAGGCTCAGTCCCAAGATGAAGGTCCAGAGAGGGGTTTCCGGCAACAAGCTGATTTCAATAATCTGGGCAATGATATTCAAGCAGACACCCGTTAGGTAGAGAAAGGCCAGAGCGTAGAGCATACCGATCAGTTTGCCGAGCCAGGGTCCAAGCAGAATTTGTGCGTATTGGACAATGGACTGCCCTGGGAACTTCCGGGCTAAAGCCAGGTTCAGCATTACTCCGGCCAGGGTGGCCAAGGTACCCAAGAGCAGAGCCAGCCAGGCATTTTGTCTGGCGTAATATATGATCATTTCCGGTAGGATGAGCACGGGTGTAGCTAAAGTGATGCTGATGGTCAGCCAGGTAAACTGGCGGGAAGAAATTTTGGCAACGTTCATGGGTTTTAAGGCTCCTTGTCCGGCCCGGGCTTTTGGTTCGGGCCTGCACGGCTGTCGTCTTGCGGTCGGTAATAAGTGGGTCGGCGGAATTGCTGCCACCAGGGGAGCCGGATGAACATATCCCCCATATCTTTCAGGAAGAGGGGGGCGAGAGGGGCAAAATAGGGAACACCAAAGGATCTCAGGCTGACCAAGTACATTAGGTAGAACATGGCACCCAGGAAGAGGCCGAAAAAGCCCATGCTGGCACTAAACAGAATCAGAGGGAAGCGTAAGAGACGGATGGAAATGGCGGCAGGATAACTGGGAACCACGAAGGATGCCAGGGTGGTTAAAGCCACCAGCACCACGATGATCGGTTCGATGAGTCCTGCTGTCACCGCAGCTTCCCCAATGACCAGGGCACCGACGATACTCATGGTTTGTCCGAAAACCCCAGGCATGCGCAGGCCGGCTTCCCGCAACAATTCTATGGTTAATTCCATCAGAAACATTTCTACAGCCGTAGGAAACGGAGTTCGGGTACGGGCACCGGCAATAATCACCGCTAAAGATTGAGGCAGCACTTCCAGATGGAACGTGGTAAGGGCCACATAGGCTCCGGGAACCAATAAGGTGATCAAGTGGGAGGTCAGGCGGATCATCCGGATAAAACTGGAAAAGTAAGGATTTTCGATATAGTCATCCGGAGACTTGAGAAAATCCCAGAAAACTGTCGGTACGATCAGCGCGAGCGGCGTTCCGTCCAATAGGATGCCAATCCTTCCGTCTAAGAGGGCGGAGGTGAGCCGATCCGGTCGTTCGCTAGCCTGATAGGTGGGCAGGGGTGACCAAGGAGAGTCGGCGATGAATTCAGCGATAGAGCTTACCGCCAATAGCCTGTCCACATTGATCCGTTGTAGCCGGGCTCTCACCTCCTCGACGATCTGACGGTTGGCAATCCCTTCTAGGTGAATCAGACATACTTCTACGGAAGTTCGGGTTCCCAGGGTAAACACTTCCAACCTGAGCCGAGGATCTTTGATCCGCTGCCGCAGGATGCCGACATTGGTCCAAAGGGATTCGATAAACCCATCCCGCGGGCCCCGAACCACCTTTTCATTTTCTGGCTCGGTGACGCTGCGCTGTTCATATTTTTTTAGCGGGATGAACAATGCGGACGCAAACCCGGAGACGAGAAAGACAACCTCGCCTGAGGTGAGGGCTTGGGCCGCATCTTGGATCGTTATTCCCTCTTTCGTGCCGGCATGAGGCAGGGAACGGGCCAGGTCGGCCATATCCTTGGGCATGGCTGCCTGTTGTAAGAGAGGGTTCAGGACGGTTTGATTCAGTTCTTTCAGGTCGACGAACGATCTGAGATAGACTAAGGCGCAGCTAATCCGTTCCGGAAAGACCTGAAAGCGATGGACTTGCAGGTCAGCGCTGTTCCCGAATAAGGATTGAATTTGCGCGATGGTTTGCTCCGGGTCGGCTGGCGCCTGCCAATTTACGGTATCCGGCTGGGGGCTTTGCCTGCCCGCCGGGACGGAGTTTGGTTGATCGGTTGTCACTAAAGGTCTTGGTTTGCGGATTTTGGTCATAAAACGCATACCCCCTGGCACAGTTCAGGTATTAGTATGTGCAAAATGTTCATGTTTCATAATTTTTCCTGCCTGAACTGAGATAGGCGCAGCTGCTATCGCAACTGCGCCTTTGCGCCATCCGCCCAGGAAGCCCTCGCCTGGGACTTTTTTTCTTTTACAAGGGAGCTACTCTATTTTAACTTTTTCGGCTCAAATTGCCGAGCTGATAATGGCCAGATAGGTTGTCAGGAGTTTCGCAAATATTCTTGTCATCATCGACAACCAGAATCGTTTTCTTCTCCAATGCTGATTACCCCTTGGCCGAGAAATATATTACCAATTTCCCTATAACATGCAGGATGATAAAAAGGGTAAACCCAATGATCCCTCCCACCAAGGAACCATTGATCCGAATCCATTGCAGGTCGTTTCCCGCTTTTTCCTCAATAAATGCATTGAGATCCGCGTTCGAAAAGGTTTCCAGCGTGTTTCTGGCAATCTGTCCGACCCAGTGGCGGTTTGCCCGAGCTAGACGAAGGAGTGACGTTTGGAGATAGTGATCCAAGGTTTGCTGCAGGATAGCATTTTCGGCAAACTGCTTAAACAGGTTCTCCATTTGACCATCGAGCCAACGGGATAAGGGAGCCTCATCCAGCGCCAGTTCTTCTTGAAGTGCGGTGATGACATGGGCAAAAGTTTTTTCCCAAGGGTAAGCAAGAAGAACCTCGCTTTTCCACTGTTCAAGGCTTTTGAACGTATCAAAATCGAGTGAGTCGATTAGCGTTTGGATGCTCGAATCGAAAAGTTGGCGCAGCGGGTGGGCGTGATCATAGAGAGCGTGCAGGCTCGTGCAGATCTGCTCTTGTAAAGCACCTGCCGCATCTTCGAGATTCAGGGCATCGACGGATTCCAAGAGACGGAAAAGGGTGCGATTCAGTGGAGAATCCGCGAGTTCGACCTCTTTATGGGTATTGAGATAACGCTTGATGCCTTCCTTCGTATTGGGAGCGGACATTTTGTGGATCAGTTGAGTGAGCGCAAAGTTCACGACGTTATCAGGTTTGTCGCGGATCGTTTGCAGAAGGTCTATAACATAAGGGGTAAGCGAGGTTCTTTTGAGATAATCTTTTAAGCTTTCAGCAAGGAAATCAGCTGCTACCTCAGGATTGAATGCGCGCAGGCGGGTGCGTAGTGTGCGGGAGAAGGCCCGAGATGCATGATGCAAGGTTTCGGGAGGCGTAGCGGCTGCCCATTGGCGTGTAGGATGGATTTCGCTGATTTTGGCCTCAATCAGTTCGCTACTTAATAAATTCTCCTCAACCAAATGTTTAATGCCCTCAATGACCTT
>JAIMKP010000087.1 GCA_020692355.1 Desulfosporosinus sp.
CGTTACGCACAAAGGGATTTCACAGATGAAAGAGGGTGATAACTTCCTAGACATACTTTTGTTGTTCGATGTAGCGTTTGATTTGGGCAAGTGGCGCACCTCCTACCGTAGACACAAAGTAGGAATTCGTCCAGAGTGTGGGTATCCGGCTTTTAAGCCAAGGATACTCTTGTCGAAGGATTCGGGAAGTTTGGCCTTTAATCTGCCGAACGAGTCGGTGAATACCATATTGTGGCTCAACTTCAACCAAAAGATGCACATGATCCGGCATAATTTCCATCTCAATAATCTCGGCTTGGTGCTTGACGGCAACATCCACGATCAACTCCTTCAGCCGTTCATCAACACCTTCAATGAGAACTTTACGCCGGTATTTTGGACACCACACAACATGGTACTTGCAAGAGAAAATAATGTTATTATTACGTTTATATTCCATATGTTTATTATACAGCGATTACATGTATAATGCAATGGGCAACTGTTTGACGTATTTCCGATGCCTTACCCCATGTCTGAAGCCAGGGGCTTGCGGCTAAGCCTTTTGGTCACTGACCTGAGCTATCTCCCGCAAAGCTTCCTGGTGCAGATTGATGCTCACGCGGTGATCGACCCAAAAGCCCACCGCAAGCACTGGAACAAACACCAGGAGCACTGCCCCGAACAGAAGTTGCTCCCTTAATTTGAAGTGCAGGTGCCTGAACCAACGCCTCATTGTTTCTGCACGTCTCCCTTCTCCAAACCAGGGCCGCGGCCTCTTCGGCCTGGTTCGCCCCAAGCACCGTGCTGCCGCGGCTGACACTTTGTCGGCTCATATCCATAATCTTGTTCGTCAGTCTGAGTCATCCGCTGTGGCAAGCCACGAAAAGCCCAAGAAACATAACAGGGGCCATCTCTGCTGAAAAGGTATCCGATTCGGAAGTGGTCAGGCAAGCGCCAATTTCTGCATCGCTGCAGCCATGACCTGTTCATTTTGCACTCGGATCACCACTTGCGCCTTTTCGTTCTCTTTTTCCACAAAGGCATACATGTACTCGACGACAACCCCTTCGTCCGCCAGCTGGGTAAGAACGCCCGCCAAGCCCCCCACCCGATCCGGAACCCGGAGCACCCAAACCGGGGTCAAGTTGACCACATACTCGCGAACACGCATGGCTTCAGCAACCTTTTCCGGCTCATCCACCACAATGCGCAGCACCCCATAATCCTTGGTATCCGCCAACGACAAGGCCCGAATATTGACATTCAGTTGCGTCAAAAGGTTGAGCACTTCCGCTAGGCGTCCTTTCGTATTTTCCAGGAAAATCGAAAGTTGAAACATGTTTTTTCCCCCTTAACCCTTGCGCTTATCCAGAACTCGTTTGGCTTTACCTTCACTGCGCGGGATGCTCTTCGGCTCAACCAAGCGCACCCGCACCGAGATACCGGTAATCTCCTCGATCCGCCGCTGCACCCGGCTTTGCAGGGCTTCCAGCTCGCGCACCTCATCAACGAAGCTCCGGGAATTGACCTCAACTTGGACTTCCAACTGATCGAGGCTTCCGACCCGTTCGACAACCAGCATGTAATGCGGTTCGACACCACCCACCGAAAGGATCGCCTCTTCGATCTGGCTGGGGAAGACATTCACGCCGCGAATGATCAGCATGTCATCCACTCTGGCCGAGACCCTATCCATAGTCCAGCCTGTGTGACCACAGCTACAATTGCCGTAGCGCAAGGTTGTCAAATCCTTGGTGCGGTAACGCAGAACCGGAAACGCTTCCTTATTAATACTTGTGATCACCAGCTCTCCCTTAACCCCTTCTGGGCAGGGATTCCCCTGTTCATCGAGAATCTCCGGATAAAAATGCTCATCAATGTGGAGCCCGTGATGCTCTGAACATTCCATCGAGACCCCTGGGCCCATAATCTCACTCAAACCATAGATATCGTAGGCTTCGATCCCCAAGCGGTGTTCAATCTCTTCCCGCATGCCCTCAGTCCAAGGCTCTGCTCCAAAAACCCCTTTACGCAGGCGCAACTCATTCCGAGCAATTCCCGCTTCCTCAAGACTCTCAGCCAAGAAAAGGGCATAGGAAGGCGTGCAGGCCAGCACCGTCGTGCCAAAATCTTGCATCAGCATCAGCTGGCGCTGGGTGTTCCCACCAGAGATCGGAACCGTCAAGGCGCCTAGTACTTCTGAACCATAGTGCAGCCCCATCCCCCCAGTGAAGAGACCATAGCCATAGGCTATCTGGATCACATCCTGGTTGGAGATACCGGCCCGACGCAGTCCGTCAGCAACAATGTCCGCCCAAAGTTCAATATCATGCTGCGTATACCCGACAACCGTCGGTTTTCCCGTGGTGCCAGAGGATGCATGCAGACGGACGATCTTTTCCTGCGGTTCAGCAAAGAGCCCGAACGGGTAATTCAGCCGCAGATCCTCCTTGCTCGTGAGGGGTAAACGCTGAAAATCCTCCAGACTCTGAATATCACCGGCCTGTTTAATTCCTATGTCGGCTAGACGTCCTTGATAATAGGGAATGTTCAAAACACGCTCAACCGTTTTTTGGAGACCTTGAAGGAGCCGTTTTTCTTCCTGCTTCATTTTCACATCCGTTCCTCCCCATCTGCTGTATAACAGTTTGCTTTAGCATAGCGTTTGTCTAAATTCCTGTCAAGGGAAAGAAAACATTTTAGCATGGTTCTTTTGTATCATGCAAGTTTCTGTTTTTTGGAGCATACATGAGTTCGACACGAACCATCCAAGCTGTATAATAGGAACAAAAGCATTTTCAAAGGAGCCGACGCCATGCCCAATCCATCAACGCCCGTAACACCGCTTTCCGGTTCTCTAACCTTCGCACAAGCACTGCTATCTTGGTATCATGCTGTTAAACGCGATCTGCCCTGGCGGCAAACTCATGACCCCTATGCCATTTGGGTCTCTGAGGTGATGCTGCAGCAAACCCAGGTTAAGACCGTCATTCCCTATTATCTACGCTTTCTCGAACGCTTCCCTTCCCCGGTTCACTTAGCCGCAGCGGCGCTGGACGAGGTTCTCACGGTCTGGCGTGGGCTCGGTTATTATTCGCGGGCAAGGCATCTCTGGGAAGGTGCAGGTTATGTCGTCGAAACCCTGCACGGGGAAATTCCCAGAACCTACAAAGCGTTGCGCCAGATCCCAGGAATCGGGGAATATACTGCCGGAGCCATTGCCAGCATCGCCTTCGGCGAAGCGGTTCCCGCTATTGATGGGAATGTCCGACGCATCCTCTCCCGCCTTCTTGCCTGGCCGGATCCGGTGGAGAGTACCTTAAGCCTCCGAAAGTTCCAAACCCAACTATTGGGATGGATGCCCTCTGGTCAAACGGAAAGCTTCCTCCAGGATCAGCCAAATCATGAGGATCAGTGGGATTTCACGGATAATAACAATCTCCCGGGGGATTTTAACCAGGCCCTCATGGAACTGGGAGCCACTGTATGCTTCCCGAAAAATCCTCGCTGCAGCGACTGTCCGCTGACGGCCTGGTGCCAGGCTCAAGCCGCTGAAGACTTTCACTATCCGGTTAAACGGCCGAAAGCCAAACCTATCGCCGTGACACGCCTGACTTTCGTCCTGATCCAAGAAGGACGAGTTTATCTACAGAAACGCCCCTCAGAAGGGCTCCTGGCGGATCTCTGGGAATTCCCCGGAGTAGAGTTTGAACCCCAGCCTAAACCGGATCGAAGTGAACTCGTTCAACTAAAGTCGAACATCGAAACTTCGGTGACGAAAGTCTCCAGTGGAGAGTTCCGCCGAAGCTGCCTATCCCAAAATTACACTTCGCGGCGAAGGATAGAGTCTACCCCCACCGAAGCAGAGTGCGAGGTACTACTCCCACTTATAGAAGTGGGAGTCTCACGATTGGATCAATCAGAGAACCTATCTTTATCCCCGGAAGCCTATTTCTCCTTTTACCGAAAAGCCATCTCGAATCGTTCTTATGATCAAGAAGCCCTGGCCATTTTCAACACCTTCCCAACACTACACGGTCCTGCTCACCATACCTTCAGCCACCGTCACTGGGATCTCTACTGGTTCATCCTGTCCATTAGAGGCCACGTCTTCCCTGATATCGTCAGAGAATCACCACATTCCGTAGAATACCGCTGGCTGAGCGTCCATGAACTTGACTCAGCCCCCATTCCTACTGCTTTTCGCAAAGTCATCGAGAGCTGCAAAAGCAGATAGGCCTCACACCACTCTAACTACAAACTAAAAGAAGTCTCCCGTTTCTATAATGGCGAGACTTCTTTGGAGACCCCCACCACATCTCCCAATGAAGCATTTTCAGGAGTCTTATCATACAATAGTTACTACTAACATGATTATTACTAGCGAACCCTGCGCAAGTCTTTAATATCCTCGTCCTGCCGCAAAGATTTTCTAATAAGAAAGTTGACGTCTTCAGACAGGTTGTCCAGCCGGGTATCGAAGTGGACTTTAAGGGCTTCGATTGGATCACCCCGTAGAGAATAACCGTCAAATAAGGCCTTGATCTGTTCCCCCAGGTCGTACTCCATCCGAGCCTGGTTCCCTCTGAGGCTGTTGACTTCATCCCCAACTCTAACTAATTCCTTTTCCATGCGAACCTGATTGACTTTGAGACCGCCGACATCCCCTTTGAGATCGTTGACATCCCCTCTGAGATCAGTTACTTCCCCTCTGAGATCAGTTACTTCCCCTCTGACTTGGGCTAACCCACTTTCCACGCTGGACATGCGATTGTCCAGCGTTTCCAATTTGCCCCAGCACTTTCCCGAATTGTTCCAGCAATTCTTGAAACTCATTATTCTCCATCCCGTTCTCCCCTCCTTTTTACATTATACCAAATCCTAACACAATAACCATCTCACCGCGCTTTATCCAAGCGTTTAAGACTCCCACTTCTATAAGTGGGAGTGGGAATTCTGTTCTCTGCTTCGGTGACGATAGTCTCCAGTGACGTTAGTGTCCTGTGGACACTAACGCCGAAGCCGCCAACTGTCAAAGGATGACCTCACGGCTGAGGATGAGTATCGCCGAGCCGCCTTTCGCAATAGAAACACTTAGCGGCGACGGAGGTAGACTCCCCCACCGAAGTCTCGATGTTCAGCTTTAGCTAAACGAGTTCACTTTGCCTTACCAAACCAAGTTCACTTAACATCCCTTCCAAACACTTCTCAAAGCGCTGATCCTCTGCACTCGTCCGTTTCTGAGGGCCCTTTGTCCTCCCGCCTGCACGCCGCAGCTTTGCTTTAACTTCGCGTTCCTCTAACAAAAAATCTATCGTCTCAGGCCGAAACTCTCTTCCGATCGGGTTCAGTGCCTTAGCCCCCTTACCCAGGATCATCGCCGCGAGTCCCCAATCCTGGGTCACGACAATATCCCCTGCCTCGGTTAAGTTCATAACCTTAATGTCTGCCTCCTGAGCATTGTCCCCGACCACAACATGGTGGTCTGATATCACATTGTGATTAAAGCTCGCAACCGTCCAAACCGGAACGTCATGTCTTTGTCCCAGCTTAAAACAAATCTGCAATGCCGACCTCGGGCAGGCGTCTGCATCCACTAATATCTTCATCATGTTCCTCTCCGGGATCAAACCCGCCAAACCATTAGCCCCATATTGGCCTGCCCTTCTTCCCTGACAACCCCTTCCACAGCTTCACCGACCACAAATTCCCGAACATTCGCAGCCATTTTCTCAGTCACATCCAGAAATCCATCCAACCAATTCAAAAGCTTTTCAGTTGTCGTTTCAACCTGCTCCTGGTGCAGCCACTTGGAATTGATAAATCTGAGAAAGGGAAAATACCCCATCACATACAAGAGATTCAGGGGGTAAACAATGTCCATTCCTGGGTTCGACCAGGGATCCGGTTCTTGACTCAGCATCGGCCACAATTTCTCCTGAAGGCTGTTGCGGCGTCGGCCAGCAAAACGACTCACATAACAGTACCCCCTGGATGCTGCGATGAGTTTGTCGAGCGTGTCTTGATTATGAATGCCTGGTGTCATGGAGGCAAAGACCAAATCAAATTTGCCAATCCAAGTCTCCTTTTTAAGGTCAATATCCTCCCAAGCCTGGGGGACATATGTAATATTTTTCACTCCGGCTACAACCGCTCGATCTTTCAAAATATCCAGCATGCCTTCGGCTGGATCTAATGCCCAGACATGAGCCGCTTTTTGGGCGAGCGCAATCGTATAGTTTCCCGGCCCGCAGCCTAAATCCAAAACGTCAGCCCCTTCGATTTCGACTCCGCAAAAATCCAGAAATTCGAATACTGTTTTCTGCATTTCCAGGTAGGTGCGACCGGAGGAATCACGGGCATAACTTTCTGCCCTGCGGTTCCAGCGCGCGAGCGCTCGCTCGTCCCGCTCTGTAGGCGTCGATGCCTGCCTTTGTGAACGATTCGTTGGCGCGCGATTGGCCTGATCCCAAGCCTTTACCCAAAAGTCTACCTTTTCAATCTCCTCATAGACCACAATCCTCACCCCTCGCTAACCAAGCTTCTTGGTCAGTTCATTATACCACCACGTATTTTTCTCTGTAACGAACTTCTCAATATTTCAAAACGCTTCCCCAAACGATCTTTGCAAAACAAACGATTTCGGGCATAATTATTTTAATGAGGCACACATCTAAGGAGGGATAAAATCATGCAGTTAATACCCAAACAAGAACCCCAAAAGCTAACCGCACTGATATGGGAAGAACACACACCCTATGAGAACAAGCTGGAGCTGATTGACGGAGAGGCCCTCTGGGGCGGGGAAGAAAGGGATCGGTTACTATTAGCACTCATTTATAATGTGGGTTTAGAACATCTCGTTAATATGTTGCCTGATGAGTCAATAAAACTACTCCATGATCTTGTTAACAAGAAACTTACCCCACTCTTCAGGGAATAGCCGCCTGTAATCCGTTGAAACATTGATCTGAACGTACTTGAAAATTATTGCATTAATATTAGAATATTCTTTAATGATTCACATTGGTCATTACGGTGCTCTAGTCAGAGTATGTATCTGGGTCTTTGAGTCTCTTACTCAACTTCGCGGCTTCAAAACACTTGCCGTGTGCCGGGCAGATCATTTTGGCTTCAGCCGTTATTTTTAGCCAACTGGCATAACAGATCTCAGGATCATAGAAGAGGAAGGGTAGATAAGGCGCACCCAAAACATGGAGTAAGTTCCGTGCCGCATCACCGACAAAGGCAACATCCCCCACAACCAGAGAAATGCTATCCTCCGTGTGCCCGGGTGTGCTCAGAATTTCCCCCTCAATGCCTAGCTCAGGCGGGATCCTATCATTATCTTCTTGGATAACGATATCTTGGGAACGCACGACATAAGGCGTAAACTCCTCGGAAAAGCCCCCATTCAATTTTGCAAACATTCCCACAATAAGGTGCATCATTCGACTGGCATATCTTTGTTTTGGGTGATTGTAATGCCTTCCGGTTTTCAGGTATGACGCGCATTTTTTACTCAGGATCACTATGACATTCGGATTCATGGATACCAAATCATTGAGAAGACCCACGTGATCATTATGATGATGTGTCAAAAACAGGTAACGTATATCCGCTATGGCAATTCCCAACGCTTGGATACTCTTAAGAAACGTCTCTTTATCATGGGCGTAAACTCATTTTTCCCAGTCAGATAATCATTAATATAAAGAAATGCAGGTGAAACATGTGAATCATCAAAAGCTATCCACCCTCAATACCTTGTTAGTAGAATTCTACCGCTGTACCTCATTCCAAGAGCTGTTAAAACAGATGATTTTAAAATTCCATACCCTCGTCATGTATGACAGTGGCATGTTTTTTTGTGGGATCAGCAAAGATTGCAGCTTCTTCAAACCCTATTTAACCGGAAAAATAGAAGACTACTATAAGAAGCAGCCTTTTTTGGAAAGACAGACCTATCTAAGTCAAGCCGGTTCTGTTCCCGCTGAACGTGAAGCCAACGTTTATAAAGCGTTGGATTATCAGCATGGGTTGATTCAGGTACCCGAAGAGCCACGCACCAGTTTTCTGACCGGTCAGAATGACTTCCACATCGTCTGTCTACGCATCATCCATCAGGGACAATTTCTCGGAGAAATCTACTTACACCGGGAGAAGGACAAACCTGATTTTGATGATGAAGATTTATTTACACTTAGACTCCTGCAGCCTCATGTATCCACGGTTTTTGGCATCATCCACTCCGTAACCGCCATTCAGTATCTGGAAACAACGAATCCGTCCCAGCCTCGGAAGGGAATCTGCGTATTTGACCGCGAATTAAGCCTCATCGGTGGCAATGTGACGGGGTTTGACATGTTAAAGATCCATACTGTGTTCAATTCCAGCCTGCTCTATCACATTAAGGAGCTGTGTACTGACATTCTGAACGATGCGATGGATAACAATAATAGCAATCCGCTCTATCGTGCAACCCGGTTGAAAACTCCCGATGGCGACGTGCAGGTAGAAATCTTTTTCAAGAGCGATCCCCGAAATGGCAAGCACACCCAATTCGTCGTTCTCATAGAGTTTTGCGATGAGAAACAGCTCACGGCCGATTATAAGTTCAAATTCACGACTCGGGAAGCCGCAATCATCGATGGAATCATCCAAGGCAAAAACAACGCGCAGCTGGCTAAAGCGCATAACTTATCGGAGAACACGATCAAGACCCATATTCAGAACATCTACAAAAAGACGGGGGCCAGCAACCGAGCTGAGCTAACCTACGTCTTAATGCTAAACCGTGATTCTTGAAATCATATAGATATTTTCTGCATCCAAACTATAGATTAATCGATGCTCGTCTGAAATACGTCAACTCCACAAGCCGCTTAATTCACCCGGCATCCTGAATGGACTTAGCCAACTTCTTATTCTTAATCCAATCGTGAGACT
>JAIMKP010000018.1 GCA_020692355.1 Desulfosporosinus sp.
GGTAGACTCCCCCACCGAAGTCTCGATGTTCAACTTTAGTTGAACGAATTCACTTATATGATCTCAGCTCAAAACCAAATCCTCATTTAAATGTATGATCGCCTTCGTGTACATCTCCCTGTCAATGACAAACTGCATGTTGACTTGGCGCAGGGACTGAGAGACGCAGTTGATGTTGATTCCATGCTTGGCCAAGGTATTCGATGCCCTGGCTAAAATCTTAGGCATGGCAATATTAGAGCCGATGACACAGACAATAGCCGCCTGTTTAATCCTCACCGTTTGGTACTGGGACTCCAATTCAGCGATAAGATTCTCGCTTAAGTCGTTTTCCCAAATGACGAGCGAAATGCTATTGGCATTCGTAGCTTTCATGATGTAACTGATGTTATGCCGTTTGAAGGATTGCATAATCTCTAAATCAAAGCCGATTTCTCCGACCATAGAGGTATCATGGATCTCCACCACGACGATTTTATCAGAACCGGCGATGAGCTCAATCTTGGCCTCCGGGCCGATATAGTCCTTGGATATGACCGTGCCGGGGTGATCCGGTTCAAAGGTATTCTTTACCCGAAGATTTATCCCCGCCATTTCCAACGGTTTAGAGGCATTAGGATGAATGGCTTCCATGCCGATGTCAGCCAGCTGATCCGCGACATCATAGTTCGTCCAACCGACTGGAATGGCCTTGTCAACACCTACAATTTTGGGGTCTGCCGAGGAGAGATGATACTCTTTATGAATAATCGCTTCATCGGCTTTAAGGTGTGTAGCAATCTTGGAAAAAGTAATCTCGGAATATCCTCGGTCAAATTGGCGCATGATCCCTTCTTTGCCTTTGGTATAGCCTGTGGCCACAAGGAGCGCTTCGGAGCAAATGACCGCTCGAAAGGTCTTTTCGATCCGTTCACTGATCGATAGTTGTTTGGGATCCCCAAACCCGGTAAGATCCATCAATTTGGCTGAGATGCCATTGTTTTGCAGGATGTGCACTGTATTGAATGCGGAATGTGCCTCCCCGAGCGAGGCTAAGAGCTCACGAGCTGCGGAAAAGATGCTCTCCCGCCCCACATACCCGGAAGCTATGATATCCTCCATACTATTGAGATAGGCCTTCGTCTGCAGGATGCGTTTCTCCAGGAACTCACGACAGATGTGATAATCCAGCCCAATATCTGTGAAGGACTCGTTGATGCTAAGAAGCCTGTTTAACAGTTCATCCAGGGAAGTCATATAATCCTCACCCTTGATGAAGTGTTGATAGATGCCAGGAGCTTTCGTTTTCTTGTCTTCTAGGAGCATGTTGGTGACCCCGGCATAAGCCGAAACCACAAAAACCCTGCCATAACGAAAACGTGGTGAATTGGGAAAGCCAATAATATTGTTCAGTACATCATGGAATTGCGACATCGATGTTCCGCCGATTTTCTCAACCGTTAGCATGATTTCCCTCCGAAACCTTAAATTCAATTCCTTTCAACCCCGGACTTTTTGACAAAGGATTAAAGTTTCCTAGGACGAATATACACGTTTTTTGGCATAATCTCAACACAAAGGATAAAGGGGATCATCCGATCCGTGTCGAAAAGATAAGGGAATGCTCGACAGGTGGTGAGGCTTACGGCCATGCAAGCAGGACAAACCCTTCTGTTTACGACGAACTCACAACTCTATCCTGATACTTATCAAACTCAAGTCCGCGCGGTATTTCCGGATCGGCTTGAGCTTCTCATACCCCTACACCGGGGTTACCTTTTACTTATGCCGGTCGGGACAGAAATTCGCTGGCTCACCCCTGGCCTAGAGAACCAGATCTCGACCGTCTTATCCCGGCAGCCCAACCAATTTAGTGCAACCATACCTCAACTTCCCTTCCCCATACACCGCACCCAGGTCATCGCAGTCGGAAGCGGCAAAGGGGGGGTAGGTAAAACCACCTTTGCCATTAATTTGGGCCTTGCTCTCAGCCAACTCGGACAACGCGTGGTTCTTCTCGATGCCGATTTGGGCATGGCGAATATTGACGTTTTGTTGGGCCTTGAAGGTTCTCTAAACCTGGGGCATGTGATTGGCGGAGACTGCTCGCTAACGGATATCCTGCTGACAGGCCCGGGCGGGATACGCGTCTTGCCAGGATCGAGCGGGATCAGCGCCTTGACCCGTTTGGATCTCATTCAATTTAACCGTCTAACCAGTGGGTTTCGTGATCTCGAAAAAGACTGCGATACCCTCATCTTAGATACGGGAGCAGGCATTTCTGAGCTTGTCTTAATGTTCTTGAGTGTCGCCGATGAGTTGATCCTGCTCTCCAATCCGGAACCACACGCCATTATGGATGCCTATTCCCTAATGAAAGCCTTAGCCCAACAGGACCCGAACATCAAACCCAAGATCGTGATGAATCGCTGTGAGTCTGAAGCAGAAGCTCGGCAAAATATCCGTACCCTTGTTGAAGCAGCGAAACATTTTCTGAGTCTAGAACCCACCGCTCTGGGGTGGCTTCCCTATGATCCGTGCGTAACGCGCTCACTCAAAGAACGTTTCCCCCTCATGCTCTCACATCCACAATTGGACTTTTCGCTCCGCCTGCTGGACATGGGGAAAGCGCTCATCGGTAAACCAGCGGGAACTGTTCCTGCGGAACCTCATAGTGGAATTCTCTCGTTTTGGGATAAACTAAAAGAACGCTTAGGAAAGCGTCCTTGATGGGTATAATGCACTAATCCTAACAATACTCTCGCTTCCGTGGCACTCGCGAGCGGTCGCCCGAGTTCCTGGGCGATGTTTACCAGGCGCTTGACCAGAGAGGCATTGCCCTCAGCGAGCACCCCTTTGGTATAGTAGATATTATCTTCCAGCCCAGTACGCACATGCCCTCCGAGCAGGATGCCCAGCGTATTCATAGGAAGCTGATGCCTACCGATCGCTGAAACGGTCCAGGTTGAACCAGCGGGAATAAGATCGAGGAGGAAGAGAAGATTCTTAGCTGTAGCAGCCATTCCCCCAGGAACTCCTAAGACAAAATTAAAATGAAGCGGTTCGGTTAACAGTCCTTCTTTTACCAAGGATAAGGCCGTAGTAACCATCCCGCTGTCGAATACCTCGATCTCCGGCTTCACTTGATATTCCCTACAGGCCTTAGCAAACTCGCAAACCATAGGCAAGGGGTTGCTAAACACCTCTGCGCCAAAATTAACGCTCCCCGTGCTTAGAGAGGCCATCTCCGGGGAGAGGGTCACGGGCTGTAGGCGTTCTTTAGCGGTCATTCCGACCGCTCCGCCCGTCGAGACTTGGACGATGAGATCGGTTTCAGCTTTGATATAGGAAATCGTTTCCGCAAACAAGGCCTTGTTCTGACTGGAATTTCCGGCTTGGTCCCGCATGTGCAGGTGGACAATCGCTGCGCCAGCCTCATACACGCATTTCGCTTCGTCCGCAATCTCGCGGGGAGACAACGGCAGGTAGGGCGTATCTTCCCGCGAGACTTCTGCACCCACGAGGGCGGCGGTAATCATGAGTTTATCCATTAGCGGTTTCTCCTTTCACATCCATCGTCCTAGGTTCGCGGCGGCTGGTGCCGCTGTTTTTCTTTGGGTACCATGCAGGTTCCACTGGCCCGGCAGACCAATACCGGTTTTTCCAGGATCTCAGCCGCAGAATCGCTTCCTGGAATCGGGGCAATGACTTTCTCCGCTTTAAAATTCATCTTGCGCGAGGTCTTGCCATAATCGGTAATGACACCTGTCGCTTCGATATAATCCCCCGCATGGACAGGGGCCAGGAATTCGACATTGTCATAAGCCACAAAAAGCCCCTCATCTCCGTCGGTGTAAATCAAGAGTTCTGTCGCCACATCCCCAAAAAGTTTGAGCATATGGGCTCCGTCGACAAGACCCCCGCCGTAATGAGCTTCGCCCGCACTGATACGCAGCCGAACTTTCGCTTCATACATCATTTCTGTCGTCTCCTTCCGTACTGACAAGCATCTGGCTGCAAGCAGACTAGATCCTTTGGCGTAAAACCGCTTCCAGCACAAACCCCGCCACATCCTCCGCATAAGTACCAGTTCCAAATCCCGCGTCATACCCCAATTCTTTCGCGAGTTCATAGCTCAGGCGAGGACCGCCGCAGATTAGGAGAAAACGCTCCCGTAAGCCCTCTAACTCTAGAATCTCTACCATTCGGGTTAAGTTACGCAGATGGATGTCTTTTTGGGTGACGACCTGAGAGATGAGAATGGCATCTGCCGAAACGCTCACGGCCTTAGCCAACAGGTCCTCGCAAGACACCTGGGCACCCAGATTATACGCCTCCACCTCATGGTAACTCTCTAATCCTTTATGCCCGTTGTAGCCTTTCATATTCATGATGGCATCAATGCCCACTGTGTGGGCATCACTTTCAATACATGCGCCCACGACGACCAGTTTACGCCTAACTTCCTCCCGAATCCGCAGTTCAATCTGCCTTTTCTCTAAACGAACCTGGGTGAGCTGGGGAACCTCAATTACGGTAAAATCCACAGTGACCCGTGAACGGGCATAGACGACAAAAAAGCTGAATCCTTCTCCCATGTCCTGGGCATGGGAGATATTTGGCTCCTGAAAACCGCTCTGCAGCGCCCAACGCTTGGCAGCCTCCTTCGCCTCTTCTCCGAACGGAATGGGCAAGGTAAAGGAAAGTTGAACGATCCCGTCGTCCAGTGTATCGCCATAGGGGCGGACCGCCTTTAAATTAACCTCAGACATCACGCTCACCACCCATTGCGCTCGATTCGAACGCTTCTCGCCCCTCAGTTTCAGCTCCCAAGAGCCGGATAAACGGATTTAGATAATCTGCCCCCTTGGCAAACACCCCATCTAGCCCTCTTCCCCCCTCTAAACTACGAGAAATATCTGCGAACATCCCCCTCTCCAGTGCCATAAAGAGCCCTATCTTCTCGATATCCCGTAGCATCCCAACGGCCTTTTCCAGGGTCTCTACCGCCCGCTTTTGAATCCGGCCTTCCGCTTTAAAAGTTATCTCCTCCCCCATATGGCGCAAGACCCCAAAGACCAGACGAGCCGCTTCCAAACTCAAAGCCCGATCTTGAATAAGGGGGGTGTGAATCGCTTCCGTGAGCATCCCCAGCAAGTGGATGCTCTGCCCCGTCAGGACAGAGGCGACATTAAATAAGGCATCCTGGATATGTCCTCGGAAAATATTACCTGTCATGTGTTTCGTTGGGGGCATGTATTTAATGGGGGAGCGCGGAAACACTTCTCGAACGAGCTGCGCCTGGGCCATTTCATAAAGAAATGCGTCCGGCACGTCCGGATTGATCTCCATCGCATGTCCAAGCCCCTGTTGTTCTTCTGGCACTCCGGACAGAAAGGCAAACTCAGCGTTGATAAAATTGGAAGCAAGTACCGTATGGGCGGCTTCCATCGCATCCGCAGTCGTGAGATAATTGTCCTCACCCGTATTGATAATGATTCCAGCAAACCCGTTGATCATCCGGGAAAAGTACTGATCCACAAAGGTGCGTTGCATGTTAATATCCCGGAAAATGATCCCATACATGGAGTCATTGAGCATGACATCGAGCCGCTCCAATGCACCCATCGCCGCAATCTCAGGCATACAGAGCCCTGAGGCGTAGTTAGTGAGGCGAATATAACGTCCCAATTCCTTTCCCACCTCATCGAGGGCCGCGCGCATGATCCGGAAGTTGGCCTGAGTCGCATACGTGCCGCCAAACCCTTCCGTGGTCGGCCCGTAGGGCACGTAATCGAGCAGGCTCTGTCCCGTGGAACGAATAACTGCGATGATATCGGCCCCTTGGCGGGCGGCTGCACGGGCTTGAACCACATCTTCATAAATATCCCCCGTTGCGACAATCACATAAAGATAAGGCTCAATCCCTTCTCCCTGGGCCAGCATCGCCCTGCGCGCTTGGCGCTGAGCGCGTATCTTTGCAACTGCAGGCAGCGCTAACGCTCTTGCCGTGTTCTCGATCACTTCCTCTGGAAAATCCGGAAGTTCTGTCAGGCGAATCGTTCCTTGCTCAATCCCCTCAGCCAAAGACTGAGGGGATTTTCCATAGTGAATGAAAGCCCTTGTCAGCGTTCGGGCTGACCCCTCTGCGAGCAGTCCCTCTTCCTGGAGATGTTCGACCACAAGATTAGGCAAGGGGATCCCTTCGGAGTTCACTCCATCAATTCCTAGTAAACGGAGCACCGCCCGTTCCACACTGACGGTACTGTGTGAGATGATGAACGGTTTAACCTCAGCCACAATCTCTTTGGCTAGGGTACGGGCCTCATCAATCAGGGCCGGGTTCAGGTTCAGTTTTCGTTCTTGATAAGGATAAGTCAACACGTTCACCTCCACTATAAACTCCCATGCGGATACCAGATTTTTTGTTTAACCAGATCAACTAAAGGCACTGGACTATAGGGGATGAGTGCCTCGGCCAGTTCTTCCGTGGGAATGGGATTTAGCGGATGCCACGGGCTTAAGCTGAGAAAAACCAGCTTAGGCTTCCGTCTCAGGTACACCTCAATCCCGCGCGCTTTCAACCCTTGCCATACCGTAGTCGTAAGCAGAAGCTGAGCCGGGTTGTCGAGGTAAAACCGCTGAGGTAGACGTTTCCGTTCGCGCAAAGCAAAATACACCTGATCCGTGAACGCCCCGCTCAAATAAAGTGCTTCAGGCTTTACGGGCACGACCTTGCACCAATCCCATAACCAAAGTCCTCCCGGAAGCGAATGCCACTCATCCTTCGTGCGGAAAGCATTTCGTCCTTTGTTCCCCTCCAACCCGACGCCTCTCGATCTGGATTGTTCTCCTGCTCCGCCGGCCTCTTGATTTTGGGGAAAGTTCTCTGCCACAGGCAAACTGAACCACTCTAATACTTGATTCGTTCGTTCTCTGACTTCAGGCAGGGAACGGCCGACGGTCGCCCCCGTGCTCAGAACGATACCCGCGTCCGTAAGCAACAGGTGAGATAGGCGATCCAAGGCCCCATCGATATGCACCCGCTCTGCCCCCCAAATTCTCAGGTGTTGAATCCCCTCTTCAAGCTCTTTCAGACGTGACGGCCCGGCCACGCTGGCATCCCTCTCCTCAAGGACTTTCAGAATCAGCCAGGCACCATATTGAGGATGACTACCCCAGCGTTCAAGCACCTGATACGGGACAGGGGCCTGGCTGAGCGCCGAACTTACTCGGAACCCCTCCGCTGTTAACAACAACTGCCCCGGATATACGCGCACAGGCGGCTTTGGGTGGCCGTAAAGGGCGTCTTTTGCTTCGCCGTCATAGCCAATGGACGTAATTCCAACGCTTTCCTGTGCAAACCACGCATTCACCCCATTGAGTGCGGTCGTCTTGCCCACATTTTTTGCTAATCCCGCAAACACCAGGAGGCTCCGCTCTCTGATGCGCTCCTCCAGCCCACTCGCCCAATGGCTTTTAGACTCCCTCAACATAGCGTGAGCCTCAGGCATAGGTTTCTTCGTAGAGTGTCCGCAGCGCCGGGTTTTCCCGCATGATTTGCAAGGCTATCTCGGCATGCCCCTCCGTGTACCCGTTACCGACGAGCATAGTAATATCCTTTCCGATCCCTTCCGCACCAAGAGCGGACGCCGTAAAGGATGTCGCCATACTGAAAAAATACACGATCCCTTTGTCTTTGGTGGCGAGGATACTCCCCATTTCGGTCTGGGGAATGTTCACCATATTCAGGGTAATATCCGCCATCTTCCCCTGGGTCAACGCCCCGATTTCCCTGAGCACCCAGAGGGCATCCCGGGCATCCCCTTGCAAAGGGATGACCGACAAACCTGAGGCTTTCATCCGTTCCACCCCCGAGGCCGAATGGCTGATCCCGATCACTTTCCCAGTGACCCCGGCCCTCTTGCATGCTTCATGCAAAGAGAGAAGCCCCGACTTGCCCCCGCCGCCGATCACGACCACCGTATCTCCCGGCTTGACGATCTTTGCAGTCTGGGCTGGTGCCCCAGCCACATCCAGCACCGCCAAGACCAATTTCTGAGGCATATCATCCGGAATCTTGGCATAAATCCCACTCTCAAATAGTATGGCTTCCCCTTTGATTTCTACCTGATCAATATCGGTATGGACAGCCCGTATCTCCGAAATATGAAGCGGGGTTAAAGACAATGACACCAGGGTGGCAATCCGATCCCCCATCTTTAGCTCCCGTCCAGCCAAAGCTGAACCCATCGTTTTCACCGTCCCGATGAGCATTCCCCCTGAACCTGTCACCGGGTTATGCTGTTTGCCTCTCTTGGTCACGGTGTCTAAAATAATTCGGCCAATTTCATCTTGTTCTCCCCCTGCCTGGGTCTTAATCTGGGTAAAGGAAGCCGAATCGATATTTAAGACTTCCACCTCGATGAGGATTTCGTTATCATACAGAACTGTGAAGTCATTATTCACCCGCCAGGCCGGTTGGGGCAAAACCCCTACCGGTTCAATCACCCGGTGGCTGCCATATGGACATCCCATCGCCATGCCTTAACAACTACCTTTCCTTCGTTCATCTTTAGTTGAACGAGTTCACTCCAAGCCTATTCTCTGTTCGTAAGGGATATGTTTTGATTCCAGTCTACAGGGCTAAAAACCTACTGGCGATGGACTCCTTGGACAACTTCCCCCTTGTCGATTTATACAAAGTGGCATAAAGCAAACAGGGCTCACCCAAAGGGGAAGCCCTGTTTATTATTGTGCATCCAAATGTTCTTGAGCGACCGCTAACATGAGCTTGATGCGATTGAGCTGATTCACTTCACTGGCGCCTGGGTCAAAATCAATCGGGGCGATGTTCGAGTCCGGGTAGGCCCTCCTGAGTTCACGGATCATCCCTTTCCCGGTAATATGATTCGGCAAACAGGCAAAAGGCTGTAAACAGACGACATTGTTAACACCGCTATGCATAAGTTCAACCATCTCCCCGGTCAGGAACCAACCCTCTCCCGTCTGATTTGCCAAGGAAAGATGCGGTTCGGCATAGCGAGCGATCGCTTCAATGGCTTTCGGCGGTTCAAAGCGTTGGCTCTCTGCCAATGCTTTTTTCATGTCCTTGCGAAATGCCTCAATGCGGCTAATCGTGAGAAAACCGCCCAACATTCCGGAAAAGCTGCCAGAAAGAAGTTCATATTTTACCTTGCTGTCATAGGCACTGTACAGGAGAAAATCGATTAAATCCGGGACAACGGCCTCAGCCCCTTCCGACTCAAGCAGCCCGACGATATTGTTGTTCGCTGTGGGGTGGAATTTAACCAGGATTTCACCCACAACCCCCACCTTCGGTTTGATTAAGTCTTCATAAATCTCTATATGATCAAAGTCCTGGACAATCCCATAAATATTCTCCTTGAAACCCTTCTTCCCTCCTGAGCGCAACTGAGCCTGGCATTTTTCCACCCAGTACGCATAGAGCCTATCCGCAGAACCTGGTACTATTTCATAAGGCCGCACTTTGTAGAGAACGCGCATAAGGAGGTCGCCATAGACCAAGGCCATCAGCATCTGATTAAACAGCTTCAGAGTGAGTTTAAAGCCAGGATTCTTCTCCAAACCCGCCGTGCTCAACGAGATGACCGGCACCTGGGCCAGGCCTGCGTCCTTCAAAGCCTTGCGGACAAAGGCAATGTAATTAGTCGCCCGGCAGCCGCCACCCGTCTGAGTAATGATGACAGAAGTATTGTCTAAATCATATTTACCCGAACGTAAAGCCTCCATCAACTGACCGACGACGATGATGGCCGGATAACAGGCATCATTGTTCACAAAACGCAATCCCTCATCGATCGCAGACTTGTCCACTGAGGGCAAGATTTCAATGCGATACCCTTCCTGTTCAAAAGTCGTCTTAAGGAATTGAAAATGAATGGGGGACATTTGAGGAGCCAAAATCGTATGCTTAGTTTTCATTTCCTCGGTAAAGAGAACCCGGGCAACGGGTTCAGAAAGGCGATGTGGGACAAAATCCTTCTTATCCCGCTCATTGATCGCCGCAATCAACGACCGGATCCGAATTCTCGCCGCACCAAGGTTATTAATCTCATCGATTTTTAAAACAGTATAAATCTTTCCATAACGATCTAAGATTTCTTTTACTTGGTCTGACGTCACCGCGTCCAGGCCGCAGCCAAACGAATTAAGCTGAATCACTTCAATATCCTTGTGTTTGGCCACAAAGGTAGCCGCTGCATAAAGCCTGGAGTGATAGACCCATTGATCCACAACCCGCAGAGGCCTCTCAACGGTATCGAGGTGGCGAATGGCATCTTCAGAAAGCACGGCAAATCCGTACGCTTGGATCATCTCAGGAATGCCATGATTGATTTCGGGATCTACGTGATAAGGCCTACCCGCCAAGAGAATCCCTTTACTCTGGTGCTCCTCGATATAGTGAAGAATTTCCTCTCCCTTTTGCCGGACATCTTCTTTGTACCGGTCCAGTTCCTCATAAGCATGCCGAACAGCGGTAACGATCTCGCGCCTCGGGATCCCCTCGGCGCGCAGTTCCGTGGCCAACCGCTTGGTCATCCGGGACGGCATGTCCAGCGGCAGAAACGGATGATAGAACGTGATCTCCTTTCCGCTCAGAATGTCCATATTGGCACGAATCGTCTCCGGGTATGAGGTGACGATCGGGCAATTGTATTTATTATTCGCCTCGGGGTCTTCCGCAATATTGTTGGGAATACTCGGATAGAAGATTTTCCTAATCCCTTTGCGGACAAGGTCGGTGATATGCCCATGAACAAGTTTTGCCGGATAACAGGCAGATTCTGAGGGGATCGTCTCCATGCCCAGTTCATAGATGTGTTTGGAAGAACGACTGGAAAGGAGGACACGGTAGCCCAATTCTGTAAAAAAGGTAAACCAAAATGGGTAATCCTCATACATGTTGAGCACGCGGGGCAAACCGATCACGCCCCGGGGTGCCTCCTTTTCCGGCAGAGGTTTATAACTGAAAAGCCGGTGATATTTATACTCATAAATATTCGGAACATCCGTCTTGGTCTTTTCCTTGCCTGCCCCACGTTCACAGCGATTTCCGGAATAAAAATCACTCCCATCTGGGAAATGGTTCACTGTCACAACACAATTGTTGCCACACAGTCCACATCGTTTCAGCGCCGTTTGCGCCTTATATCCTTCCAAACGCTCTATTGGCAATAGCGTCGTGACATACTCAGAAACAAACCGTTCCTTAGCGAGTAGGGCGGCTCCGAAGGCTCCCATGATTCCGGCAATATCCGGGCGCACGACCTCGCGACCAATGAGTTTTTCCAAGGAGCGCAGAACAACGTCGTTATAAAACGTGCCCCCTTGAACCACGATTTTCTGGCCGAGTTCGTCCGCACTGCGCAGCCGAATCACTTTAAAAAGTGCATTCTTAATAACCGACATGGATATGCCCGCAGAAATATCGCTCACATCTGCCCCTTCTTTTTGAGCTTGCTTCACTTTGGAGTTCATAAAAACGGTGCAGCGGGTTCCCAAATCCACCGGTTGCTTTGCTTGCAGCCCGACTCGGGCAAAATCCTTGACATCATAATTCAAAGAGTTGGCAAACGTTTCAATAAAGGAGCCGCACCCGGATGAACAGGCTTCATTCAACATGATGGAATCAATAACCCCATCCTTGACAATCAAGCACTTCATGTCCTGTCCACCGATGTCTAAAACAAAGTCAACCCCCGGCAAAAAGAAATCAGCCGCTTTATAATGGGCCACGGTTTCGATCTCGCCAATGTCCACTTTGAGCGCGGCCTTGATCAGGTGCTCCCCGTAGCCTGTTACCACTGAGTTAACAATCCGTGTTTTCGAGTTGAGCTTACTATATAAAGTTTTGAGTGCCTCGACCGTCGATTCCAGCGGCTTCCCCTTGTTACTGTCATAATAGGAATACAATAGGCTGCCTTCTTCATCCACGAGAGCTATTTTTGTCGTTGTGGAGCCAGCATCAATCCCGAGAAAAGCGTTCCCTTCATACTGCTCTAAGTCCACTTTTTTGACGGCATTACGAGCATGCCGTTGTTTGAATACCTGATATTCTCCATCATCCGCAAACAGTGGTTCCGTGCGCTCATTGTCTGTGGCCGTCAGCTGATAAATCGCTGGAATCCGCTCATAGAGGCACTCAAAGGAAACAGGTTCTTCTGAGCGGGAAGAGAGGGCTGCCCCCAAGGCTACAAAATACTGAGAATCCTCGGGAAAAACAATACTGCCATCATCGAGTTTAAGCGTCTCAATAAAACGTTGGCGTAACTCAGACATAAAGTGCAAAGGACCGCCTAAAAACGCGACATTCCCATTGATAGGCCTGCCTTGGGCAAGACCGCTAATCGTTTGGTTCACGACGGCTTGAAGCACCGAGGCCGCAATATCTTCTTTGTCTGCCCCTTCGTTCAGCAAGGGCTGAATATCCGTTTTCGCAAAGACGCCACAGCGCGAGGCAATGGGATATATGTTTCTATGGCTCCTGGCTAGCTCATTAAGGCCCGCAGCGTCCGTCTGCAAGAGAGCTGCCATCTGGTCGATAAAGGCCCCTGTACCGCCTGCACAGGTTCCATTCATCCGCTGCTCCATAGCATCGCCAAAATACGTAATCTTGGCATCTTCTCCACCCAACTCAATGGCTGCATCGGTTGCAGGAATCAAGTTTTTAACGGCATGGGTACTGGCAATAACTTCTTGAATAAATGCTACATCTAAATTTTTCGAAATATTAAGGCCACCCGAACCGGTAATCATGATGGTTAACGAATTTCTTTGCAAAACGTTTTTAGCGTCTTCCAGTAATGAGGCTACCGTTTGTTTAATGTTAGAAAAGTGCCTCATGTACTGTTTAAAGATAATCTTTCCCTCTTCAAGAATAACCATCTTCACCGTTGTGGAACCAACATCGAGCCCGACATTAAGAACTCCCATGTTTTCCCTCCGTTGAAAATAACTCACTTTACAAAGTTTATAAAAATAAATCCACTGTTCTTTTTCGCTATTTATGAGCTAAATCCTCTTCGTTCCTGCTCCCTATTTTTCTTTTATTATACTGCAAACGCTAAATATTCGTTTGGGCTTAAATCACACTATGTATCAAAAGCCGAGAAAAGACCAAGCAGGGCCATGAGGAAAAGCCCTACTTGGTCTAAATCAGCATAGAGACACGGGTTAGAGCCCCTATGTGAGCGAATTGATATGGAATTAAGCCTGCGAGGCCTTCAGTTGGCTCACTAAGCCATCGCTAATTTTAGCAGGAACTTCTTCGTACTGAAGGAAGGACATTCTAAACTTGCCTCTCCCTTGCGTGAGCGAGCGAAGATCAATGGCGTAGCGCATCATTTCTGCCTGGGGAACATGGGCTTTGATGATTTGGTATTTCCCATCAGCGTCCATCCCCAGCACCCGGCCCCGTTTGGAATTGAGATCTCCGATCACATCCCCCATGAATGCTTCCGGAACCCGCACTTCGACTTCCACCACTGGTTCCAGCAAGACCGGCTTGGCCTGCTCCGCTCCCTTTTTGAATGCGAGGATGGCCGCAAGCTTAAACGCCATTTCAGAGGAATCCACACTATGATAGGAGCCGTCATAAAGACAGACCTTAAACCCAGTAACAGGATACCCAGCCAATACCCCTTCAGACATCGCCTCCCGCACCCCTTTTTCGACAGCCGGGAAGTATTGTCTGGGCACCGCGCCGCCAAATACCTCTTCCGTAAACTCAAACTGACCCCCGTTAAGCGGCTCCATGCGTAGCCAAACGTGTCCGTACTGCCCGTGGCCACCGCTTTGCTTTTTGTGCTTCCCTTCCACTTGAACCGGTTTCTTGATGGTTTCCCGGTAAGGTACCCGAGGAACCCGCATGGTGACCGCCACCCCGAACTTGCGGGCCAGCTTTTCCTGGAGGATTTCTAAATGCATTTCTCCGAGCCCGGTAAGAATCAATTCCTTGGTTTCCGTATTCTTGCCCACCCGAATCGTCGGATCTTCTTCCGCTAAGCGCGCTAAGGCACTCGACAGCTTATCTTCATCTCCCTTACTCTTGGGCTCGATGCAGACCGCTAAATTTGGCTCCGGAAACTCAATCCCCTCCAGTTCCACAGGCTTTTCCTTTTGACAAAGCGTTTCCCCCGTCCCCACATCCTGCAGCTTGGCTAACACCACGATATCCCCAGCTCCCACACTTTGGACATTCTCCTGAGTCTTGCCCCGCAAATAAAAAGGCTGCCCCATCTTCTCCTCGATTCCTCGGTTGGCATTGTAAATCAGGGAGTCTGCCGTGAATTTGCCGCCATACACCCTGAAAAAACTCATCTTGCCAACATAAGGGTCAGCCAAGGTTTTAAAGATCAGTGCAGCTTTCTCTGCCATCGGTTGCGGTTGAGGGACATATTGAGTCAAAAAGTCTAATAGGTTGGCAGTTCCAATGTTCTTCGATGCCGAGCCGCACAACACAGGAACCACCAGATTCTGGGCGAAGGCAGAACGCAAAGCCTTGGACAATTCTTCACTCGTCAGTGACTCCCCTTCTAAATACTTCGTTAGAACATCATCGTCCCCCTCAGCTACCGACTCGGCCAAATTATCCCTGAGGACTAGAACTTCATCCGCATATTCTGCGGGGACATCCTTGACACTAAACTTGCCACTTCCGTTGGCTTCATAGTAATACGCTTTGTTTTGAATGATGTCCACAATTCCCTGGAAATTCATCTCTTGCCCTATCGGAATCTGCAAAGGGGCAAAACGAACTCCGCTATAGGCTGACCTCAGTTGATCGAGAACTTTACTGATACTTGAATTTTCCCGGTCCAACTTGTTGATAAACACAACTTTAGGCAGGTTCATCTCTTCCATCATATCCCAGATGATTTCTGCCTGAACTTCCAATCCGGATACCCCGCAAAGGGTTAAAAGTCCGCTCTCGACAACGCGCAGACCGCTTTTCACCTCCCCCATAAAGTCTGAATACCCCGGAGTGTCAAGCACATTGACCTTTACGCCTTGCCACTCCACCGGGATCAGGCTGGTGCTAATCGAAACTTTGTGCTTGATCTCCTCGGGGAGGTAGTCCGATACGGTATTCCCATCAGGGACTTTCCCTAAGCGGCTGGTCACTCCGGAACTAAAGAGAAAGGCTTCGGCCAAGGAAGTCTTTCCTGCTCCACCATGCCCTAGCAAGCAGACGTTGCGTAGCTTTTCCGTGTCATAGGTCTTCAAGACAATCTCCTCCTTGTACATTATTAAGAAAAAGGGCAGGATGCCTTTAACTTACCAAAAGAAGTTCTTGCCTGGGATCGAAGTGTACCTATGCTGAGACTATTTGTTGCGAATTGAGCCTTCGTATCTTCCTAGAACCACAGCTTCTTGCGCACGCACCATTAACTTCCCGCGTGCCCAAACATGATGAACATAAAGTTCTTCATCCAAAGCAACCAGATCGGCATCATAGTCAAGGCGGATGAGGCCTTTACGGGGCAGATGCAAAACATTGGCCACATTGGCCGTAATCGTCCTCAACCCTACATCCAATGGAAGTCCCTCAAGAACAGCCTCCCGGACGTCACGCCAAAGCACCTCGACCGAACCAACACCCATTCCAACCAAAACGCCAGCCTTATTGTACTCTGGCATGCTGCCGTTCCCATCGGAGGTAACGGTCACCCTGTCATTCAAAACCTTACGTTCAAAGAGCAAGAGCAAAACGGCAGGAACTTGCAAATCCTTCGGAAAATCATCACACCCTGCTGTGAGATCAATATGTCCGCCCGCCTTGAGAAATTCAATTCCCTGTTCCAAAAGCGGATACGTACGATTAATATGCGTTGGCATAAACTGCGTAATCGGAATCTCCGTCTGATTGAGAATTTGCCAAACTGGATCTAACCCACGTTTGCCTTCACCCAAATGGAGGTGGACAATCCCGGCTTTTCCCCCGAGCATCCCGCCAACACGGGCCTCTGCGGTCAAATGTTCCAATTCGGCGATCTGAGGCTGAGCCGAGCGATGATCCGATATGGCTATTTCTCCCGCTCCCACTACTTTATCCACCAATGCCAAGTCTTGGCGTAACGTCGGGAACAAGGTTAGCGGCGGGACTTGATAGGCCCCGCTATAGATATACGTGGTTAACCCCTCATCTTGCAAAGCACGTGCTTTGGTTAAGAGTTGGGCCATACTCCGTGAAACGGCATCCGTCCCTAAGCAGCCAACCACCGTGGTTGTTCCCGCTTTCGTCAGTTGGGATAGTTGAATTTCAGGTGTCCGCGATGCTGGGCCGGCTTCTCCCCCACCGCCACAAATATGAACATGAGCATCCATAAAGCCCGGAACCAAAGTCAACCCTGTGAGATCAAAGACCTCCCCTTTCACATAGGGTGGAAGGCTCAAATTATTCCCTATGGCGGCAATCCTCTCTCCCACCATGAGGAGATCCATCTCCTCTATGGGTTCCGGCGTAAAAATCTTGGCGTGTTTAAGCAATTGCCACATTAGAATACCCCCTGTCTGGAGGTATATTACCCCTTGACTTGCAAATTATTCCTGATAATATCCTTAGCGGTTATTTTAAGAAAAATTCGTCATCGTGTCATCAAAATCCTTTTAACTTGAACCATTAGCAAAAAAAATTCCAAGCATGGGCTTTTCCCGTAGTGCATAAGGTTACTAGAAGCATTTTAAAATGGGGTGAAAGCTCGGTATGCCCAAACGTACCTTTGTTTACGGAGCGACCATATTGCTCGGAGCCAATCTAATGAACCGCATTTTAGGCTTCATCTATCAATATTTAATTATGACCCATATTGGCGGAGAAGCCTACGGACTCTTCACCATGGTTTTCCCAATTTACATGATGGCTTTGGTCCTGACGACCGCCGGAATACCCCTGGCGGTTTCCAAAATGGTCGCAGAAGAAGTCTCCCTAGGCCAGCCTAAACAGGCAAAAGCCATTTTTCATCTTGCTTTGAAGATTCTCACCGGCTCCGGTGTCATCGTGGCGGTTCTGCTCTACACCGTGGCACCGCTCATGGCCAATCGGCTGTTTCCAGACCCCCGTGTACTCAATGTCTTCCTGATCTGCACCCCTGCCATCTTTATCGTCTCGGTTGCCTCCGCCTTCCGGGGGTATTTTCAGGGCCTGCAAAACATGCTGCCCACAGCCATCAGTCAGATCGCCGAACAGCTGGTACGCATCTCCCTCGGGTTTAGTTTAGCCATGCGTCTCCTTCCACAAGGCATAGAATGGGCTGCGGCAGGACTGGCCTTAGGGATGCTGGCCGGAGAATTCGTCGGATTGATCGTAATTGTGCTGCAGTATTACGTCGGCATCAGGAGCAAAGAAAATGCTTCTGATGCCATCCATCCGCCGCGCCAGACGCTGGGGACGCTCTTTCATCTGGCATCCCCGGTGACACTGGGTCGTCTCCTAGCCACTGGGCTTTCCGCAACCGATGCGATGCTCATCCCACAAAGGCTGCAGGCTGCGGGATATACGGCCCGCGAAGCGACAACCTTGTTTGGTCAGCTCGGCGGTTCAGCCTTCACGCTTTTGAACTTTCCCAGTGTATTTACTTTCGCTTTGGCCGCTTCGCTTGTTCCTGCTATTTCCGAAGCTGCAGTCCGCAAGCAATTCCACGTTGTCAGAGCGAGGAGCACCGAAGCCATCCGCCTCACTGTCATCGTCGGGTTGCCCGCCCTGATCATCCTCTTCATGTACGCTGCTCCGCTCACAACTTTCTTTAAAAGCCCTGCCCTTACTCCCGTCTTACGTGTACTCGTTTTCGGTGGGATCTTTTCCTATATCCTGCAAACCACGACAGGTATCCTTCAAGGGCTAGGCAAAGTCCAGCTCCCGGTTCTGCATTCAATTGCAGGAGCCGCTGTGCGCATCCCGCTCATTGTCGTACTGACGGCCAGCCCTCAGTGGGGCCTGTTAGGAAGTGCCTGGGCCTATGTATCAGGTTTCTTTATTATAGCTGTCTTAAACCTTTTAGCGATATCCCGTTTGACCGGACTTCCTCTTGATTTGCAGCATTTTTTCCTGCAGCCACTTAGTGCCGGCATTGGCATGCTGCTGGCACTGCGACTTTTATATGCCGCATTGGGCAGCACGCTCTTAGGCTATATTGTGCAGGTCGTCGTTGGCATGGGGGTTTACGGGGCCGTTCTCTTCCTCAATGGTGCCGTAAAATATGCAGATCTCCGCAGGCTTCCATGGATTGGAAAGTATCTGTGAAAGACGCCTGAACGGTTGCACGACATGCACTTGATGTAAGAATGATCATTTTTTGCCTAGCGGCTCTTTCTTTTTGAACTTAACCCTTCTATAATGAGGAAAGAATTCCTTACGCCAATCGAAAAGAAAGAGAACTGTATCATTGGATTGGAGGTTGCCCCATGCCGAAAGTTTTGGAACGTTTTCTTCAGTATGTGCGTATTGATACCCGATCGAATGAAGACTCAACGACCGTCCCGAGCACGCCTAACCAGTTGGATTTAGCCAGGGTCCTTCACGATGAGCTAAAAGCACTTGGATTAAACGATGTTTTACTGGATGACAAGGGATATGTATATGCCACCCTACCCGCGAATACGGATCAAAAAGTTCCGAGAATTGGTTTTATCGCTCACATGGATACCAGTCCGGACATGTCGGGAAGCAACGTCAAGCCACAAATTATCGAAAACTATCCGGGTGGAGATATTGTCTTAAACTCAGAACAACATCTTAGCCTCACTGTAGAAGCCTTCCCGGAGCTGCAGCAGTATATTGGCAAAACCCTGATTACCACGGATGGGACAACCCTGCTCGGTGCCGATGACAAAGCCGGCATCGCAGAAATCATGACTGCTTTGGAATATCTAGCACAGCATCCGGAAATGCCTCATGGCAAGATCAGTATTGGGTTCACGCCCGATGAAGAGATTGGTCGGGGTGCTGACTATTTTGATGTAGAAAGCTTCGGTGCTGATTTTGCTTACACTGTCGATGGCGGACCCATCGGTGAGTTGGAATACGAAAATTTCAATGCAGCCAAAGCCGTGGTTAAAGTGCATGGCCGTAATGTTCACCCCGGTCGATCCAAAGGCAAAATGATTAACTCTACGCTTTTGGCCAGTGAGTTCATCGCTCTCCTCCCTTCCCACGAGACCCCGACTCATACGGAAGGGTACGAAGGATTCTACCACTTAAATGGAATGCATGGCGATGTTGAAGAAACCATCCTTCACTATATTCTCCGGGATTTTGACAGTGAGGGATTAGAAAAGCGCAAAAAGACTGTTCAAGATGCCAGCCAACAGCTGAACAAAAAGTATGGTGCAGAAATCTTCACGGTTGAGATCAAAGATCAGTACCGGAACATGCGCGAAAAGATCGAACCCGTCATACACATCGTTGAAACTGCCAAACAGGCCATGGAAGAGGTTGGTATCCAACCTGATGTAAAACCGATTCGTGGCGGCACGGATGGAGCCCGTCTTTCCTTCATGGGCCTGCCGACCCCAAACCTATTCGCTGGAGGTCATAATGCCCATGGGAAATATGAATTCATCCCGACTTTCGCTCTGGAAAAAGGGGTTGAGTTGATTCTCAAGATCATAGAGATTCACGCTCGGACATCAAGCCGGTCGAGCCACTCGGACCGTTCGTAAGCCTATTTTCACAGACGATAACCGTTTCCGGCAACCATGCGTTAAAGCCGTTCCTGCTTAAGATGGGAACGGCTTTTAATTTGATGTTTGCATACCTGAAGCTTACGAAAGTGATGAAGAAATCTCCAATATCCTATCACAGCCGGATATTGTGGTTGTCTGCGATCCAAGCAAGCTTAGAAAGACCGGCTACTTTGGAATACCATTAATTATTGTTGAAATTGCTTCACCTTCCACAGTGAAGTTGACCTCGCGGCTGTTTTTGCCAACCTTTGAGATGCGTTGGGTCGGGGTCGGGTCGAGGTCTGCGCGGTAGCTTTCTCCAAAAGATACGTTGCGACTTTAAACATGGCGTCATCTTGATGCCACATTGTGCCCGGAAAGTGAGTTCACTTTTTTCGTCCGCGTCCTCCCCATTCTAAATACGTGAGATAAAAAGTCACCGCTGCAAATAAAAGAGCTAATAATTTATAAATAAAGTAAACTTTAAGAACCGTTAAAAATGCCATGATTAGCCCTAATATGGCAGGGATGACAAAAATTATGAGTAATCCTTTGGATTTAAATCGATTTCGTAGCTTGGACGAGGAAAAGATAAAGACGAAGAGTATGAAATAAAACAAGAATGTCCCAATCAACATATTTACTTCCTCCATTAGATAAAAAGCCATAAGAGCGCCATATTTTCAGCACCATAAAAACTTTCATTCTGTTAACACTAGAAATGTCACGATGACAGATTGAAAGGAGATGCTTTATTATGAGTCGAAATAGCAACCGTAACGCTGGGATTCTGCCTCAATCTGTATTGGATCAATTTAAATGGGAAGTAGCAGATGAACTCGGTTTAACCGAGAAAATACAATCTCAGGGTTGGGAGAACATGACGTCGCGTGAATGTGGCCATGTTGGCGGTCGAATCGGGGGAAGCATGGTTAAAGCCATGATTCGTCGAGCGGAAGAATCACTAAAAGGCGGTTCACTCTAATTCACTTTTGTACCGGCTTCACCTGCGGCTCCTGTAAATCCTCTCCTCAATGGATTCCCCTCCAGCCGGCATTGCGGCCTCTCTAAGGGCAAAAAGAGTACAGTCCGTCCTCCCTATGGACTGTACTCTTTTTTTAGACAAGAGACTTTAAACCCCATTCTTTCAGTTTCGGATAGTCTGTCAAATCGCTGTGCATGGGTGTGATTGAAACTGACCCTTGAGCAATAGCGGCCAAATCTGTATCCGTTTTTCTTTCAACTGAAAGCGTTCCGCCTTGCCAAAAATAACGTCGACCATGGGGATCGATACGGCTTTCAAAAACATCATTGTAGACTGCTGTTCCTAGCCGCACGACACGGACTCCTTGCCATGTTTCACGCGGCTGGCCCGGAAAATTGATATTCAGAAGCCCGTCTTGATGCGACCTTCCTTCTTGTTTAAGGAATTCAGCTAGCCATTTAGCGCTCGGATCAAAGTCTATATATTCAAAACTGGCTAGAGATGCGGCAATTGCAGGAACCCCTGCCAAAACTCCTTCCATCGCTGCTGAGACTGTGCCAGAATAAAAAACATCTGTCCCTAAATTTGGGCCGAGGTTGATGCCGGAAATCACCCAATCCGGTTTAGGAACAAGCTCGGCTTGAATCGCTAATTTAACACAATCAGAGGGCGTCCCGCGAACAGCAAACCCCTTCCCGTTTCCTTCCACCGGGTGTTCTACGACGAAAAGGGGATCAAACAAGGTAATCGCATGCCCACTAGCTGAACGCTGGCTTTCTGGGGCAACGATAGATACAACATAGCCGGGTTCTTCTAAGAGCTCCCGGTAAAGGGCTTGCAGCCCTGGCGCAAAAAAACCATCATCATTGGTCAACAAAATATGCATAATACCCTCACCCAGAATCTTATTTCAACTTTAGTTGAACGAGTTCACTCTACCTCATATACCGAAATCGTCATGCTCTCCTCCTTTTTAGTAAGGCCGAACATCAAGTGGTAGGTTTTCAAGTTTTTATTCAGAAAATCAATGACCTTATAGAGTTCGGGATTGGCGCTCACTTTCTTCAGGGCTATAAGTTCGAGCTTGCCGCCCCCTGACTTGTCTGAATCCATCCATCAACAAACCCTTCCTAAAAAACAATCCTGCACCATCATGCGGTCTTAAAATTGAGCTTCATCTTAATAATTGTGTCCATAGATTAAGGTAAAGCCTTCAGCCCGGGTCACCTCACTATTCTTAAAGATGCCGCGAACGGCCGAAGTTAGAGTTTTCGAACCCGGTTTCTTCACACCGCGCATGGTCATGCACATATGCTCTGCCTCAATGACCACTAAAACCCCTCTCGGATCCAGCATTTTCATCACAGAATCCGCAATCTGAGAAGTCAAACGCTCCTGAAGTTGCGGACGTTTGGCATATCCCTCCACAACCCGTGCCAGTTTAGATAGTCCTGTAATTTTACCATTGTGCGGAATGTAGGCTACATGTGCTTTACCATAAAAAGGCACAAGATGATGCTCACACATCGAATAGACCGGAATGTCTTTTACGATAATCATCTCTTCGTGATCCTCAGAAAACTGAACCTTTAAATGTTCACTAGGATCTTCATGCAACCCAGAAAAGACCTCGGCATACATCCTCGCTACCCGTTTTGGGGTATCCATAAGTCCTTCCCGTTCCGGATCTTCCCCGATTGCTTCTAACATCATACGCACAGCTTCTTCGATTTTGGCCATGTCCATTGCCACTGTGTACTCCTCCTTCGTCCACCATCTATCTATATTCTGCTGAAATTTATGACATTTTCCTTCGTATTTTATCATTTTTGGTCACAAAAGCAAACGCTGATATTCATTTAGTTGTGCCACCACAAAGATATACTTTCTGACTGGTTCCAAAAAGCCTCCCTATATCGGGAGGCTTTTCTTCGAAGAGGAAGTTTTTCTCAGCAGGAAATGGCTTCCTCCGTTATGCCAGCTTCAAGGCTCGGTTGAAACAGTCAATAGCCAATTCCGGCTCATTCAGTTCATCATAAACGTTTCCGAGTAAAGCCCAAGCATCGGAGTGCTCCGGATTTACCTCCAAAAGGTTTTGGATGGCCTCGATAGCATGATCCCATTCTCCTTTTCCAGCCAAACAGACGCTCATATTATACAGGATGAGGGGATGACTCGGAGCAAGGCTGAGCGCAGCTTGGTAGTATTCCAACGCCCTGCGGGTTCTGCCCAAGTGCACCAAAGTATAAGCCAAATTGTTGAGGAGGATCGGATCATGAGGATGGATGGCCTGCGCACGTTCGAGCAAATGTAAGGCCTCATTGGAGCGGTTTTTATTTTGATAGATAGCCGCTAGATTTGAGAGGGAATCATAATGATCAGGTTCATGCTTTAATACCCGTTCGTAATAACGTATCCCTTTCTCAATATGATTCAGTTGGACCTGGCAATAGGCTGCCCGAGCCATCGTTTCTGGGTCAGCACTATACCAGAGCGCCCGCGAAAATGCCCGGCTTGCCTCTTCAATTTGTTCCAACCGTAAATGCATCTCAGCTTTCATTTCCCAATACTGAGGATTCCGGGGTCGGAGCTGGCAAGCACCTGAAAAACAACGCAAGGCTTCCGCATATTCCTCATGGTATGCATAAATCATACCGAGGCGAAAAACGGTGTCACCCCGTTTCGGATTGACTTTAAGAGACTTGTCCAAGGTCTCAACAGCAAGCTGCCACTCTCCTTGTTCGAGTAAGCAATCAGTCAGACGATCCCAATACTCAGCTTTCTCTGGCCCGAACGCGATCGCTTGTTCAAGCAGCTCTTTTGCTTCCTGGATTAATCCTAGACCAAGATAAGTCTGCGCGAGCCAATACTTGATTTCAGCTCTGCCCTCAACATTTTTCTGATCGTAGATTTCAAGGTACTCTTTCACTTCTGCGAATACCTTTGCCTTAATCAGCCTCCGTACAATATCTAGCCGGGGCTTAGGCGAATCTAGCTTTAACAATTCGACCCAAATCCCAATGGCTTCATCGTTATGACCTACCAACAGGTGTCCCCAGGCTAGTAGCTGCCGCCAAGAAATCGGCGGTTTGGAAAGTCTGTTACGAGTATTTGAGGCCAAAGGATGAGACATGGCTTCCTCCCCCATCTTACATTTTATTCCATGTCCATTTCTTCGCTCTTCCTGTCCTATTCTCCTTCCCCGTTGTGCCGAGAATCGCTCGTCAAATCATACACGGAAAACACACAAATCAGCTTCAACAGGACAAATCTTCCTCAAAAATATCTTCTTCAGTGCAATGCTACAAATTCACTAAAAAATAAGGATATGCAAACTCCTTGCATATCCTTGTCTAGCGTTCATATCATCTCTGCTTGGCATTTCTCACAATACCCATAAAACTTCAAGACATGATCGACCACTTTGAATTTATTGCGCTTTGTGATCATCGTCTCAAGGGATTCCAATAAATCATCATCAAATTCTGAAACACTCCCGCAGTGTAAACAGATTAAGTGGTGGTGATGATGGTGTTCATCCTGACGGCTAAATTCATAGCGGCTCCGTCCATCGCCAAAATCATTCTTCTGCAGCACCCCAAGCTCAGCGAAAATATCGAGGGTGCGGTAAACAGTCGCCATACCAATATCGGGGTACAGCGGTTTCACGAGTTGATAAACATCTTCCGCACTTAAGTGCTGATCCGCATGCTTAAAGAATATTTTTAGAATTGTTTGCCTCTGGGGGGTCAGTTTATAGGCGCGGTTGCGCATAATGTTGCAAATATCGCTGTACGCATCCATTTGTTCGAACCTTTCAGCCATCTGATAATACCCCCCTCAGCCCCATTATATGCCATCTGAATCGCTTTAGCAAAGCTTTGTAGCGAGCTTCTGCTTAAGGTCGATCAAATACTTCAAAAATAGCAAACTTTAGATAGTCCGTTTCACGGCTTCCCAGTAGCACCGGGTGATCCAAACCTGCTCGACGCAACTCAAGTAAACGCAGCACTTTGCGGGCATCCCTAGCCGCTTCTGCCAACATTTCAAAGAATTGTTCAACAGTCAAATGATAGGAACAGGATGCACTCACTAAAATTCCTCCGGGCTGTACCAACTTCATCCCTTGAAGATTAATTTCCTTGTACCCTCTCATGGCAGCGGACAAGGCCTGATGGCTCTTGGCAAAGGCAGGTGGATCCAAGATCACAACATCCCAATGCTTTCCTTCTTTCACCTTCTCCCGCAAGTAGTCGAAGGCATTTCCCTCAACGAATTCCGCCCGGTGCAGAAAACCGTTGGTCAGGGCATTTTCCCGTGCCGTTTTCAAAGCGGTTTCTGACACATCCACACACGTTACCTTTTTCGCACCATAGGCGCAGGCATGAAGCATGAAACCGCCCGTATGCGAAAAACAATCTAAGACTTCAGCTCCATCCCAAAATGGATTCTTTATGGCCTTACCGTTAACATCCAGAGGCTGTCCATCTGTTCCCAACCTGATCCCCCGTCGTTTCCCCCAACCCGTCATAAATGGTTTCAGGGCGGCGCGATTCTGGCGTTGATCAAAGAAGTATCCGGTCTTCTGCCCTTCAGCGACATCCACTAGGATCTTCAAGCCATTTTCCTGAATCTCAACCAAGGTGTCAAACTCGGGACCGACAAAACCTGAGCGTTCATCCAGCCCTTCCAGACGCCGAACCGGAACATCATTGCGCTCATATATCCCACGAGGCTGAAACACTTCGCGCAGAGCCTGAAAAATCCACTCTCGGCGTTTTTCCATGCCAGCCGCGAGCATCTGAATGACGAGCACATCCTCGTATTTATCTACAATGAGCCCTGGCAGAAAATCCGCTTCCCCATAAACGGCCCGGCAGGAACTCACCCCAGGAATCAGCCAAAGCCGTCTGTCCCAGGCCGCTCGAATCCGGTTGAGAAACCAGGCTTCGTCAATTGTGGTGTCTTCCCGGTAAGCCAACACCCTAACCGCAATCTGGGATTGCGGGTTGTAAAATCCCTGGGCTAGAAAATACCCTTCATGGTTATGTACCGAAATGAGGTCCTCTGCGCCGACATCTCCCTCAATTCGTTCAATCTCACTTTGATAGATCCAGGGATGTCCTTGTTCCAGCCGCTTCTTGCGTTGCTTTTTCAAATATATCTTGAGCATGCTGCTCCTCCTCGCCAAACCTTTTCAGCGATATATCATAACATATTCGCCGCTGAAAGGAAATCTGCGGGGCAAAATATGTCCCGCAGCCCTAATCACATAAGATTTCTAGTACCAGCGACGATACGAATACGGCCGATAAGGATACGGCGGATACGGATAATAGGGGTAGGGAGGATAGGGATACGGAGCAAGCGCTGTGCCATAAAGTGTACCTAAGCCAAAACCAACTAAGCCGGCCCCTAACGGGAGTAACCCAAAGCCCATGCAAACCTCTCCTTTCAGCTAGAATTCTTTCCACTTCAGCATATGGTATCATTTCCCATTCCGTACCTGGGCATCATGCTAAAAGCCCTTTGCCATTCCTCCATAAAAACCCCACACTATCCGTAGCTAGCATGGGGTTTGCAGGCAATTGACATTTTGTTGATGTATTTTGCTTTAGCCTGGCGAGTTCACTCCAGGCGATCCCTGAGAATATCAACAACTTCCTCCGCACTCCGTCCGGCGGCATTCACGACCGGTATTTTAAAGTTTGCTTCCGGAGCCAATAGATCCGTTCCATTGCCCTTGACAACCACAGCCTGAACATTGTAAAAGGTTTGGCCTTCCAATGCTGTCGTCTGAAACCCAGCGGCATGCAAGGCCTGCGTGACATTAGTCAACCCATCCTCAACGGCGATTTTTTTGTACATATTCTTTACCTCCTCAAAAGTATTTTCCTCTATCCCGATTCACAGTATGCTGGATAGATTTTCCATAAAAAGTTGTTCACTCGCCTAAAATTCTATGATTTTTTGGTAAGAGGCTTGATAGTCTACGGACAAGGCATTTGCTTTTATGCGGTAATTCTGCTCCGGATCCGGAAAATTCACTTCAACCGTGCACTGGAGGGTGCTCTCTGCTTCCAAGGAAAGCTTAATTTGATTGCGCTGGGGGGGAGTCCGTTCCACGACCAGCACATAGTTTCCTTGGTTTTGGCGTTTACCCAGTAATTGCACTTTGTGTGGCAGCTTGTTTGTTGGCAAGAATTCATCAATCCCGCTAATTTTAAATGGTCGTGAACTTTCCAGCGTCAGGCGTACAAGGTATGGATCACGGCTGAATTGAAACTGGAGCATCAATTCGAGCGCCCGCGCTGGGACATTTTGCTTTTCCATCACTTCGGCCTTAACCGACACAGGCGGCGTATCGGATAGACTTGGTAAAATCAAGCTTTTACCCGGCTTGGCCTGCAGCTCACGGATCAGCTGGCTCGGAAAATTGTCGCGTGAAAACAAATGCAGTTGATTTTGGGCCTCACCCGTCCATTCTTCTCGAACCGTCATCCCTTGCGGATAACGGGAGGTATAGCTGGGGATAAGACCTAATGCCAGTAGACTTAAGGCGATGACGCCAAGTGCCGGCAGACGGGCCTTTAGCAACCACCGCTGCCAAAAACGAGGCTTAAAACTCGCCACATGGAGCAGCGCTAAGAGCAGTGGGATAGCCATCAGGGCATAGATGGCGATGAAGAGAAGGTAATAGCGATGGACCACCTCATAATAACTGAGCCATTGATTCGATTGAAGCATTTCCCAATGGAACCGGTAAAAGAAATAGGGCCCGATAAGCGCCAGGATGAGATTCGGAAAGGTGCGCTGGATGGCAAAACAGAAAAGCCAAAACACAAAAGGAAAGGCGAGGTCAATCCGAATGAGCGCACTGAGAAGGCTAGCGCAAAATAGCACGATCACTCCACTTAGCCAATAGATGCGTGGTTCTTTGGGCAGAGGTAGTTTGGGAAACCAGCTTCCCAGATAAAGCAGGAATCCAGCGACTATCACGATTCGGACCAACACGAAAAGTTCAGGATATGCATACCAAATAAACTGGCGCTGCTTAGCCATCTGCCAAAGTATTTCCCCAACACCGCTCAGGGTAATCGCCCCCAGGCAGGTGACAAAAACAACCCCTGAGAGTGCTAAATACCCTTTCCACGTCCACAAAACCCCTTGTCGAAGTGAGCGTACGACAGCGATCCCAACCAACAAGAACACCAAAAGATAAAGTGCTCGCAAAGTAGTACCAGGGAGGAAAAACACCTGGGAGCCAAACTGGAATGTCAGGTAAAACTCGTCCCATGTGCGTGGACCAACCTGATCTAGGCGGACGGTGCCCACGAGTAGGCTGACAAATTCCCCTACTTTCTGTAGCTCTTCTAAGCTAACCCTTTCCAAGCGGTCTTCTGGTCGATGATAAAAACCCGGGGGGCGACCAGCAAGTCCGAGACCTACTGCAGGAATGCCTTGATCCAGGAATGAGCTAAAATCGCTGTTTCCCCCTTGTGTTGAATCTCGGCTCATCACCATGGCCTCACGACTCAAGTGAAACGGAATACCGCTCTTACGCGCAAGGGCCGTTAACCTCTCAGTTAATTCGGGAGGAGCCGACTTTTTGCCTGCTACATCAATCTCCATCGGAGTTCCTATCATATCCAGATTGAGCATCCAGCTGACAGCTGAGAGATCAGAGTGGGCTGCATAATAGGATGAACCAACCAACCCCTGCTCCTCAGCACCGAATAAAACCAACTGGTAACTTTCTTCATGGGGATCGGTGGCTAATACACGCGCCAATTCGAGTAAAACCCCCACGCCGGAAGCATTGTCCAGCGCCCCTGGTGCATTGACATCTGCGGTATCGTAATGGGCCCCAAGAATGATGGTATCTGCCTTTTTACCCGGCAGTTCAGCTATAATATTTTGGCTGTTGACAAGCTCTATCTTCTGGTCTCCCAATTGCAGAGGCGAATCATGGACGACCACTTTACTAAATGACTGTTCATGCACCTTCCAACCCGCCCGCTCCAAAGTATAATAAATATACTGGGCTGCCTTGAGTTCTGCTTTGCTGCCTGCCGGCCTGGGGCCTACTTTCTGAACGAGGTATTTCACATGCTCATATGCTTTTTCCGCAGAGAAAAGACTCAATGCACTAGCCGAAACCTGAACGGGGCTGTGAGAAAGAAAGACAACCAGGAGAGCCAAGCATAGAGCAACCAACCCCCGCTTGAGAAAAAAAAGCCTCATAGGCACTCTCCCTTTCGCATCGTCTTAGGACCCTGGAAATTTTTATGTTGAGAAGCGAAAATCTATGCCTTGAGTTTTTTTCAATAGGGGTTATTCATGCTATAATAGCAGGGTTAGATTAAATAATGCTAAGCAAATTTTCTGGAAGAAGCTAGCCTGGAAGAGGGATCGTCATGTGGAAAAGAGTTATTGCCATCGTCGCTATCCTCCTACTGGCCACCGGGTGTTCTCCCCGCTTAACCCAATTATTCAAGAAACCCCCTGCCGTCTCTAACCTTCCTCCTTCCGCTTTGTTTTCAGACGGCCCCGCCATCCATACCAGGACTCTGAACCTGATCGACTCAGCTCAGAAATCGCTTTATGTTGAACAAGTCCTCTTCGATGATTCCGAATTAATGAATCACGTGATTAAGAAATTCCAGGCTGGAGTAGAGGTCAAGATCCTTCTGGATCAATGGCAAAGCCCGAACAAAACTACCCTTGACTCACTTAAGAGCCAAGGCATCTCTGTCCAATTCTACCCAGCCCGGAAAGGTCAGTTCCACCGCGTGAAATTTCTCGTGGTCGACCAAACCAAAGCTTTAGTCTATGGACCTAGCTGGACCTCCTCGAGCTGGCAGGCCAATCATGATCTGGCCGTTGAACTATCAGGGCGTTCTGCTGGGTGGACTGCGGATATCTTCGCCCAGGACTGGAAATTTACCACGACCTTATCCTTGGATGTATCCAAAAGCTCTGACTTGCCAGACGACTATATTATCCTCGCGCGCAATGCTAACCTGAAGCAGCAGATTTCTGAACGGATCATGGCGTCCAACCAATCCATTTGGGTCGAAACCGCTGAAGTCAGTGATGAGGACACGATTCAAGCCTTGATCAACGCAGCCGGAAAAGGACGGGATGTCCGCTTGCTTCTTTCTCAAAAAATGGGGAAAGACAAACCGGACATGATTGCTCGACTCAAAACGGGCGGCGTCAAGATTCGCTATGCTAATCCGCCGAACAATGAAGCCTTTAACCTACACATCGGTCTTTTTGACGATAAAACCTTTATCTTAACCAGCTCAGATTGGAGTTATTACACCTTCGTCATCAATCACGAGTTCTCGATTACGGTCCCTTCCCCTACTGCTACTGCCAAACTCAAAAGTGTGTTTGAAGCCGATTGGGCTACGGGAGGGACTGCATAAGTGGACTCGTCATGAATTCAAACCATTACTCTAGTCCTTCTAAATGGCTAATATCCGCAATGATTTTGGGAATGAGGATCCCATCTTGCTCTTCAAATACATTGACCGCAGTATTGAACTGCCACGGCGTTTTGTTCCACTCTTCTACCGCGAAACCCATAGCTCGGGTCACCAAAAGTTTTAAGGTCAACCCGTGACTCACAAGACACACGGTTTCACCGCGATATTTTTTCCGGATCTCTCCAAGAAACAGCCAAGCCCGTTCGGAGACCGCTTGCATCGTTTCTCCGCCAGGAACTTGAACACGATGGGGCTCCGTATCCCAGAGACTGAAAACATCCGGATTGGCCGTTCTAAGTTCTGCCCAAACTTTTCCTTCCCATTCCCCAAATGAAAATTCGCGTAAAAAAGGTGAAATTAAAATGGCATCGAGTTGTAGTTCTGAGCGGATAGCTTCCGCTGTCGCAATCGCCCGGGGTGCATCGCTTGCATAAAGATGCTGTATTCCTTCTCCCCGTAGACGCCCGGCCAGTCTCTTTGCTTGAGCCATGCCCTTCCCAGAGAGGGCTGAATCCAGGCTTCCTTGCACTCGCTTTTCTATGTTCCACAACGTTTCCCCGTGTCGTGTCAAAATTATCCTTGTCATCCCGTTTTCTCCACTCCTAAATACAGAAGGTAGGGAAAATCCCTACCTCTCCCACCTTGCCGTAGGACTCCAGGTTTCTGACCCTGTTCTCGCAGGTGGGCACCTAGGCCATATCTTCCGGCTTCCCTTCGAAAAGGGCTTGTCGTACTCACATGTTCCATATCAGTTCCCTAAACATCAATAGGATCAAAACCAAGATAAATCCGTACGCACAAGGTAGGTTGTATTTACATTATACCACATCTTTGCGAAAACTCCCTATTAAACGACTGGGAATTTATTTTTTGTACAATTTGTCCTCCAATTCGGCGATCCGGTCTTGCAGAAGCGCGATCGTCATCTCCTGATGCCGTACACGGCGCATAAGATGATTGGTTAAATGAACCAGCTCCTGAACATCAAGCTTTAGGTCAGCTAAAGCCTGGACATCATGCCCTTCACCCTCGACGTGAGCCTGAGTTTCGGGTTTATCGCCTGGTATCATCTGCGTTTGAATGGCTTTAGCAAGCTTTTCGGGCTCTGACGTCTTTACCGGGGGTTGATAGGCCAGATATCGGAAGCGTCCATAACGCGAATTTCGGCCAAGTTGAATCTTCAACACTCCTTCTTCCACCATCGTCCGAAGTGCTCTTTTTAGAGTACTGTTTGCCGATCCGGTATCCCGTTGAATCTGTGAATAGGCAACTTCAAATTCGGCACCTTCATACATCCGTGCCATGTTTTCGAAGAACTCTACAAATTTCCGCTGTGTCTTGTCTCTTAAACCCAAATATCGTCGCCTCCCTTCATGTATAGTTTTCTTTTTTCTGGGCGTACCGTACTATCATATCCCAAAACGACCATTCCTAAAGAATCCTGTCATACACCCGGATTCTTGCGCATAGGCTGATAGCAATTAAAGGAGGGATTTCCAATGTCCAAATCCTTTCAATTCAGTCTTGCCTTCAAAGGGATCATTGCGGCCGCTGTACTGGCTCTGTTTCTCGCCTTAGCCTATGGCCTGCTCCTCTCCTTGACCTCACTGCCAGAATCATCACTGGCTATCACGGTGATCGTCCTGATGAGCATCTTTGTCTCCGCCTTGCTTGTGGCCTACCAAGCGGGCGCAAAGGGCCTTTATTACGGGTTATTCGTCGGCTTTGGTTTCATTCTCCTCTTGCTTCTCATTAGCGCCGTCTTCATCGACACCCCGCCTTCCTGGCTCAAAGTGGGGGAAAGGAGCATTCTCTCACTTGTCGCTGGTGGCTGCGGCGGGATCCTAGGCGTGCTCGTACGGCGGTGAATCCACTCCCAGTCGCTCCTTGATCCAAGCAACAATATCCCCAGTCGGTGTTCCTGGCGTAAATAAAGCTTCCGCATCACCGGACTGAATCAATACCTCAATATCCTCATCCGGAATCGTTCCTCCCCCGATGAGCAAAATATCCTCCGAATTTTGCTCTTTGAGCAATGCCTTGACCCGCGGAAATATCGTCATCTGGGCACCGGACAAGATACTCAAACCGATCACATCGACATCCTCCTGGATAGCTGCTTCTACGATCTGTTCCGGTGTCTGATGTAGCCCAGAATAGATCACTTCCATTCCGGCATCACGCAAGGCCCGAGCGATGACCTTCGCTCCCCGGTCATGGCCGTCCAGCCCCGGTTTACCCACAAGTACCCTAATTCGTGGTTGGCTCACAACACATTCCCCTTTCCAAATTCCGACCTCTGACTTCCCACTTCCGACTTCTATTAAAAGACCGCCTGCTCCCGATACTCTCCAAAGACTTTTTTAAAGACAGCGACGATCTCCCCTTCCGTCGCATAAGCATGCACAGCATTCATGATTTTAGGCATCAAATTGTCCGTCCCCAGCGCGGCCTGTTCGAGTTCGGCTAAGGTTCTCTGCACGAGAAGGTTGTCTCGCGTTTGCCGAAGGGCCTGAACGCGCCGCACTTGCCCGCGTTCAATCTCAGGATCAATTTTTAAGAGGTCGATATCTGGTTTTGCCTCTGTAATGAATTCATTGACCCCAACAATGATCCGCTCTTTCTGTTCGATCTCCTGTTGGTAACGGTAAGCTGCATCGGCGATCTCCTGCTGGAAGAAATTCTGGCCAATTGCGGACAGAACTCCCCCCAGTTCTTCGATGCGGCGGAAATACTCCTCCGCCCCCTCTTCCATCTGGTTCGTCAGAGCTTCGATAAAATACGATCCGGCTAAGGGGTCAATCGTATTGACCACTCCTGTCTCATAGGCCAAAATTTGCTGGGTACGCAGGGCAATCTGCACCGCTTTCTCGGTCGGCAAAGCCAAGACTTCATCCATCGAATTGGTATGAAGCGACTGCGTCCCTCCCAACACAGCGGCCAAGCCCTCATAAGCAGTCCGCACAATATTATTCTCTGGTTGCTGAGCCGTAAGCGAACAGCCTGCTGTCTGGGTATGGAAACGTAGAAGTAGACTTTCTTGCTTTTTCGCCCCGTACTTTTCTTTCATCCGCCGAGCCCAAATCCGACGTGCCGCCCGATACTTGGCAATCTCTTCGAAAATATCCATGTGGGAATTGAAGAAAAAAGATAGTCTCGGAGCAAAATCATCGACATCAAGACCAGCTTTAATCCCGGCTTCCACATAAGCAAAACCATCAGCCAATGTGAATGCCAGTTCCTGCAATGCGGTCGCCCCCGCTTCCCGAATGTGGTACCCGCTGATCGATACGGTGTTCCATTTGGGGACTTGTTCACGCGCAAACTTGAATATGTCGGTGATCAGGCGCATCGAGGGCTCGGGCGGGAAAATCCAGGATTTTTGGGCAATATATTCTTTCAAGATATCATTTTGGATCGTGCCCGTAAGTTTGTGGGAAGGGATCCCCTTCTTTTCTGCGGCTGCGATATACATCGCCCAGATCACGGCGGCTGGGGCATTGATTGTCATCGATGTACTGACTTGATCTAAAGGAATATCCTGAAAAAGTACTTCCATATCTGCAAGGGAATCGATCGCAACCCCAACCCGCCCCACTTCACCATAAGCGCGCGGGTGATCCGAATCATACCCCATGATCGTCGCCATATCGAAAGCCACGCTCAACCCCGTCTGGCCTTGACTGAGAAGAAATTTATAGCGTTCATTGGATTCCCGAGCTGAGCCAAAGCCCGCAAACTGACGCATCGTCCAGAGACGTCCTCTATACATGTTTGGCCGAATGCCTCGTGTATAGGGGTACTCTCCCGGATACCCCAAATCTTTCTCATAATCAAACCCTTTGACACCGTCTGGGGAATAAAGGGGCTCAATGGGCACGCTTGACACGGTCATAAAAGGCCCTTTTCTTTCTCGCAGGGAACGATATGCTTCCTGCCATGCCGAAAAACTCATTATGTGTTACCTCCTTCACGCTTATGCCCACTCATCTTTTGCCAAACCTTGTCGACCAGTTGATAGGGATCTTTATGCCCCTCTGTCAACCACTCCGTCGGAAGCGCTGGCCAAAGAGAATCAAACGCTTCTTTCAATCTATCCTCCAGGTGCTGCCACACTTCCCTCTGGAGTTGTTCCTGACGGCGAATTATCAGCGTCCCGCTTTCGCTAAGGAAAGCCTGCTGGCGTGCAATTTCATCGATCAGTTCGTGGAGTCCCTTGCCCTCCAGCACACTGGTTAAGATAACCGGAGGCCGCCAAGCCCTCCCTCCATGGCCGTTCATATCGAGCATCATTTCGATATCGTTTTTCATCCGCTCTGCTCCCGGCATATCTGCTTTATTGATAACAAAGATATCCGCTACTTCCATAATCCCGGCTTTAATCGCTTGAATGCCATCCCCTGTTCCAGGATTGAGTACCACGACCACGGTATCGGCGAGCCGCATAATCTCTATTTCAGATTGGCCGACGCCCACGGTCTCTAGCAAAAGTCGCGGGTAGCCGCCCGCTTCCAGAATGCGCAGGACATCCGCAGTTGAACGGGCTACTCCTCCAAGATGCCCACGGGTTCCCATACTGCGGATGAATACATCCCGATCCGTCCCATGCGCCTGCATGCGGATGCGATCCCCAAGGATGGCTCCGCCACTATAAGGGCTGCTCGGATCGACTGCCACGATCCCTACTCTTTCCTCCGATTGCCGGTAAACCCGTGTCAATGCTTCGACTAAGGAACTCTTCCCTACTCCCGGCGGCCCGGTGATGCCGATAACCAAGCTCTGACCACTCTGAGCGCGCACCGTGCGCATGATCTCAGATTGTTCCTGATTGTCTTCCACCCAGGAAATCAGTCTAGCCACTGCTCGGCGATCATGAAGCAACAACTTTCCCAGCCATTGATTTACGGATAACGTCAAAATTCCATCCCTGCCTTTGCTTGGGCTCCGCGCATATACGCATGCCGCCGTTCGTTCATGACGGTGACCGTATCCGCCAGCTGAATCAGCTTTTCCGGCGCATAGCGTCCTGTGAGTACCACATCCGTTTTACTCGGGCGATGTGCGAGAAGATTCTGCACTTCTTCCACGCTCAAGAGGCCATACGCGCAAGCCACTAAAATTTCATCCAGTACGATTAAATTGAATGTTGCCTTGTTAAACCACGTTTCAGCAAATTGAAGCCCTGCTTCCGCCAAAGCAATGTCCATCGGATCCGGTGCCGTCGGATTGACGAACGAATCCCGCCCACACTGCACTAGTTCGAATCCTGGCAGTCTAGAGGCCATTCGAACTTCCCCATACTCTGAACTTCCTTTCATAAATTGGAGAAAACCAACTTTGAGCCCATGTCCAAGAGCCCTCAGGCTGAGGCCCAAAGCCGCGGTGGTTTTTCCTTTGCCATTGCCCGTATAAATGAGGAGTAACCCGGGCATCTTCTCACCTCATCATATCAGAAAATTCTTGATTGCATTTATTCATTATACTTCTTCACAATACTTCTAAATTCCTGCCTTAACCCATACTTGGTGATTATTTTGGTCGTAACAAAGCATAAAGAAATTCCTTCCCTTTTTAATTCACAAGGCTTAGAATAGTTCTATAAGGAACGCTGACAAGGAGGAATCAATATGTGCGTCGAAAAAACACCTTGGGAACAAGTGATTGACTTTCATGGGCACACCTGCCCAGACATAGCGGTTGGTTTTCGGGTCGCGCAAATCGCCCAGAGAGAACTTGGGATTCGTCCAGCACTGGATGCCGAGCTTATCGTCAGAGCGGAAACTTATTCCTGTGCCCTTGATGCCTTTCAGGTCTTGAACAAGGCCACACTGGGACGGGGAACCCTACAGGTTGAGGAAAAAGGTAAACACGTTTATATCTTCCACTACACCGGAACCGAGAATATCCTGCGCATAGCGGTAAAGGGAGAAATTCTTGGACACATCACTCCCCCGGAAAGCTTTACGAGTCCTCGACAAAAACAAAATTGGTCTTTGGAAAATATCCAATATGTCCTGGGAAGTTCCGAAGCGGACTTTTGCACGCTTCAGAAGGGCATCGGATCAACTACTAAGCCGTCCTATCCCAGCCACTGGGCTACCTGCCGCATCTGCGGCGAAGCCGTAAGCCAGAGCTATGCCCAAATTGAGGGTGACAACGTTATTTGCTCAACGTGCGTAGGCTAACGAGTTCACTCTTCGTTCGTTTGCTGTTTTGCATATGCAATATGCCCCCCACTTGACAACAGGCTCCGTCGAGGATTCCCTCAGCGGAGCCTGTGTTTTTGTGTGCCTCGTTCCTGGTGCTTCGAACCTTAATTATCTAAAGTATTCGACGCCCCCTTCGAAGATGGGCTGATATTTATTTCCGGGAATGTTTATAGCCACACAGCTTCCTGTCCTCTCAGAATGTCCCATCTTGCCAAGAATCCGCCCGTCCGGGCTCGTGATCCCTTCAATGGCTTCAAACGAGCCATTGGGGGTGTGTCCTACCTTCCCGCTCGGCTTGCCATCCAAGTCCACATACTGAGTTGCAACCTGGCCATTCTGGATCAGCGTTTGAATCACCTGCTCCGGAGCGACAAAGCGGCCTTCGCCGTGCGACAAGGCGACCGTATGCACCTCCCCCGGTTCCATCTTGCTAAACCATGGTGAAAGCACTGAGGAAACCTTCGTCTGAGCCATACAGGAAACATGGCGCCCCAGCGTATTGTACGTTAGGGTTGGGGATTCCTCCGTCATCTCTCTAATCTCGCCAAAGGGGACAAGCCCTAGCTTGATAAGCGCCTGGAAGCCATTACAAATCCCCAGCATCAGCCCATCACGCGTTTGGAGAAGCTCCATGACCGCATCTTTAATCCGGGGATTACGCAACATCGTGGCAATAAACTTCCCGGAACCATCGGGTTCATCCCCGGCACTGAACCCCCCAACCAGCATGACGATTTGGCTCTGGCGCACACGCTTGGCCAGTATTTCGATAGATGCCTCTACATCCACAGGAGTAAGATTACGGATAACCAAGGTATCCACCAAAGCACCTGCCTTCTCAAAGGCTCGGGCCGAATCATATTCACAGTTGGTTCCTGGAAAGACCGGGATCAGCACTCTAGGCTTAGCGATTTTCAACACTGGGCGCTGGCTGTTGCGCTTTTGATAACGGATGTCCTGCGGCTCTTTAATCCCTTGCACTTGGGTGGGAAAGACCTTCTCCAGCGGTGCGCTCCAAGCTTTCCACGCTTCATCCAGAGAAATTCTCACCCCATTAACCTGGATGGCGGCCTCTGCTTCAGTCCTCCCTAAACGGACATATTCCACATCCGCTAAGGCTGTTGACAGTTCAACATCTTCTCTTACTTCCAGGAGCAAGGAACCGTAGGCTGGACCGAACAAGCTTTCAGTGCTCCATGTCCCTTCAAGCAACGCACCGACGCGATTGCCAAACGTCATTTTGCTTAATGCCGCCGCCAAGCCACCGACTCGAACCGTATAGGCTGCGTGTACTGAACCCGTACGGATCAAGTGATAGACAGCCGCAAAGTTTTTCTTCAGTCCAGCAAAATCCGGCATTTCATCCGCATCCCGCTTCATGGGAATGAGGACGATTTGATGATTTGCTGCTTTAAATTCTTGGGAAATCACTTCATTGGCCTTAACGGTCGCTACCGCAAAAGCTACTAAGGTTGGAGGCACATGGAGATCCTTAAAGGTTCCCGACATGCTGTCTTTTCCCCCGATAGCTGGAATACCCAGTTCTTTCTGAGCATAAAAGGCTCCCAGGAGAGCACTAAACGGCTTGCCCCACTTTTCCGGGTCTTTCCCTAGCTTTTCAAAATACTCTTGAAGGGTCAGGCGAATCCTACGGTAGTCCCCGCCTAAGGCTACAACCTTCGCAACCGCCTCCACAACAGCATAAATGGCTCCGTGAAAGGGGCTCCACATCGCCAGCTGAGGATTATAGCCATACGTCATGAGCGTCGCGGTATTCGTCTCCCCATGGAGGACGGGAAGTTTCGCTGCCATTCCTTCCGCTGGTGTCGCCTGATGCCTACCGCCGAACGGCATGAGAATGGTTCCCGCTCCGATGCTCGAATCGAAGCGCTCCACCAGCCCTTTCTGGCTACAGACATTTAAGTCTCCAAGGTTGGCAAGCCAGGCCTGGATGAGTACTTCCCCGTCCAAAACATCAGCCACATGAAGTGATCGTCCTGCCTTCTTAACCTCGATCGGTAGCCCGTGAAAATAGTCCAGTTCCCGTTGCGGAAGCCTAACCTTCACTTCGGCCCGTTGCTGAATCCCGTTGGTATTGAGAAAATCGCGGCTGATGTCCACAATCGCCTTATCCCGCCACAACATGCGCAGACGGTTGGTCTCTTTGGCTTCCGCCACCTGGGTTGCCTCCAGGTTTTCTTCCAAAGCGTGCGCGACAAATGCTTCCACATGTTCTGGAGCGACTACGACCGCCATCCGTTCCTGTGATTCGGAAATCGCCAATTCCGTGCCATCGAGTCCCTCATATTTCTTCGGGACTCGATCAAGCCAAATATCCAATCCTTCGGTTAATTCCCCAATGGCCACGGAAACACCGCCAGCCCCGAAATCATTGCACCTTTTGATCATCCGGCTGACCTCGGGGTTGCGAAAAAGGCGCTGGATCTTCCGTTCCGTCGGCGGGTTTCCTTTTTGTACTTCGGCTCCACACGTAAACAAGGATTCTTCAGTATGCTCTTTGGACGAACCTGTCGCCCCACCGCAGCCATCCCGGCCAGTCCGTCCCCCCACTAAAAGGACAACATCTCCTGGTTCTGGGCGCTGTCGCCGGACATTTCCCCGCGGTGCGGCAGCAATGACGGCTCCCACTTCCATGCGTTTGGCAATGAACCCCTCATCATAGACTTCAGCCACCTGCCCGGTAGCCAGCCCGATTTGGTTGCCATATGAACTATACCCTGAAGCCGCCCCAGTGGTGATCTTGCGTTGCGGGAGTTTCCCCGCTAGGGTTTTCTCCAGCGGTACACGCGGATCACCGCTTCCCGTCACTCGCATCGCCTGATAGACATAAGTGCGTCCAGATAAGGGATCCCGAATCGCTCCTCCTAAACAAGTAGCCGCCCCGCCAAACGGTTCAATCTCGGTGGGATGATTATGGGTCTCATTTTTAAACATAACGAGCCATTCTTCCGGCCGCTCGTCCACCTCGGCTTCAACCACAATACTGCAGGCATTGATCTCGTCCGATTCATCCAAATCGGCGAGAAGCCCCTGTTGTTTTAACGCTTTCATCCCGAGCGTGGCTAAATCCATCAAGGTAACGGCTCTCTCTTTGACCGGAGCACCGTAGACGGATTCCCTTGTCGCCAAGTATTCCTCATAAGCTTTATGCATGCTCTCTGAGAAATCCCCAACGTCGATGTTTATCCCTTCAATTTTCGTAAGAAAGGTCGTATGCCGACAATGATCCGACCAATAGGTGTCGATCACACGAATTTCCGTTAACGTGGGATCACGGTGTTCCGTATCCCGGAAATACGTTTGGCAAAAGCGCAAGTCTTCCTCGCTCATGGCTAAGCCGTATTCCTCACGGAATGACTCAAGCTGAGCCAATGTCCAGCCCGTAAAGCCCTCCAAAATGGCCACATCTGCCGACGGAATGGTTTCCACATCCAGGCTTTCCGGCTTGTCCAAAAGCGCCTCCCGCGCTTCCACCGGGTTAATGCAATAATCTTTGATGCGTCCAAACTCGGCGTCACTGATCTCGCCGGCCACAACGATCACTTTGGCCGAGTAAATCTGCGGGCGCTCCTTTTGGGTCAACATCTGAATACATTGGGCTGCGGAATCCGCCCGTTGATCATATTGTCCAGGCAGATACTCCATAGCAAAAGCGCGGCTACCCTCTGGAATATCGAAGCGTTCATCATACACAAAATCGACCGGAGGCTCGGAAAAAATAAGGTACTTAGAATCTTTATACTCACCATCCGTAATTCCCTGCACATCATAACGATGAATCAGGCGCAGTCTCTTCAGATTTCTAAGCCCAAGATTATCACACAAATCATGCAACAACCCTTGAGCTTCAACATCGTAACCCGGCCTTTTTTCGACGAATATCCGTCTGACGTGGTTTAAACTCATGGTGTCCTCCTGCCGTTACTGGTTTTAGATGATATATGTTTTTATAATAACGGCAGATCCATACATTGTAAAGATAATGACATAAATTGTTCGGAAGAGGCGTTCTTACGTCAAGTTGAATCTCGAATCATTCCTAAAGCGTATCAACCTTCAAAAAGTCCATTGCCAGGAAAGTACCGTTCCTCGACGTACCAAGGTATATTTTATTAGCAAACTTATTAATGATTCCGAATCCATAACCACAGGAAATTTTCGTGGAAAAACCATTTAAAAAAACCATATTGGGCAGCTTATCCATTTCCATTCCCGGTCCTTCATCCGCTATGGTGACTCGAATACCCTTGTCAATTTTCCGGATCTGCATGATGCCATAGTTGGCATGCTTAATCACATTCGTTGCCGCTTCGGAAATGCAAAGCATTGCATGATTAATTTTTTCGGGACTGTACTTTTCTTGTTCAAGCACTTTATGAATTAATTCCCTGGCAGTGTTAACATCACCAGGGTGTACAATTTTCACTTCCGTTAGTACGTTTCCTTCACAGGATATTGACTTGGATTTAGATTCATTAAGTAAGTTAAATTTCCCTTGAGTTACGGAATAAATAACGTCTTTATACACATTAAAGATTTTGTCTCGTTCCATTTTGCTCTTCTCAAGGTCCTCCTCCAGCATCCTCTTCTCATTAAATAACAAGTCACCGCCTTGGTTCACGATTTCTCCAAAAGCCTTAAATTCATCACCTGTTTTAATGTTTAACTTTTCGGGGTGATTCTGGTTTCCTAACGGTTTAGTAGATTTCTTGATCGCCCTATAAGTCATATGAATCATTAATCCCAATCCGAATGCAAAAAGAAACAATGCCCATAATCCTAAACCCATTTCCAGTTTGATAATGCCTTTGGCTGTCATATTGACACGAACGATACCCACGGTTTGTCCATTGTTATCTTTAATTGGTGCGAAGCCAGAAAGAAAAGTGCCCCACTGATCTGTCTCAAAGTCATGGCCAGCTACCGGAGCGTTATTTGCATTTTCATTTTTTATTACTTCCTGGTCGATTACAGTATAATTATCACCAATATGGTGATGGTCTTTGGTATTATCTGCATCTACAACATATTCCCACTTATTTCCCACGTTTAATTTTCGTATAGTATAAATAGACTTAATACGGGAATTATTCTCTTTAAAAACTTGGAGCAAGCGTTGGATTTTACGGTATTCTACACTATTCTCGTCAGGATGTGTTTGTAATCGGTTATGTACCTGACCATCGATTAACGACGCTGCAGTCGCCGCCAAATTAGTCACTTCTAGTTGAAACGTTTCGTTAAACTTAAACATGTGGTGAAAGATATAATAATACGAACCTAATATGGAGAGAAGAATTAAACTGAGGTAAATAGCTACCTTGAAAGTCATTTTCCTTCTAATACTGCCTTGATACCACATTCTTAATTTACTTAAGTTGCCCATCTTACCCGCCTCACAAGTTGAACAAATCCCAACTTACGCATTCTTGATCTGAAAAACTTTCTCACCAAATATTTCCGGTAAACCAAGGATTTCAAAAACCTCAAACACACCTGGCGGAATATTCCTGATAGTCGCAGTTACTCCTTCAGAATTCAGTTTTCTCAGGATTTTACTTATTGTGCCTATACCTGTAGAATCGACAAAAGTAACCTTGTCAAAATCCAAGTTCACCTCATGAATATCTATAAGTTTATTCACAGATGTCTGAATTGATTCAACGGTGGAAATATCTAGAACCCCGTCAAAATGGAGCGTAGCCACTTCATTGGCGATTTTCGTTTTAACTTTAAGCAGCATTTCCCTATGATCCTCCTTCTTATTTCTGGGCAATCCCTTCAAGCTTTATGTGACCGCCCTCATCCACCCATGCCCGTAAGTAACGGTTATTCTCTTGAATAAGGAGACGTTCGGTACCGTGTTCTAATATTACTCCCGGATGAACAAATTTAGCTTCCAAGCAGCAATTGTCCAGCAACTGAATGTTAACTCCCGAATCACCAGTCGGTGAACCAAGCTCCCATATTTTTATTTTGTCCCGGGCCATAAGCCGACCACCTCTAACTTTGCCGTAGGGAATCAAAATACTACCTCCAGCTTCCAGTTCCGAAGCAATACTGCCCGGTCCCGTAACAATGATATCTCCGGTGGTCCTTAGAACACTATTTTGTACGTAATTTACTGTAATATTAACTTTAGTAGAAATTAGCCACTCTTCCGTTTCAACTGCCTTCTGTACCTTGGCAATAAGTAGCTCAACTTCTGTTTGTTCTTTAATACGCAAAGGCCCTAAGTTGCAAAGTTTTTCCTTCAATTCTGTGGCAACTTCCGTAAGCATCGGGTCCAGTGCTTTGTTTACCTTAGATAAGGCCTGGACAAAAGCCTTTATTATCTTTGGTATATCTTTATACTTGAAATCAATCAACAGCTGAACAAGTTGCCCTTCACCTTTGGCCTTTAGATCAGCAGTGGAAAAAGCCGGCTGATTCTTTAGAATCCTTGCGGCGTTGAACATACTTTCAAGACGGTCTTGGAGTACACGGAGCATCTGCAAGATCTGCTTATAGTTTACTGACAGACCACCCGCTTGAATCCTAGCCGTGATAGCATTATTATGAATTGTGACTTCCCGGTTGGCAAACAGGGTAGCAAGCCTAGCATCTCCCCATAGTTCAATGCTTCCCCCCGCGTCAACGCTAAAGCTGTCTAACACACTCCCAGTGATAATAATATTTCCTTTAAATCTTATGTTTCCTGTATAAATCCCCACATCGCCGTTAACAACATAAACGGGATCAACCGATAGATACTTGCGAACGGAGCCTTCCAAGACCGGTTTACCTGAGATTGCAGCCATAGCCACTGTTCCATCATTAATTAAATGTACTCCTCCTTTAATAAGAATGGGTTCGTCTTTAGGTTGGCGTGGAGGAACACTCTCTCCTGTAACATCTATCCCTGGATATCCAGTTACCGGAGGTTGTTTTACAGCCAAGACCTCACCGATTGAAACCGATATGACATTTCCACTTTGAAAGTAACTATCTTGGTTAGCAACTCTATTTTGGAAAGTATAAACAATTTTGGAATCCTGTACCCCGGTTGGTTTCTGACCCACCGCAGCCACTATGGAGATGTTCTTTCCTTGAAAAGCAACTGCTTTTTGAATCGCATCTTCCCTAATGCCAAAAATGACCTTGTTCTCGTGTAGTACATCCAGCACTTGCTGGAGCCCGACCTCCGGCCATATCTCCTGTTGGTACTTCGCCGAAATACATACCTCCAACGATGGGGGAATATCCTCGATAGAATACCGTTTGCCGGGTTTTTTGCGTAGAGTTAATAATGCTTTCATTTTGTCTTTTGATATTTCAAGATCGAGCGAAAAAAATGGCTCCGTATTAATAACCGATACCTCAATATGGTCATCTTCATTGACAACAGTAGGGCTGGTTAGTTTTTCACCGTTGATCAGAACTTCTACATTCGCTCCTCGGCTTATTGTGGGAAATTTACCGAACCCTTTGGGATTAGATACTATGACCTGGCCGTTACTAAGCATAACAGAACCGTTCCGGTCTTCCTCATTAGTTCCTTGATCTGCAGACCTGCCAACCAGCCTTATTGAATTTGCTTTATCTTTGTCTTTCAAGTCTTTTACAAAACTCCCCCCGCGGGTTTGCACTTCTACAGTTGAGACTTTCTCGAAAGCCATGCTTTCACCCCCCAAGGACTCATCCCACTTTTAAACACGCGAAGGTAATGTCATCCTCCTGCTGACAATTTCCGATATACTGGCTAACATGAATCGTTAAACTGTCAACGATTTGCTGTGCGCCAAAAAGAGAATTCTTGCTTACGACGTCAACAATATTGTTTAACCCGAATTGTTCACCGCTAGAGTTAGTAGCTTCTGTTACGCCGTCGCTATAAAAGAGTACAACATCACCGGCCATCAACTGCACCCCTATTAATTGGTATTTTTTATTTTCAATGCCCCCAATGTAAGCACCTTTAACTTTCAATAACTCATATTGACCGGTTGCACTATGAAATACAAGTGGAGGAAGATGTCCGGCATTGGCTAAAAGAAGAATTTTCTTTACAGGCTCATAAAGAGCATAATGTAATGTTACAAAAGTTTCTCGTTCAACCAAGTCACGATAAAGGGTATTATTGACTTCTTCAAGCACCACATGGGGTTGGACACCGCTCTTAGCTATTGTACTTAAAGTTACCCTTGTCATAGCCATCCATAAAGCCGCCGGGATTCCTTTTCCCATGACATCCCCCAACGCAATTCCCACCAACTTGTTTTGAGTTTGAAATATATCCAGATAATCGCCTCCCACTTCATGGGCAGTTATCGATTGAAAGGCAATAGAGCTACCCTCGGGTTGAAGTGCTTTCTTGGGCAAGAAAGAGGTTTGGATTTGCTTAGCAATCTCCAACTCTTTGCTGAGACGCTTGTGATTAGAACCGGAGAAATTCCGGTAATTATGTAGCCCTTGAGCCAAGTCGGCGGCGATTAAAGTAACTAAAGAAACAATGTGTTTACCAATATCCCTATTAACAAACCAGAGACAAATAGCCCCAACTACATCCCCATGGCTGGAGAGTTGCGTAGCGAGAGACAATAATCTTTGTTTTTTGATATTTACCTGTGATTTCTGCCAGTTCAAAGCTCCTTTTCTTTCCATAGCCTGGATGGCTGCCTTAAAATCCAAAGTTGGAAGATCAGGGGGCAAGTTGTCCTCACCTACAGAAAAAGCCAGTCGTTGCTGACCGACTCCGCCGTTAGGCCTTGCCAACCAAATGCTGCAGCAAGCCATCTGTAGATTTCTGCACAGTTGCTGCGCAATCTGTTCAAATACTTCAGGTTCTTCAGGCGCCTTGAGTAATAAAGAACAGACTTGGTAAAGGAGTTTTTCCTCCTTCACTTCCGACATCACAGTTCACCTTCTTCTAATATCCGGATTATGTAGAAGTCCGGATTTGAAGCCAACTCCATCTCATAAGGGGGAATAATTCTGTTCCCCTGCGAGTTCACCAGCAACCTCACTTTAGGCCTTGTTGGGTATTCTCTGAAAGTTTCCACAACCACAGCTTTCTCCTGTGTATTTAACATGACCAATGTTCCGACCGGAAAAAGGGCAATGGTATATATAAAATGCTCTACGACTTCAGGGGCAAAGAATTTTCCGCTGTTGGCAATGATTAATTCCACAGCTTGCAATGGCGAAAGGCGTGCGCGACCAGCCCTACCGCAGGTTAATCTGTCATATATATCTGCAACTGTGACAATTCGCGCAAATTCATTAACTTCATCCCCGCGCAACTGTCGTGGATATCCTGTGCCATCGTAGTGCTCGTGGTGCTGGAGAGCAACATGGGCAACCTGCAAACTAAGACTTTCTATTTTACGCAGGATATGGAATCCGATAGTCGTATGTTCCTCGAATAATTCTTCTTCTTCATCAGTTAACGGTGTAGTCTTAATCAGCATATTTTCCGGGACAGCCGTTTTTCCCACATCATGAAATAGCGCTCCAGCTCCCAGTATTCTTAATTTATCCTTGCCAAAGCCCATTGTTATGGCGGTAATAAGGGAGAGAATGGCAACATTAACACTATGCCCAAAGGTGTAATCATTCATCGCACGTATATCAACCAAATTCACAATCAGGTCACGATTGTTCAGCAACTCATTGATGATATCATTAACCGCCTCATTAATTCTGGCAAGATTAAGCGAGGGATTCAGCCTAATGTTTTCCATAGTTTCTTTAGTACATTTTATTGCTTCTAACCTGGTCTTTTCGGAAACCACGTCATCGACTTGGATATCGCCCACGGACTCGTCAACTATATACAGAACAACTATGCCTAACTCTTTCAGCCTCTCAATATATCTTGGAGTTAATGCAACTCCCCTAGCCAACAACGTTTCCCCATTCGCCCCGTAAATGGTTCTGCCTACTTGCATTTGGGATTCAACTTTTTCAATCGGAACAACCCGCATATCATCACCTTCCATAGTAATTATTAAATTCAATCAGGTGACCACTCGAACGTTTCTTTGCCACAAAGGTCGATCACGCCTAATATTGTAAAAAGCTTAAAGATATTTTGGGAGATATTCTTATAGCGGACAAAAATATTTCGTTCCCTAGATTTCTTGACTGCTTCAATTATCCCAGCTATCCCAGTTGAATCAACACAAGTAATCCCGCTAAAATTTATTTCTAAGCACTCTATTCCCTCAAAACAATTCACGCTGGACTTAAAAGCCTCCACTGTGGAAATGTCCAAGATCCCGGATAAGTTTAAGCTCCCCTTGTCATCCACAACATTGGCTTCAATCTTTAAGACCCCTCCAGTAATAATTTTTCCGAACCTTTGATCTGCCTGATGCTTAGACCTATGAGAACCATTAAAATCAATGGCGTTAATCGATAGGGCAAGATCCTGACTCAAATCTACAATTTTTTCTTCTTTAAACCGGTTGCCTTGCTGATTATACATAACTCTTACAGTTGGACGAGTGGGCAGTACAGGTGAAACTGCGATAACGGTTCCTATTTCCCCTGTGTTCAAAGTTACTGTGGAGTTTTCCGGATAGATATGTAAACAACACCTAAATGCATGCACAACGTCCGGGGAAAAATTCTGATTTATGCCCGAAAAAATCATTTCCAGGGCGTGATAAGGGGGTAAAGCCCGCCTGTAAGGACGGTCTTCCGTCAGGGCGTCATAAACATCCGCCAGTGCTACAATTTGGGCGTTTCGGTGAATTTCCTCTCCCTTTAACCCATCAGGGTATCCTTGCCCATCCCACCGTTCATGGTGTTGACGAACTACTTTGACTACTTCCTCAGGTAATTTACTCCAGCGTAACATTTGTTCACCACAAATTGGATGTTGTTTAATTAACTCAAATTCAGATGACGTTAAACCTGATGGTTTATTAAGTATTTCACTTGGAACACTTAGCTTGCCCCAATCGTGAAGAAGAGCTCCCAGAGCCAGATTATGAAGCGTTTCTTGGGTATAACCCGTCTGCATCCCAATCACTATCGCCAGTAACGTCACGTTAATGGAATGAATATAAGTAAGCTTATCGTACGTTTCTAGGGCGTTGAAGTAAACATAAGAGTATGATTCATCCAATCGTGAGACTCCCACTTCTACAAGTGGGAGTGGTACCTCGTACTTTGCTTCGGTGGGGGTAGACTCCCCCACTGAAGTCTCGATGTTCAACTTTAGTTGAACGAGTTCACTTTCCATTTCTATAAGAATCTGGTTTAATATATCTTTCGCCTTAGATAGATAATCCGCACGAACTAAATTTGTTTCATAATATAAGGGATTTATTAAATTCAATGCTTTATGATGTTCTCTTGATAGAGGTATATGAGGCCTGTTTGTCCAATTATATGTAACACTACTAACCTCTTGTTTACGGATTACCTGCAGAATTTCCGGTGAAACAAGTTTGCCCTTTTCTAAGAGCAATCTACCCTGAGCGTCAAATAAATCTTGTTCTAAAGCTTGTCCTGTCGATATTGAAACTTGTAAAGGTGTAATTTGGAAATTCAAGATCATCCACCCCCTCATATAAAGCAAATCATCACCACCTAGCAGGCAGTGACGACACTTACAAAAGCCTGTGTTTGGTAGTCCGGCGATCATCATCCTAAAATGGAAGACCCGTAACTTTGCGTCCCTAACTTTCGTCAAGTTTGCCTTTTTCGCACCCGGTAAGGATGAAATTTAATTATATTATAGCATACGATATTCTCATTTTCAACACGCACGATTTGACAATGGGGTCCACCTTGTTACGTACCTCTGCCACAATGGGCCTAATACTTCCCCGACCAACTCTGGATCCAAGCGGAAGTCGGTTCATCAAAGAGCATCACTTTCGGCTTCATGGCCAGAGCTCGGGCAATCGCTACCCGCTGTTTTTGCCCGCCTGATAAATTATCCGGAAATGCTTTCGCCTTGTCCAAAAGCGATCAAGCGCAGTGAACGAAACGCGGATAAATCTCTTGACAACCCCAACTGACAACCCCAACTAACTACCCTAACTAACTCCCTTAAACAGCCCCGGAAAGAGGGTTGCCGCCAATAATAAAAGGGTTAAAACAATCAAGATCCCGGTAAAAGTCCAGGCTACCCCATTATAGGTGCGGGAGTTGGCGTAATCTCCCATCAGCTTCTTCTTACTTGCGATCAGCATCATGAACACCAGGATCGGAGGTAACAAGATCCCATTAATCACCTGAGTCGTCAACATCACCCGATAGAGAGACAACCCCGGCCAGAGCACTAAACCTGCACTAATCCCGATGATGGCGGTATAGAGTCCGAAAAAAACGGGTGCCTCTTTGTAGGACTTGCTCACGCCATGCTCAAAACCAAACGCTTCGCACACGGCATAGGAAGTGCTCAACGGCAGGACAAAAGCTGCCAGCATTGAAGCCCCTAATAAGCCAAAACCGAAAAGAAGACTAGCATACTCACCCGCGACCGGGCGCAAGGCAATGGCCACATCCTTGATGGTTTCGATCGAAATATGATTTACAAAGAGAGTGGTAGCCGTGGAAACAATGATAAAGAACGCAATGAATCCGGTAAAAAATGAGCCCACGAATACGTCCCAGCGGGTGTAACGGTACTCCTTGGCAGTAATCCCTTTATCCACCACAGAGGCCTGAACATAGAATTGTCCCCAGGGGGTAATGGTCGTTCCGATGACCCCAACCGCCATGAGCAGAAACTCCGGACTCCCGCCAAAGTTCGGAGTAATAGATTGCACGAGAACCTCTTTCCAGGGAGGATGAACAATGAACCCCGACAAGACATAACTAAAAAATGATAGGCAGAGGAGTAGGAACACTTTTTCTATCTTTTCGTAATCCGTTTTAATCACGAGCCACCAAATGATGCTGGCCATCAGGGGAACAGAAATATACTTGCCGACCCCAAGAATTTCAAAACTCGTGGCAATCCCGGAGAATTCGGAGATAGTAGTCCCTAAGTTCGCCACCATGAGCACGCCCATGGCAAAGAACGTCCAACGCACCCCGTAATGCTCCCGGATCAAATCAGAAAGCCCCCTGCCCGTGACCGCACCGGTTCGAGCCGACATCTCTTGAGCGATAGCCAAAAAAACCGTACTTACGATCATCGTAAAAATAAGGGCATAACCGTACTTGGCCCCCGCCGCCGCATAGGTGGCAATTCCTCCTGCATCATTATCAGCAAAGGCGGTCACAATCCCTGGACCCATTACGGACAAAAATAGAAACAGCCGTGCTCTTTGAGACATCCCACTCACCTCAATCATAGCTAACTATCATAGTATGCCCCGATTCCGTGGAGCGTTCCCAAACCGCATTAGGCAAGCACAGTGAACTCGTTTCGCTAAAGCAAAACATGATAAAAGGAGCCTTCCCATTGTGAAGGCCCCACTGAACAAGCGCACGTCGATACTCTGACCTTCTCTTCTCATCGAGCTTTGGCACTGCACAACGTAGAGCACCGCTCAGCCACATTAAGTAAGACCTTAAGCCGGTCATACCTGTTATACCCCTTGGCGTCTCTCGACATTTCCGGGCAGTGGCCTGTGTTCATACAGGAGCCTCACCTAACAGAGAATGTTTAATTGTCACCTTAATTATAATGAAACTCATCAGGATATGCAACCAAATCTGCCTTAAACAGGGCGCCCCAAAACAGACGAACAGATGATTAAGTAACTGGGGGTGTCCCTCGTTCCCGCCAAAACCGCCACAAAATGAGGACAAACACCAGGGCCACCGTCGCGATACTGCTCCATTGGGCAGCCGTCCAGTGGAAAAGGAAGCGAGGGCTGTCCCCACGTAACCCTTCTAAAAAGATGCGGGCTAAGTTATAAAGGCCGGCATAGGTCAGAAAGATTACCCCAGAAGGCCATTTACGGAGCTTTAAAATGAGCAAAAACGCAAACAGGATAACATCAAACTGGCCTTCCCAAACTTCGGCCGGCCAAAGGGGCTGATCCCCAAATGTGTCGCGTGCGAGCGTCCCCAAGGGGTAAAGGATCCCAAAATCGCCACCCGTCGGACCGCCAAAGGCGTCCCCATTCATGAGATTGGCATCGCGTCCGATAGCCTGTGCCAAAATGAGGCCGGGTGCAGCCAAGTCCGCCAGTTCCCAGAACGGCAATCTTTTTTTCCAAATATAGATTGCCCCAAGGATCAGAGCTCCAACCACCCCTCCTTGAATCGACAATCCCCCGTGCCAAATGGCCAAGATCTCGCCTAAGTTGTGACGGTAGTAATTCCAGTCGAAAAAGAAGACCTGCCAAAAACGTGCTCCGAGCAACCCTCCGATGAGCAAAAGCGGAGCCAGATCGAGCATGACATCCATATATTCCTTTTTGCCTTCGGCTTTGATAATATAAAGAGTTACACCGACCCCCAGCAAGAAAGCCAAGGCAAACAAAGTACTGTACGCCCGCACAGGGAAGTTCCCGATAAAAAACCAATACTGATGCACTAAAAGCCCTCCTGAATTAAATGATACCGTTTTCTTTAAGTCTTGCCAGTTCTGCCTCGGTTAAGCCGAGTTCTCCCAAATAAATGTCCCGATTATGCTCCCCTTTGCTGGGTCCGGGGAATTTGACGGTTCCCGGTGTCCGGGAGAACTTAGCCACCACATTGGGCATGATCACTTTCCCAAAGTCTTGATCCTCAAGCTCAATTAAGGATTGGCGATGAATAATCTGAGGATCGCCTAAAAGCTGGTCGATATCATAGACTGGGCCGACCACAGCCCCTGCTGCCAAGAGCGTATCCACAGCATCCTGCATGTTATGTTCACTAAACCATCCCTGAATAATCGTATCCAACTCGTCCACATGCTGGACACGGGTTGGATTATCCTTAAAGCGGACATCCTCAATCAATTCCGGTCGGCCAATCGCCCGGAAAACATTTTCCGCAATCGGTTGAGAACTCGCGGATAGGGCCACCCAGCGCCCGTCCTTCGCCTGATAGACATTTCTCGGCGCAGCAGAGCTAATCCGGTTGCCGACCCGACCTGGAACCGTTCCTAACACACTGTGCTCGACGATAGACGCCTCCATCAAGCGCATAAGGGGTTCATAAAGGCTCATGTCGATGATCTGCCCTTGGCCGCTTCCCTGCACATCCCGTTCGTACACAGCAATCATGATCGCCATCGCGGCATAAATGCTGGTCACACCATCGGCCAAAGCAATCGGCGGCAGGGTCGGAGGACTGTCCGGATAGCCATTCATAGACGCAAACCCACTCATACCCTCGGCAATGGTACCAAACCCGCCTCGCTTGGCATAGGGCCCGTCTTGCCCGAAGCCACTGACACGCAACATGATTAAGCGGGGATTCGCTGCTTGCAGGACATCCCAGCCCAGACCCCATTTTTCCAAGGTTCCGGGGCGGAAGTTTTCGATCAAGATATCCGCGTCTTTGAGCAAACGCAGAAAGAGTTCTTTTCCTTGTCCTGAATTGAGATTCAAGGTAACGCATCTCTTGTTGCGGGAAAGCGTTTTCCAGAAGATCCCGACATCATCTTTGACAGCCCCAAAACGGCGGGATTGGTCACCTGTCTTTGGGTGTTCAACCTTGATCACATCTGCCCCATAATCGGCCAAATACGTTGCAGCCCAGGGAGCGGCCATCATGGTGGCACAGTCTATCACTTTTAAACCTTCAAGTGGCAGATAATCCTTCTTTTCCATCTTGTCCATCTCCTCTTCAAAGTCTTTTTAAAATAGTGGCCTGACCAGAGCCTAGATGCAGAAAAAGGCCTAATGCCCTGCGCACTAGACCTTTAACTTCCTTAAAGGCTATTCAGTTTGTGAAACCATTCATCGTGCTTGATGTCGTTGGGAATGTTCGCTTCACGCGTTTCTTTGCCAACTGGTTTTTGTACATCCAAGAAATAACGGGAATGTTTGCCTGCCCAATGATCCGAGTAGGCCACAAAAATTAAGGCTAAAATGGCGATGGCACCCACGATTAAATATAACATCCATCTACACCTCCATTATCATTCTATGGCCTTATCCAGCTTTGTCAAGTCTTTTTGTTCCCATTGCCAAAACTACCACTCGCACGGTTATTCTAACAATTGGGCTCATCTTTCCTGACAAAAGGGGTTGCCCCGGCTATACTAAGTTCAAACACTCCTCTACCCTTTTCCACCCGGGCCTAACGGCCCCATTCCCCATCCCTGATGGGGATTTTTTTTGTTCACTTCTTAAAGAAGTTCTTCATGATAAACCAGATATTTGCCGGCCGTTCCGCTAAACGGCGCATGAAATAGCCATACCAATCCGTCCCATAAGGAACATAAATCCGAACCCGATACCCTTCCTGGGCCAGCTTTTTTTGTATTTCTGTTTTAATGCCATAAAGCATCTGAAACTCAAACTTATCTTTGGAGATGTTGTTTTTCTTAACATAATCCTTCGTCCAGGCAATGATCTTGTCATCATGGGAAGCCACCGCCACATACCAGCCATTGTCCAGTTGATGTTTAATCAAGGTGATCAAGTTTTCATCCACTTTCGCCTTCTCAGGAAAAGCAACGGTTGAGGGTTCTTTATACGCTCCTTTCACCAGACGTAGGTTGGTTTGCAGATCAAGGACATCGGCTTCTGCGCGAAATAGGTAGGATTGGATCACCAAGCCGGTTAAAGGAAATTCCGTATGCATTTTCTTGAACAGGTCCACCGTCGTCTGGCAGCGCGGAAAATCCTCCATATCCATGCGCACAAAAATTCCATGCTGCTTCGCCTTATGTAAAATCCGACGCACATTTGCTTCACAGACATCCCCGCCCAGATCAAGCCCCAGTTGGGTTAATTTGATGGACAGGTGAGACTTTACTCCGCTGCGGGCTATGCCCTCCACGGTTTCCAAAGCCCAGCCCGCAGCCCGCTCTGATTCCTCTTTCGTGCTGACAAATTCGCCCAAGCGATCCAAGGTAGCCACGATCCCGTCCCGGTTTAAGCGTTTAATCTGTTCAAGCGCCTCCGGAAGAGTTTCTCCGGCCACAAAGCGTTTAGCCCCAAAACGGAGTCCGTATTTGGTTGCTAAACTTCTTGCCGCTTGATTTTTGGCCATCGCTAAAAAGAAAGTTCTTGTTGCTTCCACGTCTAGTCCCCTCCTCTGTCTCTTTGCTTCACTACTGTTACCTTATTAATCTAAGCAAACGCCATGCCAACCTCGGACACAACCTTTCCCTGCTGACCACAGGCATCTTAAGAGTGGTAAGCGTACTTTAATCTTCCTTCTTGAATGCTCTCGTGGGCAAATCCCGTGTTTCTTTGTATTCACTGTCTAGACATATGTATAAAAACGTCTAGACAGTTCAGACCCTTCATGCTACTCTAGACATGGCAGGCTAAACAAGGAGGCATAAACATGGCTGACCTCACCCCAATTTTCAAGGCCCTGCTCGACATTGTCCCTGTAGCCATTACAGGAGTCGATATTAACGGCATTGTCACCTATTGGAATTCAGGAGCCACCGAACTTTACGGGATTCCCGAACCCGAGATCATCGGGCATCCTTTGCGAGACTTTTTTCAACGGCAAGACCTCGTTGTACTCAATGTCTTGGAAAGCAAACAGCCTGTTTATCGCGCCTACCATCGCCCACGTGGGGATCGCCATGTCCTGATCAATGCCCAACCCGTTTACCAAAACGGTCAGCTCATCGGCGCACTCGCCAGCGAACAGGATATCACCCAATTGGTCAATCTTTACAATGACTTGGCCACAGCCAACTTCAACCTCGAACGCTTGGAAAAAGCCGTTAACAGCACCTCCAATGGAGCCTTTGATCGGATTCACGGGAAGAGTACTGCCATTCAAACCGCCATCCGTATGGCGCAAAAGGTCGCCCTAACGGACGCTACCATCCTCATCACCGGAGAGAGCGGGGTCGGCAAAGAACTCTTTGCCCGTGCCATCCATAACGCCTCCCCCCGCAACCAAGGCCCGTTTGTGGCCATCAACTGTGGGGCCATTCCAGCGGCACTCTTTGAGAGCGAACTCTTCGGCTACGAACGCGGGGCCTTCACCGGAGCTGAACCCAAAGGCAGTCCGGGTAAGATGACTTTAGCCAAAGGAGGAACCCTGTTTTTAGATGAGATCGGCGATCTCCCCTTGGATCTACAAGTTAAACTCCTGCGCGTCCTCCAGGAACAGTCCTATTATCGGCTGGGAGGGTCCGCGCCTTTGCGCCTGGAAGCGCGCATCCTCGCAGCAACAAACCGTTCCCTTGAAAACATGATCAAAGAAGGGACTTTTCGTCGAGATCTATATTTCCGCCTCAATGTCATTAGTCTAGACATTCCACCCTTGCGCAAGCGGATTGAAGACATTCCTGACCTCACAGAGTACTTGGTACAGCAATTCGCCTTACAGTATGGTAAACTGGCACCTAGGCTCTCACCAGGAACACTGAGCGCCCTCATGGACTACGACTGGCCCGGTAATTTAAGAGAGCTGCGCAACGTCATGGAACGAGCGGTCATCTTGACGGAAGGCGACACGATCATGCCTCAAGATCTCCGCCTGACGATTCCCCTCCCTCCTTTGGTCGGGGCCAACCAGCAAGCATTTCAGCACTTGACTTCTTCCACAAAACCTGCTGTCCCCAGTGCTTCGGAACGGGAAGCTCTGCTGAAAGCCTTAAGCGCCGCCAACGGTAACAAATCCAAAGCCGCCAAAATCTTAGGGGTGACCCGGGCTACGCTTTACAATCGCCTGCAGCGCTATTTCCCCGGAGGGAATGTCAGCAATTAGCAATTCCTATAGACGTATGCGTAAAGATTATAGATTGGATTGTACAGATTTGTGCTAGGAGGAATTTTCACGCTCAAACCGATTCCCTTTTGAACCTGGCTGGAATTAAAGCTCGTTCCCTGGACTTTGGTATGGGGATGGACAATTTCGAAAAAGGCTGGAGCACTCTGGGCAAAGATTATCCGATTGAAAAATAGTTCCTCCTCCTTTTTAAAGAGATGGCGATGGCCATCTCTTTTTTACGCTCCTTTTCTTGCACTTCGCAATAAATTTAGGCAAACAAATTACTTATAGTTATTTCACAAAGCATTTGAATCGCCAAAATGAAAGTGCTACAATGCCAATAGAGGAGGGATTGTTTTGTTCTTAAGTACAAGTATTTTCATTTTTTTGTCTTCCCTTGTCGCTGGCCTCATTGGAGCACTACTCGGCCTTGGCGGTGGAATTGTCATCATTCCGGTACTGACCCTTATCCTCGGGATTCCTATTCATGAGGCGATCGGCGCAAGCATTGTTTCCGTCATCGCCACGTCCAGCGGCTCCGCCATTGCCTATGTCCGTGACAAAATAACAAACATCCGCATTGGGATGTTCCTGGAAACCGCAACAACGGTCGGAGCGATCACGGGGGCCTTCATTGCCAGCCATATTAGTGTCAAGGCATTATTCATCACCTTTGCCCTGCTTATGTTTTACTCCGCAGCTACGATGACACGAAAAAGAAATGCCAGATATATCGAGGGGCAAGTTCAAGAGGATCCTCTAGCCAAACGCTTAAGCATGAGCGGCCAGTATTTTGACAAAGCCCTACACAAGGAAATCCACTACCGAGTGGCGCACGTCATTCCCGGTTGGCTTGTCAATTATACCGCTGGAATTCTCTCAGGGCTCTTAGGAATTGGAGGAGGCGCCTTTAAAGTCCTAGGCATGGACGTCTTCATGCGCCTCCCTATGAAAGTCTCTACTGCAACCAGCAACTTCATGATCGGGGTCACAGCGGCTGCCAGTGCAGGCGTGTACTTTACTCGGGGTGACATCAACCCTGTCGTGGCCGGACCCGTAGCCATTGGGGTTTTAATTGGAGCGCTGGCAGGCACCCGGATTATGGTGCGTTTAAAAAGTAAAACACTTCGGCTTTTGTTTGTACCTATCCTGCTCTTTGTCGCGATTCAAATGCTCTGGAAAGCGTGGTCGATGTAAATGAACGATAACAAAATGTTTAATGCCGAAGTATTTATCTCTTTGAGCCTGCGCATTGGCGTATTTCTATCCGCCGCAGTGGTCGCGATAGGACTTATCGTGTATTTCTTTAGCGGCACGACGGGCTATCCCGCAGGAGTGTTCCCGACCTCGGTCGCCGGCGTTTTCAGCGGCCTCCTTCAACTCAAACCGGCAGCTATAATCAGTCTCGGCCTCTTGCTCCTGATCGCTACCCCTGTTTTTCGCGTCGGTGCCTCCGTCATTATCTTCATTATCGAGCGTGATCACCTATATACGGTGATCACTTTGCTGGTCTTCAGTATTCTACTCTTTAGCCTCGTCTTCGGGAAAGCGCTTTAGGTGGATTACGTCCAACCGACTTCAATGCGATCGCCCGGATAAAGCACAGTGGTAAACTCCGCCTCCTGGCCATTCACGCTGAGGGATAACTTTGAGCCGGAAGGGACATCTTCAGGCAAAACAACATAAGGCAGTAACTCGGAAAGTATTGGCATCATGATTTCCAGCCTTAGATCCATTCCTTCTTCAAGGAGGCTACTAGGCCTGAGCCGTTCGCTGCGGTAAAACACCGCAATGTTCTCCGGAGTGTGACGGATTTCCTTCCCGTTCACATAAAAGCTTGACGGTTCTGCCTGAAGGGCCAAGGCCTTGAGGGGAATATTTTCTTCGATGACATCGATTCGTTGCCCCTCTTTGATCTGGCAATTATCCGCCACTAAGTTCCCATCCACTTTGACTTGAATGCTACACTCGATCGAATGAGCCTGCCCGTTTACTCGGACTGATATACGCCGTTTTTTTCCTAGGCCATACCCCTTTTGTTCGAGTAGGTCTTCCAAGTCCGAATTAGCCAGGTAGGTGACTTTGGCCCCGTCAAAGATCCTCGCTTCAGGCCCGGCTTCTTGCCCGTCAAAGAATGCCTTCGGGGCAAACCGTTCCAATGCACCATTCCAGTATATCGTTTTAGCAGGCGGCCAAGCAACCACATCTTGAAGCTCGGCTTCGGCATCCTTGCCTGAAATCCCTGGCGTAAAGCGCACCGAATCCCCGGCTTGCAGTGTCTGTTCTAACCGCCCTGGCTGCCCATTAATCAGCAGTTGTGCCGGTTGTCCAAGTTCTCCTTTAACCACCTGCATTTCACCGTTCAACTCGTATGTAAGTGCCGCACCCGGTCGACCCAAAAACGCCCTCGGCTGGATTCCGGCTGCTAATAGGGCTTCTGCTGCCGTCGCAAGCTGGAGTTCAAAGATGGGTACTGGGTGATCGTTGACCAAAACAGAATAATAATGAAGACCTTTTTCTTCTAAGGCCGCAATTCCAATTCCTATCGGAGTAATACCATCCGGGCCTTTAAGGCTCTTTTCCCCCTCCACCTGAGTTAGGCGCTCCCTAACCTGAATACCTACTCTGGCCTCAGGAAGCCCAATCACCTGCGCCAATTTTTCCGAAAGGAGCGGTGTCAGGCTACCTCCGCCGATAAGAATCACCGCCTGTGGCTGGCCCTGGTTTAATTGAAGCACATGGGAGGCAATGGCTTCCGCCAGACGCCCGACAACGGGTTCAATGATCGTTAAGGCTTCCTCTTTGGGAAGTTTTATTTTTTTGCCGAAGAAATCCAAAAATGAAACTGTTTTTTTCGTATTTAAAGCTCGTTTAATTTTCTCGCCCATTTGAAAATCCAACAGATACTCGGAACAAATCGCTTCCGTTACTTCATCCCCAGCCATTGGCACCATGTCATAGGCAAAAAAGGAGCCCTCGCGAGTCAAGGCAATATCAGCCGTCCCGGCCCCGATATCCACCAGCGCCAAGTTCATCCGCCTCATGTTCGGTGGGATGGCTGCCTGACCTGCCGCAATCGGTTCGAGTGTCAAGCTCTGCATTTCGAGCCCAACTCTCCCCAAAACAGCGACCAAGCCATCTACAACCGTACGCGGCAAAAAGGTAGCGATGATCGAAACCTTGGCCGAGCGCCCGCGTTGCCCGATGAGGCTGCCAATCTCCTCCCCTTCCAGCCAATGAGCGATCGTGTCATAACCGACACAATGATACGTCACCCAACTCTCCCCATCGACCGATCCAATCTGGCGCAGAGCCTGTTGCACCGCTTCCATCTCCAAAGCGAGTACATCTTCCTTTTCCCAACGAATCGGGAGCATCTCCCGGCGTTCAGCAGAGGCAATCTCTGTTCTTAAAGCCCGCCCCGCCGCCGCGACAGCCACATGCTGCAGGCGTTTTCCGGTCTTCTCCTCCAGTTCTTCCTTCACCCGTAGCACCGCTCGGGCCACTTCATCCACATCATGAACCTGCCCATCATACATTGCTCGCTGCCGGTGTTCCGTCTGGGAACTGGCCAATATCTCATATTCTTGTCCCGTTTTGGTCATGATCAGCCCCATCACAACCCGAGTTCCAATATCCAAGGCAAAGATAGGTTCCACCGTTCTCACCTCAATACGGGAATTCGACCCACAAGGACATAAATCCTCTTTATGCTTGGATGTTTCTTAGTAAACTCTCTCTTTATCCAATCGTAAGACTCCCACTTCTACAAGTGGGAGTGGGTCCCCCGTACTCTGCTTCGGTGGGGGCAGACTCCCCCACCGAAGTCTCGATGTTCAGCTTGAGCTGAACGAGTTCACTTAGCCAAACCAATGCGAATATTGCGGGTCAAATTTTGGG
>JAIMKP010000088.1:94-8324 GCA_020692355.1 Desulfosporosinus sp.
GTTCACTGATCTTTAGCTGAACGAGTTCACTGATCTTTAGCTGAACGAGTTCACTGATCTTTAGTTGAACGAGTTCACTAAATCGGCAGTTCTACCCGAAAAACAGCCCCTTGTTCCAAAACACTTTCCACGCTAACACGTCCTCTGTGGGCTTCAACAATAGACTTTACAATGGCAAGCCCCAGTCCTGTTCCGCCTTGTTTCCGGTTGCGGGACTTTTCTCCCCGGTAAAAACGCTCAAATACATGGGGGAGATCGCCAGCCGATATACCGCAGCCATTGTCACGGACTTCCAGAACGAGAAGGTCTCCTGCGGACTTCGCTAAGCTCAGTTCTATTTTACCGGTTAAGGGATCGGTATAGTGAACAGCGTTTTGAAATAGGTTTAGAACGACTTGTTTGAGGTGTGGCCTAGCACAAAAGAGGTATCCTGGGTCGTGAATTTTCAACTTCACGGAACGTTCTTTTGCCAATAGATAGAGTTCAGGTTCCATTTCTTTCAGTACGTCTGCCAAACAGGTTTTTTCCTTAGTTAGGGTTGCTTGGCGGTCGAAACGTGCTAAGAACAGAAGGTCATTCACTAATTTGATCAGCCGCTCCGATTCCAGGTGCATGCTTTGCAAGGCAAAATGCCGTTGTTCAGGGTTTTCCACCGCACCCAGAAGCAGGACTTCGAGGAAACCATGGAGGGCAGTTAACGGGGTACGGAGCTCATGAGAGGCATCGGCGACAAAGCGCCGTAGCGTTTCACGGGCTTCTTTTTCTCTATTGAAAGCCGTTTCCAGCCTTGCGAGTAAGGCATTGAACGAATGGGCAAGGCGATTTAACTCGTCGGTCTCTTGGGGTGCCAAACGGTTTTGCAACGTCCCGGCATCCATCTTTTCCAGGGATTGGACCATTTTCGATAGAGGGGAAAGCATTCGATGGATCAGGAAGCGGAACGTTATGGCGCCGAGGAGGAGGGTCGCCAAGGCTCCTAGTCCATAAGTTGTCAACGATTCGTGCAAAATATCTGCAGCCGGTTTTAGGGAACTACTGGCTTGAACGAGATAAACGGCCTTTTCGGGAGAGTTAAAACGTTGCAGCACAACCATTTCCCGTCGCCCGTCTTTCCCCAGGGCTATTCCGGACCAATCAGGCTTGCTGCCAGGTGTAAAGAGAACTTGGTACTGTCCAGGGGTCAAGGTGGGGACAGGGCGTTGGTGACGTTCATCGCGATTAATGGGTTGCAACGTACCATCCGGGCTGACAAGGGCTAGGGTAACATCATGGTCTAAAAGCTTAGCCAATGATGATTGAGCGGTAGTGGAGTCTTCTGAGACTTGATTCCAGACTTGCGGACCAATCGCGTGAACCTGATCTTTTAAGTGAGTGGCGGCAGAATGATATAAATATCGCTGCATGCTGGTGTATTCAAAAAGCCCCATGCTTATAAGCAGGAGGGAAAGGAGTAACAAAGTGCCGCTGAGTAGTTTGAAGCGAAACGATCGGAGAACTTTCCACGCCATTTTCCACTTCACCTCCAGTTCATCTTATCGTTGTCTTAGGTGAATTCAATCCGATAGCCCGCACCCCGAACCGTCTTAATGCGCTTGTGCTTCGTGTCACCGAGTTTTTCGCGCAGCGCGCGTATATAGACTTCTACAATATTTTCCTCTCCGTTGAAATCATAGTCCCATATATGTTCAAGAATCTGTCGTTTGCTCAACACAGCGCCGTGGTTGACTAATAAGTAGTGAAGAAGCCTATATTCTGTGGGGGAAAGTTCGAGCAAAGTACCTTGATAATGAATTTCACGCTTGGCAGTATTCAGTTGGAATGGGCCTAGAAATTGAATTCCGCCGAGCTCGGGAAATAGATTGCGCAAGCGGGCCTGTATGCGGGCGAGCAGCTCCTGGAAACTGAACGGCTTGATCATATAGTCATCAGCCCCTAAGGTTAAGCCATGGACTCGATCATCGACTTCATCACGGGCGGTAAGCATGATCACGGCAGTGCGTATCTGAGACTTGAGCTGACGGCAAACTTCAAAGCCATCTAATCCCGGCATCATCACATCCAGAATCACCACATGAGGCTGAAATTCCAGGGCCTCATTTAGTGCTATTATGCCGTCTTTGGCGGTGTGCACGATATATCCTTCGTTTCCGAGCCCCATATCAAGGAACTGGAGAATACTCGGTTCATCATCAACGATCAAAACTCGAAACTGTTGTTGGGATGTCATCTCCTCACTCCTTCCCAATCGCCTTTAGTTAAAGAATCTTAACATCCTGTAGAAAATATGTAAAACCGCACTGGCGTCCCAATGCGGCTTAAGTATTCAGTTGTTTTGCGCAATGCCTAGACTTGGAAGGATTCAGGGATGAATGTCAATTTTCGAAGGGGCGATGTCTGTGCCGTTAGAAGTGCCTTCGACATGGACTTTCATCCCAACGACCAGTTGGTTAGACATAGTATCTGGGCCATGTTTAATAACTGTATCTGAGGTGAGATTCAGGGTAACCGTCTGAGCATCTTTGGTCGTTAGCGTGAATGAGGTGCCTTGACCAGCGGTAATTATCCCATCCCAATGAGGTACAACCACGTCGACGTCACTGGCCGTTAAATTTGAAGCGGTCTTGTCCGAAGAGGTTGAGGGCAAGGGAACTTGTTCTCCGCTGACTAAGCGAATATGAACTTCTTTTCCCGTTTGAAGTGCGGAAGTACTGTTTACTTGTGGACCGCTATGAAGCTTGGTGCTCTCTGTCAAGGCCACCGTGAAGTTTCGTCCGTCCGGTGCTTTCAGCGTCAAAGATTGCCCGCTGACACTTTGGATGATGCCCCCTAGTTTGTCCGTTTTTTTACCAGAACGGTCAAATTTCTTACCGGGGCGTTCAGGCAATCCATCTTTATCCCGGAGATCTAGATGAATTTGGAGAGCGTTAAAGGTCCCATTGTCCCAGGTTCCTTCAACATTAACTTTCGAGCCGACCTTAAGGTCTGACAGAGTTAAGGTCTGATTCGAGCCGCCCCCGTACACCGTATTGGAAGAAAGTTGTACCTTGATGGTTTGGCCTTTTACCTTGAGGGTCAGCAGGCTGCTGCTGACGGATTCGAGGGTGCCGTGAAGATGGGGGCGTAGGACTGGCTTTACCAGGGGGGAACGGATCAGCGAGTCGGCTGGCGGCAGGGTATCGGCAAACGCTGCAACATTGCCCAACCCTAGGACTAGGAGCGAGGAAACAGTGATAGCCATCAGCTTCACGGGTTTTTTCATGGTCATTATCCCTCCTTACACAGATTTTTTTAAACCACAAGGCTATTGTGCAGCGGCAACCTGAAAAAAAGCTGAAGTTTAGCTGAATGTTTGCTGAAAGTTTGTTTTAAGCGGCGTTTCACAGTCCTAACTCCCCCGCTTCAAGGAGGGTGACGATGCCCTGAGTTCCGTCCACCCGAATCTTCTGGCCGTCCTTGATCGTAAGGGTTGCATGCTCAACCCCTACCACAGCCGGAATGCCATATTCTCTGGCCACGACCGAACCGTGGGTCATAAGACCGCCGACCTCCGTCACCAGACCGGCCGCGAGCGGGAATAATGGCGTCCAGGCCGGATCGGTGTAAGGTGCTACCAGAATATCTCCCTTATCCATTCTTGCATCTTCTAGCTTCAGGATGACTCGGGCACGGCCCTCGACGGTTCCGGCCGATACCGGACTCCCGGCCAGCGCACCTGGAGGCACGTGAACTCTTGGTTTGGCGGAAATGATTTCCCCTTCACTGGTGAAGGCGCGGGGAGGCGTCAGCAACTCATCGTGTTGGAACTTTTCCCGGCGGCTGGTGATAACACTGCGGTCTAAGCGTTGCGTTTCGATCAATGCTTTGATTTCCGTTAGTGACAACCAATAAATGTCTTCCGGATGATCCAGGATGGCGGCCTTGACCAGGAGCGCGGCCTCCTGCAATAGTGCCTGCTTGATTAAATCTAAATGCTGTACAATTAAATATTTGGGACTTTCCCGCAGCCCGATCAAGGAGCGGTGAACCTTAATCAGTCGCTGCATGAGCCTTGCTTTGAAAAATCCCCAGGGAGTTTGCCGCAGACGCTCAAAGAGCCTTATGGCTGCCCGTTCAGCTTCCTCTTTACCGGCCAGGAAAGCAAGGCGGTGCTGTCCGGGTGGGGTATTTTTGATATGGCTCACAATGATCGGTAGCCACTGGGTCAGAGCCTCACGCCATCGCGGTCGGGTTACGTCGATTTCCCCGGTTCCCCGCATACCATAGCGTTCCATGAACTTCTGGAAAAGAGGAGTAACCTTTTCTCCACCGGGAACAGCCCTTAAGCCATCCCAAAAGGTTGCGTCAGCCGCCTGGGCGAGGTATTCGCTGACAGCCGGATGTTCGCGCACGGCATCGGCCAGATCCCCCAGTGCCAATCCCATTTCCGTGGTCACATTACCCGGCGGAGATTTACTGATGGAGCCCAATTCGGTCGTGTCGCCCAGCCATTTTTGGGAAAGGCTTTCAATCAGTTTATAAGTCACAATGGCAGAACCCAGATATTGGATGATCTTTAAAAAGACCGTGGGCATCAGGGTGGACAATGTGTTCTGAATCTGCGTCATTCTGGCCGGACCTGATACTTCCTGGAGTCTTTGTCTATTTTCCTGGATCTGGTTAGTGATAAATCGATTCATCTCATCAATAGCCTTGTCATTGTTGCGGTACAGGATATTTCTGAGGATAGCCAACACCTTCGGGATGACCTTTTTTACCTGAGCAAACTTTAGCTTCTTGTCAATATGTCTTTCTGCCTGGAATTCCGCGCTCTCGCTAAACGTCTGCACCGCCTTGCCGAGCAATTCATCAACATTGCGTGCGATTTCGGGCAGCCGTTGTCTTACCTGTGGATATTCCAGCAACTGAGTAATGTCAAAATACAATCGTCCACCGGCTTCCAGCAGGAACCTGCTCTCGGCTTGTGGCGAATCTTTGCCGACAGGGGCCAAAGTCCTCAGTACCGATATCCCCAGGGGTTTTATGGCCTCAGTCATCATTTGCGGATGACCGAAGGATAAAAAAAGATGAAGTTTGTCATCGGAGACTGGGGGAACAGGGTAGAGGGTCGTAATCGGTCGGCTCTGCAATATAAATATCTCGTTGTCAGCAAGACACCACTCAATATCCTGAGGGCTGCCGAAGTGTTCTTCAATTCTGCGTCCCATGCGGGCCAGCTCAAGCGCCTGCTCCTCCGTTAAAGCCGGGGTTGTTTGCATCTCTTCCCTAATTTCCTCTTGGGCTGTGCCGCCTTCAGCTTTAGCATAAATAGCAAGCGCTTTCCGGGCGATTTGTTTTTTAATTAATCGATCGGATCTTACCTGATATAAATCGGCAGAGACGATACCGGATACCAGCGCTTCACCCAGACCGAAACTGGCGTCAATAGAGACGATCTTCCGGTTACCTGTCACTGGATCGGCAGTAAACATAATTCCCGCAACTTGAGGAAAGACCATGCGCTGCACGACCACTGACAGAAAGACCGAACGGTGGTCAAAACCATTCTGGACACGGTAGACAATGGAACGGTCGGTAAATAAGGAAGCCCAGCAGTTGCGGACAGCCTGCAGCAGTTGTTCAGAGCCTTGGACATTCAAGTAGGTTTCCTGCTGACCGGCAAAGGAAGCTGTCGGCAAGTCTTCGGCAGTGGCACTGGAGCGGACAGCGTATTCCTGGTCGGCTCCGGACTTCCGCCAAGCATCGAGGATCGCAGCTTTAACCGTTTCAGGAATGACAAGGGACTGTAAGTGGTCCCGAATCCGTTTTCCCAGGGTGCTGATGGCGTCTAGTTGGTTCGGCGGCAACGCATCCAGTAAATCCAACAGCTCAGCCATCTCTTGGCTTGTCTGCGTAAAAGTGCGATAGGCCCAGGTTGTAACACAAAAGCCCGGAGGCACCGGAAAACCGGCCTGCGTCATTTCACCCAGATTAGCGCCTTTCCCGCCTACATTGGGCAAGTGGGATTTGTCAATTTCAGCGAAGTACAAGACGTATTTTTCCATATGTGAGCCCTCCATTAGCTAGTCTGGGTACCCTATAATTTTACCATACATTACATTATACAGTACACTTCCGGGATTGAGATGAAGATTACCAATTGTTCATTCACGGTATTTGTGGTATGGTATATATAGGAAATGTCTGAGTGAACTCGTTCAGTGAATCGGTTCGACACGGAAACGACGATGGTTGTGAGGATGTTGGAAAATGGACTATGAAGGAATGCAGAATGAAAAAAGATTTTATTGTAGGTAAAGCGCTTACACAATGGAAGAGAGAATATCCTTTAGTTGAGAAAATCATGGCTACTCAAGAAATATTATGGGCAAATCCAAAGTATAGCTCGTCTGTAGAAGCGATGAAACAACTTAAAATGGGCTCGCGGGATGTTGAGGAAGTGGAGGAGCGGCTTAAACGGTTTGCGCCTTATATCGCCAGAGCCTTTCCCGAAACGCGTCAAACCAAGGGACTGATTGAGTCCCCCCTTGTACGAATACCGGAGATGCAGCGAAAACTTGAGCATTTGTGTCATCAAAAGGTTCAAGGGAAATTGCTGTTAAAGTGTGACAATCAGCTCCCAATTTCCGGGTCGATTAAGGCCCGTGGCGGAATTTATGAGGTGCTGAAGCATGCGGAAGACCTAGCTATTCGCAACAACCGGCTGTGCTTGGAGGATGACTATTCCGTTCTGGACAACGATTCATTTAAGGATTTCTTTTCTCAGTACTCTATAGCGGTTGGCTCCACCGGTAATTTGGGACTGAGTATCGGAATCATGAGTGCTAAATTAGGATTTAGAGTCACAGTTCACATGTCAGCGGATGCTAAGCAATGGAAAAAGGATATGCTTAGAAGCAAAGGCGTCATGGTTGTGGAATATGCATCAGACTACAGCAAAGCCGTTGAAGAAGGTAGAAAGCAGTCTAATACGGATCCAAAAGGTTATTTTATTGATGATGAAAACTCCAAGGATCTGTTTTTAGGATACGCGGTAGCGGCGCATAGACTTAAGCAACAGCTAGAGGATATGCAGATAGTGGTTGATGAAGATCATCCGTTGTTTGTGTATTTACCGTGTGGAGTGGGAGGTGGCCCGGGAGGGGTAACCTTTGGTTTAAAGTTAATGTTCCAAGATAACGTCCATTGCTTCTTTTCTGAGCCGACTCACGCTCCGGCTATGCTCCTAGGCTTGATGACAGGACTCCATAATCAGGTATCGGTAGGCGATTTCGGAATTGACAATATTACGGATGCTGACGGTTTAGCCGTGGGAAGACCGTCTGGTTTTGTGGGGAGAACTTTAGAGAACTTAATTAGCGGCGTTTTTACGGTGAATGATGAGTCGCTTTATATTTTATTAAGCGTTTTAAGCGATTCAGAAAATATTCAATTGGAACCTTCTGCCTTAGCAGGACTCCCCGGTATTATTAGGCTTTTCAATAATCAGGTCGGTCACCAATATTTAGAGGATCATCAATTAAACCATAAAATGGGAAACGCAGTCCATGTTTCCTGGGCTACCGGTGGAAGTATGGTACCCAAGGACATTATGGAGGGCTACTATGAAAAAGGTTTAAGGCTATTAGCTGATAATAATTATATATTGACACATCCACTTAAATTATAATATAATCTCAATATACAGAAAAAGGCATTTGATAACTTAATAAAAATCGGATGATGGCTAGGGGAGAGACCTTCAACCAATGTGGAGGCACCGAAGGAGTAAAAGTCATTTTTAGCTAGAATGTTCTTGAAACTTTCAGGTAAAGGGTACCGTAGCCGGACGAACCTCTGGAGAGAAGCTACTTGAAAAAGTAGACACCAACGGGGAAGATTAAGTGTTTAATCAAATCTCTCAGGTACAAGGACAGAGAAAACAGTATGCAATTGCTGTTTCTTCTGTCCTTCTTTATTTGGGCATGGGGAACAGCCTGTAGGTAGCATTTTAGTTGAGTTTTCAAAAAAAATAGAATAAATGCAACAATTTGTATAAACCATTGACAAAGTAGAATGCGGGAGAATCGGTAAATGGGTAAGGATGTAAATCACTACATTCTGAAACAGCGGAGGTTCACAGGTCAAATGAATATTCTCACTGAGTCTTTAGGCGTACGCGCTCCTCCTAGCCCTTCATCTTTAGTTGAACGAGTTCACTTTTTGGACTCGTGGGTTAGGAACTAATTTGATT
>JAIMKP010000019.1:0-20621 GCA_020692355.1 Desulfosporosinus sp.
CGCGAGCTGGAAAACTGTATCGAAAGCATGTGTGCTTTAGCGGACAGCACGTTTCTGACCGTCGCCGACCTGCCTCCCGAACTTTTGCTGGCCACACATGCCGCAGCCTTCACCGGTTCCGTTTTACCACGTTCTTCCGAGGCCGATACGGCGTCTGCCAAACCCTTCCCTATACCGAACACCCCGGGACACAACGGGCTTTTACGGCTCCAGGCCCGAGAACTCATATTAGATGCTCTCAACCATACGGGAGGAAAAATCGCGCCAGCCGCCCGCCTGCTCGGGATCGGACGCAACACCCTCTACCGTAAGCTTAAAGAACTTGGAATCAAGGGCCGCTGACAACCCATTTAATTTTTGAAGCAAAGTCCCTAGGCAAACAAAACGCCCTCGTACTGCTAACCAGTCGAGGGCGTTTCTGCTACTGAACCCCGTCTCTATACTCCGAAATACGTCTCCCCCCAACCAAAACCATGAGCAGGAGTAAGACTGCTCCACTGATATAAGGCAGGCTCATGCTGAGTTCGTAAAGGCCTCCTCCAACCACTGGACCGAGAATACGACCGAGACTGCTGAAAGACTGAAAGAGCCCAAGTGCCGCGCCCTGACCTTCTGTGGACTGCTTGGTGACGAGACTTGAACTCGTTGGTCCCATTAAAGAGTTCCCGATCATAAAGACAATCGTGGAAGTGATGAGTAACATAGTGTTCGGGGCCAAAAAAATAAACACTAGCCCTAATGCACAAAGCATGGAACCAAACTTTACTAGATTGGCGTCCCCGAAGCGCTTAACAAGCTTTCCAATGAGCATACCCTGCACAATAATGCCAAAAATGCCGATAATCGCAAAGGTCGCTCCCAACTGCGCAGGGCCAAAGCCTACTTTCGCCGCCGCTAACCAGGCAAAGGTGCTTTCAAACATCGCCATCGTAAAGCTTAACACAAAGTTGAAAGCAAAAAGAATGAACAATGGATTCTCGATCACCCTCCACGAAAGCTTTGCCCTTTTCTTCTTGTTATTATCAGGTTTACGCAAAGTTTCCGGCAAAAAAGTCAAAGCAAACGGAATCACAGCGAGCGCTAACCCACCTGCTACAAAAAAAGGTAGAGAAAAACTAAAATGCCCAAACCAGCCGCCAAGTGCCGGACCAAAGACCATACCGAGGCCCATCGCCGCGCCCACCATGCCCATACTTTTTGAGCGTTCGCTTCCTTCCGTAATGTCCGCCAGGTAGGCCATCGCCGTCGGCAGGGTCGCGGAAGAAATCATACCTGATATGGCCCGGATAGCAATCAAGGCGTAAAGGTTGTGCACCAATCCGAACAAGATAAATGTCCCACCATACCCGGACAACCCGATGAGGAGCACAGGGCGACGACCGATCCGATCGGAAAGCCTCCCCCAAAAAGGTGCAAAGAAAAACTGCATTACAGAATAGGCGGACATGAAGATCCCGAGCGAGATAGCATCTCCACCCAACTTCTGTACCAAAAAAGGAAGAATCGGAATTACGATCCCAAATCCGACCATCACCAAGAACTGTACGATAAACAGGATGGCCAGGGCTCGTACTATCCTGGGCTTTGCTTGTGTCTTCATGTAATAAACTCCTACCTTTTGCACGTTTATCCAATCGTAAGACTCCCACTTCTACAAGTGGGAGTGGGTCCCCCGTACTCTGCTCTGCTTCGGTGACGATAGTCTCCAGTGACGCTAGTGTCCAGTGGACACTAACGCCGAAGCCGCCAACTGTTAAAGGATGACCTCACGGCTGAGGATGAGTATCGCCGAGCCGCCTTTCGCAATAGAAACACTTAGCGGCGACGGAGGTAGACTCCCCTACCGAAGTCTCGATGTTCAGCTTGAGCTGAACGAGTTCACTCCTCTTCAGCACTGGCCTGCAAAATCGCTAATAGTTTCGCATCCCGTACTAAGCGGGAAATCTTCACCTGATTCTGGGAAGCCCCTCTGTCAATAAGCTCTCGACGGATCGCTTGAAAGGTTCCCTGACGGACGAATACCAATTTCAGAGGACCAAGACGTTTCGCCTCCAGACCTGCCCGATAACGTGGATTGGCATCGCATAAAGCTGATTCCAACGCATCCCGCAGGTTTCCGGATCCTTTTCTCAATCCTTTCGGATGCCTGCCTTCGAGAAAAACCTTGTAGCGGCCTAGCGAACCGTCCAAATCTTCCACCACACTAAAATCCAACACGACCTCCTCAAGCGCTAAAGTGGCGGCCTGAAGCGCAAACGTCAGCGCCGCTTCGGACGTCTTCTCCCCAACCAGATTCAGAAGCTGCCCTTTGCGGTAGCGAAATTCGAGAATTGGTGCTTGGCCGTAGCGCCCGACAACCCTCACCACATCGCCCAGACGGTAACGGTAGAAGCCATCGCCGAAGGAAACGGGGCACCAATATAGGCAAGATTTCTTTCCTGCAGTGCAAAAAAGAGATGCAGATAGTTCGCAGTTGGCTGATTCACAATCTGCAGCACGGTCAGCGGCGAAACCCAAAAATACGGGACAATCTTCTGCATCGTCTTGACCCCGCCTGACGTGCCTGAACCCGTAGGGATTCCGGCTCCAGTGGCTCCGGATTGCAGCATATTCATCAAAAGCAACCCTTTGCCTTCAGTCCTGGCACTAGGTAGTGCATGGCGCAAAAGCCCATGCTGAAAAAACATCATATTCATGTTGACAATCCTGCTCGCCTTCGAGGTCATCGGAATGCGTTTCTGCCTGCCCGTCGTACCTGAGCTGAGGCCGAAATACTTCACCGGTTCTGTCGTCAGGATCCCCTCAGCCCCAGCCGCGATCTCCTCGATGTACGGTTCAAAATCCTGATAGCCGCTCAACGGAACCCTTTGCTTATAGTCTTCTGCCCGGCTGATCGCCGCAAATCCATACAAGCGGCCATATTGTGTGGAAGCATTAGCACGTAATATTTCCTGGAGAACCGCCCGATTCACTGCACCTGCCTGCTCAGTATCCCGGACGAATTTCCGATAGAACAGATCGGCCCCAAGCCCATAAAGCTTATAAAATCCCCACTCCAAAATTCCCATCATTCACTCCTTGTCTAACGACGTCAAACCCCCGACGAGTTGTCTCAAGGCCAGATTCAGCCGCTGGATCTCGGCTTCGCCCAAAGCTTCCTGCAGACCTACGAGCTTTTCCGTTCTCGCTTTTTCAAATTCCTTCAATTTCCCTATCCCCTTGTCAGTCAACTGGATAAGCACTAAGCGCCTGTCTGTTTCACTGCGCACTCGGCTAACCAGCCCCAGCTTATACAGGCGATCCACAAACCCAGTCACCGCCCCTAAGGTAACACCAAACTCTTGGGCTACATCGGACGGGGTACAGGTGATCTGTCGCGCCAAGAACCTTAGAAAATACACTTGATGCATTGATAGGTCGTTCTGCGCAGATATCATATAGTCTTGGTAGCGCCGCCAAGCTGCTTGCAGCAAAGCGTCGAGTTCTAATAAAACCACACCTTGCGTAGGGTTCTGAGAAACATCCTCTTGCTCACACATACTTATCTCTCCGTTTCGAGAAATTGTTTTGTGATCTTATTATACGTTAGATAAATAGTTTATGGCAATAACCTTTCGGATAAAAAGAAAATCCAAACGTTCGCCATCTGGGAGCGCCTGAATCATCAACGTTAATAATTCTTTATGAGTACCTCATCAATTTTTCCCCGTAGGGATGCCTTTGAATTGATCGTTCTTGTGGCGGAAACCAGCAGCGGATGGTATTCGGCATAGAGATCCACGATAAAGGGGCTGGCTGAATTACTAAGCAACACATCGACGCCCCGTTCGGTTAATTTATCGAAGACCTTTTTCAGCCTCACCTGTTCCGCTTGATTAAAACCCTTCAAGCTGTAACTCGTAAAGGAAGATGTTTCCGAAAGCGGTTCATAGGGAGGATCAAGGTAAACAAAATCTCCCTCAACGGCTTGAGTCAAAACCGCCTCGAAGTCCTGATGCAAAATCTCTACTTGATGCTCTGACAAATACGCATGCACCGCTCTCAGGTTCTCTACATCGCAAATCTTTGGATGAACATAACGGCCAAAAGGGACATTAAAATGTCCCTTGCTGTTTACCCGGAATAGCCCGTTGAAGCAAGTCTTATTCAAATAGATGATCCGCGCTGCTTTCTCCACTGGAGAGCGTTCGCCAAACTCCGGGCTCAGATCCGAGTCACGGACGGCATAATAATACTCTCGCTCATTCTGGTGCTTACCCAGTTCAACCAAGAGTTCCTCAAGCGAATCCCTGATCACACAATAGGTATTGATGAGTTCCTCATTAATGTCACTCACCACGGCCTGTGTGGGCTCCAAGCGAAACAGAACCGCTCCCGCCCCAACAAACGGCTCATAATAGGTATGGAAAGTCTCCGGCATCTGTTTGATAATTTCCGGAAGAAGCTGGCGCTTCCCCCCGGCCCATTTCAAAAATGGCTGTGGCGTTAAGTGAGTTTCCACGAACGTTTATAATTCCTTTACCCAGAATTTTTCCACCTCAGTGTAACCATCATCAGCCAAATCCGAAAGCAAGATAAGGGCCTCATCGAGCTTGGTCGGTTCGAAATGGTGTTCCACATCAAGCGAAGTTCGCACGACGAGATCGTTATCACCATCAAGAAAAAAGGCCGCAAAACGGTAATCTTGATTCCAAGAATTAATAATACGATAGAGTTTCTGGCGGTGCTTCAAGGTACCCTCCGGGGTAAAAATCATATGAATGTCGATGACAGGCTGTTCAAGGTTGAATTGAATCATGAAAGAGGCACTGGCCTCCAGGTTCTCCTCCAGGGTTTGATCCCCTACGAGCATAAGCCGATCGTCTTCCTCATAATCGGCCAACGTGATATCCATGCCCTCCAGGTGCTCTAAGTAGACTTGATAGTTTTCCGCCATCAATTGCCGAGTCTTCTGGAGTGAACGCGCTGTCTGCTCCATAGCCTCTTCGCGCTCCTTATCTTCCTGATAGTCTTGCAGCCGAACCACGCGGGCACTCTTTTGCTTTGGGTTCATTGGGGAACCCGCTCCATCCCGAGACTCTGTCATCTTATTGCCACTCCCTATGTTGATTTTTCCATCCTACCCTTTAGGTCTTGTCACCACATTCGACAGATCCGCTCCAATTTCCTTCCCTGCTCATTTTCATTTTCTTCCTAATCAAGAACCGATCACCCACATAGGTGGTAGTATTCCCTGCAAAAGTATGACGAAGTCGAGGAATTACATCCCCTGTATGAGTTTCTCAAGTATGAAGCAGTCGTCCATCCCCGTCATAGGTGGAAGCAATGGTGCTGCTAGGTAACCGATAAATTTTCCCGGAATTCTTGCCAAAGACCTATACAGAACTATCTGCGCTATATTGTCCAATTCCTCGGTTACTCCATGCTGTGGGCTGGCCGCTTTACACGATTTCAAAATTGGAGTTTTGGATGCGGTTGTGAGTGACCCGAGTCGGGGTTGTATTACTGATGCTAAGAGGAGTTTGCTGCTCTATGACGAACTATTCTTTTGGAAACTAGACAAGAGGAGGAATACAAATCGGTGTTAATAAAACATCATATTAAGAAACTCGTATCTGCCATTGCCATCATTACCTTAATCGCCGTCTCTTTACCAACGAATGTGCAACAAGCAATTGCGACGACTCAACTAACTCCTAAGAGGCTTGCTGGGGCTTCCCGGACTCTCACCGCTGTTGAAATCTCCAAAGAAGGCTGGCCGAACGGAGCAAGTGCAGTGGTACTCACCCGTGGTGATGACTTTCCGGACGCTTTGTCTGGCTCTACTCTAGCTGCGGCTTTTGATTCCCCAATTTTACTAACAGACAATAAGGTATTATCATCCGAAACAGAAACGGAAATCGCCCGATTGCACCCTACAACCGTTTATATCTTGGGTGGCACAGGTGCAGTTTCAACTGGCATTGAAACAGCCCTTGCAGCTAAATATAAGGTAACACGTCTTGCTGGCAATTCAAGATATGATACTGCGGTAAGCATAGCTTCATATCTCAAAGACGCTGGTAAACTTACTTCAACCAAGGCAGTAATTGCTTACGCTCAGAACTTCCCGGACGCTCTGGCAATTTCCTCATGGGCCGCACATAAGGGCGTGCCAATTCTGTTGTCAGAGACGAATAGTATTCCCGATGCTACAAGCCATGCGTTATCTAACTTAGGGATAACTGATACGATTATTGCTGGTGGATCAGGAGTAATTAGCCCTACGGTTGAATCTTTGCTACCCCATGCAGTTCGGTACGGCGGTGCTAATCGTTATGAAACAGCCGTCAATATCTCTGAGGGACTCAGCATAGACACCCATAGTATTTTTGTAGCCACTGGTGGAAACTTCCCCGATGCGTTAGCTGGCTCAGCGTTGGCTGCCAAAACCGGTAGTGCCATAGTATTAGTAGACAAAACGCTCGATGCCTCTGTTTCAAGTTTCCTCTCCAATCACCTCGGCTATGTAAAAAACATATTCGTTCTTGGGGGCGCTGGAGTTGTCCTCCCGAACACCGTGAGCGCTGTGGCACAAAGGCTGGGTGGAACCTCGGGTCTCCTAAAAGTAAGCTATATTAATGTAGGTCAAGGAGATTCAATTCTAATTCAAACACCAAGCGGCATGAGTGCCCTTATCGACGGTGGTAAAACAGACCAAACTTCTACTGTTGAAACCTACCTTCGTAATTCAGGAGTAACTAAACTAGATTATGTTATTGCCACACACGAAGATTCAGATCACATAGGCAGCTTAGATTCAGTGATCACAGACTTCCATCCGACAAAGGTCTACTTACCGGATATGCCAGCAAACAATACGTACACGTTTGCCGATTTTCTCAATGCCGTTCAAGCAGCTGGTCTAAAGCTCACAACTGCGAAGGCCGGAGTATCCTTGGACATGGGTAGCGACATTCAAGCCACGTTTGTTGGACCGGTAAAGGACTCCTACTCTGAGGATAACGACTATTCAACCGTATTGCGAATCAAATATGGCTCCACCAGTTTCCTGTTCACTGGGGACGCCGAGTCTGCATCTGAGAATGACATGATGGCCTCCGGCGCAGATCTAAAGAGCACCGTTCTAAAGGTTGGCCATCATGGCTCGAAGTATTCTACATCGGACGCTTTCCTAGATGCAGTGAAGCCTCAGTACGCTGTTATCTCCGTTGGCGAAAACAACTACGGGCATCCTTCGGCTGACGTTATTCAGCGGCTTGCCCAGCACGGGGTAAGCGTATTCCGCACGGATGAGTCAGGCACTGTTGTTGCTGAGTCAAATGGAACGAACGTGACCTTTAATACAAATCCCTCAGCGCCTGTTACGACACCAAATCCAACGCCAGCATCTAGCGATGTCGAGATAGCCAGCATTGATCTCAGCGTGGAGGTGGTTACAATTACAAATAAGGGTGCTAATGTGGTTGATCTTACGGGTTGGAAATTAGTGAGTGAAGTGGGATCTCAGACATTCGATTTTCCTTCGGGTACGAATATTCCCGCAGGCGGCATCTTAAAAGTTGTTAGTGGCAGTAATGCTACTGCTGGATCAAACACGTTAGTATGGACTAAACTTAATATATGGAATAATTCCGGTGATCCCGGTGCCCTTTATAATGCTCAAGGGCAATTAGTCTCTCGTTACTAAAGAGGTGCATTGAATTGCTAGTTGTTGTTGATAGGATTGAAGGGCAATTTGCTGTTGTGGAATTCCCAGACCGTACCACGAAGGATGTCTCACTTGCAGAATTGCCCTGTAACACTAGACGAGGCGATTGCTTTAAATATTCTGGTGACAAATACGTCCCAGCTCCAGAAGAAACTGCTCGGCGTAAAGCTGAAATAGAGAAATTGACTAAATCACTTTGGGACAAGTAAACATAGCCCTCCCCCGCGCCTAAGCGAGAGAGGGCTATCTATCTATTCTGATCGGGTAGCGAAACTCGGACATACGGGAATTACTACTTCGGAATCGATACATATCGAAGTATACGTTTGCTATTTATGAATTGAACTAATCTTTTGACCGTCAACCAAGGAGCCAAAATGGAGGAACAAACCATAAACATTAGCATATACATCCATCTTTAACTTAACTACCCAGGTTAAACTTACTGATTTTATCAAAAAATATAAGTGAGAAATGTTTGGAGGAGGCGATTGGCTTGAAGAAAATTAAGGATAGAAACACCTTAGCAATTGTCACCGGGTTCATGGGTCTTGCGGGGATGATGCTTGTTGATGGAGTTTCTCGTCAAGCAAATATCTCTAAGAGGTCATATAGGGAGGCTGCTGCAGGGGTCTTTCTCTCAAAAGGTGAAGCGCGGAGTCCGAGAGGGCAAATCCTTGGGGTGATTATGAATTCCGCCGTGAGTATTTTAGGGGCCAAATATATAATTAATGACATGTCAAAAACCGGTCGGGATAAAATTATCCCAAAAGGCATACTAGCAGGAATCACTATCGGAGCCATAGCTACAGCCATACCCAATATTGCCCCCAAGAATAGGGTAAAGCCCAAAGATGCAGCAAGTAACTTGTCTTACGTCTTCAGTAATATGGTGTATGGGTTGCTTACAACCTTTGGAGCGGCTAAATTGGGCCATGAGTCACTTTTCGACTCCCCACCTCAAAACGACTATTTGAAACCAACTGAGCAGACAAGCGAGCAAACAAAATTAACCCAAGTCATACGCTGAATTTAACCGTTTGTCAGTGAAATCGAATAACTGCACCATCATGGGCTAATATTCCTGCCTGAATAACGCTAGTTCCAGAACAACACTCCCCTGGATGAAGTTGAAGTCAACCCGCTTCTTGGTGTTGGTACCGCTGATACCTTCATCAGCATAAATACCACTATACTCCCAGGCTGCATTGTTTTTAATATGGACCGTATAATGCTCCACCTGAGCCTCGTAGCTTGATAACTGATCTTCATATATCCCAACGAACATGTTACGCAAGACTTCACCCCGGCGGGGTTCGCCCAGATATGTACATCGAGCACGGTTCGGAGGCGAGGGGCGGAAGGTTTTTTTATCCAAGCGTTTAAGACTCCCACTTCTATAAGTGGGAGTGGGAATTCTGTTCTCTGCTTCGGTGGGGGTAGACTCCCCCACCGAAGTCTCGATGTTCAGCTTTAGCTGAACGAGTTCACTAATTAAAGGATTCTCTATTTCTTCCATTCTCTTAAACAAATAAAACCTGCTAAAATCATTATGAAAAAATCTCTAAATACGTAATATAAACCAATTTTTTCTGGTCCACCAAACCCAAAACACCCACACCCATAAGGCAATATATTGCTATAGCTAAGGATTATTTGAACAAGGAAAAACAAGGAAAGCAAAAATAACAAACTGCTGGAATAATTCGTTTTCCAATTCAAAATCAAAGATAAACCAGCTAATATTTCCACCCAAGGAAATAGAATGGTAGCCAATAACGCTAAAAATCCTGGTAAAAAGGGATAATATGCCAAAATAGTAACTTTAAAAAGATAAGGATTTAAAAGCTTTGATCCTCCGGCAAATATATAAATTCCTGCAAGCAATAATTTTAAAAAATCAATTTGTCGCACCAGTTTCTCTAAAACAATTCTTATATTCTTCAACAGTTTCAAATCCTCCAGTAATACCTTATAGCCTCTTGGCATTCACCGAGTCAAATTCTTGCGAATCATGTCGAAATCACTTGACTTTTTCAAAACACCCCCACAATCGCGACGGGAAGGATTTATTTTCCTTTACTACAAGATTTGGGGTGATTTGCTTGAAGCCTGTTTTGATGACTGTCTTCCACCAGCAGTATTTTCTTGTCCCCAAGATATTCCTCGATTCACCTTATCTCAGCCAGATATAAAGCTGCCTTGTTATCGTTTGCCTAGTTAACCCCATATTACTCTATATCTGGCAATACCTGATTTATGAATATCTCCACGATATGGCAGTCAAACTGGGTCCCGGCATTTTTCTTTATCTCCAGGATCGCTTCTTCTTTCGTTTTGGCTCTTCGATATGGCCTGTCCTCTGTCATGGCATCATACGTATCCGCCACCGCGAGAATACGTGAAAGCAAAGGAATCTCTTTACCTTTGAGCCCCTGGGGATATCCTTTTCCATCCCAGCGTTCGTGATGGCAGAGGATGTATTCGGCAATCGATTCAAATTCCGGAGACGACATCGCAATCCTGTAGCCGATTTCCGGATGTTTTTTCATAACAACCCATTCTTCAGCCGTCAGTTTGTCCGGTTTATTGAGAATCCGGTCATCAATGCCGATTTTCCCAATATCATGCAGCATGGCAAACAGTTCTAAAACTGATATAGTTTTTTGCGGAAGATTCATTGTTTTAGCGATCTTCCGGGTCAGCAAAGCAAGTCTCTTGGCGTGTTCCTCGGTCTCTTGGCTCCTTGCATAGAGTGTAGCCATGATTGAAGTCAACACAGAGCTGTGGTAACTTTTACGTTCTAATAGCTTACGCTTATACATATAGTCTTCTGCGATCTTTTCTACATACTGGATGTTTTCCTCCCGGGTTTCTTTCGTTCCATAGCCAAGGGACAATTGAATAGTATATCTCTCGGGTATTGACATTTTATGTTCACAGGCCTTTTCTATCTTTCTTATTATTTCATAAACCGTCTCACTGTCTGTGTTCGGCAACAGTATACCGAATTCATCGCCCCCAGTTCTTGCCAAAACATCCCCTGCCCTGCAACAGCTGCTTAATATATTAGCCGTTTTGATGATAAGCTTGTCCCCTTCAGCATGACCAAATGCGTCATTGATCAATTTCAGACCGTTGATGTCTGCTATGATAATCGAAAGAGGCAGCACTCCCTTCGCGTCAAGTCTTGCCTTTTCCATCTCATAAAACCTGCGGTTGTACAATCCTGTTAAAAAATCATGAGTGCTCAGGTATTGGATTTCCATTTCTCTATTTTTAAGCTCTGTAATATCAATAATCAATCCTTCAAGAGCTTCTACCTCTCCATTCTCATCATAAATGGGTTGCCCCTGTTCAAATACCCACTTCACATCCCCTGAAGCGGTCGTAATGGTGTATTCATATTTAAATATTTCCTTTGCTTCTATGATGCGAGCCCATTCATTCCACAAAACTTCTCGGTATTCCGGGCTGATGAGATCGTTAAACGCCAAATCCTTATTGTATAATAGGCTTTCCGGCTTATAACCAGTGAGTTCAAAGCATCCATCGGATATGAATTGCATCGTCCAATCTCGATCATAATTGCATCGATAAGCCATTCCGGGCAAATTGGAAATCAGTGTAGCCTTGCTTCGTTCACTTTCCTTCAGTTTGTCACTTAGTGTTGTGAGGACCTTATTTTTCATTACGGCCCAATAAAAAGCTAATATAAGAAGAATTATACTCATCACGACAAGCGCAATGAGCACGACATAAGTAACCGCTTCTCCATACCACTGTTTTGCAGGATAATCAACCCCCAATACAGCGATAACCTTACCCGTCTGCTGATCTTTTATGGGAACAAGCGCACTCACCCATGTGCCCCAGCGGTCGGTCGTTGGTTTTGTTATTACAGATTTGCCATCCATAAAAGGCTGCTTATCCGTTTGTGTGGCTTCTATATATTCCTGTCCCGGAGGGGAATAGCCTTCTGAATCAGGGAATTCAGAATCGACCATAAAGTATATTCTTTCATTTTTTAGAGTATATAGGTAAGCAAAAGAAATTCCTTTGTTGCGGTCTTTAAACTTAACAAGGCTGTTTTTTATTTGTTTATACTCCGGTTTTTCTAAATCATTTGGGTTGGCTTCCAGCTTGTTGACCTGATCGCTTGAGAGAAAAGCTGTTACAGATTCAGCCAAAACGATTGCGCGCTCATTCGCCTCGTGCACATAGTTTGTCCATTCGTAATAGATAAAAAAGGCCCCCGCGCAAAGCATGGCACTGACATAAAGGATAAATATGATACGGTATTTTGACACATGTTCTGAATTCGGCTTGATGTGCTCTTGGATTGTATCCATCTTTTTCTCCTCTTGTCGCTTAAGAATAACCTCTCGGAAAAAATGGTGTGCCAAAGATCCCTGCCCTAGTATTCGCCATCCAGGTCAAAAGCTGTATGCTTCTCAAGTATTTTTCCCACCCGCGATGTGTAAAAAAAGCTCTGTGCATTAAGGCATAGAGCTTACTGCTGCAACCGTCTTACATTACTGCTACAACCGTCTTACATTAAGATTATACCATTATCCTTCGATTTTCAACAATTTTCTATTATTTGTGCTAAATAAAGCCTATTTATAAAATTTCCCTCACGTCCACCCCCGTCTTAAACACAAACACCGCCGCCATAAGCTCAATCTCTGCTGCAAGCGTAGAATACTCCTTATCTACTACCCTAGTATCAAGCCCCGTTTTTGCATTAAGCCGCACCAAGCTCATCAACTCCTGCTGGAGTTCTGTCAGACGTGAATCAATCTGTTCCATCGAATATTCCTGTTCTACATTATTAATTCTCTTATTAATGTTCTGTATGAGCGTTTTCATAAATGCTTCCTTAAGGCCTATAACTTTGTTCATCGCTCGTAAAAATGCCTGCTCTAGTTCCTTCTCTTTGACCGGTTTGGTACTGCAGCTCTCTACGCCATTGAGCTGCCTATTTATACATTGCCACACATACTTTTTATGCTTACCGGTTCCCCACCTGTGGCGTCTAAATTTTGAACCACAATTCTGGCAAAAAAAGCTTACCTGAAAACGGATACTCACTCGTAAATGCACTCTTTCCGGTCTTGGAATACCCTCGCATACTCGTCCTTCGTGAAAACTTGGTTAAGATCATTGGGGAGGCTTGTCTCCAGAGGGGTATGAGTAGTGGTCACTCCCGTATTCATTACAAGCTCCAAAGCCGCGCATACATCCCATCCGCACGGATGAGATCAGCATGCTTTCCGCGCTCTACGATCCTTCCCTGAGCGAGAACCAACACCTCATCCATATCCGGGAGAATATCCAAATGGTGCGTGATCACTAAGGCGGTGCGCTCATTGAGCACCTGCCGCAACTCCTCAAAGATTGCCCTTTCCGTCTCGGGATCCAGCCCGGAGGTCGCTTCATCCAAAATCAAAAGGGGGGCGTTTTTGAGCAAAGCGCGGGCAATGGCCAAGCGTTGCCGCTGACCGCCCGAAAGCTTCAAGCCATCTTCCCCAATATATGTATCATACCCATCCGGACAGTGCCGGATCCACTCCTGCAAATGGGCCTGCCGCATCGCTTCTCCCAATTCCTCCTCGGTCGCGTCCAATTTAGCGAGTAACAGATTTTCACGAATCGTCGCGTTAAACAAATGCGTGCGCTGGGTCACGACTCCCATGAATTCGCGTACCTCCTCCGCCGTCAAGCCGCTGGAGTCTCGTCCACCGATCGAAACACTGCCCTGCTCGGCCTCCCAAAAACGTAAGAGGATATTTACCAGTGTACTTTTTCCAGCACCACTTGTCCCGATGAGGGCAACCTTTTTCCCCTGTTGAATTTCAAAACTCACGTCCTTCAAGACCCAAGGTTCCGTCGGTTCATAGCGAAAGGAGAGGTGGTCGACCTTTAGGAGAACAGACATTCGTTCTTTGTCAGATACTCGCTCTTCATCAGACACACTTTCTCTTGCAGATACTCTTACCTGATCAGAAATCCCTTTCTCTGCTTCTGCTCCTGCCTCGTTTCCCTTGTCTACCCCAGGCTGACTGTCAAGAACTTCCCATAACCGACGCGCCGCTCCCAGGCTCTGCTCCCAATAGGAAAATACCAACCCCAGAGGGAACACCGCTTCAAAACTGCTCACAACGCCCAAAGGCAAAGCCGCTAAAAATACCCCGTCAAATCGACCTCTGCTCACATCGAGCACCGCCAGTGCGAGAACGGCACCCATGCCCAGATGCATCGCCATCCCCGTTAAAGCCGAGGCCATCCCGGAAAGCCAGGCCTGCCGCCGCTGCCAGATCTGCAGTGTTCCCTGCAATTGCACCACCCGCTCTTGCTGGCGTTCTTCCGCTCCATTAACCAAGAGATCCCCCATGCCCCGGACACTGTCAAGCAGCACAGCGGTCAATTCGGCGCGCACCTCTGCGTGCTTCACCTGAGTCTGCTGACTCAACGCCCGCACCGCTAACGGGACCCCGATCCCGCCCACCAGGTAAAAGAAAACAAATACCAACGTCAGCAGCGAATCGAATGAGCCCAAAATGAGGCTGTACCCGAGGAGGATACCGCCGGCAATCAGCGGAGGGGCAGTCACCCTGAGGAAAAAATACTGTAAAGTCTCCACATCCGCCCCAATCCTGCTGAACAGATCCCCGCTGCGGTAATGCAGGAGCCTGGCCGGAGCCAACGGCTCGATCCCTTCATAAAAAGAAGTGCGAATTTCCTTAAGAATGCGGAAGGTCAGATCGTGCGACACCAAGCGTTCTAAATAGCGAAATACCGCCCGGCTAATACCAAAAAAGCGCACCCCCACAATCGCCACCATGAGGTCAAGAATCGGTGGCCGCAACGCTGCCCGCGACAAAAGGTAGGCTGAGAGGACCATCAAGCCGATATTGCTCGCAACCGTCAGCACCCCTAAGAACCATGACAACCCCACGCGAAAGGGATAAGGTTGTAGGAATGCCATAAGCCGAATCCAAGGACTCATTCCTGCCCGCCTCCCCCAACAAACGATCCTATCAAACCATTCTCATTCACATCGAGAGTCACCTTTGCATATTCAAGAGATTCCCCCTTGAGAACCCTCTCTGGTTGCTCGAGTGGCACCTCCTTGATGCTCCCCCTTTCCAGCCAGAGCATCCGATCCGCCCACGCCCGAGTGCTTTTTCGATGGGAAATCAGCAGCACCGTCCGCCCTTGACGCCATTGTTTCAAACCTGCAAATAGGATTTCCTCGCTTTCCCGATCCAACCCGGAAACCGGTTCATCAAGGATGAGCAAGGATGCCTGTTTGAGCAAAGCACGGGCGAGCGCCAAACGTTGGGCCTGACCGCCACTCAAACGCACGCCCCCTTCACCGATCATGGTTTCATACCTTTGGGGCAAAGCCTGAATAAACTCTTGAGCCCCAGCCCAGGCAACAACCTGTTCAACCTCCTCTCTGGACGCATCCGGCCTCCCCAGAAGCAGGTTCTCCGATACCGTCCCGTAAAAGAGGTAGGGATGCTGAGGGACATAGGCGATAGTCGAGAGCCAAGCTTTGGACGACAGATCTTTTATTGAAATCCCATTGTGCCAAATCTGCCCGGACTGTGGCTGCAAAAATCCGAGGAGGATTTCGACCAGCGTCGTCTTACCTGCTCCACTTTCCCCGATCAAAAGCACGGTTTCCCCTGACTTTATATCCAGTGAAACCTGATTCAGTATCATCTCGGATCGGCCAGGGTAAGTATAAGAAACCTTTTGAAGGCATAATTCAGATCCTTTTGGGCACACAACGTCCCCACGTTTCTCAAACTGTTTCTCCACACCTCCGTCGTCAAAACCTTCGACATCCGCAATTCCGTCGTCCACACCTCCGTCATCCAAGCCTGCTGCCCCAGTCTCTTCCTTCTCGGTTTCGGCCAAAAGCGCATAAATCCGATCCGCCGCCGCCTTGCCCGTTAAACTCGCGTGAAACTGAACCCCCAAACTTCGCAGCGGCTGATAAACCTCAGGAGCTAACAGCAAGACGAAAAAGGCCCGCTGAAAATCGATCTGCCCCTCCACCAGACGCAGCCCTAAAGCTACGGCCACGAGGGCGGTACTGATCGTTGCTGCGAGTTCGAGGACAAAAACCGATAAAAAGGCAACCCGCAAGACCTGAAGGGTCGCCTGACGGAATCCCTCGCTCACCCGGCTGATGACCCGCACCTGGCTCCGGCTTCGTCCAAACGCTTTGAGCGTTGCGAGGCCACGCAGCACGTCCAAAAAGTGTGCCCCCATGCGGCTCATTTCCCGCCACTGTCTTTCGGCCTTGCTCTGCGCTAATTTTCCAATCAGGATCATAAAGAGAGGGATGAGGGGCGCCGTCAGTAAGAGAATGATCCCGGATGCCCAATCTGCGGGAAACACGAACCCCAGAACCAGCACAGGAATTCCAACTGCGAGCAGCAATTGCGGAAGATAGCGGGCAAAATAGTCCTCAAGGGACTCAATTCCATCCATCAACGTATGTAAGACTTCCCCGCCCCGCTCTCCCCTGAGCAATAACGGTCCGCGGGCATACATCCTCTTGAGAAGGTGCTGTCTTAAAGTGCTCTTTACCCGAGCTGCTCCCTCATGGGCCAAAAACTCGCTCACACTTTGTCCCGTAGCCCGCACGACGACGATGAGCACGAGCCACTCAAAATAGGGAATCATCTGTTTGAGACTCTCCCCCTGCAAAAAGGCCCCGCTCACCACGCGGGCCACGACTTTGGCCTGAAGCACGGCGAGCAGGGCGAGAAGGAGGCCGAGGCCAACAACCCCGGCCAGATAGCCTTTGACATTTATACTTTCCTTAAGCAGGCGATTGTCAAGCATAGCGTTTGCTTCTCCCTCACGTGTAATCGAGTGGTGCTGCGATAAACCTCCCATAAGCCCGCTTCTGCTTGGGCACACCCAATACTTCTATTCTGCCAGTTCTCTTAATAATGCAGTTTCTTCACACTTACGCGCTCACGAAAGACCCAGTAAGTCCAGGCCTGATAGGCCAGCACAAAGGGCACTAGGGTTAAGGCAACGATCGTCATGATTTTCAGCGTATAGGGAGAGGAAGAAGCATTATAGATGGTTAAGTTCCACGCGGGGTTAAGGCTGGAGACCATAACCCGTGGAAACAGTCCCCAGAAGACTGCCACTGTCAAAAAGAGAATCGTCAAGCCGCTGAAGAGAAAACCCCAGCCTATTTGACGTCGACGGGCGAAAAGATAAGCGCCAACGAAGGCTACAGCAGCCAATACGAGGACGATTGCTGCCCCGGCCTTGTTAAAAAGATCCGTCTGGGTGTAGGTGAGTAGCGCTAGGACGAGGAGAAAGACAAGTCCCAATCCCCCTGCAAACCGAGCCGCCCGTTCAGCCCGCGTGGCCATTTCGCCCTCGGTCTTCAAGCCGAGATAAAGTGCTCCGTGAAAGACAAAGAGAAAAACAAATACTAACCCACCAACCAGGGTATAGGGGCTGAGAAGGTCAAAAAATCCCCCGACATACTGCATGTTACCATCGATTGGTACCCCTTGCAAGAGATTCGTCACCGCAACCCCCCAGAGCAGAGCTGAGACAAGGCTTCCGGCAAACAGCAGTCCATCCCACAGCTTGCGCCAGGCCGGACTACGGTCACTGCTACGAAACTCAAACGCCACCCCGCGCACAATGAGCGCAGCCAGCATCACGAAAAGGGCTAAGTAAAACCCGCTGAACAGCGTCGCATACCAATTGGGGAACGCCGCGAAAATCGCGCCACCCGAGGTGATCAGCCAGACTTCGTTCCCATCCCACACCGGGCCAATGGAGTTGATCAGCACCCGCCGTTCGTTGTCAGTCTTGCCTAAAAACGGAAGCAGAATGCCAACCCCGTAATCAAAGCCTTCCAAGAAGAAAAATCCTATAAAGAGTACCGCGATCAGGATAAACCACAGTATATTTAAGTCCACAAGGATGCCCCCTTTCCAATGCTTACCAGCGTTTCTTCCGCGTCATGCTCCAGCGGGCCTTTGCGGATAAACTTCAAAAGAAGATAGAGATCAGCCACGGCCAGAACCCCATAAATAAGGGTGAAAGAAACGAGGGTTGTCAGGACTTCGCCCGTAGAAACCACCGTGGACACACCTGCAGCTGTCTTTTGCAGCCCATAAACAATCCAGGGCTGCCGTCCCACCTCAGCCAAATACCAGCCAGTTAGGTTGGCCAGATAAGGAATCGGGATCGTCCAGATCAGTGCTTTCAGAAACCAAGTGTGACCCTCCAGCGTTTTCTTGCGGTAAAAATAGATTGCCAAGACCGCCATCAGCACAAGCCAAGTTCCAGCCGCAACCATGATCCGAAAACTCCAGAACAAGGGCGCTACCGGGGGCACATAATCCCCGGGACCGAAGGTTTTCACCGCCTGGGCCTGCAGATCATTGATACCTTTCACTTCACCTGTGAAGGTATTATAGGAAAGGAAACTGAGCATACTCGGAACCTTGATCTCCAGCGAGTTTTTTTGCGCTGCTTGGTCGATCCCCGCGACCAGCAAGAAATCAGCCGGATTCGCGGTCTGCCAATGCGCTTCTGCCGCAGCCATCTTCATTGGCTGGGTCTCAACTAAATGCTGCCCTTGCAGATGGCCGATCCCGATCGTCCCCACGATGCTAATGAGTCCGAAAAGCATGGCGATTTTGAAAGAGCGTTGGAATAGTTCTTTAAAATTCGGGTTATTTTTTAACAAGTGGAAGGCACTGATGCCCAAGATAAAAAAGGCCGATGTCGTAAACCCGCTCAAGACCGTATGCGGAAACTGATAGAGAACATTTGGGTTCGTAATCACAGCTAGAAAATCATTCATCTCGGCCCGACCGTTACGCAAAACATAGCCGACCGGCTCCTGCATAAACGAGTTCGCAATGAGAATCCACAAGGCTGAGAGATTGCTGGCGATCGCCACCAGCCAAATGCTCATGGCGTGCACTCTTTTCGACAGCTTCTCCCAGCCAAAAATCCACACCCCTAAGAAGGTTGATTCAATAAAGAAGGCCAGCAGCGCCTCGATAGCGAGTGGTGCTCCGAAAATATCCCCCATAAACCGCGAATACTCTGACCAATTCATCCCAAATTGAAACTCCTGGACCAATCCTGTGACCACGCCCATAGCGAAATTAATAAGAAAAAGTTTCCCCCAAAAACGTGTCATCTTCTTGTATACTTCGTTCCCCGTCCGCACATAGAGCGTTTCCATGATCGCCACCAACACGGACAACCCGAGCGTCAGTGGCACAAAGAGAAAGTGGTAGGCAGTTGTCACCCCAAACTGCAACCGAGCTAATATTAGTGCGTTCATACTTCTCCCCTCCGGTCATTCTTCATTTTAACTAAAATCACGTTTCAGGCCCTTGTACCCCCAGAGAAACTTAGGCCTCGCAGGCCTAATCTATGTTCGCAAACCCCCTTCCACCTGAATCTCTCTTTAATTATATTTATTCTAACTACTAACGTCAAGTGATTCCTGTTACAATTTTCGCATTCGACAATATTTTCTTGTGACCCCTGGTTAGATTGAAAAAATTGGAAGGCACCTCCACATGTGTAGAGATGCCTTCCGTATCGTCCGCTGAGCATGCTGCGACATGGTTTTCTTTCGCTGTGATGCCCCTAGCGATTCAGTTCCTCTAAACTTTTCCCTTTCGTCTCAATCCCCAAAAAGAGGACGACGAGGGCAACCAAAGCAAAAACCCCGGTCAGCATGCTGAAAACGTACTGATACCCCAGCACCTTGCCATAAGACTGGACCATCAGCCCGACTAAATACGGGGCTGCAATCATTCCTAGCCGTCCCACCGCTGCAGCCCAGCCCGCCCCGCTCCCGCGCGCGGACGTCGGATACATTTCCGGCGTATAGGCATACACCCCGCCCCAGGCCCCGAGGCTGAAGAAATAGAGAAGCGAGCCAAACAGAAGGATCTGGCCCATGGAACTGCTCTGGCCAAACAGATAGGCTGCCAAGGCCGTCCCTCCTAAGTAGATAACCAGCACCGCTTTACGCCCAATCGTTTCGATAAGATAGGCGGCACTATAATACCCTGGAAGCTGGGCAAGACTCATAATGAGCGTAAACTGTAAACTGCGAATCAGGACAAACCCTTTGCCAATCATTAAGGTCGGAATCCACAGAACAAAGCCGTAATAGCCAAAATTCATCCCCAACCATAACAGCCAGAGGGTGAACGTCCGTCGCCGATAGGCGGGAGACCAGAGTTCCCCGAGGGAAATCCCACGCCCAGAATTATCGCTGCGCGTCACTTTAGGCTGCGCCTTCCCCTGCCCCTGCACGATCCCTTCTGCACCGGACCCGAATTCAGTCCCTTTCGTTCTCTCGTGCGCAAATCCGGCCTCTGTCTCCATCCTGCACACGATCGTATCCGCTTCCTGTGCCTCCCCCCGTTGTTCCAAATAAAGCGGGGATTCAGGAACTGCCCGCCGTAAATACGCCGCATAAAGAGCCGGAATCGCCCCCAGGAAAAAGGCCACCCGCCAGCCATACGCGGGGATCACCAAATAGGCGATCAAAGACGCCAAAATCCAACCCCAGGCCCAAAAACTCTCCAAGAGAACCACCATGCGGCCGCGTGCTTTAGCCGGAGCGAACTCGCTCACCAAGGTAGATGCCGCCGGAAGTTCCCCGCCCAAACCAAGGCCCGTTAGAAACCGAAAAACCAGGAGCATCGCAAAACTTCCTGCAAACCCCGAAAGTCCACTCGCAACCCCATATATGACCAAGGTCGCCAAAATAACCGTCCGCCGCCCCCATTTATCCGAAGCCATCCCAGCCAGACCCGCCCCTAAAGCCATACCCACTGCTCCCGCACTCCCGAGGAGCCCAAGCTGTGAG
>JAIMKP010000019.1:20663-55589 GCA_020692355.1 Desulfosporosinus sp.
GCCACCATGCCCTGATCCATCGCATCAAAGAGCCAGCCCACCCCCGTCAGCAAAAGCACCTGCCAAAGGGTTCGCGTCACCGGCAGTCGTTCTAAGCGTTCAGATATACTCACATTGCATCCTTCTTTCTCAACGCTAAACCTCTACATGGCAAAGCCAGAGGTTTGCGTCGAAGATACTCGACTGTTTTAGTAAACTTTGGCAGCCATTAATGGTAATTATCCTCAAACTTGTAGCAAAAGTCAAGAAAGGAGCACCTACGGACTCGCGTAGGTGCTCCTTTCGCCTCAAGTCTCAATCACGTCCCTAAAGACCAATCTAAGCCTGCTCGACCCGTCGGGAAACCGGTTTGAAGTAAAGTAGGAAAGCCCCGAGCAAATAGGCTGTATAGCTTATGACTTCAACCAGGTTCGGGCTCTCCCGATATCCGAATATGGCCTTCATCAAGCCGCCCACCAGCGAGGCCTGGCTCAGGATTGCCTGGGTGTTCCAGATATGCTCAATCCCTTCCGGAATGATCCCGATTTCCTGAAATTCATGAATTCCCCCGGATAAGAGCCCTGCGGCCATGATCATGAGTAACACGCTCATCGCATTGAAAAAGGTTTTTAGTTGCAGACGATGCGTGCCCCGATAGAGCACATAACCGATAATGCTCGCCAACCCGAACCCTAACACCACTCCGCCGGCAATACTTAAGGTACTCGCTTTTTCTGTAGCACTCACAATGAAAAGAACCGTTTCGATTCCTTCCCGGATGACCGAAACAAAAGCAAGGATAGCTAGAGCCCACACCGATCCACTGTCTAGAGCTTTCTGAACCCGGACTTGCAGAGAACTTGCCGCCTCTGCACTTTGTCGTTTCATCCAGATGGTCATATAAGTGAGTAAGATGACGGCTAAGATCTTTAAACTGCCCTCTAAAATAACCTGAAAGCCCTGCGCATTGTTCTCTCCGATGAGTGCATTGATCACCACACCACTCAATATACTCAGCAAAACCGCAGCTCCGGCCCCAAACCACACTCTTTTGTTCTCTCCTGACTGCTCCAGTTTTCTCAGGTAGGCCATGATCACTGCTAGAATAATCGCTATTTCGGCCCCTTCGCGTAGACTGATTACGAATGCTGTAAACATCGAAATCGCTCCCCTCAATTAAATTGGTATGTTTTCGGCGAAAACAATATGATATTGATTATCACTATCGATATTGTACATGAAAGTACCACCTAAAGTCAACTCTTTTCGTCGGGAATGGAACATAATTTCTGCTTCGAGTTTAACAAGTTCATTTTCAGTCTTTTCTTTCAAATTTTAATATTTACTTTAAGTATAATACCCCTATAAATGTGTTTGTTGATAAACTACTGTGTATGTCTTTAACCTTTAAGACACTTCGCCATCTAGACACTTCGCCGCGACTCTAATCCACTCATCTTACCGTTTACCCTTTAATATCGACCGTTCGCATTGCCGGATTGACCATTAACCTTGTGAAAGCTAGCATATTCTTCCACCAAAGTTCTACTAGGAGAATTATTCTGACATCACTGTTTCGTAAAATATCGGGTGTATAATATAACTGTAATAGACGCAACCAACTCTTTAAAATTATAACTATCCTGGGGAGGTTGATCGATATGATGAATTACAAAGTGCCTATTGAAATCTCAAACCGCCATGTGCATTTATCCCAGGACCACATCGAAGTCTTGTTTGGCCCCGGGCACATTCTCACTCCCATGAAAGCACTGAGCCAGCCTGGTCAATATGCTTGCGAAGAAACCATCACCTTGGTCGGCCCTAAAGGCACGCTGGAAAAGATTCGCGTACTTGGCCCAGCGCGTGCGCAGTCCCAAGTGGAGCTTGCGCGCACAGATACGTTTAAACTCGGTGTCAAAGCGCCCGCCCGTGATTCTGGCGACTTAGACGGCACACCTGGGATTGAATTAGTCGGATCCCATGGCAAAGTTCAACTCGCCTCCGGCGTCATCGTCGCCACCCGTCATATTCATATGGCGCCCAGCGATGCGGCCCGTTTTGGACTCAGAGACGGTTCTCATGTCCGGGTAGAAATCCCCGGTGCACGTGGCGGTATCTTCAGCAACGTGCTCATCCGCGTAAGTGCCAATTCACACATGAACATGCACATCGACACCGATGAAGGCAACGCCTTCGACGTCAGCAACTGCGAACTCGTTAACCTCCTCTTCGACGACGTCTCCCTTGCCGCCCGTTAATTTTTCGCAAACAAAGAGCCATGGGGTTTTTCCCCATGGCTCTTTGTTATTATACAAGAAACAACAGAAAACCCGTGATTATGGTATAATTAATTAATATTGAGCTTGGGGCAAGGGGAAAAGAAACAACGATGAATGTTTTAGTGGCTGAGAATCTAACGAAAACCTACGGAGATAGAGTACTCTTTTCAGACCTATCTTTTGGGATTGATGATGGCGAGAAAATCGGCATTATCGGAGTTAATGGTACCGGAAAGAGCACTTTACTCAAGATTTTGTCAGGCATTGAGTGGCCGGATCAGGGTAAAGTTACGACAGAAAACAGTGTGCGTATTGAATATCTCCCCCAAAATCCGGAATTTGAAGACGGGATAACGATCTTGCAGCAGGTGTTTAAAGGGAATTCGCCCGTGATGCAATTGCTTCGGGATTATGAAACAGCTCGGGCAAAGCTTACTATAGCTCCAGATAATCGGGACTCGCAGCAAAGGCTGATGAAACTGGAGCAAGCGATGGATGGACTGAATGCCTGGCAGCTGGAAAGTGAAGCAAAGACGATCCTAACTAAATTGGGCATTTCTAAATTTGATACATTAGTTGGAACCTTATCCGGAGGCCAGAGAAAACGGGTGGCTTTAGCGAGTGCCCTCATTAATCCTGCGGAAATACTGATCCTGGATGAACCGACGAATCATATTGATAATGATACGGTTGACTGGCTTGAACAGTACTTAAGTAAACTCAAAGGTGCTTTGGTTATGGTTACGCACGACCGTTATTTTCTCGACCGGGTGGCTAAACGGATTTTAGAGTTGGATCAGGGAAACCTTTACCATTATCCTGGAAACTACACCCATTTCTTAGAACTCAAAGCAGCGCGAGAGGAACAGGCTGAGGCTTCCGGGCGTAAAAGGCAAAACCGGTTACGCAATGAACTAGCCTGGATTCGGCGCGGAGCCAGAGCACGTTCTACTAAGCAAAAAGCAAGAATTGAGCGGTTTGAACAACTCCAGGCCGAAAAGACATCGGAGCCAGTGGGCCGGGTCGAAATAACGGCAGGAGCATCCCGCTTGGGCAAGAAAGTTGTGGAATGCAGCCATGTGCATAAAGAATTCCCCAACCGGGGAGTTGTGATCGATGACTTCAGTTATTGTATGCTCAGAAATGACCGGATAGGGATTATCGGTCCTAATGGAAACGGCAAGTCAACCTTGTTAAACCTGATTGCCGAACGCCTGACTCCAGACAGCGGTAACATTGAACGGGGTTCCACCGTCCGGATTGGGTACTTTGCTCAAGAAAATACGGAGATGAATCCGAACCTCCGGGTCATTGATTATATTAGAGAAGTGGCTGAAGTAATCCCTATGCCAGATGGCGGCGTGTTAACTGCCTCACAAATGTTGGAGCGGTTTTTATTTTCGCCCTCCCTGCAATGGACGCCGATTGCCAAACTCTCAGGTGGGGAAAAACGAAGGCTTTATCTCTTACGGGTATTAATGGGTGCGCCAAATGTCTTATTGTTAGACGAGCCTACCAATGATTTGGATATTCAAACGTTGACGATTTTGGAAGAATATCTTGATGAATTTCCTGGAGCCGTAATGGCTGTTTCGCATGACCGGTATTTTTTAGATCGCATTACCGGTAAAATATTTGCCTTCGCCGGGGATGGAATCATACGCTCATACGTAGGAAACTACTCGGATTATCATGAACAAGTGCAGTCTTTCGAGCAAGTCTATCAATCCGTCTCAGGTTCTTTTGCTAGGCCAAAAGAACACTGGAAAAAAGAGCGACCACTGAAAATGACGTTTAAAGAGCAGCGAGACTATGAGCAAATCGAGGATCATATCGCCCAAACCGAAGAGGAACTTGCCAACATCAATCAAGAAATGAATCGGGCAGGCAGTGATTTTGGCAAGTTGCAGGAACTGGCTGAAGTCCAACAATCTTTACAACAGAAGCTTAATGAAATGCTGGAGCGCTGGACCTATCTTAACGAACTGGCTGAGCGAATTGTGCAGAATAAGGGCTAGATCTAAGTAAATACCACCTCCAAACCGCAAATTCTGTGCCGCCCCTGCTGTTTCGCCTGATACAAGGCCTCATCGGCTTTCTGGTAAAGCGAACGGAAATCCGTATTTTCCGGAAAACGGGCGACCCCGGCGCTCAGGCCAATGTCAATACCAAGGTTCGGCAAGGCAGCTTCTACCTCCGCCAGCCAGTCCCGCACTCGGTCATAATTTACCTGGGATTCTTCCCAACGGGCGAAAACAACCACGAATTCATCCCCGCCTATCCGCGACACCAGATCGTACACCCTAACATTGTGAGCCAAGGCTGACCCAATCTTGATGAGAAGCTGATCCCCAGCGGGATGCCCAAAGGTATCATTCACCTGTTTAAAATGATCCAGATCTAAAACAATAAAGAGAAGTTGCTCCTGAGCCCTGGCCGCGCGGGAACACTCGGCTTCTAAACGTTCTTCCAAACCCGTACGGTTTAAGAGCCCTGTCAAAGGATCATGGGTAGCCAAGCGTTCCAACATAGAGCGGTGGCGTAACGTTTCCAGTGCAACCGAGATCTGCAGGACAAAAGTATTTAAGGTATCTTTGTCCAGCCCTGCCAATTCATTTTTCTCATGCAGGAGGCGCAGTTCTCCGATAGCCTCACTATTGCTCAAGAGCGGGTACTGGGTAAACAGCATGTCTTCTGGCATGTTTTCCGGTATGTCTTCCATAGCTTTACGGCATACCATGTTGAAATAAGGGCATTCCCGACATTCGCCCTCCAAAGATACCCCTTGCAAATCACAAAATGGGCCTTTCTGCTCGGGAATCCTGACCCGATCCAGGCTCAATTCGACATCTTTAAAGCGACCAAACCCGCGAAACCAAATCTTGTCATGATCCAAAGCGTCCTCAACGATAAACATCCCTTTATCAACATGGAGAATCCCCATCGCCATCTCGCCTGCTTCAGTGAAAAGCTGGGCTTCATTGGCCACATTATTAAGGATATTACTTCCTCCCAGAATGAGGCTTAGTGCGACCTGTTGGCGCAAATAGCGGTTCCGTTCTTGCTCCCGTTCAATATGGAGGGCCAAAAGCCAGGAGAAATGCTCGACCCAGCGTCTCATTTCCTCCTGTTCCGTCAGATCTTGGTTCGATGACAATACGACGCAGGCACCGAGCAAGGCTCGGGTTCGGCGCTGGTGCAACGGAAAGGCATGGAGGAACCCTGCTTCATGCGGGAAGGCGACTAGCTTCCTTTCCTCAGAATCCGCAGCAGGGAGCTGTGTCAACAGGCGTTTAGCCCACCCTTCCAGCTCAGGCTTCCGTTCACCCTGCCAATCTGCTTCCTGCCAGCCTTCCTCATCCTTAAGCCAAATACCGGCCATGGTAGGAGAATACCGTTCGAATAAGCCTTTGAGGAATTCCCTTAACCCTTCAAGTAGATCCGCACTCTCGTTAATGCGACTAACTAGACCCCAGCTCCAATCGGTCTTGTGCACAGTCTTCGCGATTGGCATGACCTTACCCCCGTCCCGAAATCATTTACACCAAAATAGACTATTCTCTAACTTTTGATGAATTCCTTTTTTGTCCATTCCTTCCGTGAAAATTACTCAATGCATTGCAGGCCTAATTTGGCTTAACACGGCATCCGAAAGCACCCCAGACCCACCGAGAGCTATCGGGGTTATCGCTCCCCAAGACTGCACAAGAGCCTGTTGCAAGCTAGGTACTCCGGCAGGCGGAACTAGCAGTATGCCACTGGTTTCTACTGCCGCCAGCACACCGCCTGCTAAAGCATCCGGGAAATCTTCTCCAGTCGCGATAAAAACTTGGGATCCATGCGGTGGGAAAGCCTTGAGCACCGCAGCCGCCGTCGCATAACGGTCAGCCCCCGCCAGCCTGGTTATTCCTGGTAGATTGGCAAGGATAGCGGAAGAGACTACTCCCTCGCCGCCAACTACGGTGAGCTTACTCACCGCCAATTGACGCAAAACCTGATCCGTCTCAGGTGGAAGCGTGCTGACCGAAGTGATGAGGATCGGCTCACCCGCAAGCGCGGCCGCAGCGGCGGCTGCTAAAGCATCCGGGAAGTTCTCTCCATTCGCGAGCATCGCTTCCCCGCGCGTGCCCAGTGCTTTGGCTACCGTTCCCGCCGTCTCGTAACGATTCGCCCCGGCCAGCCGATCCGTGGGAGCAAGGGTACGGGCGCGACTTTCTACCGTTGGCGCAATCGCCCCTGTTCCTCCGAGTAAAATAATTCTTCCGGGTGACAGTTTTTTGATCTCCTCCCACACCCGGTCGTCCAAACGATCCGGATACGTGAGTAAGATCGGAGCATGCAGCTTATACGCCAAAGGGACTCCTGCCAAAGCATCCGGGAAATCATCTGCGCGCGCCAAGATCACAGTGTCCGCACCCGTCGGGTACGCGGCCTCAGCAATCTGAATAGCCGTACCCAGGCGATCCGTTCCTGCGAGCCTCGGCTGAGCCTCCTGCATCAGATAGCCTACCTGATAGATCCCCGGTTCATAAATCCCCGCCTGAATCGTTCCGGTTGCCTGACCCCCGCCCACAACAAGCCAGCGGCTCCCCGTCCAGCGGAAAATGTACCCTGACTGCCCTACTTGCGGCGGGGAAGCCTGCACGGTGAGGGACAGTATTTTGAGGGGGGCCTCGGAAGCCGAACCTACAGCGACAGAACCACCCACAGCCTGCCACTGTACCTGAAACACTGAACCCGTAGGCGTAATACCGGCTGGCAAATCCCCAGGGCTCCCTGTAGTTTGCAGCGTCACTGTCGTATCGGCTGCAAAAGTCTGGGCGGGAACTTTCAAATTCACCCCTGCTTCCCCTTGTACCAAACCACCGCTTAGAGAAACCAGTGCAGGTGAAGCTAAATGAGGCAGTGGAGCGGAAATCAGTAAAGATCGATAAGGATCGACTAAACCATAACCAAAATCTGCGTCCCGCCCGCCAGCCCCCAAGTCTGTCGCCCCATTTTCTAGGGCTTCCCGCACCTGAGCGGCGCTCCAATCCCGGTGTTTGCTCCACACGAGCGCTGCGGCCCCGGCAACAAATGGGGAAGCCATCGAAGTTCCGTCGAGCCAGGCATAGGTCGAACCGAGCCGACGCTGCCAAAAATCACTGAGGATTTTCACACCCGGTGCAGCTAAAGCAATCTCCGGTCCTGAGACAGAAAAATTCGCGAAAATACCCTTCTCATCCACGGCACTTACCGCGATCACCCCAGGGTCAACCGCAGGATAAGAGACTCCGGGATTGCTCCCTGAATCATAGTTACCCGCAGCCGCTACCACCAAACAGTTCTTACCCAAAGCGTATTGTACGGCCGATTTGAGCACCGCTTCCTCACCATTGGAGCCCAAACTCAAATTGATGATATTGGCTCCGTGATCGACCGCCCAGCGAATCCCCCGCGCGATGTCTGTATCCTGCCCCTCTCCATCTCGATCCATCGTCTTAATCGGCATGATCTTAGCGTTATAAGCTACACCCGCGATCCCGTACCCATTCCCTTTGGCCGCAGCAGCAATCCCAGCCACATGCGTGCCATGTCCATTGCGATCCTGAAGATCATAAGACTGGGTCGAATCCAGAATCGCGTTATAGCCCGGAACCAATTTGTCCTTTAGATCAGGATGGTTCAGATCAACCCCTGTATCCACAATAGCAATGGTTATCCCGCTACCATCCGCCCCCAAATCCCAAGCCTGTGGCACTTGGGCCTCAATCAGCCCCCATTGGTCGCCGAAATACGGATCCCCTTGAACATCCATACCCGCAGCCGCCACTTGATCCACTCCGGTTGAGGCTACAATCTTAGCTTCTCCCAAAATCTTCAGCATTCGGCTTTTCTCTGCATTCAAAACACCCGGAAGCGCTTTCAGCTTCGTAATCGCCTGTTCGCGATCGCCGGACACTTTTAAGCTGGCAAAGTTCCCTGGCTCGCGGCGCAGGAGTTCACCGCCTATGGCACGCGCCAGGGCTTCCGGATCCACGCCCGGCTTCAACTCCACGACCACACTTTGGGCGACCATAGTCGCCAACGCCGGCGGTGGCGCAATGCTGACAGACAAAAGCAGGAGCGCTATGATCAACAGGCCCGTCACGACCTGATGGGTCAGCTTTCCCTTTCCGGGGATCCGACACCCTATTATGCGTCTTCTTCGGCTTACAACTTTCACGTGTCTCTGACCTCGCCTGTTTTGTTCCGCCCTCCGCCATTCACTTTAGGAGGATCCGGACTGTTTCTGAAGTCTTTGGAAATCGAGAGGAGAATCCCCCCGACCACTAAAGCAAAGCCGAGCCAATGGTACGTATACAAGTGCTCCCCAAGTACAAACACCGCCAAAATCATGCTGAACACAGGGGCAAGGTTACCAAAGACGGCCGCCTGACCGCTTCCGATACCATCAATGGCCGCAAAATTTAAGAACAGAGCAAAGCCAGTCACGATAAATCCCATATAAAAGAAAATAAGCCATCCCTGCCATGTTAGGTGCCAGCCTCGCTGCGTCGTCTCCCAAACCCCATAAGGCAGGAGGAACAGCGTCCCAAACACAAGGGTATAGACAGTCGTCACAACAGGCGAAAACTTGGCCATAACTCCTTGGCTTAAATTCGTAAACAAAGCGATCGCGAGTACATTAATCAGTAGCACCAGATCACTTGCACTTAGATGAAATCCGAGAAGACGCGAGATCGATCCCTGAGAAATGACGACTACCAACCCAATAAACGCTGAGAAAATCCCCAGGAGTTGGATGCGCGTCGGCTTCACACCCCAAAGGAGCACCAGTAGGCCGTTCGTAACCGCAGGATTCGTCGCAAAAATAATGGCCGCGTTACTCGCAGAAGTATACTGCATGCCCCAGAGAAAGCTGCCATACGCCACCGTAATCCCCAAAAAACCTAACAACGAAAGCATGAACCAGTCCCTACGGTTCGGCTTCGGACTGGCTTTCATGGTCCGCCAGGCCAAAGGAAGCAAAACCAGTAAACCTAAAATGCCCCGGTAAGCCGACAACGCGATGGGAGGAACTTGGGGAGCCAGGATCCTAGCACTGATTAAATTGCCGCTATAGAGCATCGACATTAACACCAACGCAAGATAGGCCCCCATTCGACGTTTTCGGGCTATCTGCGCTTCATTCGTCTGCATTATAAATCCCTTCTGAACCGTGAAAAAGCCAAAACCCTGCTGTCATTTTACTGAAATCTATCTCCAACCCGCTTATTAATAGTTGCTTTAATTCACTTCAACTTTAGTTGAACGAGTTCACTAGTTAGATATTCGCTTCAAAATGAGAAATTCCTGTTTAGAAAAGTGAAACTTCTATTTACAAGCCGTAGCAGGAGGCTTATACGCTACAGGACATCATTATTACTGGATAGGTTTTCCCGGTATCTGGTTGGTCATTGGATCGCTTCTCAATCTGGTGGAGGTCATGGTAAATCCACAGAAGTTTTTAGTCGATCAATTTTATTCTGAACGTGCCGAGCAAAATCTTCCGAGTCATATTTATAAATTCCGCCGATTACGGTTTCTTTCAACTCGGCATCGAGAATCCGCAGATATCCTTTGGTTCCTGACCAAAACGTTTTCTCGACATAACCTTGGACAAAACGAATACTGCCATAAGCTAGTGAGGCCAAGCGCAAATCCTTGCCATGAATCGTGCTGGCAAGGAGCACCAGCCGCCGGTCGGTTGCAACAACCAACACCAAATCATCTTTCAGTGAACCCTCCAGCACTTTCTCCACCGTTTCATCCTCCTGGAGCATGTCCGGCAGGTGCTTAACCAATGAAACAAAATCCGCGAGCTTCCCCCCATTGACCGCCACGATCTGGTCTTTGATCGCTTCTAATTCTGGCATGTGCCCACCTCCTGTTTTCTGAATGTTCGCTAATCCAATGGAAAAATCCTGCTAAACGAAAGTGAACTCGTTCAACTAAAGTTGAACATCGAGACTTCGGTGGGGGAGTCTACCTCCTTCGCCGCCAAGTGTTCCTATTGGGAAAGGCGGCTCAGCGATACTCATCCTCAGCCGTGAGGTCATCCGTTGACAGTTGGCGGCTTCGACAATCCACCAGATTCATACTTTCTGACGGGATAATAAAAAAGCCCGGAATGAACCGGGCCTTTTCTCTAAGATGTGAAGCGCACGGGTGCACCTACCAAACCGAAAGCTTCAAATAGTCCGCCTACTCCTTCGGATCGTCGCTGGCCGTCGCTTGAGCCAGGTTAATCGGACGAATCGGCATCACCGTCGAAATCGCATGTTTGTAAACCATTTGCTGCTTGCCTTCGAACTCCAGAACCACGGTAAAATTATCAAATCCCCTGACGATACCCTTGAGTTGAAATCCGTTGACGAGGTAAATCGTCACGGGCAAGTTTTCCTTACGGACTTGGTTGAGAAAACCATCTTGCAGATTGATGGATTTATTCATGTATCTCCCTCCATCACCAATGTTTACTACTTATATTATTCTACACGAGAATCCTGTACTCTGCAAGTCTTAACAAGAGCTTGCAGGACGGCATCCCACTTTATTTCTGCCACATTATACCACTGCAGGCGCGGATCCCGTTTAAACCAGGTTAACTGTCGTTTGGCAAAATGTCGGGTATCCCGCTGCATGAGTCGGAGCATCTCACCCTTCGTCACTAAACCACGCAGATACCAGATGGCATGCCGATAGCCGATGCTTTTTAAGGGTTTTAAAGTAGAGGAATACCCCTGCTGCAAGAGCTTCAAAGTTTCTTCGATGAGGCCGTCGCGAACCATCTGTTCGCAGCGGCTGTTAATGTGTTGATAGAGGACGTCCCGGGGGGCGGTTAAGCCCACATAGACCACAGAATCTGGAAGTGCTGCATATTCGTTGTCTGCAAACTCGCGTTGGCTCGAAAGCGATCTTCCGGTCAGATCATAGACTTCCAAAGCCCGAATGATGCGCTGGACATCGTTAGGATGCAGACGGGCTGCGGTTTCCGGATCGCGTGATTGCAAAGCTTGATGCAACATCCTCTTCCCTTGCTTGCGCAGATATTCCTCCCAGGCCCTGCGAATACGAGGTGAACCGCTTTCCAGAAAGGTGTAAGGATCGAGAAGGGAACGAATATAGAGTCCCGTCCCACCCACGACGATAGGAACCCGTCCACGATCACGAATCTCGGTGATTAAGCGCAGTGCCTCTTCCTTAAACTGAGCCGCACTGTACGGTTCATCAACTTCTAAACGATCGATAAGGTGATGTGGAATTCCCTGCTGTTCTGGCAAACGAGTTTTCGCGGACCCAATATCCAGACCTCGGTACACTTGCACAGAATCTCCGGAAACAATTTCCCCGTCCAGTGCTTTGGCCAGTTCCACTCCGAGAGTGGACTTACCGACAGCGGTCGGCCCCACAATAATTACCAACGGGAGCAAAAACCTCACCTCTGTATGCATTCCCTATACATTCCCTATACATTCCCTATACATTAAACATTTCCTATTAATCCGACTCGATCACCCCATAATCCACTTGGCTGTACCTACCACTTTCGACCACTTCAAAGCCTAAACGGGCGAATTCTCGGCTTCCTTTGCGCTCTTTAAGCACGACGCGCTTACGGGCCACACGGCAGGCTGCCGCGATCGTTTCGCGAGTCAACTCCCCATGCTCAGCATAGGCATGGAGCGGACGGATGCTGGCTGACTTCGTGCGCGTCCTGCGGAACATCGGATCAAAATAGACCACATCGAAAGTCTGATCCCCCAAGTTCTTGAGAAACTCCCCGTGTTCCTCCCAGCAAACCTGAATCCTTGGAGCAGCCTCAAACAAACCGACCCAGGCTTTTGCTTTAGCGGCAGAAACTCCGACCACATCATGCCTTGCGCCCAAGGTTGCCAAGCCGTCTTTCACGAGGGCAGCAAGTATCGCCGCCTGTTCAATCCCCACCACGCTCCCCTGGGGCCCAACAGCAAAGGCAGCGACTAAAGCATCCGTGCCCAACCCCAGGGTCGCATCCAAGAGGGCATCTCCTGGTGTCAGTCCGGTGGCTCCGAGAAAACGATCCGCTTGGCCGCGCTCGAGATTCATAAGCCTCAACAAGGCCATGCTTGGGTGAAAGCGCAGTCTCTCCTCCCCTGAAAGGAGAATCACTCCTTTGCGGCTAATGTGAAGTTCACTCACAGTTCCTCCTTGCAGGGGCTCGACAGCAGCCAGGATGATCCCAGGTTGGTGGAGAAACCACTCTAATTTGGCGTGCAAGCTTTGATCACCAGGATGGGTTAGCTTGAAGCGGATTGGAAAAGGCTGTGCATTCATATCCGGTAAAATCTTCTTTCCAATTCGTTTTTGGACAGTTGAATCATGGTTGGCCTTCCATGCGGGCAGGTGTACGGATTTTCCGTTTTAGCTAAGCGATTTAAAAGCTGCTCCATCTCCAGGAGAGATAATGACTCCTGCGCTTTAAGCGAGGCTTTACAAGCCAAGCGATAAATCCATTCCTCCAAGAGCTGATCAAAGGAAGGGGCTGTTTGAGTGGAGAGGATGGTGTCGATAAACTGACGCAACAGTTCCTCAGCAGACAAGGGAGCCGCCTGCACCGGAACGGCTCGGAGTAGATACGTCTGCGCCCCAAACTGTTCGAGCACGAACCCCAGTTTGTCCAAGGCCCAAAGATATTCCAAAACAATTTGCTCTTCTTGCAGTGTGAGTTCAAAAGGTATAGGGATAAGCAACGCTTGGCTTTGGGTTTCGCGCTCCTTTGTCTCACGCAGAAACGCTTCATAATTGATGCGTTCATGGGCTGCATGCTGATCGATTACAACCAGTACTTTGCCATCGGTCGCCAGAATATAAGTACTAAAGACCTGCGCGAGCGGCCAGAGGCCCAACGTATCCGAAGAAATAAGGGATTGCTTCCAGGTTGGGACACTATCGTTCGGCGCTTCGACGGGCCCTAGCACCCCATTGGTCGCTCCTTCTCCTTCTCCTTCTCCTTCTCCTTCCCCTGATATCATAGGACTATCCAAGTTCTTTAAAGCCTTCATCACCTCTAAGGCTGCACCGGGGTTTTCCCGATAGCCCCGCTCTTTTTCCCAATAGGTCGACGTTTTTTCCGCTATGTGTCCGGATTCATCTCCAGTGTTTTCCAGAGGAATGCCCATCCCCATTCTCGGATGCTTTTCCGCTCCCAGAGACGGCAATGGACTTTTGCTTAAAAGCGCTTCGCGGATTCCCTCGGCGATAAACTGAGCCAGCTCCTGCTCACGAACAAATTTTACATCCATCTTCGTAGGATGGACATTAACATCATACTCCCCTGGAGGAAGGTGCAGATGCAAAATCGCAATCGGGTATAGTTTTGCCGGAATCAGGGTATGGTAACCATCCAGCAACGCCCGGGTCAGAAGAGGGGAACGGATATAGCGCCCATTGACGATGAATGTCAGCGTTTGCCGATTGGAACGGACCAAATCCGGCGGGCTGATATACCCTGCCAATAGCCAGCCTTCTCGGGCAAAGGAAACCGGGAGCAGGCGACGGGCCAGATTCGCCCCCAACATGGCGGCGATGCTTTCCAAGGGTTTGCCTCGGCCAGGGGTCTGAAAGATGGCTTGGCGCGGATGTGAGAGGCTAAAGGCCACATCAGGACGAGCCAGGGCCAAGCGCCCAACCGTATCACTGATGAGCCCAAATTCGGTATTGTTCGAGCGCAGAAATTTGAGCCTGGCAGGGGTATTGAAAAACAAGTTCTCTACCGTCACCGTGGTACCCACCGGACATCCGGCTTCTTCAAGCTTGAGCGCCGTCCCGCCTTCGAGCCTGAGAATATGGCCGACGGACTCCTCAGGTGGACGAGAAAGGATTTCCAGCCGCGCCACAGAAGCAATACTCGGTAGTGCCTCACCGCGAAATCCGAGGGTCGTCAATGTGTTGAGATCCTCGATCTCACGGATTTTACTCGTCGCGTGTCGCAACACGGCCCGTGTCAGGTCATCCGCCTGGATCCCCAGCCCATCATCGCGAACCCGCATGAGCGGCACCCCATTACCTTCTACCGCGATGTCAATCCGCCGCGCTCCTGCGTCCAGCGCGTTCTCTACCAACTCTTTGATCACGGAAACAGGGCGCTCAACCACTTCCCCAGCAGCAATCTGGTTGGCGGCATGGGGATTAAGGACGTGGATCACTGGGGCCAAAGACCTTCACTCCTTTACTGATGTGCCAAAATTGAACAACATTTCCTGGTTGATCTTGAAACGTCACGCTCTCCATCCGTCCAATCAGATATTCCCATAAATCATATCCTGCCTGCCGACACTCGGGACAGGCTGCAAAGGGAACTCTAACCAGGGCATGACGAGTGTGAAATGGAGGCCTGCGGCTCTCAATATAGACTGTGCCACCACAATGAGAACACTGGCGTACGCGGTCATAACGCATCTCTTGGAACCCTTCTGTATCATAATATATCGTGCGCGGAATGTAAGCCCAGTACCCGCCCGGAAGAGAAGCCTCCGCTCTCCAGAGCCAATTCGCCTGAACCTGATCATATTCCCGCTTCAACTCTTGGATGTAGGGTTTGATTTGGCTTAAGGGCACCTCAGGCCGTGTCGGACGCTTAGCTTCCACCACCCCGGAGTAATCCTCCCCGGCCAAGGCGAGCAGAATCGCCAAGTTGACATAAGGCAAAGCATCTTCAATGGAATACCCACCTTCTAAGACTGCGAGATCCGGTTTCAAACGCTCTGTGATCCGGCCATAGCCACGAGCACTGACATTCATTGATGCCAGGGGATCGGTAAAATGGTTGTCTTGACCAGCCGAGTTAATGACAATGTCCGGCTTGAACGCTTGTAAACGCGGCAAGACCCATTCTTCTAATGCATAAAGAATGCCCTCATCCCCGGTCCCGGGCGGCAGCGGGATATCCACATTCATACCCCAGGCATTCGGTCCCCCCTTCTCCTCGACAAACCCGGATCCGGGATACAAGGTTCTCCCGTCCTGATGCAAGGAGATAAATAAGACATTCGGATCGTGGTAGAAAATATCTTGCGTACCATCCCCATGATGCACATCCGTATCCACAATGGCAATCCTCTGATAACCGTACTCTGCTCTTAAATGATTTACCAAAATAGCCTCGTTATTTAAAGTGCAAAAACCACGATTGCCAAGTACTGTAGCACCTGCATGATGCCCCGGCGGGCGGACGAGCGCAAACCCATTTTGAATCTGCCCTTTTGCCAGGGCGTCGCCTAGGATTAGAGTGCTCCCTGCCGCAATGAGGTGAGCATCGAGGTCATGATGCTCAGGTGAGGGAAATACCGCTTGGGCCAACAAGGCTTTGGTGAGGGGAGCCATTCCTGGGGCAAACTGTTTGATCTGAGGGAGATCGAGGATTCCTTCCTCAAAAAGCTGTTCTTGCGTATAAAGTAAACGCTCTTCACGTTCCGGATGAGTTTCCCCCAAGGACCAATCGAAAGCCGGGAAAAAAAGTATTCCGGTATTTTTCATTTAACTGATCCTCCCTCGCACTCCTGGTGGAACATGAAGCGCACCGCGCACGATCTGTCCCACGGTTTTGAATTCTTGCACGATTGGAAAAAAGTCAAACTCCTCTTTCTGAGCATCGCGTAGATCAATCCCCTGGGCGGCAGCGAGGCGCAGAGCGACCTGTTCAAGAAAGGTATCAACTTCTAGGTGCGGTCGTTTCGAGCCTTCCCAAATCCCCTGCTCTCCGGTTTCTTCAATACGAAAACGGCGCAACACGGTATCAAGATGAAGTGTACAGGAAAACGTCGGTCGCGCTAAGGCGGCACCGATGGCATTGGAAACCTCAGGGTATCTGCCGATCCGCACTTTTGTGTGCAGGCGTTCTTCGAGATAGGTTTTGAGCCCGCTAGCGCATCCGCCACTGGCCCAGACATGAAGCTGTAAAGCCTCATGTGGGTGTAGAACTCCCCAAATCTTGTAGGCTGGCTCCTCCCGCCACTCCTTTTCCAAGCTTTCGATTTCCTGGGCAATCCGCTCCGCAACCATTTGCAGGATGTGCTGGGCCGTTTGAGCAAGTTCCTGGGGTTGCATTAGGGATGCCAAAGCCGCTCCCGCTTTCTGGCGGTCGCCGAAGGGAACAAGACCGAGATAGCACATGGCATCCGTCGGGGTCGGTACGGGCCCACCCAGGCAAAAGGCCGGCCCCAGACGATATCTAGCTAAGCTCAGTTCCTTTCCCTGGCGTATAACCGCAGAATCTCCACCAACTGGAACCGAGCGAACGGCCAAGGAACGGACAAGGGTGGCAAACGGCCCGATTTGCGCCCCGCGCGAACTCAAGAGTGGGGAATTCGAGAGAACGATCCCTAAGTCCGTTGTCGTCCCGCCAATATCAACGACCACAAAGGATGAAGCATCAGTTTGGGCCATCGCCCCTAACACACTGGCAGCCGGGCCGGAATAGACGGTTTCTACGGGTCGAATTCGGCTCAAGGGCAGAACCCCGCCGTCTGCTTTAAGTACCATGATTGGAGCTCGAATACCGCGCTGGGCCACGGCTTGTTCTAAACCAGAAGCAAATTGCGTAAAAAGCTCAGTACTCGTCAAGTTAAGGTAGGCCGTTAAGCTACGACGATAAAAATTCGCTTGGCCCCAGTCATGCCCTAGGGCAATATGGGCCTGGGGATCGGCTTGGCGAAACACGGTCGCCAAGCGTTCTTCATGGATTTTATTGCGGTGAGAAAACTTGCCGACAATGGTTACGAGGTTTGATTCTCTCTCTTTCTTCCACTGTTGGGCGGCACGGTACCATTCCAAGTCATTGGGCTGAACCACTTCCCGGCCACGGTAATCTATCTCCCCGGACAGAACTTCATAAGGGATGGGCCAAGCGAACGACTCCATTTTCATACCCGACCCTGGGAGGAGATAGACTTTTCCTTCGGGCAAGCGCCTTTGTAGAATTCCGTTCGTCACAAGGGTTGTGCTCACGGTGATATGCTCCAATTCTTTCCCTGCTACATCGAGTTGATCCAGGGCATTGAGTAGGGTCAGCAGCAGGTTTTCCTGGGTCGGCACTTTGGTCTTTTTGGTGATGACGCCCTCTGTGAGCAGAACCGCATCGGTAAAAGTCCCCCCCACATCAATCCCAACTTGGCTCATTCCCTAACCCCCTTCACATCACTTCTAAAACCCTTAATCGTTCCCTCAGCTCAAATAAGTAATCCAATGCTTGGCGAGGGCTCATGTCTTCCACGTCGAGATCCGCAATCTCGCTTAAGAGCGGATGAAGCTCCGGTTCATCAAAAAGAGCCAGTTGAGTGGCCGGTTTGGACTGCAACAACTCTTGGGTATGACCAGAGGAACTTTCCAATTCCTGTAGCAAGCCTTTAGCCCGTTGCAGCAAATCCCCTGGAACTCCTGCTAGGCGAGCGACTTGAATGCCGTAACTTCGATCCGCTTTTCCGGGGAGAATCTTATGCAAAAAAATGATCTCCTCCCCATGTTCACGCACACTCACATGTAGGTTAAAAGCCCCTGGAAACGCTTCAAGCTGTGTGAGTTCATGATAGTGAGTGGCAAACAGAGTTTTCGGCTGCAAGGCCGGGTTTTTCAATAAATATTCGGCAACTGCCCAGGCGATACTTAACCCATCAAAGGTGGCTGTTCCCCTCCCGACCTCATCCAGAATCACCAAGCTGTTAGGTGTGGCTTTTTTGAGAATCTGGGCGACCTCCTGCATTTCTACCATGAAGGTGCTTTGTCCGGAAGCCAAATCATCAGAAGCCCCCACACGGGTGAAGATTCGATCCACCAAAGAAATATCCGCTTTCTTGGCTGGGACAAAGGATCCCATGTGCGCCATTAGCGTGATGAGCGCGACTTGACGCATGTAGGTTGATTTACCCGCCATGTTCGGACCGGTGATAATCCCTAGATGTTTTTTTCGGGTGAGCACGGTATCATTGGGAACAAAGGTCGCAGACTCCAGCATCTCCTCCACCACCGGATGCCGCCCCTCGCTGATTTGAAGTTCTCCCCGCTCATTCAGCTCAGGGCGCACATAATCATGACGTACCGCCGTCTCGGCTAATCCTGCTAGAACATCAATTTCAGCAAGTTCCTGAGCAAGCCTCAGTATTTCTGTGGTTGCCTGGCGCGCTTCCTCCCTCAATTCCAGAAAGATCTGATACTCCAATTCTTTGAGCCGGTTTTCCGCCGTTAGGATCTTCTCCTCATAGGCCTTGAGTTCAGGCGTGACAAACCGCTCTGCATTGGCTAAGGTTTGTTTACGCAGATAATCGCTGGGCACGAGATGAGCATTCGCATGCGTAATCTCGATGTAATAACCAAAGACCCTATTGTATCCCACTTTGAGTGAACGGATCCCTGTCCGCTCCCGTTCGCTGCTTTCTAAAGCAGCCACCCAACCCCGGCCGCCTGAAGCCACTTCCCTCAGGCTATCAACTTCAGAGGAATATCCGCGTTGAATCAAGTTCCCGTCCTTGATTCCAAGTGGCGCTTCAGGGTTCAACGCGTTTTCCAAGTTTTCGGCCAAAGCAGGGATAGCAGGCGAATATTTTAGATAGGATTGCAGCGGGACAGCACCGCTTTCCTGTAGTACCTCCTGCAACAGGGGAACGGATTTTAAGGTTTGGGCAAGAGCCAGCATATCCCTGGCATTCGCATTTCCATAGGCGATCTTTCCCATTAAACGTTTGGCGTCATATACTTTAGCCAGACGCCCCTGCAAGTCTCCCCTGAGAAACCCATCCTCGACGAGGGCTGTGACCGCATCCAAGCGCCGGTTGATTTTTGTTTTTGAAAGGAGTGGCTGTTCTACCCAGTGGCGCAGGAGTCGGGTGCCGCCAGCCGTTTTTGTTCGATCCAGAACCGCCAGGAGCGTCCCTTTACGTGTTTTACCACGCATCCCCTCTGTCAATTCCAGGTTGCGCCGCGTCCAGGGATCGAGGCCCATCCATTCCCCCTGACGATGCACTTTAATCTCGAGAATATGACTGGGATTCACACCCGGCATATTTTCCTCAAAGTAGCGCCAGAGCGCGTTAGCCGCTTGACCAGCGGCAGGGTACTCTAAAAAAAGAGCAGCCTGCGCGGGAAAACGCTCAGCGAGAGCCTCCACTCCGAGAAAATCGGCACGGGCCCGTTCTGTTAAGTAATACCCTTGCCAGGCTTGGGGTCGTGCCCTTAAATCCCTTGGCAGCAAAAGTTCAGCCGGATGGATGCGAGCGAGTTCAGCTTGTAGCTGCTCCAGAGCGCGGGTTTGAAACATGGCAAACTCGCCGGAAGCCACATCCAAAAAAGCCAATCCCCATTCCACATCATAGAAAACACTGGCCAGGTAGTTATCCTGTTCCTCAGGGAGGTTTTCGGTCAATGTCCCTGGGGAAACAATGCGAATGATTTCCCGCTTGACAATCCCTTTAGCCTGCTTAGGGTCTTCGACTTGCTCACATATGGCTACCTTATACCCGGCTGACACCAATTTCGCCATATAATGTTCAACCGCATGATAAGGGACACCACACATGGGTACCCTCTGACTACCCCCTGCATCCCGTCCGGTCAAGGCTATCTCGAGAATCGGTGCAGCCAATTCGGCATCAGCTGCAAACATTTCGTAAAAATCCCCTAAACGGAAGAACAGAATCGCTTCCGGTATCTGCGCCTTAATCTGTTGGTACTGCTGCATCATCGGGGTACTCATGCCGTGATTCTCCTTTTTCCTCTCGAAACTTTTAAAAAGGGAAGAGCCTGAAAAGCTCTTCCCTTGACTCTAATGATGATTTATTGAGCTTAAAATTGGGTGTGGCAAGTGCTGCACCCATCGGAGCCACAGGTTGAACAACCGTCCCCGGAAGCTTCCTCGCCATAGGCAATGGCATTGGCTAAGACCGAGTTCACGGAGTCCAGCATCTCTGTAAATTTGTCTTGGGCTTGTAAATAGGCAAAAATTAAAGGATGACTTTCTACGCTCTCTTCCATCGTAGACACGGCCTTCTGATCCGCTTCGGAAAGAGTTTGACCTTGTTGCTGTAAGCCACGGATGCGATTTTGAACTTCTTGGAACTCGGCGATGATCTGCTGAGCTTGATCATCGGCCAGCATGGCCTGCTCGGTTTCCCGCAAAGCAGCCAGTTCTTCACTGGCAGCGATAGCATCTGCGAGGATTTGAGCTTTGTCATAAATCTCTACATTCATGCGTGCACCTCCTGTTATCCTTGATTCATTTCTACACAGATCTCGGGATTCCTGCTTATCGGGGGCGAATTAAACCAATTCTCCAAAGATGGTCCAGGAATGTGCCTCAAGCGCTCGAACCTGGACCAAGGAGCCGACGCAGGACTCCTCGGCCGCGAAGACGATGAGTTCATTCCCTCGGGTTCGCCCTGTCATGCGTTCCGGATTGGTTTTACTAGGACCTTCAACCAGAACTTCCCATGTCTTGCCTAACATTTTCTGCCGCCAGGCCAAACTTTCCGCATTTTGCACGCCCATCAATTGCTGCAGTCGCCGTTTCTTGACATCAAGAGGGATTTGCGTCGGCATGATTGCAGCCGGAGTGCCCGAGCGCTTGGAATACATGAAGGTAAAGGCTTGGCTGTAATGAACCTGGCGAACCATATCCAAGGTTTGTTCAAAATCTGCTTTTGTTTCTCCAGGAAAGCCTACGATAATATCCGTCGTCAAGCTGCATTCCGGAAGCACGCGGCGGATAAATTCCACACGGTCTAAATAGTATTCCCGCGTGTATTTGCGGTTCATTCGTTTTAAAACATCATTACTTCCCGCCTGCACCGGTAGGTGAATGTGTTCGCAAAGATGCTTGCCCGCCGCGATGGTTAACACGAGTTTATCTGACAGATCTTTAGGGTGTGAGGTGATGAAGCGCACCCGGTAGAGCCCCGGAATCCGATCCACCTCCCCTAAAAGGTCTGCAAAATCATATCCGGAAGCAAACTCGCGCCCATAGGAATTCACATTTTGGCCCAGGAGGGTAACTTCCCGGCAGCCATTGGCCACTAAATCCCGGATCTCCTCCATGATTTCCTCCGGTCGCCGACTGCGTTCCCGACCCCTGACATGCGGGACAATACAGTAAGTACAGTAATTGTCACATCCGAACATGATATTCACATTAGCTTTTATCTTACCTTTTTCAGCCAGAGGAAGCTCCATTCTTGCATCGGGTTCAGCCCAGATCTCAGCCACTTTTTCCCCTGCCTGCGCTTTCACCAATTGCTCAGCAAAATGATGAATGTTGTGAGTTCCCGTCCAGATGTCAACATGGGGAGCCTTTTTTTGCAAGTGCTGCAAAACCCCCGGTTGTTGCACCATACAGCCGCTCACGGCAATCTTCAAACGAGGATTTTTTTCTTTGATTTTCTTTAATTCCCCAATTTTACCCAGAATCTTATTTTCAGCACTTTCTCGGACACAGCAGGTATTGATAATAATAAGATCCGCATCCTCCAGATTTCCGGATCGCTCATATCCTTGTTCGGAAGAAATCACGGTTAAGGTTTCCGCATCTCGTTCCGACATTTGGCAGCCGTAAACCAAAGTAACGACTTTTTTAGCATGAACATCCATCGTGTTGCACATGACCGACCTTCAACTCCTTTATCCTCGTGCAAAAGTCAACTTCTATTAAGTGGGCGTTCAGGCAAAACGAGTTCACTTGAAAGTTATTATAGCGAATTTTTAGCTTTTCGACAAATGAAAGGCAAAATTAGCCTCGCATAATCCGCGCTCTGTGAGGGAAACTCTAAAATGCGGAGGTGAAGTTCAACATGAAAAATCCACAAGTTCAATGCGACGTAACCACTTGCGTCTATAACGAAGACGCTAAACTGTGTCAGGCGAATGCCATCCAAATTACCCGCCATCATGCCCGTGTCGAAAACGTTGAGGGGACGGATTGCGGGACATTTGAATCGCGCTAGGGGATCTCAAACAGACCAGCCCTTTTACAGGGCTGGTCTTAGAACCTCTACCACCCCATGAACCACCTTCTCGTTGCCAAAGGTAGGGAATTCGATGGATTCATCTCTCAAAAAATGCCGGATCACAGGCTGCGGAAAACCCCTGCTTTTTGCAAAGAGCGATAAGCAATCAAGATAAATGGGCCGAGAACTAAGCCGACAACACCTGTCGCCGCTAAGCCAATGTACATACTGATGAGCACAAATAATGGATCCAGACCGACATTATCCCCAAGGATTTTCGGTTCCACAACATGACGCATGACAGTTATGGCCGATGCCAGGAGAATGAGCTGTAGGGCAAACCAAGTGTGTCCCATCAAGAAAGCGATAGTCGCCCAAGGAATTAGCACAATACCAACTCCCAAGACAGGCAAGATTCCGAAAATCCCCGTAATCGTCCCGAGGATAAGCGCATATTTCGCCTTGATCAGTATTAGCCCGGTGATCGATAGACCCAAAGTAATCAGAAAGACGATAAATTCGGCCTTAACAAACCCGCCAAAAGCTGTTGCAAAGTCCCTGCCCAACTCTCTAATACTTTCTTGCCATTCCAAAGGGAAAATCCGGACAATATCAGAAATATAGCGCTGACTGTTTCTGGACATGAAATAGGTAGCCACCAAACTAATGATGAGAATGATGATCCATTCAGGAATAGCCACAGCCATGGAGAAACCCGTGGTCAGAATCGAAGGTACTGAATGAAGCATGGAATTTACCGTATTGTTCAGGTAATCAACGTAATAGCTGGGAACTTTGAGATACACCGTTTCAACGGTAGTCATCCAATGCGAAAAAAACCGTTGTAATACATGGCTGTAGAAAGGCCAGTGCAGATAGATGTCATGCACCTCTTGAGTTAAGCGGGTGATCAAGAAACTGACAATTCCGCCTAACCCCCCCACGACGATCACCATGGAAGTCAGCACGCCGACCTCAATCGGAAAATGCAGGCGGCGAACCAGGAACTTCTTCAGTGGATTGATCGCTGCAGTGAGTATAAAGGCAATAATAAAAGGCAAAAAGAGAATGAGAAATCGTCCCACTAAATAAATCAGAATCCCAATAATCACCCAAAAGAGGACGAATTTAAGGCTGCGTGCCATAAAATTCTTCGTAATCGCATTCATGGGCTAGGCTCCCCTCTCTTTCTCTGCCGATTCTGTTTTAATCGAACTGATTTGAGGTAGGCTCGGTAAAATGCAAGGAGGATAATGACTGTCAGGAGCGCCGCCAGGAGAAAAGCAGCCATGTAGACGTTTACGCTTCCGGTTTTTTCAGGAGGATCCACGCTATGATCCGCGAGCAGATCCACCCGATTGAGGAGAAACCCCCCTTCCCAAACTTGCACTTGGCCCAGCTTCTCCCCTTTTTTCACGGAATCCAGACCTTGGCGCAGATTGGAAAGCGTCATTTTCAATCTGAGAGCGTCCGAACCCCGCCTTTGTGTTCGATAAATATCTTTTGCCAGCACTAGCCCAACTTCATCTTTTCCGATGGGCAGGCTGGAAAGCGTACTTCCTGCTTTCTGATACAAAGACGTATCGAAATTCTCAAATCCATAATTCAGAAGAGCCTGCATGTCAGAGAACATTTCCCCACCCGGTGATTTAAGGATCACCCCGACGACCTGTCTGCCGTTGCGTTCCGCCGAGGCCACGAGACAGTTCTGGGCCTGGGAGGTGTAACCTGTCTTCATCCCATTCACATTAGAATCCCGCGCTAAGAGCCTGTTTTCATTCACCATTAAGACAGGGGTGTTGGGTGTCGTTCGGGGAATCGGATGCGTCTTAGTTCGAGTATAACTGAGGAACGTCGGGTTTTGATAAGCAACCCTCCCTAAAAGAGCTAGATCATGGGCGGTCGTGACATGTCCCTCAGCATTCAGACCGGTCGGATTGAGAAAATGCGTTCGCGTCATGCCAATTTCGACTGCACGGGCATTCATCATCTCGACAAACTGCGAAAGTGTACCCCCGACATGCTCAGCAACAGCCACAGCGGCATCATTAGCTGAATTGAGTAAGATGGCATACAGGAGATCCTTAAGTGGCATATGTTCCCCTTGCGCCAGATAGATTTGGGTGCCATAGACTTCTTGTCGATTCAATAACGTAGGACCAGCTGTCACCATATCCTGCAGATTGCCCTGTTCCAAAGCCAAAAGAGCCGTCATGATTTTGGTCGTACTGGCTGGCGGGAGTTGTTCATCCGCATTTTTACTATAAAGCATCTGCCCGGACTGAACATCCAAAAGATAAGCAGCTTCTCCATGAATCACAGGAGCTTCCCCGGAAGCATACGCAGGAAATGCCAACATCATTTCTACTACAAATGCCATAAACACAGCTGCAATGGATTTCAAAAACTGAGTTCCCCCTCACGAAGTTCGTTATTTGCGTTGGTAGAATAAAGCAAGTGTTCCTGGCCCAGTATGGCTGCCAATGATGCAGCCAATATCACTATAGAGAATCTTGCCTACTGGGATGCGCTTTTGAATTTCCTCAGCCAAAGTCTGCGCATCATCCAGGCAATTCGAGTGCGAGATCGCGATGACCTGGTCTCCAGGCACAATCTCTTCTTCCATAACGTCAACTAACCGACGCATGGCACTTCGACGTGAGCGAACCTTGCCAAAGGCTTCAATATTTCCCTCCTGAGTTATTTGAAGGAGCGGTTTGAGATCGAGCAGGTTGCCCACAAGTCCGGCCGTTTTGCTAACCCTTCCCCCTTTGACCAGGTATTCCAAGGTATCTGGGGTGAATATATAGCGCATGTGATCTCTGAGAGCAAGAATATAGGGTTGAGCTTCCTGCCATGATGCAAATTGCTTGAGTTTTTCACTGACTTGGAGGGCTAAAAGCCCATTCCCAAACGAGGCCCCACGGCTATCAATGACATGAACTTTATCCGGTGCGGAGCACCTGTCGCGAACCAACTGGGCCGTTGTGAAGGTCGCACTTAGCTGGGAAGATAGATGAATCGCGATAACCTCGTGCCCGGCGGCCAAGATTTTTTCATAATGTTCAAGCAGGGTTTGGGGATTGGGTTGCGAGGTCTTGGGCAAATCGGCAAACGCCTTGAAGTTCGCATAAAACTCTTCCGGAAAAAGATCCACACCTTCCAGAAATGTCTTGCCATCAATGGTCACCGGCATTGGCACAACATCAATCCCTGCAGCGAGGGCTAAAGGGCGCGGGATGTCGGCTGAACTGTCAACCAATACAACCAGGGACATGTAAGACCCCTCCTAAACTATCTTGATCCTCGTTTAAGACGCCCACTTCTATAAAGCGGGCGTTCACTTGATAACTCGTTCACTGTTGATTATTCGGGAAGGAGCCGAATTTCTCCTGCTATTATGCCTTGTGTGAAATAAAAAATGCCTGCCTAAAGCAGACACACATAAATCATTTAAACCCGCAGGAACCAACTTAGGCTCCTAATGCAGAAGCTGCTGCACCATGACATGCTGTCCCAAAGAAGCCACCAAAGTTTGTACATCCTTTTGATTCACTAAACGGTAATTGACTTCTTCCCCTTCAATCCAGGTTACTAAAAACATTGAAGCCACCACCCCGTCAAGTAATTCTGTATACATGATACCATATTCTTTATTCAGATACAAGGACTACTCGTCCTTCCAATGTCCTTCCAATGTCCTTCCAATGTCCTTCCAATCAACAAAAAGAGCGCCATTTAGGCGCTCTTTCTTTATGGCAAATAGCTCAACGGATTTAGCGTGCTACCGTTACTAATCACTTCAAAATGGAGGTGCGGTCCCGTGGTATTTCCCGTGACGCCCACCAAGCCAATGGTCTGTCCTTTGGCAACACGTTGGCCAACGGAAACCAAAAGCTGACTGGAATGGGCATATCGAGTCATGACCCCATTGCCATGATCGATTAAGATCATTTTGCCGTACCCTCCGTCCCAACCAGCTGAGACGACCGTGCCTGCAGCTGCGGCCACATACGGATCCCCTACATCCCCAGCAATATCAACCCCCGAGTGGAAACTGCCCCAACGGGAACCATAATAAGAGTTGATATGCCCTTGAATGGGCCAGCTGAGTGCCGGGACATTTCCCGAGCCCCGGGAAGCGTAAGCAACTGTAATACGGGCGGCAGGACCTTTGGCGACAACTTGGGTCACGGATTCTTTCACTACTTTTTCCGTGACCACTGATTTCGAGAGATCTTTGCCATTCTTACGCTCATAAGCGTAAGTGACGACCTTGCTACCATCACTCCCCTGCTGTTTCACAACCGTCTGCCCCGCACCCAAACTCGTATCCGTTTTGCTCACAACATCAAACGGTATGGTTTCGGTCGTAGTGTAAGTTCCCTTGCTCACGACAGTCATGAAAGGGTTTACGGTCACGAGCTTAATCACTTGGCCAGGTTTTATCATCGTGTCTTCCGTCGTGCCAGGATTTCCTGCCAAGACATCTTTAGTTTTCATATCGTTTTTGCGGGCAATCAACCACCATGAATCATTTTGCTGAACCACATAATCCTTCGTCGTGGTTTTGCCAACCTTCAACATCGTTAAAACCTTTTCTGGGAGCAGAACCTGACCAGGATCGGTCTCCACCGGTTGAATCCCCACATTCTCTGCAAGAGAGACCGAGGCTACTTGATTGTCCGAGCTAGGCTGAGCATAATAATCTTCGTAATCCTTGAGAATCTTCTGCGCATCCTCTTGGCGTGGAAGAACGGCAATGCTCTGTCCATCTACCGTAATTTCCCAGCCATCGACATAAGCACTCAGTTTCCCTTTGAGATCCTTAGGCTTAAGTTCTTGTTCCAGCCAAGTTATTTTTTTCACACGGGTTATTTGGAATTCAACCTTGTCGTGGGTTTTAGCTGCAATACCTAGGCTTTGTCCACGCTCATTAAGCAAACGATTCAGTAAGTCATTTCCAGCCTTTTCGCTGGCCACTAGGCCAAGACGCTGGCCATTAAGTACGAGATAGGCTGCCGAGACCGTAGTATTAACATAAATCGCTCCAGCCCCGATGGCAACAACCAAGGCCAAGGAAATTCCGAGAACAGCAGGGGATTTCCAAGAGACCTTTTGGCGCTGACGCATAGCCCAATTTACAGTTTCCCTGACTTTTTCCCTTATTTTTTCCTTTACTGCTTTAAAATCTTTCATTCTGGCCCCCTTTCCTCATGCGTGGACAAAGTCTAGCCTATTATAGCACTAAATCGAATCGTATGAAAAGAAAAACATAAATTGTCCAATGTAGCACAACGATCGCTCCTGTTTCCACACTCCCGACATGATCAAGGTCGAAATGCTAAAATAGCCAATATCCGTCCTTCCTGCCCGGTCAGACCCGTATCCACCAAAAAGGGCTGAGCACTCGTTATAAGATAGGAATGTGCGCCTTTGACACCATCGATTTGATGACTCAGCGCTATCTGTAATGAGCATAGACCCTCCCCCAAGTCCAATATTTTCATGGAAATATAAACTAGATTCGACAAAGCCGGAGAAAATTCCTGCCATTGGGAATACTATACTTACCCTAAAAGTGAACATTGGGAATAACCGTAAGGAGGAGATACGCTTTGCCGGAACGCGTGCTGAAATATGGCGGAGTTAAAATCCGCAACATGGTACCGCCCGTAAAGATCAACCGCTTTGTCGAAAGCTTACCCCCTGACAAATGTGATTCTTTATTTGAAATCGCCACTGAACTTCAACATGCTGGGCTCATTAAAGTCTTAAATGACCGAACCCACTCTACGATTGACGAAGATACCGTGGATGACCAATTATAACCCAGACTCTCGACTTGAGTAAACAAGCCGCCGTTTGCATTCCTGCAAGCGGCGGCTTTTGAGGTGGGGCTGCAATAATTTCGGTGAATACCTGTTTTACACTAAAAGAACCTCCACCCCCAAAGCTTCTAAGGCCTGGCGAGTTTCTTCGGGAAGACCGCTGTCTGTAACCAATTTATGGATATGATCCCACTGAGCGAAGGTATGGTAATAGACCTCACCGATCTTCTTGCTGTGGACAACGAGAATCACTTCTCTTGCTGCCTCAATCATGGATTGCTTCACTTCCGATTCCAGCATGTTCGCAGTCGAAAGCCCCCGCTCCAGATCCACACCCGTCGCTCCCAAAAATAGCTTATTGGCATTAAAGTTGGTAAAACCAGAACGCGTAAGGGGGCCGACTAACGCGTAAGTCGTTCCCCTGAGTTCCCCGCCCGTGACCAGGACCGTAACCCCTTCACGTTCCCCCAGTATCCCGGCAATCGGTAAAGAATTGGTGATGACAACACACTTCTGCGTAATGGCTTGAGCAACCGCCAACGTGGTTGTGCCCGCATCCAGAATCACCGAATCCCCTTCAGCGATCAAAGCAGCGGCCTTGGCCCCAATCGCAGCCTTTTCCCTTTCTGCCTCTCCAAGGCGTGCCAAAAACAGGGCATCCTGAGGCTGTGGTTCGAGGTAAAGTGCCTTTCCGTGTTCCCGCTGAATCAGACCAAGGGCTGACAAATGCCTGAGATCCCTGCGAATTGTCATTTCGGAAACCCCAAGGATTGTTGCTAATTCATTCACGGTGAGATGCCCATGCTCCTGGAGTAAGAGGCGAATCCCCTCTTGCCTCTCGTTCGTCATTGTAATTTCACCTCACATACGCCCTCACCCAAGCTAGAGAATGCTCACAGCGCCTTCATATACAACGCCTGCTAAGGCATCAACGGTCAATATTTGTCCAGGCTTAATCAGGTTGAGAATGCCATGCGCTCCCACGATGGCGGGAATTCCAAACTGCAAGGCTGCAATTGCAGCATGAGATGTCATTCCGCCTTCTTCTACGACCAAGGCCCCAGCTTTGGTTAGCAGGGGTATGAAACTGGCATCGGTCATAGACGTGACGAGCACATCCCCTTCCTGAAACTCATCCGTCGGCCTAACAACAGGTCGAGCGTGCCCAGAATACGCTTTACGACCGAAACCAATCCCTTTAGCAAGCATGTTTCCGACAACTTGAACTTTGATCATGTTCGTCGTTCCGGCTTTGCCTACTGGAACTCCGGCTGTGACAACCACGACGTCCCCACTCTGTACCAATCCTTTGGCGAAGGCTGTATTCACAGACACAGACAGGAGTTCGTCAGTCCCCGCGCTTTCAGGTACCAGTAAAGAAACTACCCCCCACGCTAAACTGAGCTGCCTTGCCACGGTAGGGAAGGGTGTAGCCCCAATGATCAAGGCCTTCGGGTGGTATTTAGAAATCATATACGGAGTCATTCCCGACTGGGTCGGGGTAAGAATGGCTGCCGCATCCAGATCCTCGGCAATGGTATAGCTGGCATAACTGATCGCCTCGGCGACATTCAGCTGCGGATGCCGACTGGAACGGTTCTCCCAGTGTGCCCTTTCCGTACGCAGGGCAATCTTGTCCATCATTTTGACCGCTTCAATCGGAAAACGCCCGGCAGCCGTCTCTCCGGACAGCATAATCGCATCAGCTCCGTCCAGAATGGCATTGGCGACATCACTCGCCTCCGCACGGGTCGGTCGTGGCTGCCGAATCATCGAATCAAGCATTTGTGTCGCCACAATAACGGGTTTCCCCCACAGGTTGCATTTACGGATCATCTCTTTTTGGTATACTGGCACCTCTTCGACCGGGATCTCCACCCCCAGATCCCCACGGGCCACCATCAAACCATCAGCTGCTTCTAATATGGAATCAATATTTTTAATCCCTTCCCGGCTTTCAATTTTAGCAATGATCTTGACATTGGCTCCAGCTTCCTCAACGACGCGGCGAACTGAGATAACATCCTCCGCTTTGCGGGTAAAGGATGCCGCGATAAAATCAATTCCTTGGCTGATACCAAATTGTATATCCTCAATATCCCGCTCAGTGACCGCCGGGAGCCTGATTTCACTTTCTGGGACATTCAGTCCTTTTTGTGACTTCAGAATCCCCCCGTTGCGCACAACCGTGACAATCCGTTCATCTTCCGAGGACACAACTTCCAGATCAATCTGTCCGTCATCAATCAAAATGTGGGATTTAAGTCCTACCTCGCGCCAGAGATCCTTATAGGTGACCCCAACCCGCTCAGTATCACCCAACTGCTTTAGGTCCGTATCCAGGACGAAAGTGGCTCCATTCACGAGTTCGACACCCTGTTCTGACACGATTCCAGTCCGGATCTCCGGCCCTTTCGTGTCGAGAAGAACAGCAAGGTGTTTTCCCAGTTTGGCGGCTTCTTCTTTTAAAACAGCAATGCGTGCCCCGTGCTCTTCATGGGTGCCGTGCGAGAAATTCAAACGAGCTACATCCATGCCAGCCGTCAAGAGTTCTTGCACGCGCTCTCGGCTTTCGCTGGCCGGCCCGATGGTACACACAATTTTCGTCCTTCTCATAATTTGCTCTCCTTCGGGTTTAGACTCCTTGGGCAGCAACAAAAGCCGCAAGGTCGACGATGCGATTGGAATAACCCCATTCATTATCGTACCAAGCCAGAACCTTGAGCATACGCTCACCCAACATCATGGTTGACAACCCATCCACAATAGAACTCGCCGGATTCCCAGTATAATCATGGGAGACAAGCGGCAGATCATTATATTCGAGATAACCTTTGAGTTTACCTGCTGCCGCCTCCTTAAATTTTGCATTCACTTCCTCAGCGGTTGTTGGTTTCTCAAGTAGGGCCACAAAATCCACCAAGGAAACATCAGGAGTAGGAACCCGTACTGCCATTCCGTTCAATTTTCCTTTCAATTCGGGAAGAACCAAAGCCACAGCCTTCGCTGCACCCGTAGTGGTCGGAATCATCGACTGATAAGCAGCCCGTGCCCGCCGCCAGTCTTTATGCTCCAAATCAAGAATGCGCTGATCATTGGTCACAGAGTGGGTCGTTGTCATCATGCCGTACTCAATACCGAATTCCTGTAACAACACCTTGGCCACGGGAGCCAGGCAGTTCGTTGTACAGGAGGCATTAGAGAGGATATGGTGCTGCTTGGGGTCATACTTATCCTCATTAACCCCCATGACAACGGTTAGGTCTTCATGCTTGGCTGGGGCTGAAATGACCACTTTTTTCGCTCCGGCCGCCAAGTGCTGACTCGCACTCTCTTTGTCCGTAAAGCGGCCTGTCGACTCGATAACAATATCAACCCCCAATTCCTTCCACGGTAGATTTTGAGGATTTTTTTCAGCCAGGATCTTAATGCGTTGACCATTCAGGATCATGGTATCTCCATCCAGTTCAATGTCATCCTGCCAAATTCCATGAATCGAATCAAAGCGGAACAGATGGGCCAGCAGTTCCGGGCTGCCCAAGTCGTTAACGGCTACAAATTCCAAGGGCAGATTCTTTTTCAAGGCAGCCCTAAGCGATAGTCTGCCGATGCGGCCAAACCCATTGATTGCAACGCGAATACTCATGATGTTACCTCCCCCAATATAATGTTCGTTGTCACAGACTTGTCTTAGGTGTTGTTCACATGAACACTATATTCTGCTCGAATGAACAAACTCCTTCTTTTTATCGAATCAATTTGCAAATTTTCCTCTTGACTAGGTTTCCCTGTACGCTAAAAAAACTTGCAAACTTTGCTTGCAAGTTTTTCTGGTGTTGTCGGCAACACCCATAAGATTACACTGCCATAAACTATTAAAAGTGTTCAGCTGTAAACCATAGCATGCCTACAGAAGGAGTGAGATATTTGGAACCTGGAATGTTAGCATTGCTGGGAAGAACAATCTCTTTAATGGAAAACTTGGGATTTCTCTGGGTAGTCCAGACTGGCTTTAAACTGGAATTATGGGGTGAATTAGAAGAACGGAAAAGCTTAGAAGACTTACTGGCATTACATCCAACATGGGACAGAGTATTATTAGACCATTGGCTGGAACAAGCCTTTTGTCAGGATTTATTGAGCAAAGACTCACTATCATATAAGCTTTCAAAACTTGGCAAAGCAATTCAAACTTATCGTTCTCAGGGACTGGAAGCAATGTATCAAGAGTTTGTCGTTCATTGGAGTCCGGGTTTCGCAAGATTGCCGGAACTGATAACCGGTCAAACAGAAAAAACCATTTTCGGTTCAGAAATGGAAGAAGAATTGATCTCAAAAGCATCCCTGGCTTCAGAGCCATTTGTGTGGCCCTTTTTAAGAAATAATTGCCAAAAAAATAAATGGCAACACATTCTCGATATAGGATGTGGAGAGGGGATTTATTTAAATAAGTTAATGGAATCTTTTCCTTCTCTTCAGGGGGTTGGCATCGAAATTAATCCCACTGTTGCCGAAAGGGCTCAAAATAATACCCATTCTTGGGGCGAACGCCTTAAAATTATATGTGGTGATGCTCTTGATCTTAGCCAGGATCTTGGAACATTTGATGTCTGTTTATTAAATAATAATATTTATTATTTTTCTCGGGAACAGAGAGAAAGCTTATTGAACAATCTAAAAAAGATATTAAAACCCACAGGACAAATCGGGATCTTAACTGCTTTGCGGGAAAGTGGAAATCAATCCCAGCGGATATTTCGGACGCATATTCCACAAAACCTGATGAGTTTCTTTATAGCTTGTCATCAGGGATTTCTGGGTTTACCGGCTGAAGGTGAAATCAGGGAGCTTCTACAACAAACCGGTTATACCGATATCGAAGTTATTCCTTTACCATTCAGGATATCACACTACTTTTTTGCAAGATATGCTGGGCTAAAAACCTCTTAAATTGGGCTTAATTCGGACACGTCACTGTGTCGGGGTCAGACCCCGAACAGACCCCGACAGACCGTAGACAAATCAGCTCAAGGGTAGTACAATAAGCATACAATAAGCATACAATAAGCATACAATAAGGATATATTATTGCTATCAAGAGAGGTGATTGCATGATGAACATTAAGCCGTCCGCGGCAATCCGCAAAAACTACAATGAAATTTCCGAGCTATGCAAGCGGTCAGGAGAACCGGTTTATCTTACAAAAAACGGCGAGGGCGATCTTGTGGTCATGGATATAGAAACCTTTGCAAGAAGGGAAAGCATGCTTCGGTTGAGGGAAGATCTAATTGCTGCGGAGGAAGGTAGGCTGAACGGAAAGCCCGGTCGTTCTATTGATGAGGTTTCTGCTATGATGAAAGCTGCCGTCCGGGAGGTACTGGATGGGCAGCGAAAATAAACGGCATACCGTAGTCATTTCCGATGAGGCCACGCAAATGCTGGTATCCCATGCACGATTTCTAGCACAGGTCAGTGAGCCTGCAGCCATGCGGTTAATTGGAGCCTTTCAGGAAAAGGCCAAGTCGCTGGAACAGTTTCCTGAAAGGAATCCATGGCTGACTGATCCGCTGATTTCGACAGGAAAATACCGAAAGCTCTTGCTGGAAAAACGGTATCTACTGCTTTATCAGATCAAGGAAAGTACCGTGTATGTGGACGCAGTTGTAGATACCCGCCAGGACTATGGCTGGCTATTGTAGGCTGGATCACTTGTCGGCCATACTCCATTTCCGGAGAACAGGTAAGATCCCCCAAGTTGACTCTCTGATTACCCAAGTGTAGCTCCTCCTTTGGCTTCGCCGGTTGAAGTGTCTCACGATTGGATCAATTCCTTAAGTTCAGGATCGCTTCTTGGGACAGTCCTGTGATTTCGGCGATCAGTTCGACCGCTAATCCTTTCTTTAAAGCCGCCTTGGCTGTCAGCACTCTGCCCTCTTCCCTGCCTTCTGCTCTACCATCCGCTTTTGCGGTATCAAGCAACCCCATCTCATACCCCAAGTATGCCAGGTAATCATCATAAGCGCGTCGTTCTTTTTCCTCCATCATCAGATATCCCAGCTTTTGGGCCGCCAACAGAATCCCCGGTGATTTGAAGTCATCCCGTATGGCTCCGTGCTTGAAGAAATAGACCCACTCGTCGATGTCATCCTGAATCATATCTTCAAATTTCTCAACATAGATCAAGTAATACTCCGGGAATATATGTTTGCTGGTTACAAACGATTGATCTACATCCACAGCTGCTGCACCATGTAAGGCAAGCGGTTTTTTGGTGTGAAGCCCCACCATCTCTGTGGTGCCGTAGTAAATAAAATCAGTGTTTTCTTTTTCGTCCATACGCAGGTTATGATACAGGATGCTGATGGAGATGACCTTGACCACTTCGCTATAATGACTGCCAAGCTCTATGCTTTCCACCACGGCCATAGAGGTTCCCCACAGTAGTCTTTGCAGGTAGTCCACTTCCCGCTGGTTCTGTATTTCAATGATGATTTGTCGGCCTTGTGAGTCTTTACATTTTAAGTCAACGCGGTTGAATTTGCGGTTTTCAGCTTCCCGGTTGCTTTCACTTTCCAGAATACTATCGATGGTAATCGTTTCTTTCAACAAATTGGAAATAAACGCTTCCAGTACATCAAAATTAGCCTTGTTGCGCAGGATGTATTTTAGAGCCCAATCAAAGCGGATCAACTTTTTTAGCGCCATGATTCCCCATTCCTCCCCCCTCATTCTCCCAGTTATATTTTACCACGTATAACGCCGTTATTCCACATTTCTTCCGCCATACAGCACACGAAGAACACCTACCGTACAATCGGACTCTCTTGTAGTGGGTGAGTACCATC
>JAIMKP010000089.1 GCA_020692355.1 Desulfosporosinus sp.
TGGTACCCCGTACTCTGCTTCGGTGGGGGTAGACTCCCCCAGTTTTTGATCGTTTGAACTCTATGTAACGTACATCTCCTACGAGAACTCATCTTCGTGTTGGAAGAGGAAAAACAACGCTGGGCTAAACTCCCAAGGGGTACGCCGTACCCCTTATTTGTATTGGGTGGTCAAGTACATGAGTAGTTACCAAAAGGCTAAATATTCGTCTTGACAATGGGATCCACCTTAAGATATCATACGACAATGGATTAAGTATCGCATTTGGAGGCATAAATGGGAAAGAAACTTTTTCTCTCCACATTGGCAATCATTGTTCTTACGCTCGGCCTCTCGATGCTTTCGGTCAACCTGGCATTCAAATATCAGTTTAATAATTATCTCACTCGTACCACAGAGGCGGTCCTCCAACAACTTCCGCAGCGCCTGTCCTCTGCTTATAAAGCCCACGGTTGGGACAATGTCGTCCTTGAAAGTATAGCAGAATCCCTTCCGTTAGGCACCAAAGTCGATCTGAGACAACCGGATAACAGTCAGTCGATTTACATCCTGATGAATTCCATGGATATCATGCACAGCCAAATGAAAAGCATGGGAATGGATCCCAACACCATGCAGGGTATGCCCTATGCCGTTCAAGGATGGAATTCGGAAAATGTAGCGATCAGTAATGGGAATAAAACTATTGCCATTGCTATAATCACTTACCCCACTAGTGCCAGGATTCTTAATCCCGAAGACGTATCGTTTATGACAACGATTTTTTATTTACTGATTGGTGCCGCCGGATTATCTTTACTCCTCGGTATCCTCTTAAGCTATTTAACCAGTAAACATCTAGTATCACCTCTTCGCCAATTAACCCAGGCTGCTGACCGAATTGGTCAAGGCCACCTGGAAGAACGGGTATTTGTCAATACCAAAGATGAGGTCGGCCAGTTGGCCCACGCGTTTAACGTTATGTCTGACAACCTATCCAAGCAAGAAAAACTTCGCAAGCAATTTATCGCAGATATTGCCCACGAAATCAGAACTCCCCTGACCTCTATTCGTAGTTTGGTGGAAGCGTTTGAAGACGGAGTCCTTCCAGCCGACTCGGAGAATTTGTCTTCTCTCAATGAAGAGATTGATCGTCTGGTCGATTTAGCCAGTGATTTAAAAGATCTGAACATTGCCGAAATGGGAGCACTTAAGATCAAGCAATTGCCTGTAGACATGAATCATGTCGTTGACAGGGTAATCCATAACCTCTACCCTCTAAGCCAAGAAAAGAACCTGAACCTGGATTGGATGCCCGCCTTAAACCCAGTGACAGTCGTCGGTGACCAGCACCTTTTAACCCGCTTGGTATACAATCTGGTTCACAATGCCTATAAGTACACCGAGTCAGGCGGCCAAATCATCGTGTCACTTGAAGAAGTCTCTGATTCTGTGGCTCTAATTGTTAAAGATTCTGGCATCGGCATCCATGAGGATGACTTGCCGTTTATTTTTGAACGATTTTATCGGGCGGACAAATCAAGGACGCGGAAAACCGGCGGCAGCGGGATTGGACTTGCACTAGTACGGCAAATAGTCATGTTACACGGTGGCAAGATTGCGGTTGAGAGCAAACTGGGGCAGGGGACTACATTTACGGTTGTTTTCCCTAAAGGCAGTGGCATAGCAACCCATCCTTATTCTAATAGTCAACAGGCCTTCTTATGATTTTTATGTGAATGACTTATGAATTTCTCATGACTTTCCTTGTCTTACGCAATCTATCCCTTTAACTATTCCAATTGATTTTGTATACTTAAAATGTTGATAATAAACATTTGACGTGCTCGAGATTTAGACTGATGATTTAGACTGATCATGAGGGGGAAAACTTTGTGGGTAATAATCATTCCAGTAAAAAACAACAATTTACTCAACCGAAAAAAAGCCGGACTTCGTTGTACCTCGGTATTATTGTTGTTATCATTGTTTTAGGAGTCGGAGGCTTCTTTGTATTGGGCGGTAAGAAGGATGCTATGGCTGCCAAGACCCCTGCTAGCATAGGACAAAGCGTCTCTTACAGCCCTGGTCAACAGTTACAACAGACCGTCGTTCCCAACACTGTGGAAAATGGCAAGGTCACCGTGGCTTCGCTTAGTAACCTCAAGCAGTCTAAATTTGTCTGGACCGAGTACAAAGCCAACGGTAAGGACGTTCCTTTGACCGCCGTTGTTCAGCCAAACGGCAAGGTGGTTGTGGCAGTGAGCTACTGTGAGCCATGTAAGGGTAAAACCTTCCATATCACCGGAAACAAGATTGTGTGCAATACTTGCGGCACTGAATGGGATCTGCAAACTTTCAAAGGGATCAGCGGCGGTTGCCAGGCCTATCCACCCGATGCCTTGACCTATTCTGTGGAAGGCGACAACCTAGTGATCCCCCAAACCGTTCTTGATTCCTGGACACCTCGCGTTTAGCTTTGATCAACGCACTCGTTTTCTACGGGTGCGTTCCTAGTGAACTACTCTCCATTGACATAGAGAGCTTCAAGATTCTAGACGACGAATAACGTTCCGTCAAACCTATACATCTTCGGCGTGCCCAACACCACTACTGGTCACCCAGCACTCAGAGTTAGTTCTGAGTGCTGGGTTTCCAGGTACTTTTGTTCCATCCATAGTTACCGGTTATTTAGCCTGACCATGAGTGAACTCGTTCAGCTAAAGCTGAACATCGAGACTTCGGTGACGAAAGTGTCCAGTGGACACTTTCGCCGAAAGCGCTTAGCCTTTAACGAACGCTATCGCGCTGAAGGATGGAGTCTACCTCCGTCGCCGCTAAGTGTTTCTATTGCGAAAGGCGGCTCGGCGATACTCTCCACTGGAGACTATCGTCACCGAAGCAGAGAACAGAATTCCCACTCCCACTTATAGAAGTGGGAGTCTTAAACGCTTGGATAAACGGTGTGCCATTTCATGGTAGAAGCACCTGCACACAGGCTACCGGGCTATGATTTTTGGGACTCAGTTTTACGCAGTGACCCTTTTATTCACTGCAATCCCATACTGAAGTTTTCAAAGAACTCTGCATGAATATTATACCATATTTAGTGAATGTATGTTGGCAATTCATCTCCCCATTAAAATAGAGAGGATGCTTGCCCTTACTTCCTAAAAAGGGAGAGGAGCATTTGCGTTGAGTTTAATTAAAGTTGCTAATGTAAATAAAATACTCGGTAACAGTGATGCCACTGTAGAAGTACTCAAAGGGATTAACTTAAAAGTAGACGAAGGAGAATTTCTCGCCTTGATGGGTCCTTCCGGATCGGGAAAAAGCACACTGCTCAGCATTCTAGGCGGTTTAAATCCTCCCAGCGGGGGCACTGTCTTAATTGATGACATAGACGTTTACAGTCTAAGTCAGGAGCGCCGGGCAGATTTTCGGCACGAATATATTGGCTTTGTATTTCAGCAATACCACTTAATCCCTTATTTGACCGCTTTAGAAAATGTCATGCTTCCGTTGGCCATCAACGCTTTACCTTCCAAGCAAAAGAAAGAGATGGCCCACGACGTACTAAAAAAAGTAGGTCTGGGCGACAAATGTACTAGATTACCCAATCAACTGTCCGGAGGCGAACAAAACCGGGTAGCTATTGCGCGGTCAATTATTAATGAACCTTCCCTTATATTTGCGGACGAGCCGACCGGCAGTCTAGACTCTAAGACGGCAACTGAACTGTTAGAGCTGTTTCAAACCCTCAACCGCAATGGATTGACGATCATCATGGTCACCCACAACAAAGATAACCTGGATTGGGTTTCCCGGACTATCTTCATCAGAGACGGGCGTCTCATTGATCCGCCCAAGGTGGCTTAAGGAGGTAAAACATGCGCCTTAGCCAAATTGCTTTAGAGAACCTGCGCCGGCGGCAAAGCCGTTCATTTTTATTAATTCTCAGCGTCTTCATCGGGGTAATGGCTGTGGTTTTTTTGTTAACAACAACGACAGCCATGAAAAAGGATGTGGCTGACAAGCTGGACCAATATGGTTCCAATATTTTAATTCTGCCGGATACCGGCGAAGCCTTGACTTTTGGCGGTATCACAGTGGAAGCCCCTACCCAAATTAAAGAACTGGACATGTCTGTCCTAGATAAGATGCAAACTATCCAGAACAAGGACAATTTGGGCACGATCGCTCCCAAACTCCTGGCCGATGCTCAAATCAATGGGCAGGACGTCTTGTTGCTGGGCGTGAATTTTCAGCAGGAACTCAAACTAAAAAAGTGGTGGAAGCTGATAGGAACTGATCGGTTTCATATTCCCACATCTGACCAGATTTTGGTTGGCAGCGATGTGGCCTCGGTTTTACACCTTCAGCCAGCACAGACCGTTAACATAAAAGGTCAGAACTTTCACGTCGCCGGAATCATTCAACCAACCGGTTCGCTGGACACCGACCAAGCTATTTACATGAATTTAGCTACTTTACAAACTTTGACTAATCAACCCCAGGCGCTTAGCTTGGTGGAAGCGGCTGCCCTATGCTATACATGTCCAATTGATGAAATTACCCGCCAGTTGACGGAAAAACTGCCGGGAACCAAAATCACTGCCTTACGTGCCACCCTGCAATCGCGCGATGACACTGTAAATCGGTTTAGCCTATTTGCCTGGAGTCTATCTGTGATCCTATCATTGGCCAGCGCCTTGGTCGTAACTTTGACCCTTAAATCATCGGTTGAAGAACGGACGCGGGAGATCGGTCTGTTCCGGGCCATTGGTTTCCGGCGCCTGCACATCGCCTGGATTGTCCTCGCTGAAGCCGGTTTAGTCAGCCTTGTTGGCAGTGTGGCAGGAGCCTTCGCCGGGATGAGTTTAGCTGCCGGATTTGGTAATGCTTTGGCTAAAATTCAAGTCCGGATCGCTTGGCAACCGAATGTGATGATCTATGCTGTCGGTACAGCATTCTTACTCGGTCTGCTGGCTAGTATTTATCCAGCCTGGAAGGCCTCTCGCTTAGACCCAGTCGAAGCCCTGCGATATATTTAACCAAAACTTCTGACTTCTGACTTCTATTATTGGAGGCTTGCTATGACTTTAACAACCATCGCCCTGCAAAACCTGCGTCGGCGCAAGGGCAGGACCGCTTTCCTGCTCTTCACCTTTGTGCTGGTCAGTGCTATTATTGTTTGCCTACAGGCGCTCGCCGTCAACTTACAGGCCGATCTTCAGAAAAGCCTTACCCAATACGGAGCCAATGTGATCATCACTCCACGCTCCGAACATTTGGCTTTGAGCTATGGCGGACTCGCCGTGCCTGGATTAAGTTATGAGATTAAAACCCTAGACAACAGCGTGCTAGATATTGTAACTCGGAACACCGGTTCCGGGATTCAAACCATAGCACCTAAAGTGATTGGAAAAATCAACTTCCAGGATAAATCCCTATTGGTTGTCGGCGTGGACTTTGCCAGCGAATTAAAGATGAAACCTTGGTGGAAGATCAACGGAAAACAACCCCAAGCGAGAGAAATTGTCGCTGGGGCCACCGTGGCCAAACAAAATAGCCTCGCAGCGGGGAGCACAATGAATCTAAATGGCCTATCATACTCTGTTGCGGGTATTATGCAAGAAACGGGCGGTTCGGAAGACAATGTAATCTTTACAGATATACCAACCGCCCGGGTCCTGACTGGAAATACCGATTCATGGTCTATGATCGAGCTTAATTCCCTACGGCCTGACCAGACTGTTCTCCGTCTTAGTGAGCTGTTGCCTGCGGCTAAAGTTGATGCCGTTAGTCAATTAGTGCAAGGAACCCAGGAAAGTGTGGATCGCTTCCGCAATTATGCCCTTTTCGCTTCTTTAATCCTCGTTCTCATCGGCATCCTGATTGTAGCTGTCACTGTCACCGCAAATGTGAACAATCGGACTCCGGAAATAGGGATTCTCCGAGCTATCGGTTTCCGCAAAGAGCATATCCTTGGTTTGTTCCTGCGGGAAATTTTACTGCTATCCTTAAGCGGAAGCCTAGCTGGTTATGTACTGGGAGCTATTGCGCCCCCTTTGTTTGGCCATTTAATCTTCGCCAAATCTTTCCCTTTCCATCTATTCCCTGGACTTGCACTCCTCACAATCGGAGCTTCGCTGGTCTTGGCCTCAGTTTCCGTAGCTTATCCAGCTTGGCGAGCGGCCAGTTTGGACTCGACGGAAGCTTTCCGCTACATTTAGTTACATCCGCATGGCCATTGGCAGTGTAAAGAGATAGATATTCACAGCCGCTAACACTACGCTTAGAACCGCGAAGGGTACGAAGCTGGATGTCATCTTAGATTTAAAATTACTCTGAGAAATTTTGTATGCGGTAAAAATAGACCCCAAGGTGCCTAGGGCGATCAGAGCGAATTGCAATACTTGGATTGTGGGATCGCTGACCAAAGCCGTGGACAGTCCATCCGGCATTTGCATCCCGAACAAGTCCATCAATGTGAAGATAACAGACTTGCCTTCCGCCAGCAGGTGGAATAAGTTGTGCGCAATATGAGCGGCTAAGTCCAAAGGAATCAATGAGTAGCCAAACCGGGCAAAGTTTTCGATAGTGCTCCTCTTATTTGCCAACTTTGATGCGTAACTGCTAGCAAATAGCGCCAGCACAGGGATCGCCATGGCGATAATAAAAGTGATGGTAAAGGTCACAAAGTAGTTCTTGGTTCCTACAAAGTTTTCGAGTCCTGCGAGCAGCTCTTGCCAAACGTCAAGCATGGTGATGTTTTGGACAAACACGATGCCCATGATGACGATAGCAAGGAATGACTCTTCGAATTTCGGCTTCTTGATAAACCACAAACCGCTGCTAGGAACGCGGGGACTCAATTGGATGGAATCGTTAGGACAGGTCTTAACACAATTCCCGCACAAGTTGCAACGAGCCATGCTATCCATTGCACGTGGAAATTCAAACATCGGGCATCCGGCAACTTTGTCGTTTCCGTTATAGCAAGATTTGGTCGTACATTTAGCGCACTTTTCCTGAGTGGTATGAAGTTCTAACCCACCCGAACGGGCATAGTTACCGGACAGACCACCTAAAAAGCATAGGTAACGGCACCACGTGCGACGCTCAAAGAAGGCCCCTGAGGCAATTACCCCAGTGGTAATAAGCAGCAGGAGTACACCCGAACCTCGGGGGTTTTCTACCACACCGAAGGTGTGGTCGGACCAGGTAATGAGAATAAAAAAGATATCGATTAACCAAATCCCGTATTTTTTTAAGAACCTCGGTACCGGCCGTTTGTTTCCCACAAATTTCTGCACCCAGTCACTCACAGTCGCAAAAGGACAAATGGCACACCATAAGCGCCCAAAGATTACAAAAATTATCGGAATCAAGGGCCACCAAAGTACCCATGTCCCCGCCGTGCCAAAGTTATGAGTAGCTTCGCTCGGCCCGGCGATTAACTGAAAAACGATTACGGCAAAAACGATCAATACTGGTATTTGAATGATTCCCGGAAACCAACGGCTCTTGAATATTGCTTTGATTACCTTGTTATTGAGTAAGTTCTTTTTGGGTCGTTCGGGATTGGGACTCATCTCTATTTTTTTAGCAACCGCCACTAACTTTCCCCCTTTAAATTTGTGGTTGGGACTGAATCTTTTTCTTGAACTTAAGCACTCCGGCTGTTCCAATGACCAACAAGTTAATCATTGCAAATCCATAGACTACCGGCCAGTCAACCCCGGAGCTTTCATGATTGGCTTTCTCCTCACCGGATTGCATTCCTGGCATATTAGGGTCCATACCTGCTGTAGCCTTATGTTGAGTATTTGGCGCACTTGGCACGGTTGAACTATTACCCATGTCCATTCCACTCATTCCTGCTGCGGTGGCTATTCCGCTAAACCCAAGCAGTAAACTGAGCGCCAAAAGCACCATAAGCAGCCCTTTTCTCTTTTTCAACTTAGTGACCCCTCCATCCGTATTTTTAAACGCTTAACAGTTATAATTTAATTTTATATTAACTATTTGATTTTGTTATGAAAAGGTTGTGAATTTCTAATGAATATCAAAACCCCCGAAACCGGAACAGTGCAAGTTTCGGGGGTTCAAATGTACTATCTAAATATTTAATATTTCTATTCTTTCTAAGAATACCTATAGCTTTTGACTTTATGTGAAAGACTCTCAGTGCTTTCCAGTGAACTCGTTCAACTAAAGTTGAACATCGAGACTTCGGGGGGGAG
>JAIMKP010000020.1 GCA_020692355.1 Desulfosporosinus sp.
AAAGCCAGGGGCATGCGGCTAAGCCTTTTGGTCAATTTCTTCGGGTCGGGAAGGTTTGGTGCACGCAGGAAGAGCAGGCCGACGATGAGCAAAGGGAGCGAAAACCAGAGAAAAACGTGGTGCCAGTTTCCTTGAGCAATGCGGGGAACCCGAGTTGTCCCTGAGACACAAGAACCGTCCCCGCTGTCTGCGCGACATATTATTTCAAGAGAAGAACACGCTAATCTGAAGTGATTGAGCGTGTTTTTTATTTCTTTTAATTTAAAGGGATGGGGAATTTCCCGCTGCTTACGGTGGGGAGAATTCATTATGAAAAATGCGAAAAACGATATTGCCGAACAAAGGAATAGTAAAAGACGGAATATGCTCGTGCGTGGCTTCTGGCTTCGAAGACAGGTGGAATCGCTCAATCGACACCATCGAATTTCCGGATTGCATAATCGGGAATCTGTATTTTACAGGAGTTGTACATGGGTGTTTAATAGGGGTGAACTTAGTGCTAATGAATACAAGTGCATCAATCCTGAGTGCAGGCAAAGAATCTCATAGCCAAGGAGGCGGTATCGATGTTATGGATTTTTTATGGTTCGGCCTTGCTGTTTTTGGTGTTATCCGGATACAAGGCCTATGTGTTTACCAAAATGCCGCTACATGGAAGGATGGAGCTTTACCCGGTTCCGAAGGAAAAGGGGAAAAGTGAATATGGCGGCTCCTATTTTGAAGAAGTGGAATGGTGGCACAAACCCCGGGAGTTATCGGGTTTTAGCGAATTGAAGGATATGCTCAAAGAGATGCTCTTTATCAAGAAGCTCTTCCAGAATCAACGGTCACTGTGGTGGGTGTCATATGCCCTGCATCTGGGGATTTATCTTTTGGCAGCCTGGACGGCACTGTTGATCGTCGGGGCGATCAGCGGCTTGGCCGGTATGCCGATTAGCGCTAGTGGCAGACTCCTTCCTGGAGCGTGGCCTGCTTTTCTTTATTATTTAACGGCACTATGCGGCAATCTGGGTTTTGCCTGTGCAACCTTCGGAGCAGCGGCATTGCTTTGGCGGCGGGCCTTTGACCCTGTTTTACGTAAATATACGACACCGCAGGAATATTTTAATCTCCTGCTGCTTTTGGCGGCTCTGGTTAGCGGCCTGATTGTTTGGTTTCCTGATCTTTTTTATCAGGAGGCACGGACGGTGATGGCGGATTTCCTGAGTCTTACGCCACCCCAAGCGACAGGAACCTTGACCCTGCATGTCATCCTGGTGGGCTTTATGTTCATTTATATTCCGCTCAGCAAAATGAGCCATTATGTAGGGAAATACTTTACCTTCCACAAAGTTCTCTGGGAAAATGATCCCAATCTGCCAGGTAGCGAGATCGAGAAAAAAGTACAAGCTGCGCTCGGGTACAAACCGGGCCACACGTGGTCGGCGCCGCATGTTCAGACGGTTCGTCCACAAAATCAGGATAGGTGATGAGGGAAAGGGGGGTTGACCATGCACGATGCGAAAACCTTAAAACCAAGCGATCTGGGACGGCAGGAAGAACAATTGATTGTTGTCGATAATTTGATGCCTTTGTTGCCACCGTATGATCAGCCGGGGATGGAGCGTCCGTTTGGCGAAGTTAAAGGAGCCTGGCGAGAAAAATACTGCACGTCCCTGGATGGGTTTGTCGGGATCGATACGTTGCAGCGGCCTAAGACGAAGGAAGAAGAAAAGGAGTTTGTTCAGAAATTTCTAAACGGGCTGGAAAAGATTCTATCGGATGCTAACAATGGGATGTTGCAGCCCCTCTTGTTGTCGTTAGAGTATTGTGCTAAATGCAACACGTGTTCTGAAGCCTGCCATGTTTTTCAGGCCTCCGGCGGGAACGAACTTTACCGTCCGATTTTTCGTTCGGAGGCTCTGAGAAAAATGATCAAGAAGTATTTTACCCCCAGCGGGCGGCTTTTGGGTCGCTTTGTCGGGGCGGACATCGAGGTTAACTGGGAGAGCATCGCTCGCCTGGGGGAACTGGCTTACCGTTGCAATCTGTGTCGGCGGTGCGCGCAGACCTGTCCCTTAGGTCTGGACAATTCAATCTTTGCCAAGGAGATCCGTAAAATTTTCAGCCAGGAGCTGGGGATCGCCCCCAGTCCCCTGCATGCCAAGGGTTCCATGATTCAATTGAAAACAGGGTCTTCCACAGGGATTACTAAACCAGCCTTTCTGGACATGCTGGAATTCATGGAAGAGGATATTGAAGAGAAAACAGGTAAGAAAATTAAGTTCCCTCTTGACAAGGAAGGGGCGGATATCCTCCTCATTCATAATGCCGGGGAGTTCATGGCCTGGCCGGAGAATCCGGCTGCGTTTGCGATTCTCTTTGAAGAGGCAGGGTTGAATTGGACGCTGAGTACGGAACTCATGGGTTATGACAGTGTGAACTACGGGATTTGGTATGACGATACGCAAGCAAAAAAGATTGCCTTGCAGCAATTCCAAACGGCAAAGCATCTGGGCGTCCGCCGTATCGTTATCGGTGAATGCGGGCATGCGCATAAAGCGGCTGCTGTAACAGCTGACCGTATGGCGGTCGGGGAAGACAAGATCCCAGTGGAGAGCTTCCTGCCACTTCTGTGGGATTTGGTGCGCACGGGCCGGCTAAAGTTTGATCCGCAGAAAAACAACTTTCCCGTAACCCTGCACGATCCCTGCAATGTGGTGCGGCAGATGGGCATCGTCCAACCGCAGCGCCATATTCTTAAGCAGATCTGCCCGCAGTTTCGGGAGATGACGCCGCATGGGGTTGATAATTACTGCTGTGGCGGCGGCAGCGGTTTTGCCATTATGAACTCTTTAAATTTTGGCCAGTTTCGGGACAAAGTGAGCGGACGCATGAAGTTTAATCAGATCTTAGGTGCTTTTCAAGATACCATCGAGGATCCGAGTATTCCGAAGTACGTCTGTGCCCCCTGTTCCAATTGCAAAGGCACGATCCGGGAACTCTTGGAGTTTTACCACACGACAGAAAAATTCAATGTCCATTACGGCGGTTTGGTGGAACTTATGGTAAATGCTTTGCCCGACTTGGAAAAGCCTTATTTGGAGTTTCTGCAAGCGTGAAGGACGAGTGGTAAAGTTCCAACGTAAGTACCTTAGAAAAGGAGAAAGAAAAAAGAGAAAGAAGGGTAATTCGCGATGAAAGTCGTGATTATTGGGGGTGTGGCAACAGGGCCTAAAACCGCGGCCCGTCTGCGTCGACTCCAACCTGAGGCGGAGATCACGGTGGTCGAGGAAGGGGAACTCATCTCTTACGGTGGGTGTGGGCTGCCGCTGTATCTGAGCAACCTCGTGCCGCAGTTGGATGATTTGCGCACAACGGCTTTTGGTTTGCTGCGCGATCCCTTGTATTTTCGCGAACACAAGGATATCGAGATTTTGAACCACACCAGAGCTCTAGCTATCGAGCGGGAGAAAAAAGAGGTGCTAGTTAAAGATCTTGTGACAGGACAGGAAAGACGCTTGCCGTATGACGTTTTGGTTTTGGCGACAGGAGCCCGACCCGTGCTGCCGCCGCTACCTGGCCGGGATTTGTGGGGGGTGTCTGTCCTGCACCACCCAGAAGACGCCAGGCAGCTGAAAGACGGGTTGCGGCAGAGAAACGTGCGGCGGGCCACCGTCATTGGGGCCGGACTCATCGGGCTGGAGGCGGCGGATGCCTTGGCTGCGCAGCGGATTCAGATAAGTGTTTGCGAGTTACAAGGACAAGTGCTGGCGAAAGTCTTCGATCGCGACATGGCCAAGCTTTTGGAGACCCATATGGTGCGCCGAGGGATTGATTTGCGTCTAAATTGTCGGGTTCAGGCCCTGGAGGGGGATGAGCACGGGAAGGTTTGCGCCGTATTGACGGATCAGGGGCGGATCGAAACGGAGCTTGTCATTCTGGCGACTGGCGTTATGCCGCGTGTAGAATTGGCACGGGAGGCTGGACTAAGCCTCGGTGTGACCGGTGCCATTCAAGTGGATAGCCGGCAGAGGACTAACGATCCCTGGATCTACGCCGGAGGAGACTGTGCCGAACAGAAGCATCTTCTGTCTGGTAAACCCGTCTATGTCCCTCTGGCTTCGACCGGAAACAAACAGGGGCGGATTATTGCTGACCAAATTGCTGGCCTGGAGGCGGTTTTTCAGGGCGTTCTGGGAACATCTGTGTTGCAGGCCTTTGAATGGAATATGGGTCGAACGGGTTTGGGGGAGGAGGAGGCAAAAGAGTCAGGTTTCGAGATCATCACAGGCTTGATCAGTGGCCATGATGCGACCCATTACCATCCATTTCATGCCAGCCTAACGTTGAAACTGGTGGCTGATCGTTCGGGGCGACTGTTGGGTGCTCAAGTCCTCGGACCGGGTGAAGGCATCAAGCGTTTAGATGTTTTGACGACACTGATTCAGTTTGGCGGATCCCTGGAAGATGTCATGGGTCTGGATCTCGGGTATGCTCCTCCTTTTGCCACTGCAATGGATGTCGTCATCCATGCGGCTAATACGTTGGAAAACAAGCGGCGCAAGCGGGTGTCGGGAATCCAGGCTCAGGAGCTTTGGCAGAGGCTCGGAGCTGAAAAAGGGATCTGTCTTTTGGATGTTCGGGAGCGGGAGGAAGTTGAAAATCTTCCGATCAAAATTCAGGGCGTTCTCTGGATTCCCCTCGGGGAACTACGCCAACGCTGGCGGGAGATTCCGGCGGATGCTGAAGTGGTCGCGGTCTGTGAACGGGGAATTCGTGGGTATGAAGCCGCTTGCTTTCTACAAGGCCGAGGTTTTTCGGAGGTAGCTTATCTTGAGGGCGGAATGGCGGTATGGGCTGCCTATCAGGAATAAACGAACCATGAGGTTTTCAGATTGTGCAATCGGGATTTTGTATTTTACAGGTTGAGCGATAGGGTGTTAAATAGAGGTAGATTGAGAAAGAAAGTGCAAGAACATGAATGGGGGTGTTGTGGATGTACATTGTCAGCATCGATGAAGAACTCTGTTCCGGGTGCAACGCGTGCACGGCAGGATGTCCGGCACGGCTGCTCAAATTCAACGGGGAGAAAACCGAAGTTGCGGGTGAGGCGACGGAATGTATGGGTTGTGAGAGCTGTATCACGGTCTGTCCGACGGGAGCGGTGACGATCCAGGAACTCTAGCTGAGATCCGGTAGGATAAAAAATAAGCGAAAATGGAGGGTGTGCCATGACGGAGAAAAAAACGCCACAGCTTGATGAGCTGGAAAAAGGCCCCTGGCCCAGCTTTGTCAGCGAAATTAAGAGAGCCGCTGTCAAAAGCGAGGCCGCGAAGGATCTGCTGAATCTGCTGGAACGCTCGTACGAAGACAAGAAAGGCCACTGGAAACATGGTGGGATCGTCGGGGTCAAAGGATATGGCGGGGGAGTCATCGGTCGCTATACGGATTTGCCGGGGGAATTCCCCCATGTCGCGGAATTTCATACGATGCGCTTGAATCAACCCAGTGGCTGGTTTTATACCACGGATAAATTGCGCCAAATTTGTGACATTTGGGAGAAACATGGGAGTGGCTTAACGAACTTCCATGGTTCTACCGGAGACATTATTTTGCTGGGAACGAAGACAGAGCACTTGCAGCCGGCTTTTGACGAGTACAGCGATGCCGGGTTTGACCTGGGAGGCTCCGGTTCGGATTTGCGCACCCCGAGCTGCTGTGTGGGTCCAGGCCGCTGTGAACATGCCTGTTATGATACCTTGGATATGTGTTATGACATCACCAACGAATTTCAGGATGAGTTGCACCGTCCGATGTGGCCTTATAAGTTCAAAATCAAGATGTCGGGCTGTGCGAATGATTGTGTCGCCTCAATCGCCCGGGCTGACTGTTCGGTCATTGGCACCTGGAGAGACACCTTGACGATTGATCAGGATGCGATCAAGGCCTATGCCGCAGAAGGGCTTGACATTCAAGGCATGGTCTGTGACAAGTGCCCGACGCGGGCTCTCAAGTATGATGCCGCAAAACAGGAACTACATGTCATACCAGAAGATTGCTCGCGCTGTATGCACTGCATCAACGTGTTGCCCAAAGCGGTACAACCGGGTCAGGAAAAGGGTGCCACTATCCTCCTGGGTGGGAAATCCACGATTGTGCAATCTGCCTTTCTCGCCTGGGTGATCGTGCCCTTTATGAAGATGGAAGCTCCCTATACGGAGTTTAAGGATTTGATGCGGCGCATTTGGGAATGGTGGGATGAGAACGGCAAGACGCGCGAACGGGTGGGCGAACTGATTTACCGGGTCGGCATGGGCCGGTTCCTCCGGGAAGTCGGACTCGCACCGGTGCCACAGATGGTCTTCAGGCCACGGGCCAATCCCTATGTTTTCTGGCCGCAGGATGAAATCGTTAAATAGGTTTTCTAAGATTGTAGGAAAGGTGGAGTAAATAATGTCCAGAATTGATGCAGGTCCTCCTAACTACCGCGAGATGCTGCCGCCGATTATCTTGCAGAACTACGGAAAATGGCAATATCATGAACTTCCTCAGCCCGGTGTTTTAAAACACGTCAGCGAAAACGGCTCGGAACTCTACAGTGTGCGCGTGGGCTCGCCACGTCTGGTGAGTATTGATTTCATCCGCGAGATCTGTGATTTGGCCGATACCTACTGTGACGGTTATCTGCGCTTTACCAGCCGGAACAATATTGAGTTCCTAGTCGGGGATCCGGTCAAAGTTGCCCCCCTGCTCCAAGCCCTGGAAGCCAAAGGGCTGCCGGTCGGGGGAACAGGCAACGCCCTCAGCAATATTGTGCATACGCAAGGCTGGGTGCACTGCCATACGCCGGCTACCGATGCCTCCGGCATTGTCAAGTCGGTCATGGATGACTTGTTCGAGCATTTTGGCCACATGGACTTACCCGCCAAGCTGAAGATTGCCATGGCCTGCTGCCTCAACATGTGCGGAGCGGTGCACTGCAGTGACATTGCAATTCTCGGCGTGCATAGGACGCCTCCGCGGGTCAACGATGAGATCATCCAGAAAGGAACGGAGATCCCGACCTTGGTCGGTGCTTGTCCGACGGGGGCGATCCGTCCGAATCCCAAGACCAAGAGTGTGGTCGTCAACGAAGAGCGCTGTATGTATTGCGGGAACTGCTACACGATGTCTCCGGGTATGCAAATATTGGATGAGAAGAATGATGGTGTGGCGATTCTCGTGGGCGGCAAGGTGTCCAACGCCCGGACAGCTCCGAGCTTTTCCCGTTTGGTCATCCCGTTTATGCCCAATAATCCGCCGCGCTGGCCGGAAGTGACCGAGGCGGTGCATCATATCGTGGATGTCTGGATGAAGTATGCTCGGCGCGGAGAGCGCGTCGGTGAGTGGATTGAGCGCATTGGCTGGGAGAAATTCTTTGGCCTGACCGGGCTACCTTTCAGCGACAAGCTGATCGACGACTTTATCTTCTCCAAGGAGACGTTTAGGACGACGGCAGCCTTTAAGTACTGAGATGGGATAAGATTAAATAAGGGGGTGCCATGCCGATGCAAGGGACAGCCAACCCTGAAATCAAAGCCAAGATCCTGGCTTACCTGGAAACCGTTGAGAAGGCCAAGAGCAAAGAGATCGCTCAGGCTATCGGGGAAAAGAAGGCGGATGTCGACCTGGGCGTCAAGGAACTGGCCCTGGAAGATAAAGTGGAGTATCTCTACATCACGACAACCTTTGTTGCCTTGAAGGGCAAGGTCGGGAAACCGAACTAAATACTGACGAACTCAGCGTGCTGATGAGCGTGGGTCAACGGCGTTGGCTCACGCCGTCGGTGCCGGAGCTGGGGAACTTAGATAAGTTGGGCATGTGTCAGGTAGTATCGGGTATGAGTTGGAGGAGCTGAGAAGATGGCACAAGTAGGAAGCCCTCTCAAGGAAATGGGAAGCCTTCTCAAGGAAAAAGAAGAGCGAATCTTGGCTAGGTGGCAGAGTGTCCTCTTAGGGAGTTATCCAGAGAGTGCAGCGCGATTCTTTCAAAACAAGGACGCTCGTTTTACAAACCCAGTGGCCTACGCTTTAGAAGCAGGCATTCATGAGGTTTGGAACGGGCTCTTGGAGGGGAAAACATCCCAGGAGCTCGCCCAAGCACTGGATCCCTTGCTGCGCCTGAGAGCGACGCAGGAACTGAGTCCCAGCCAGGCCGTAGGATTTATTCTCAAGTTAAAGGGGATCCTGCAAGAGGAAATGTCCACTGTAGGCCAATCGGCTCCAGAGGCTGCGGCACTCTTTTCTCTGGAGGAGCGGATTGACGCTCTGGCCTTGCTGGCCTTTGATGGGTACGTTCGTTGTCGGGAGCAGATTTTCGAACTTCGGGTCAGAGAACTGCGCCTGACGCTCGGAGGATTGTCCCCGAGAGAACGGGATGTGTCCTCAGGAGAACGGGATGTGTCCTCAGGAGAACGGGATGTGTCCTCAGGAGAACGGGACGTGGGGCCGGGTGTGCTCAACCTGACGCACCGGGCGAGGGAGTAAGACATGCTAACGGCTAATCTGGAAGCATGTGGAGAAACATGTGGGCTTGGAGAGAGGTGAGGGAGTTGAAGATTCTATACCCTTTATTGGGCGTATTAGCCCTCGTTCTACTCGCGTACGCGGGGGTTGTGGCGCATCTGAATGTTTTTTTTGGCATAGTTGTTCCGTATCTGGCGTTTTTGCTGTTTCTGGTCGGATTCATGGTTAGGGTGATCACGTGGGGCCGGTCTCCTGTTCCCTTTCGCATCCCGACGACCTGCGGGCAACAGAAATCCTTGCCTTGGATTAAACAGAATCGGCTTGAGAATCCGTCCTCTGCTCTGGGCGTTGTCGGTCGGATGACTTTGGAAGTCCTTCTGTTTCGCTCCCTTTTTCGCAATCTGAAGACAGAGAAGCGGGGAGATCGCTTAGCTTATGGTTCCGCCAAGTGGTTGTGGCTGGGAGGGCTGGTCTTTCACTGGTCTTTTCTCATCATCGTGTTGCGGCATCTCAGGCTATTCATGGAGCCGGTGCCGGTGTTGATCACGCAATTGGGTGACTTAGATAGCTTTCTCCAAATCGGAATTCCTCTCTTCTATATCACAGATGGACTTATTTTGGCGGCTTTAACCTACCTCTTTTTGCGCCGGGTGCTCGTGCCGCAGATTCGCTACATTTCCCTGCAGGCAGACTATTTCCCCCTGTTTTTGCTCCTGGGGATCGCCGCCAGCGGCGTGCTGATGCGCTATGTGTGGAAAGTGGATATCGTGGAGGTGAAGGCGTTAACCATGAGTTTGGTCACGCTGAGGCCGGAAGTACCACTTTCGATCGGAGCCATCTTTTACATTCATCTTTTCCTGGTGAGTGCTCTGTTCGCCTACTTTCCGCTCAGCAAGCTGATGCATATGGGAGGGGTGTTCCTGAGCCCGACGCGCAACATGATCAACAACAGCCGTAGCGTTCGGCATATCAATCCCTGGAATTATCCGGTGCAGGTACACACTTATGAGGCGTACGAAGCGGAGTTCCGGGCGAAGATGAAGAAGGCCGGGCTACCGCTGGAAACGGAGTGACGGGGTATGGCTAAAAAGGTGAAGCCGGAAGAATTACTGCAGTATGACTTGAAGCCGCCAAGGCAGGAATGGGTGGACACTCCAGTGGAGTTAAAGCCGGGCACATTTTGTTGGGGTGCGAAGGGGAAAAATCTGCAGACTGTGGGGTTCCCCAATGCCCGTGACTGGTCGCCCACCGAGGAGGACTGGAAACTACCGGAGGACTGGCAGGAAACGATCCTGGAGGGGATCGCGGATCGACTGAAAAAATATCGTTCTTTTCGCCTGTTTATGGATGTCTGTGTGCGCTGCGGGGCTTGCGCGGATAAGTGTCACTTCTACATGGGCTCAGGGGATCCGAAGAATATGCCGGTATTGCGGGCAGAACTTCTCCGTTCGGTTTACCGTCGCTATTTTACCACACCGGGAAAACTCTTGGGCCGCTGGGCTGGGGCTAGGGAACTCACGCCAGACGTGCTCAAAGAGTGGTGGTACTACTTCTTCCAGTGTACGGAGTGCCGCCGCTGTTCGGTCTTCTGTCCTTACGGGATCGACCAGGCCGAGATGACCATGATGGGCCGCGAACTCCTCAATTTGCTGGGACTCAATACGGATTGGATCGCCGGCCCCGTAGCTAACTGTTACATGAAGGGAAACCATGTGGGGCTCGAGCCGCAGACGATCACCAGCAACATCGAATTCATGTTGGAAGACATCGAGACGGTTACGGGTATTCAAATCGAGCCCAACTTTAACCGCAAAGGGGCAGAAATCCTGTTTGTGGCACCATCGGGGGACTTCTTCGCCGAACCGGGTACGTACACGTTTATGGGCTATTTGATGCTTTTTGAGGAATTAGGGTTGGACTATACCCTAAGCACGTATGCTTCCGAGGGCGGGAATTTTGGCTTTTTTACTTCTAATGAGATGGCAAAGCGGCTGAACAGTAAGATCTATGCTGAGGCTAAACGCCTCGGGGTGAAGTGGATTCTCGGCGGGGAATGCGGGCACATGTGGCGGGTGGTTCATCAGTATATGGACACCTGGAACGGTCCGGCGGATTTCTTGGAAGAGCCGGTATCGCCGATCACGGGGACAAAATTCGAAAATGCCAAATCAACCAAGATGGTGCATATTGCGGAATTTACGGCGGATTTGATCCAGCATAATAAGCTGAAATTGGATAAAAGCCGCAATGATCACTTGAGGGTCACCTTCCACGATTCCTGTAATACGGCACGGGGCATGGGGATTTTGGAAGAGCCGCGCTATATCATTCGGAACGTCTGTAATCATTTTTATGAGATGCCGGAAGAGACAATCCGGGAGAAGACGCTCTGCTGTGGGAGCGGATCAGGGCTTAACGCCGGAGAGAACCTGGAACTCCGTTTGCGGGGTGGGTTCCCACGGGCTAACGCTGTGCGCTATGTCCGGGAAAAATACGGAGTGAACATGCTGGCTAACATCTGTGCGGTGGACCGGGCCGCCATGCCGACGCTCATGGATTATTGGGTTCCGGGCGTCGGTGTGACTGGGGTACACGAGCTTGTGGCCAATGCTTTGGTCATGAAAGGGGAAAAGGAACGGACGACGGATCTGCGCGGGATGCCTTTACTTGGAAAGGACGGTGAGGCCTGATGTATAAGGGAGGAAGGATCATCGCTGGGCTCCTACTTTTTGCCTGCCTGGCGCTAATGCCATTTCTTATTAACATTGGGAAGGCAGCGGCCAAGCCGAGCCCGCAAGTGAATACACCCTTCATTCAACAGCTAACAACTCAGACCTGTGTGGAGCCGGCTGCGTTTATGAAAACAGAGCATATGCAACTCTTAAATCAATGGCGGGACGCGGCGCTACGCGACGGTAAAACGGTGTATGTCAACAGTCAGGGACAGTCGTTCCCGATTAGCCTGGAAAACAGCTGCCTAAAATGTCACTCCAACCCACAGCAGTTTTGCAACACCTGTCATACGTATGCCGCTGTAAAGCCCTACTGTTGGGACTGCCATAATCAGGGAGGGACCAGCCAATGAGTGTGACGCGCAGGAGATTTTTAAAGCTGGGCCTTACGACCTTGGCGGGGGTCGGCGGCGCTATGGCCCTGGATGGGTTCTGGAGAGGAAGTGCGGAGGCCTCCGAGGTTTTAACGGACCAAAAGGCCTTGAAAGCCAAGCACTGGGCCATGGTGATCGATTCAGACCGCTTAAAATCGGCGGAGAATGTTCAGCGGATGATCGATGCTTGCCATCGGACCCACAATGTGCCCGACTTTGGCAACAGCAAAGATGAGATCAAGTGGATGGGGACTGAGACGTATGAACATGCTTTCCCAGGGCAGGAGAATGGTTATCTCAATGAGGGCATCAAAGAGAAACTTTTCCCGGTGCTGTGTAATCATTGTGAGAATCCGGCTTGTGTGCGGGTTTGTCCGACCCAGGCTACGTTTAAGCGCCCAGATGGGATCGTAGCCATGGATTACCACCGCTGCATCGGCTGTCGCTTTTGCATGGCAGCTTGCGCGTTCGGAGCCAGAAGCTTTAATTTCCGGGATCCCCGGCCCTTTATCAAGCAGGTGAATCCGGATTTCCCCACTCGCACCAAAGGGGTTGTGGAGAAGTGCAATTTCTGCGTGGAGAGGCTGGAGAAGGGGCTTCCACCCGCCTGTGTTGAGGCAAGCAACGGGGCCTTAATCTTTGGGGATCTGGATGATCCCAATTCGGAAGTGCGCCAAGTTCTAGCTACGCATTACAGCATCCGGCGTAAACCGGAATTGGGTACAGAACCCAGCGTTTACTATCTCATCGGTGGGGGGGAAGAGCATGCTTGAGAAAGCTCTAAGCGGAAGCCGAAGGTATTGGGCCTGGGTCGCGGTTCTATTGGCATTGATTGCTGTCGGGTTCAGTACCTACTTGAAGCAATATCATGAGGGACTAGGGATCACGGGCATGAGCCGGGATGTGTCCTGGGGGTTATATATCGCTCAGTTCACCTTTCTGGTGGGGGTAGCGGCCTCGGCCGTGATGGTTGCCATTCCCTACTATCTCCACAACTATAAGAAGTTCGGTAAGATTGTGATTTTAGGGGAGTTTCTGGCCGTGGCTTCCGTGATCATGTGTATCTTGTTCATCTTCGTGGATTTGGGTCAACCGGTGCGCGTGCTGAACGTGTTGCTCCATCCGACGCCCCATTCCGTGATGTTTTGGGACATGATCGTGCTGAGCGGATATCTTCTGCTCAACCTCATCATCGGCTGGACTTCCCTGGGGGCGGAACGCAAGGGATTTCCTCCTCCGTCATGGGTCAAACCGCTGATCTATATCGCCATACCGTGGGCGGTCAGCATTCATACGGTGACAGCGTTTTTGTATGCCGGATTGCCGGGGAGAAGCCATTGGCTTACGGCGATCATGGCGGCACGCTTTCTGGCTTCGGCTTTTGCTGCCGGTCCTGCACTCCTCGTCATCCTCTGCCTGTTGCTGAGACGCTTGAGTACCTTTGACGCGGGGAGCGAAAGCATCCAGGCTTTAGCAAAAATCGTGGCCTATGCCATGAGTGCGAATGTATTTTTCTTCCTGCTGGAGGTGTTCACTGCCTTTTACAGCCATATACCTGAGCACATGGCTCCCATTCGCTATCTGTTCTTCGGGCTGGAAGGGCATCAGGGGCTGGTTGGGTTTATGTGGAGCGCCGCCATTCTCGCCTTTGTGGGTATTGGACTTCTGATTAACCCGTCCACGCGTAAGAATGAGAGGGTATTGCCTTTCGCTTTGGCGGCGGTGTTCATCGCGGCCTGGATTGACAAGGGTCTGGGGCTTATCGTTGGCGGATTTATTCCTAATCCGATGGGTCGAATCACTGAGTATGCGCCGACTTTTCCGGAAATATGGATCACGCTCGGCGTTTACAGTATTGGATTGTTGGTTTTAACCGTTCTCTATAAGGTCGCGATTGCCGTGCGGGAGGAGGAATCTCTGGCAGCGCACGGATAATCCCGAATAAGCCGAAGTCGGTTGCTGTAGGAGTCGGATAATCCGGCGCCGGCAGTAAAAGTCAGCTGTAAAAGCTAGCCACGGAAGCTGAAGAAGCTGCCGAGGAAGTTGAGGGAACTGAGGGAATTGGGTTATTGATCGAGTGATGCTGTTGAACCGCTAATGGTTCAAATAGATTATCTGAACAAAGGAGGAGATCCGTATGGCAGAAATTGTGGTTGGGACGCTCACCCTGGCTCTGGATGAAGATGGTTTTCTTGAGAATGCGGACGAATGGAATGAAGAGGTGGCTTTGGCGTTGGCAGCCACTGAGGAGGTCGTCCTTACGGAGGAACACTGGGAGCTTATCAATTATCTGCGCAATTATTATGCAGAATACAATGTGGCGCCCATGGTTCGCAAATTAGTCAAGGACAGCGGCAAGAGTCTGCAAGAGATCTATGCGCTATTTCCGAGCGGCCCTGGGAAAGGAGCCTGCAAAATCGCCGGGCTGCCCAAACCGACAGGGTGCGTCTAAGCCCACGGGGGGATGATTCCCCCCTTTTACAGGGAGTCAACGGAAAGCACTGAGTAGGGAAGGGGTGTGGGGTCGATGCCGGGGACTGGGGAGAAGGATCGACTGCAGAGCTTCCAGGGCGAAGGGTCAGGGCATGTTCCCCGGATCATCATAGGAGCCCCCCAGGGGCGCAGTGGAAAGACGACCGTAACGCTCGGGCTCTTGCGGGCCTTGAACCGGATGGGCGTCGCCGTGCAACCCTTTAAGAAGGGTCCTGACTATATCGATCCAAGTTGGCATCGGGCTGCGGCAGGGCGGGATTGCCGGAACTTGGACTCCTACTTTATGAGCCCGGAGCAAATCCGCTCTTCTTTGCTCAAGGCGTCCCAGGGCAGCGCTTTAACGGTCATCGAGGGTGCTATGGGATTATTTGACGGGATCGATCTGGCAGGCAGTACTTCGACGGCGGAAATCGCGAAAATCACGGGATCCCCGGTGATCCTGGTCGTCGATGCCACCCGCATGACCCGGAGTGTGGCGGCCTTGGTCAAAGGGTATCAAATCTTCGATCCGGGTATCAGTGTGGTTGGGGTCATCTTAAACAAGGTAGCAAGGGCGCGTCAGGAGAAGTTGATGCGCGAGGCCATCGAAATGTTTTGCGGCCTCCCGGTGCTGGGGGCACTGCCCAAAGAGGCTTCCGTGAGCATACCGGATCGCCACCTGGGCCTCGTCACACAGGAAGAAATGGCGGAAGCCGTGTCGCTCGTGGATGGATTGGCCGATCTTATCCAGAAACATGTGGATCTCGCCGCGGTGTGCGCCCTGGCAGAAAAAGCGCCGAAATTGCCTGCGACCGCACAGACCACCGCCGTGCAGACCATCGTCGCACTCAAGAGCACCCCGGATAGTGATGCGATAACAGCAAATAGTGCTGTGCTAGGGGAAAGGGTCGTTATCGGGAACCACGGCCACCGGTCTTTAAGTGATTTGGGGAGTGCGATGCTTGGGCAAAGTTTTCCGGTGCGGATCGGGGTCTTGCGGGATCGGGTGTTCAGCTTCTACTACCCGGAGAATTTGCAGGCTTTACGGCAGTATGGCGCTGAGCTGCTCTCGATTAATAGTCTGACAGATTCTTGCTTGCCTGAGGATTTGGACGGTTTATATATTGGTGGAGGCTTTCCGGAAGTGTTTGCGGCGGAACTGGGAGGCAATAGACATCTGTGTGAAGACATTCGCTGCGCTACCGAAGCGGGGCTTCCAGTTTATGCGGAATGCGGAGGGCTGATGTACTTGGGCCGGAGCCTCCAGGTGAATGGCCAAACCTTCGCGATGGTCGGCGCTCTGCCGCTGGATACCGTGATGGAGGCTAAGCCGCAGGGACATGGTTACACCAGCATGGAGGTTTTAAAGGATAATCCCTGGTTTAGCGGCACGCAAAGCGTGCGAGGACACGAATTTCATCATTCCCGGATTGTGAACCTTGATCCCAAAGTCCGGTTTGGGCTGCGTGTGGAGCGGGGTTTTGGCATCGACGGGGAGCATGACGGAATCTTGTATCGGGGAATCTATGCGGCCTACAATCACATTCATGTGCTTAGTTGTCCCACTTGGGCATCATCATTCGTGAATCTGGCTGGAGCATATCATCAAGTAAGGTGGGGGAACAAGAAATGGGCTGCTGGAGAATAAATGGGTTTTGGGGAAAGGGGGGAGGCAATAACGAAACGGTTATACGCCATAAAGAATTTAACGGAAGGGGGAAAGAACGATTGAGCCGATGGGGGCTGAAGGAAAGATAAGTCTAAGAAAGGGGGAAGAAACAGCAGAATCCAGCTTACTTTGTGAAAGAACTATTTTTCCTAAAAGTATAGTTTTAATTAATCCTGCAACGGAATATAATAAATATGTAATGGATCCTTGAGACCATTACGAGGAGGATAGCTAATATGAGCAATATCCCCAACGTTAAAACGACTCCTACCCTGGGGGGCGGATCCGGTCTGTTTAAGAAGGAAGATTACTGGGCGGTATGGATTGGGCTTGGCACCGTGATTTTGGCCATTATTCTTTGGGCGGCAGGTAGTAAAGTCATGCCCTCGTTGGCGATCAGTTTTCCGGCTTGGGATAACTTTGCTAAAGTTTCGGCTTATCTCGGGACACACTTGGGCGGGATTATCGGCCTTTGGTTTTGCTTTTTGATCGTGTTCTCAGTCGCCGTTAAGATTCTGGGACACGACTTAAAAGCGTTCGTTCCCGGGTTTACGATTCTGTTTATTTTGGGTGTGCTGGTCTCGATTCTCGGAGCTTCGACAACAGCCAAGAAGTGGAGCCTGGAGGCCCCGTTGATGGCTCTGCTGGTGGGGCTGATTATCGGCAACTTTGTTCCCATTCCGAAATGGTTGGATACCGCGTTTCGTACCGAGTTTTACGTCAAGACCGGGATTGTCTTGATGGGAGCGACCCTTCCTTTTACGCTCATCCTGCAGTCCGGTCCGATGGCGTTCCTCCAGGCAACGATCGTGGCGGTGTCCACCTTCCTGACGATTTATTGGGCAGGAACCCGGTTGTTTGGTTTGGACAAACGTTTTTCGACAGCGTTGGCAGCCGGCGGTTCTATCTGTGGGGTCTCGGCCGCGATTGCCATCGGTGGCTCTGTGAAAGCGGAAAAGAATCATGTTTCCGTGGCCATTTCACTCGTCGTTGTCTGGGCGGTGATCATGGTCTTTCTCCTACCGATCCTGATTAAAGTCTTGCATATTGCTCCCGGACCGGGCGGCGCCTGGATTGGAACCTCCGAATTCGCCGATGCGGCTGGTATTGCGGCTGCGGCTTCGATTAACGAACAGGCGATTAAGACCTTTACCCTCATGAAGGTCGTCGGACGTGATATGTTCGTGGGCATCTGGTGCTTTATTATGGCCATGATTTCCGTGACGAAGTGGGAAAAGCGGGATGACGGAACGAAACCGAGCGGTAAGGAAATCTGGGTTCGTTTCCCAAAATTTGTCCTGGGCTTCTTTGCCGCTTCGATCATTGTTACCCTACTCTTGGCCTTCGTGGATGCACCGACGGCCAAGAGCGTCAAAGCTAGTATCATCGCTCCGATTTCCATGATCCGGTTGTGGGCGTTCATCTTTACCTTCCTTTGTATTGGCCTGACGACGCGTTTTAAAGACCTGGCGGCGGTTGGCTGGCGGCCTTTCGCAGCCTTTACAACAGGGGTATTGGTCAATGTGCCGCTGGGCTACATCTTGTCCGTTATCGTCCTGGGTGGCTATTGGGAAATGGTAAAATAGGTTTGATGGTAAAATAGGTTTGATGGTAAAATAGGTCTGTGTGTTAAAACAAAGTGGGTGCGTTTGAAGCAGAAGTTCGCAGCAGAAGTGACCAGGGTCCTTCCTTTGAACGGCAGGCCCCTGGTCCGGCTCAAAGCATTTAAGGAGGTGCGCTGATGCGCGCTGGGAATGAAACCTGCGTCCAAAAAGTACGGTTTTCCTTCGCGTTGTTTGGCAAGAGCGGATGGAAGGAAAGGGAGTCTCCCTGGCAGCGGCTGAGCCGAAATAAAGGGGTCAGCCCCGTAGTATTAAGGGCAAGCAAAGACTTTCTTACCTGGCGGTTGGAGCGGATCGCGACGATGATGGAACTCCTGCTGGCTGCTCATGGAGAATGGGGCCTGGCCAGTCGCAAGGATCAAGTTGTCATGGAAACGGAGACGCTGGATTTTAATCAGGCGTTGCAAGTTCTGAGACAGCACGGATTTCGTGACGATGAATTTGTCTTGACCGTAGAGTACTCCCGGAAATGGGGAGTATTGTAAATGGTGGTGGGATTCAGGCAAGTGTATAAGGGGGGGAGTCTGATGAGCGAACAAGAGTTTCTTGCTTTTAAGACGGTTGCTGACACCCGGAATATTACGCTGGCTGCTAAAAAGTTGCACATGAGTCAATCAAGTATTAGCCTTCAGATTCAAAATCTGGAGAGCCGTTTTGGAGCCCGTTTCTTTGACCGCACGAACAAGGGAGTGACCTTGACCCGGAGCGGCAAGGTTTTCTATAACCACGTGTGCGAAATTCTGGACCTTCTCCATAACGTTCAGGAAAAATTAAGCGCCTTAGTCGAGGATCGGCGGGGAATCGTTTGCTTAGGGGCGACGCTCACTATCGGAGAATATGTATTACCCCATATTTTGGCCTATTTGTACAATATCCGTCCGGACATTGACTTTAAGGTGAAGATTGCCAATACGGAAGTTATTAGTCAAGACGTCCTGGAGAGAAATATTCATATCGGTTTAATTGAGGGTCCCGTGGCGCATCAGAGGGATTTGGTGATTGAGCAGTTTTGGCAAGATGAGTTGGTCGTGGTTGTACCTTATTTTCATCCCTGGGCAGAACGTAGGAGTATTACTTTGAACGAACTGGCAGGCGAGCGCATGATTGCCCGCGAGGTCGGATCGGGAACCCGAAAAGTCTTGGAATTGGCCCTCCAGGAGCGTGGGTTTGATCCGGATAAACTCAATATCACGATGGAACTCGGGAGTACGCAGGCCATTAAGCAGGTCGTGTCTGCCGGATTGGGCATGACGATTATCTCTTCTCTAACGGTACGACGGGAGTGCGATCAGCGTATTTTTAAAACTCTGCAAATTCAGGATGCTCCGATTTACCGACCTCTGAATATCTTGACCTTGGCGCAAACCAATGAAACGAAGGAAGAAAGATTTTTTATTAACTTCTTGCATGACCAGGAAAGTCTCTGCGAAGTTTTGAACCTGGATTATTGTAGTTTGGAAAATCCCGCTATCATATAAAGGGGCCGATCATTCTCTTTAGGCGGAAAGCATGATATGATAAGGATGCAAATGGTATCATCTTTAATATGTTAATGTTATGTGATTATAAGTATTCCACTGAAGTCAAGTGAACGCCCACTTATTGAAGTGGGCGTCTTGAAATTGGATTAACAGAAATAACAGAAATTTAACGACGCTACGGAGGGAAGGATCAGGGAAAGCATGCAGCAGGATTGCCGGATCGGCTTGGTACAAATGGAAAGCAGGGTCAACGCGGTCGAAGATAATTTGAAAACAATCTTAGACAGTGCAGCGGCAGCGGCGCGGGAACAAGTGACGCATCTGTGCTTCCCGGAAATGGCTTTGCACGGCTATGCTCCGGGGGAAGCCGCGCTTATTGCAGAGCCGTTGCACAGCCCACGGGTGAGGGAAATTGCAGCATGCGCTCAAAGGTTTAACATGACCTTATTGGTGGGGATGGCTGAATACAATGAGCGCCAACCGAGGAAACCCTATTTGTCGCATTTGATCGCTTTGCCCGACGGACAGGTCAGAAGTTATCGTAAGACGCATCTTGGTCAGAATGAAGGGGAGTATTTCTCTGCAGGTGAAGCGTTTCCGATCTTTGTCAGCCATGGGGTGACGTTTGCGGTCGGGATCTGTTGGGATTGGCATTTTCCTGAGGTTGCGGGGATCTATTCTCTGAAGGGGGCGGAAATTCTGTTTGCACCGCATGCTTCCCCTGCCATCGCCGGTGACCGCAAGGAACTCTGGCTGCGATACCTAGGGACGAGAGCCTATGATAACTCGGTTTACCTCGGGGCGTGCAACCTCTGCGGAAGCAATGGCCAGGGGCAAGCGTTCAGCGGTGGGGCCTTGGTGCTGGGACCCAAAGCAGACCTGCTCGCTGAGGCCGCCTCGGGGACGCCCGGGATCCTGACGATTGAACTTTCCTCCGCCCGCCTGAATCGTATCCGACAGATGCAGTCTTCATCCATGAAAGAACGTTTCTTTTTGGCTGAGCGACGGAAACACCTGTACCGGGAATTAATAGAGCTGGACATCTAATGGGAAACCAGTTGGAAGCAAAAGAACCGTCCCCTCGCTTCCACCTATAAGCGTCCCCTCGCTTCTAGGTGGAAGCGAGGGGACGCTTATAGTGATTGTTGCGGCTCACAGTCAGTATACCTGGCAGTTGAGCCTTTTTTGGCATATCAGAAAGTATAAGTCTGTGGGTGCATAAGAGCAACTAGGCAGCCGCCTTCGCTAAGGCTTGGCGCCAGCCAAGTTTTCTTTATGCGCGAAACTTGCGATGCGTCGCCGTGCTTCCAGACTAAACTTATCCGATCCGGGCCATATTAGCATCGACAGACCTAGACGGTAAGTGTATAATGTATACAGCATAAACGGTGAGTACAAGGGGAGACGAAGGATGCGCGAAGAAAGAGATTTTCTCGGGGTGCAGAAGGTGCCGGATGAGGCTTATTATGGAATTCAGACGCTGAGGGCGGTGGATAATTTCCCCATTACGGGATATCGCCCCCATCATGAGTTAATTCGGGCTTTAGGACTCGTGAAGGCGGCTGCGGCTCAGGCGAACATGGAGATCGGGGCCTTAACTCCGGTGATTGCCAAAGCGATTGTTCAAGCGGCTCTGGAGATGGCTGGCGGCAAGTTCAACGACCAGTTTGTCGTGGATGTCATTCAGGGCGGTGCTGGGACATCGATGAATATGAATGCCAATGAAGTGATCGCGAATCGGGCGATCGAAATCCTCGGGGGAAGCAAGGGGGATTATGCTAAAATCCATCCCAATTCCCATGTGAATATGGGGCAGAGCACGAATGATGTGTTTCCGACGGCGATTCGGATTGCCTGCCTCAATGTCTCAAGCGATCTGCTCAAGAGCTTAAGGGAATTAGAGCAGGCCTTCGCTGCTAAAGCTCAGGAATTTGACGGGATCATCAAAATGGGCCGAACGCATTTACAGGATGCGGTGCCCATCCGTCTAGGCCAAGAATTTTCAGCATACGCGGCCATGATCAAACGGGACTTAGGACGGATTGAAAGGGCGGTGCGCTCTCTTGAAGTGACCAACATGGGTGCGACGGCGGTAGGCACAGGGCTGAATGCGGATCCAGCCTATATTGCCAGGGTCACGGAAATCCTGGGGGAAATCAGCGGACTGCCGCTCAAGCGGGCCGACAATTTAGTGGATGCGACCCAAAATACCGATGCTTTTCTAGAGGTGTCAGGGGCATTGAAGACCTTGGCGGTGAACTTGTCAAAGGTTGCCAATGACCTAAGGCTCATGGCTTCGGGGCCGCGGGCAGGGTTTAAGGAAATTAACCTTCCCTCATTGCAGCCGGGTTCCTCGATCATGCCGGGTAAAGTCAATCCCGTGCTGCCGGAGGTCGTCAATCAAGTAGCTTTTCAGGTTCAGGGGAACGATTTTACGATTGCCTTGGCCTGTGGTGCCGGGCAGATGGAACTCAATGTCATGGAGCCAGTCATTGTTTTTAATCTCCTGCAATCCTTGGATATTCTCCGCAACGTGATGAAAGTCTTCCGGGATCGCTGTGTTGTGGGGATTACAGCGAATGCTGAGCGCTGCCAAACCATGGTAGAAAACAGTGTCGGAGTGATTACCGCCATCAATCCTCATGTCGGATATGATGTGGCCTCTATGGTGGCTAAAGAAGCGATTGCCGGTGGCCGCTCCGTGCGAGCGATCGTCTTGGAGAAGGGTATTCTTACGGAAGAAGAATTGGATCTTATTCTCCATCCGTATGAGATGACAAAACCGGGCATTGCGGGTGCACGTTTACTCAAGCGGTGAGACTTCGAACCACGAACCACGAACCGCGAACTTCGGACATCGAACGATGAACCCGCCTTGCGAATTTGCTCGGAAAATGGTAAACTTGACATAGCATTTAACAGCCAGGAGCGTTCCTCCTGGCTCATTTCTATGAGTGTTGGGGGTTCACATGGCAGTTGGCCGCAATTCGTCAGGCACCGGTCGGACGATCCTATTAATTTTGATCGGAGCCGCCCTAGGCACTTTGGTTGGTTTCGGTCTGGAAAAATATGGGCTATTTACGCCTTTTTTGCGCCCGGCGATCATCGATGTGCCATCGCACACCTATTTGGATTTCTTTTTCCTTTCCCTTTCCTTTGGGTTTCGCTTGAATATTACGGCGGCCACACTTCTTGGGGCATTGGGGGGGTATTACCTAGCAAGGAAGTGGTAAGATGCTCGTTTTAGCTTCATCCTCTCCCAGGCGGCGCATGCTGTTGGAGAAGTGGGGGTACGAATTCGAGCGGATCGAGGCCTCGGTTTCGGAGAACTTACCAGCCAGTGCTAAGGCAAGTTTAGGGGTGCGCATTTTGGCCGGACGTAAAGCCCAGGCGGGACTTAAATACTGGCTAGAAATAGCGGGCACGCCAGAGGTGGTTGTTTTAGGCTCGGATACGATGGTTGTCTTGGATGGGGAGGCCTTGGGCAAACCGGGAAACCCTAAGGAAGCCGTCATGATGCTGAAGCGGTTAAGCGGCAGGGAGCATTCTGTCTTAACAGGTGTGGCCTTGGCCAGGATAGGGAAGCTAGAATCTTTTGTCGTGGAGACGAAGGTTCGTTTTCGGGAATTGTCCCAGACGGAAATTGAGCGTTATGTGGCCAGCGGGGAGCCCTTGGACAAAGCTGGAGCGTATGGGATTCAAGGGCCGGCGAAGGCGTTTGTTGCTTCCTATGATGGCTCATTGACGAACGTCATTGGCCTGCCGATGGAGCATGTTGAAGAGCGGCTAAAAGCGTGGGGGATTGAACATAAAGATATCGCTTCACGCGGGGTGACTTATGGATTACCGGAAATTGAAGGATCTCCCAGAGGAGATGTTTCCCCGTGAACGCCTGTTTCAGTTCGGCCCGGAGGCCTTGTCCAACCGGGAGATTTTAGCCATCCTCCTCAGAACCGGCGTTAAGGGAGAAAACGTCCTGGACGTCGCGGAACGCCTACTGGCGGAAACCGGAGGACTGACAGGTCTTGCCCGTTTAACGGTGCACGATCTTGCTCAGCTACATGGCTTGGGACAGGCAAAGTCAGCGACGGTCAAGGCGGCTCTGGAACTCGGGCGACGGTTGGTGTCGGCTGATCCGGCGGCCAGACCCGTGGTCAATTCCCCTCAGGATGTGGCCCACTTGGTGATGGAGGAAATGCGCTACCTTGATCGGGAACATTTTCGCATTATGAGTTTGACCACAAAAAACCATGTTTTAGGGGTAAGCCAAATTTCCGTGGGATCGCTTAACTCTTCCTTAGTGCATCCGCGGGAATGTTTTAAAGAAGCAATCCGCCGCAATTCGAACGCCATCATTCTTTTGCACAATCATCCGAGCGGGGATCCGACGCCAAGCCAGGAAGATATTGAGGTGACGCGAAGGCTGTCTGAGGGTGGACAGATTTTGGGGATTGAAGTGCTAGACCATGTTATTATTGGCGATAATCGGTATATAAGCCTTAAGGAACGAGGAATATTATAGATAGTTGGTGCAAGGGAAGGGGTCTTTTAGCAATGTTCTTTGGAAAAGATTTAGGGATTGACCTGGGTACGGCCAACACCTTGGTTCATGTACGCGGCAAAGGGATCGTGGTGCGAGAACCTTCGGTTGTAGCGATGGATATGGAAAAGAAAACCCCTCTGGCGGTTGGAGACAAAGCCAAAGAGATGATCGGGCGCACCCCAAGCCATATTGTTGCCATTCGCCCCTTAAAAGACGGGGTGATTTCCGATTTTAATGTGACGCAAAAGATGTTGAAGTACTTTATTTCTCGGGCCATTGGTTCGGATTCGCCCTTTGCCCGGCCTCGAGTGGTCATTTGCGTCCCTTCCGGGGTAACCCCTGTGGAAGAGCGGGCAGTCAAAGAGGCGGCGATGGCAGCTGGAGCGAAAGACCCCATTATTATGGAAGAACCGATGGCTGCAGCGATTGGAGCCGGGCTTCCGGTCAGCGAACCAACCGGCAATATGATTGTGGATATCGGTGGCGGAACAACGGAGGTTGCGGTGATTTCCCTCGGCGGGATTGTGACCAGCCGTTCGATTCGGGTCGCCGGAGATGAAATGGATGATGCGATTGTGGCGCATATCAAGCGCCGCTATAATCTCATGGTCGGCTACCGGACGGCGGAAAATATTAAGACTGAAATAGGGGCCGCCTATATGGCTGAAAAAGGGATTACTTATTCGGTTCGCGGTCGGGATCTCTTGACAGGGCTTCCCAAGACGGTGGAAGTGACATCCGAGGAGATTCAGGATGCCTTGCAGGAACCGGTCATGGCAATCGTTGAGGCGATAAAATCCTGTTTGGAGAAGACCCCGCCGGAGCTGTCCGCCGACATCATGGATCGCGGCATCATGATGGCTGGTGGAGGGTCGCTTTTGCGCAATCTGGACAGGCTCATCGCGGATGAAACGAGCATTCCCGTCCATATGGCGGAGGATCCGTTATCCTGTGTTGCCTTGGGAACCGGCCGCGTGTTGGAAGACCGGGAGATCTTAAGAAAAATCACTGCACTGCAGAAGAGCTAAAAGATGCGGGGAAACCCAGGATCTTTTCCGCCAGAATTGAATTGAGCTGGGGGCAAGTACGATGGGGAGAAGAGTTAATGTGACGGGAATTGCGGTTCTCGTCTTCTTTCTATTGCTAGGTATTCTGATAAGCATGCGTTTGACGGGGCTCGGACGGCAGTTTTTGAATCCGGTCGGGGGTGCTTTGCAGCGGGCTTTAAGTCCTGTGGAAAACGCCCTGCTTCAAGTTGGAACGCTCGTCAGAGATGATACACGAGCCTTCTGGAGCTTTGACGCCGTTCAAAAAGAAAATGCGGCCTTAAAAGGAAAAGTGGATCAGCTGACAGGAGACAATCTCAAACTCAAACAGCAGGTTCTGGCCGGGATGCGTTATGCGGAATTGGATCAGGGTGTATTTCGCAGCCCGACCTTGGACAAGTTCAAGATGCTGGGTGCGACCATTATCAATCGTAATCCCACTGCGTGGTATCAGACGTTGACCATTAACCGGGGAAGCGATGATGGGATTCGTGTCGATGCACCTGTGATAGCTCATTTGGGCCTTGTGGGAAAGGTTATTGCCGTCACACCGAAAACGAGCGAAGTGCTACTGATCACGGACGGGGAAGGTCAGGTCAGCGCCTTGGTGCGCGGAAGTTCTGGAGAAGGCACCTTTGGCATCGTCCAAGGGACCTACCAACGGGGCTCACGGCTGACCGCCAGCGGGCATCTGCAGATGCTCTTCCGCCGGGACGACAACGTCAATGCCGGGGATTTGGTGCTTACTTCGGGTTGGGGCGGGGTTTATCCGAAAGATATTCCCGTGGGCAAAGTCACGGAAGTCCAACTCGACAAATCCGGCTTATTAAAGACCGCGTACATCGAACCGTTGGTTAATTTTGATAACCTGGAAGAAGTCTATATTGTAAAAATGTCGTAGGTGAAATGATATGCGTTATGTCATTTTGGTATTCCTCTTGCTGTTAACATTAGTGCTACCAGGCACCCTCTTCCACCTCTGGGCTTGGTCAGGGATCAAGCCTGATCTTGCCATGCTTTTTATCATTTATGTCGCGCTTCATGAGCCGAAGTGGACAGGAATTCTATGGGGCCTGGGAACAGGGCTTATCGAGGATTTTTACCTCGGTCATTACCTTGGCATGTACTCAGTGACGCTGACGCTGGTCGCTGCCCTGACGAGTTGGCTTGCTGGACGTTGGTACCGGGAGAATTTCTCGCTCACCATGCTCCTCGTTTTCCTGGTCACCGCCGTCGGTCAGCTCATGGTTGGCTTCCTCGGCCTGGGTGCTGGACTGAGCTGGTCTGCTTCCGATATCTTCCGCCTCGTTCTTGGCGTCTCCATCTACAACGCCCTGCTCGTCCCCGTCACCTACCCCTGGATCCACCGCTCCTTCCTCCACGGTTGGTTGAGGTATAGGCCGAAGTATGAACGCTGATCGGAGGTGACCCTTTTGGACGACGAAGAGAAAGAACGCAAACCCTATGTGCAACGGCTTTGGGGTTTAGCGGTTGTGGTAACCGTAGTGTTTACTATCCTCAGCTTCAACCTTTGGCGCTTGCAGATCGCCATGGGCTCTTACTATGCGGCGATGGCCAAAGGAAATGTGATGCAAACGGTTCCGATTCAGCCTACGCGCGGGGATATCGTCGATCGGTCAGGGAAACTATTGGTGACGAGTGTTCCCGAGTTTGTCTTGACCCTGGACTGGCTCGGTCTTCAGGAGGCAAGCCAGACGAGTTGGAAGAATGTCGTCAAGCGCTTAGCCACGTTTGTTAAGCCCTATTGGCCGAATACCTCGGAATCCGTGGATCTGATTACAGAAGACATCTTGGCTATGATTCAAAATCACCAGTGGGAACGCTACCGTACGATGGCGATTCTCCCCAATGTCCCGCAAACACTTCAAGCTGTGGTCGCAGAACACCAAGAAGAGCTGCCAGGGGTGAGCGTCGAGGCCGTTCCCGTGCGTTCCTACCCAGAGCACACCTTGGCTGGGCAGATTCTTGGCTATGTACGCGAAATCAGCGACCCGGAAATTAAGGAATTTAACAAGGATCCTGATGCACAAAAAGCGGGTCTCGAGTATAAGCAAGGGGATTTGGTCGGCAAGGACGGGGTTGAGAAATCCTATGATTTCTGGCTCCACGGCAAGGAAGGGCAAGAACAGGTTGAAGTAGATAATAATGCCCGTCCCATTGCTAAGACGATGATACAAGCCCCTGAGCCCGGAAAAACCATACAATTGACGATCGATGCTAAGCTCCAGCAGGTGGTTGAGACTGAATTGGACAATCAGATCCACAAAGCCCAGCAGACACATCCTGAGGCCCAGGCGGGAGCCGCCGTCGTCATCGATGTGCAGACGGGAAGGATTCTAGCCATGGCTTCCCGGCCGGCGATGGATCCGAATGACCTTACTGGCGTGATTTCAGATGATACGGCCACTCGCTATTTTAAGGGGAAAGCTGCGGCTTCACTCAACCGGGCACTTTCTGGGGTTTATCCTCCCGGTTCTACCTTTAAGATGCTCACCGCCATGGCTGCTTTGAAGGCTGGAGTGATCACGCCCAATGAGTATATTGATGATTCTATGGCTTCTCTGGGGTCGGCGTCAGCCCAGATTCAGGGTTTTCCAGAGTGGGGGGGTTACTATTTCGGTAAAGTCGACCTTTACCGCGGGTTAGCGAAGTCTTCAGATATTTATTTTCAAGTCTTAGGCCGCCGGGTTTTCGACGCGGATCCTGAAATGGTTAAGCAGTTAGCGAATGAAACGGGGCTCGGCGTGTTATCTGGTGTAGATTTGCCGGGAGAGGTCAAGGGCATCGCTCCCTCTCCGGAATGGAAAAAGGCGTATTATCAGCCTTATTATGATGAGCAACGACAGAAGAAACTGGCGGCGATTGACAGCGATTATGCAGTCAAACTCGCTGGGGCTCCGGATCAGAAAACCAAGGATAAGCTGCAGAAGGAAAAAGACAGTAAAAAAAACCAAGTCGAGGTTTGGTATAAACAGATGCTCAGCCAGAACGTTGACTGGCATTTGTATGACAGCTTCAACAATGCGATTGGACAAGGGTATAATGCCTATACGCCTCTGCAATTGGCCAATTATGTAGCAACGATCGTCAATGGTGGTCAGCATTATCGGCCCTATATTGTGGACAAAATCATTGATCCGGTTTCGGGGAAAGTCGTGAAGCAGAATCAACCCAAGCTCTTGAGCACGCTTTCGGCATCTCCAGATGTCTTGAACCAGGTGAAATATGGAATGTCTAGGGTGATGACTGGAGAAGGAACAGCCGCCTTTCTCTTTGCTGATGTTCCGGAGTTTAGCGGGGGCGGTAAGACGGGAACCGCCCAAATTGGTTCCAAAGATACGATTTCCGGGGAACTTTACAACGGCCTGTTTGTGGCCTTTGCCCCGTACGACAATCCGAAGATTGCCTTTGCAGGGGTCATAGAATATGGGAGCCACGGCGGAGATACGGCCGGCTATGTCGCTAAGGCCGCTTTTATGCAGTATTTTGGTTGGAAATAAGCGAATAGGGGTTGAAAAAACGGGGAAAATCGTCCTCGTTTTTTTTGTTTGGAAAAAGGGAATTCCCCTAGTCCTGTAGAATTTATCTCATCAGCGTTCGAATACAGACAAGCACTGGAGGACTGGACTTGACCCGGACAGAACATCTTTCGATTAAAGGAACTCGTGACGGACTCGTGCTTTATTTGGATCCCAACGTAGAATTTCAGATCGTGCTCGATGAGTTGAAACACTATCTTGGTGAGTCTTCCCAGTTCTTGCAAGGTGCTACCGTACGTTGCTACGCGGGGGAGCGGGGGTATAATGCCGAGGAACTCCAGGCTCTGACCAGCACCTTGGCGTCGTACAACTTAGAACTCTCTGGCTGGCTCAAAGCGGCAGAGGTGTACGGAAAAACTACTCGCCCGAGTGACGTTGAGCGGGAAAAAGGCGATGAAAGCATGGCCGAAGGGAACTGCCTTTTCATTGATCGTACGCTGCGTTCAGGCAACAGTGTGCAGTATGAAGGGCATGTGGTTGTTCTGGGTGATGTGAATCCGGGGGCGGAAATCATCTCGACCGGAAATATCGTGGTTCTCGGGGCTTTGCGAGGAGTGGCTCATGCGGGGGCGTCCGGGAATCGCTTGGCCACGGTCAGTGCTTATCACCTGATTCCGACTCAACTGAGAATCGCGGATTTGCTAACCCGCGCTCCTGACGGAGAGGACACATGGCGGGGACCAGAAATCGCTCGGGTTAAAGAGGGTCAGCTCATTGTTGAAGGGTTGGCAGGAATGACGTGGAAAGGTTCGTTAAGATAAGGGAGGCGTAATTATGGGTGAAGTAATCGTAGTGACCTCAGGGAAAGGTGGTGTCGGCAAAACCACTACTTCGGCAAATCTGGGTACAGGGCTTGCTGTTGCCGGCCATAAAGTCGTATTAGTGGATACAGATATCGGGCTGCGCAATTTGGATGTGGTTATGGGCCTGGAAAACCGGATCGTTTATGACATTGTGGATGTCACGAGCGGCAACTGTCGGCTCCGCCAAGCCTTAATCAAGGACAAGCGTTTTGAAAACCTCTTCTTACTGCCGGCTGCTCAGACGAAGGACAAAAACGCGGTCACTCCGGAGCAGATGCGGGAGCTGGCCGCGGAACTGAAGCAGGAATTTGATTATGCCATCATCGACTGCCCGGCTGGGATTGAACAAGGCTTTAAGAATGCGATAGCGGGTGCGGATCGGGCGGTTGTGGTCACAACCCCGGAAATGAGTGCCGTGCGCGATGCGGATCGGATTATCGGGCTTTTGGAAGCAGCAGAACTCAGTAATCCGAAGCTGATTATTAACCGTATTCGGCCCCAAATGGTTAAGCGCGGGGATATGATGGATATGGCAGATATTCTTGACATTTTGGCGATCGAGCTTCTGGGTGTGGTTCCGGAAGACGAGAGCATCATTATTTCGACGAACAAAGGTGAACCAGCGGTCATGGATCATAATGCAAAAGCAGGGGAGGCTTACCGCCGGATAACTCGCAGAATTCGCGGCGAACAAGTTGCCCTCATGAATCTTGATGTGCCTGAAGGACTCATGGACAAGCTGAGGAAACTCGTCGGCCTTCGGTAAATGCTCGTTGAGGAGGGAAAGACATGTCCTTATTAGAGTTTGTTAACCGGATGCTGGGCAAGGAGAGCACCTCAAGTAAAAATATTGCGAAAGAGCGCTTGCGCCTTGTTCTCGTGCATGATCGGGCGAGCATTTCACCGCAAATGCTCAACAAGCTTAAAGAAGATCTGATCAAGGTGATCTCTAATTATATGGATATTGATGAAGACTCCATGGAGGTTAACTTAAGTCAGGACGATCGGGAAGTCGCACTCGTGGCGAATATTCCTGTGATGAAAATGAAAAGGGATTATAGTGCCAAAGGATAGATGGTGGATAAAATATCAAGCAGGAACAACCCATGTTCCTGCTTATTTTACACGATGTGATATAATAATCTGAGCGTACAAGCATTCAGGGGGTAAGGTGCATTGGACAAGCGAATGCTGAGGAACTTAGATTTTCTATTCATCCTGTTTTTCTTATTGTTATTGGGAGCAAGCTTGCTCATTTTGAGCACGGCTTCTCTTAATGTGGATAAGGTCAATCCTTATCATTATGTTGAACTGCAAGCAAGGTGGATTTTGAGTGGCTTAGTGTTGCTGAGCGTGGTGGCCTTGTTTGATTACCAAAAGCTGAGGAAAATGAGCTGGGTGATCTACGGAATCAACCTGTTGTTCCTCATCGCCGTGTTCTTTGTTGGCTCATCGGCCAAAGGGGCGCAGCGCTGGATTCCTGTGACTTCCGGTTTTGCCATCCAACCTTCTGAATTTGCTAAGATTTTGATCATCGTAACGCTGGCCGATTTTTTAGCGAAACGGCAGGGACGGCTGAATCGCTTCCGCGATTTTATCCCACCCATCCTGTTTGTTGGCGTACCCATGCTGCTCATCTTTATGCAGCCGGACTTAGGAACATCTATGGTTTTGGCTGCGATCTTGATCGGTATGATGTATGTCGCCGGAGCGAATCCCTGGAAACTTACAGTCCTTCTCTTGGCTGGAGCGGCGATCGTCGGCGTGGCTCTCTGGCTGCATTTTGCGCACGGTGTGCCTTTGCCCATGAAAGATTATCAGCTGAAACGCTTAACGATCTTTATGGATCCGGCAGCTGATTTAGCGGGGGACGGCTGGCATATTATTCAGTCCATGTGGGCGATCGGGTCAGGCGGCCTTTGGGGAAAAGGATATCGTATGGGGACGCAAGGACGGTTTAATTTCCTGCCTGAGCATCATACGGACTTTATTTTCTCGGTTATTGGTGAGGAGTTCGGTTTTATTGGAGCGGTCACGCTATTGTTTTTTTTCTTGATCTTTATCGTTCGGGCGATTAACATTGCCAGTAAGTCGAGGGATCTCTTCGGCATGCTCATTGCTTCAGGCATTGTGGCGATGTTTACGTTTCATATCCTGGTCAATGTGGGGATGACTTCAGGGATTATGCCGGTGACGGGGATCCCGCTACCTCTGATCAGTTATGGAGGAAGCACCATGTGGTCGAATATGCTCTCCGTTGGGCTTTTGCTCAGTGTGAATTTGAGGCGACGAAGGTTGATGTTCTGAGACAGCGGGGACGGTTCTTCTTGTCGCGCCTCCCGTGTCATACCTCGAATCTCGAACTTCGAACCTCGATTTCGGGGTTCTTTTTTTTTGTCCTCCCTCATAGATTTTTATCGGGATGTACGAGCCTTGTTGAGTTTTGGGTGAAGTGAGGGAGCGGATATGAACCCGTATGAGCGCTGGGATGACTGGGAATGGGAGAAGGCGGTCCAGGAAGTGGGCCACGGGCGTGAGGGAGACATGAACCCACCGTGGAAATTAAAGCGTGCCCGCACTCAGATGAAGCAGGGGTGGGGGAGTTTCCTTAACCAATGGTCGAGTGGGCAGAGGAAAACTGTAATGGCGGCCCTTGTTTTCTTAACGGTTTTTGCGAGTTCAACAGGGGGGGATGTCCTGTCACGAGGGATACATCGCTTTTATCAGACCGCGATGACGAGCGGGGATTACTATCCGGCTTTGACCACGATGGCGAAAGGGGCTATGGGATTGGGCGGAGTAACCGGCAAAGGCTTACCGGTCGATGCGAAAATGCAGGGAAAGTTTCAGCCACCCCTGTCTGGTCCGGTGGTGGCCGGTTTTGGTCAAGTAGCGAATGACGGTAAGGGGACGGTCCACCAGGGAATTGATGTGGGAAGTACCTTGGGGACACCGGTGGTTTCGCCGTTTCGGGGAATCGTCGTAGCAACAGGGGTTGATCCCCAGATGGGGAATTTCATCAAGCTCGATTTCGGGGACGGCTGGAGCGCAGTGCTCGGAAACTTAGGTGATGTGCCAATTGCCAAAGGGCAGAAAGTGGAGCAGGGGGAGATTGTGGGTACCGTCGGGCTTTCAGCACCATTGAAACAGCCGTGGCTCCATTTTGAACTGCGTAAAAACGATAAGCCGCTAAATCCGCTGCCATACCTGATCCCGCCCACAAAAGAAGGAGCAAAAAAACCCTGAACATGCTTCGCTAAGTTATGAGTTTACGCAATGAAGTGCTCGGGGGGATTCCCATGTCGTACAGTGAACCCTGAGTGATGTTTGCGCTAGGCGAACCGCTTCGGGTGATGGGGGTGATAGACCGTGCAGCTTGGGAAGATTGCGGGGATCAGCCTACGGGTACACCCCGCGTTTCTGGTGGTCCTGGGGATTTATGCGGGCCTGGGTCTTGGTGCCCAGGCCATTCTCGTCTTTACCCTGGTGATGGGGCATGAACTCGTTCATCTCTTGGCTGCGAAGGCTTACGGATTCAAGGTGTCGGGCCTTGAGATCTTTCCCTTGGGAGGGGTGGCATACTGCGATGGTCTCTTTGAAGGACGCAAAGTTGAGGAGAGTTTGATGGCTTTGGCAGGCCCCTTATTTAATGTGGTGCTTTTATTTCTGGCGGAGGGATTGCGTTGGCAGGGGTTCTGGAACGGAAGCTTCTCGGAAGACTTTGTACGTTATAATTTCTGGTTGGCGGCATTCAATCTGATTCCGGTGCTCCCGCTTGACGGGGGCCGGGTGGTACGGGCACTGTTTTCCGGAGTGTTTGGTTTCGTCCGGGTGACAAAAGGATTGGCCTGGGCGGGAAGGTGGCTGGGAATCGCTCTCATCGTTTTTGCCCTCACCACCTGGCTGAAAAATGGTTTACAGGAGGGTACATTATTTTTGATCATCCTGGCCGGGTTCTTTTGGCTTGCAGGAGGGAAGGAAATTGCCTCCGCTCGGGTCACATTTTTACGCCAACTCACCCAGAAGAAAGAGGAACTAATGCGTAAAGGGCTAATGCCGAGTCACTGGTTGACCGTGCACAGAGAAACTCCCGTGATTCGGATTGTCGAGGAACTGACTGCGGATCGCTACACATTCATTGCGCTCACGGATGATTTAGACGGGTTGGGGCAGACCTTCTCAGAAACACAGGTGTTAGATGGAATGATGCGAGAGGGAATTAGTTACCCAGTGGGCAAGCTATAGTGAGGTTCGAGATTTGACGTCGAAGTCGTTCGCTCGTTGTTGAATCCCCAAACTTCATGGATGATAAGAACCTTGCGCCTTGGTGTTTGGGGCACAAGTCTTTGGGCCAGCTTGATAAGGGGGAAGCAGCAGAACCGTCCCCTTGCTTCCTTTTTGGGGCACAAGTCTTTGGGCCAGCTTGATAAGGGGGAAGCAGCAGAACCGTCCCCTTGCTTCCCCTTGCTTCCTTCGGGAATGCGCGGCTACTTGGAAACATAAACACTCTATGCTATAATACTAAGTTACAGTGCTATAATGTCCAAATGAGGGGGCCTTTCTGATTTATGAGCAATACAACGACCCGTATCCGGGAACAGGTGGAACGTTTTCTGCCGAAAGTATTGAAGCCAAGCAGATACCTGGGTGCGGAGTGGAATTCGATCCATAAAGACTGGGATGAGACGGATGTCCATATGGTATTTGCCTTTCCAGATGTGTACGAAGTGGGGATGTCGCATTTAGGGACGCGGATCCTTTATCATTTAGTCAATTCTTTTCCTTGGTTTGCCTGTGAACGGGTTTTTGCCCCGTGGGTGGACATGGAAGAGAAGATGCGTGCACGGGGCATTCCACTATATGCCTTAGAGTCTTTCCGCCCGATCAGGGATTTCGATGTCCTGGGTTTTACGTTACAGTATGAGATGAGCTTTTCCAACATCTTAAATATGCTGGATTTGGCAGGGATCCCGCTACGCACGAGTGAGCGGGGCCAAGAGGATCCTTGGGTGATTGTGGGCGGGCCATGTGCCTATAATCCGGAGCCATTAGCTCCATTTATTGATTTTGCGCTGTTGGGTGAGAGTGAGGAACAGCTGCCGGAGGTACTTAACCTCGTGGCCGAGCAGAAGAAAAACCCGGTCTCGCGGCGGGAGTTTCTGCTCAAGGTGGCGCAGGTACAGGGGGTTTATGTTCCGGAATTCTACCAGGTGGATTATCAAGAGGATGGACGGATTGCCGGGATCATAGCAGAGCCCGGTGTACCCAAGGTGGTTGAAAAAGCGATTGTGAAAGACCTGGATGCGGCCTTTTTTCCGACCAACCCCATCGTACCCTATATGGAGATCGTGCATGACCGCATGATGTTGGAAGTGATGCGTGGCTGCTCTCGGGGCTGCCGGTTTTGCCAGGCCGGGATGATTTACCGCCCGGTGCGGGAGCGTTCACCCGAGACCCTCTTGCGCCAGACCGAAGAACTGGTTCGTTCGACAGGGTATGAGGAGATATCGCTGACCTCTCTTTCTTCCGGAGATTATTCCTGCATTCAACCGGTTGTCCAGGAGATTATCGCAAAATACAGCCCGGAGCGGGTCGGGGTTTCTCTCCCGTCTCTAAGAATCGATTCTTTTGATGTTAAGCTGGCTCAGGAAGTGCAGAAAGTGCGCAAATCGGGGCTCACTTTTGCTCCAGAGGCAGGAACACAGCGTTTGCGTGATGTGATTAATAAAGGCGTGACAGAAGAGAACCTCATGGAGGCGACAGAAGCAGCATTCAAGGCGGGTTGGTCGAGTATCAAACTCTATTTCATGATTGGGTTGCCGACGGAGACCCAGGAGGATTTGGATGGTATAGCCCATTTAGCAAAGAACGTGGCTAATCTGGGGAATAAGCTGGGCAGGCGCAATGTCAATGTCACGGTGTCCACCAGTTCGTTCGTGCCGAAGAGCCATACCCCGTTTCAATGGGAGCCGCAGGAACGCCAAGCTTCCCTGGAGGCCAAGCAGAAATACCTGAAAGAAAAACTGCGAGATCGGCGGATTAAGTATAATTATCATGATGCTTCAACCAGTTTCCTGGAGGCGGTGTTTGCCAAAGGGGATCGGCGTTTGGCGGATGTGCTGGAACACGCTTTCCGGGCCGGTTGCCGTTTCGACGGCTGGTCAGAGCATTTTCGCTATGATGTGTGGATGGAAAGCTTCAGGGAATTGGGAATCGACCCCAGTTTTTATGCGCATCGAGCGCTGGATTACGATGATGTCCTTGCCTGGGATCATCTGGAGAGCGGGGTTAAGAAGCGGTTTTTGATGCAGGAACATTTTCAGGCCTTACAAGAAGCGAGGACGTTGGATTGTCGGCTTACTGACTGCACAGGGTGCGGGGTGTGCCCAGACCGAGGGGTGCAGATCGATTTGAAAGGGTGAGTGACATGCTTTTGCGGATTGCCTACTCCAAGCTGGAAACAGCCAAATACATTGCCCATCTGGATTTAACCCGTGTTTTCGAGCGGGCCATGCGGCGGGCGAAAATCCCAATGGCTTATTCCGAAGGATTTAATCCGCATCCCAAGATCGCTTTTGGATCCGCCTTGGCGGTCGCTGTGGAAGGGGAGCGGGAGTACGTTGACGTGGAATTGCGGCAGGACATGGATATTCGGGAGGTACTGGGGAGGCTTCAAGAACAGCTTCCCTCAGGTATCCGTCTCTTGGAAGGACGCGTTGTGCAGACCGGAAGCAAGGCTTTAATGGCGGTGCTTAATGCCGCGAGTTATCTCATCCGCGTACCCATGGCCCTCCCGATCGGGCCGGAACGTTTGGCCGAAGGGATGGACGCTTGGCTTAAACGGGAGCACATTCCCTTTGCCCGTTACAGCAAAAAGGGGCGTACCGACAAAGATATCCGGCCTTGGGTGAAACGTTTGACTGGAAGCGTGGAGGGAGATGCTGTCATCGTCGAGCTGGAGGTTGAGGTAGGCAACTCTGGCAGTGTACGCCCGGAAGAAGTGCTCGCCAGCCTCAGGGATTTGGAGAATCTCCCCTTTGATCTCGATGCTCTGCAGATTAAACGGACCGGGATCTATGTCCATTATGAGGGGCAGCATTACTCCCCCCTGGATCCGGACCATAAGCGCGGATTTAGATCCGAGGCCCGTTAAAAGACCAATGCCGGGGATCAATCATCGGAGTTCGAATATCGAACATCGAACAGCGCACTGGGGGTTTCGAGTTGAAAGAGATTATTCTGAAAGGACTTGCCTCCAACCTGAGGGCGGCCCTGCTTGAGGACGGGGAACTCGTGGAAGTCTTCGAAGGAGATGGGGTTCAGGCGGGGCTCGTGGGGAACATCTATCGGGGCCGGGTCGAGAATGTTTTGCCAGGGATGCAGGCCGCTTTTGTGGACATCGGACTGGAACGCAACGCGTTCCTTTATGTGGGGGATGCGGTGCCACCCCGTACCCTTGAGGAAGAGGAACGCCAGGCTGCCCCGGAGAGCATCCGGGTAGAGAATGTTCTTAAATCACGGCAGGAACTTCTGGTTCAAATCATCAAAGAGCCGGTAGGAAACAAAGGAGCACGGATAACGACAAACCTTACCGTGGCCGGTCGCCATGTCGTCTTGGTCCCGAACGTGGATCATGTCGGCGTTTCCCGTAAAATTGTGGAGGGAGCTGAGCGCGAGCGGCTCCGTCAGCTGGCAAATGTTATCCGCCCCAAAGGGGTCGGCCTAATTGTCCGTACCTTGGCTGCAGGGACCCGTGCCGAGGAGATGCGGGAAGATGTTGAAGAATTGATGGAACTTTGGGCGGATATTCAGGAAAAGGTGTCTCATGTGGCTGTACCGGGGATTGTCCACCAGGAAGTGGACCTCATCGCCCGCTTGGTACGCGATCTCATGGACCCTGATATAGCCCGGCTGACGGCAGATGATGCAGATGTTGCAGCAACTTTGAGGGGTGCTCTGCAAAATATTGGCCACCCGGCAGTAAACCAAGTATTCGTGGACATGCGGGGAGACTTATTTGAGCGTTTTGGCGTGGATGACGAAATCCGCAAAGCTTTGCGCCCGAAGGTTTGGCTCAAAAGCGGCGGTTACTTGGTGGTGAACCGGACGGAGGCCTTGGTGGCTATTGATGTGAATACGGGGAAATACATTGGTAAATCTTCTCTTCAGGAAACGGTTCTCCATACGAATTTGGAGGCAGCCCGCGAGATCGCTCGTCAACTGAGGCTGCGCAACCTGGGTGGCATTATTATAGTGGATTTTATCGATATGTTTTCCGCAACGGACAAGGAACAGGTGTTAAAAACCCTCTCTGATGCCTGTGCGGGTGATCGGCTGAAGTGTGAGGTTTTAGGTCTGACTCAGCTGGGGTTGATTGAGATGACCCGGAAGAAATCAGGCCAGGCTTTGGCGGCACGCTACACTCGGCCTTGCTCGGCTTGTGATGGCACAGGGTATTTGACAAATCAATTCTAAGGATGTTAAAATAATGCAATGTGGTGGTTTCTCTGCCGCAACCGCACGAACCAGGTCAGCAATAATCATTTCTTTGCGATTCATTGATATGGATGATTTTATTAATTCATTGATGTTGATTCACTGTAAGAAGAGATTAACCTGAAGAGGCGAGTCTAGGATAGAGGAGGTGTAAATATGTACGCTGTGATTGAGACCGGTGGCAAACAATTCCGGATTAAACAAGGTGATGTCATCTCTGTCGAAAAATTAAACGCGAATGTCGGGGATACCGTGGCCATCGACAAGGTTCTCCTCGTGGAGAAAGATGGCGTGGTTAAGGTCGGAACCCCTGTTGTCGAGGGAGCGAAGGCTATGTTGAAAGTGATGGAGCATGGCAAAGGGGAGAAGATTATTGTCTTCAAATACAAGTCCAAGAAAAACTACCGTCGTAAGCAAGGGCATCGCCAGCCTTATACAAAGGTCCTCGTCGAGGCCCTCGAAGCCTAAAGGCAAGAAAACTGCGAACGGGGTGCGGTTTGCTTATTGGCTTGATGAAACGGAGCGGATCCGGGGCTTTGAGCTTTCTGGGCATGCCGGTTTTGGCGAAGACGGACAGGATATTGTCTGCGCGGGGGTGTCAGCTTTAAGTATTGCAGCGGCCAATGGGTTGGAGTATTTTTTGAATGTCCCCCCGATGGCTAAGGATGACGAAGGCTTTCTCACTTGTCGTATTGAATTGGCAAGCCTTGAGGAACTGGATAACGCCCAGTGGATTCTGAGGACGTTGTTATTAGGGGTTGAATCCATTCAAGACGCTTATGGTAAGAAATATGTAATGATTGAACAGAGGAGGTGGACTCCATGTTGAAGATGAACTTACAGCTTTTCGCTCATAAAAAAGGAGTGGGAAGCTCTCGGAATGGTCGGGATAGCAACGCCCAACGCCTTGGTGTTAAACGGGGCGATGGTCAGTTTGTTCTAGCCGGCAACATCATCGTACGCCAGCGCGGGACGAAGTTCCATCCTGGCAAAAACTGCGGCCTGGGTAAGGATGATACTTTGTTTGCGCTGGTTGACGGCTATGTCAAGTTCGAGCGCAAAGACCGCAATCGCAAAAAGGTTAGCATCTACAACGAGCGCCCGGTTGCTCAAGCTCAATAATCAGACTTCATCGAACCCTCGGGACATCCCGAGGGTTTTTGGTTCGAAGGCTTTCCTTCGAAAAAGAGGTTAAGATCGTGCGGAAATTGAAAGTGAACAGGTGATAGTATATGGATAAAGAATCCACCCCTGGGTTGGCCGAGCGGCTTCTCACTGAGCAGCTGAACTGGTACAGTATTCAGCGCCATGATTTTCTGAACCATTGGCAGGTGATCCTGGGATATTTGCAGTTGAAGCAGGTGGATAAGGCCTCGAATTATATGAAAGAGGCGTTGAATCTGGAAGCCGAACAGCAGGCAGGCCAGATTGCGGATCCCTTGGTGGCGGCTGTGGTACTGGGTCTCATTCATCGCCTGCGCTTGGAAGGGTTTGTGGCGAAGCTAATGATTCCCGAGCGGTTTAAGGTTCCGGAGTTTTGGCAGACCTTTACGGTAAAAAAGTATGCTGAAGTGCTCTACGGGTACACTACAGAGTGTCTGAAACTCAGTCATGCCAATGCCAATCTCAAGCGTGAGGCTGGCCTGATTCAGGCCCTTATCGATTTTGAAGATGAGTTCGGCGAAAGTTTTGTCTTCAGCCTCTATCAGGAACAGGCGGGAGCGGCTGAGGAAGTGTGCTTAGGTGAGCGTACGTTTAGTTTTGATTAAAACGTTGAATGGTAAGTAAGGAGTAGGCTCATGTTTTACGATCAAGCCAAAATTTATGTCAAAGGCGGAGATGGCGGGGCGGGGGCCGTAGCCTTCCGCCGGGAAAAATATGTGCCTGAAGGCGGCCCGAGCGGCGGGGATGGCGGACGCGGCGGCAGCGTGATCCTGGAAGCGGATGAGGGTTTGAGAACGCTCGTGGATTTCCGCTATAAGCGCCATTACAAAGCACTGCGGGGTGAGCATGGCCAGGGCAAGAATATGCACGGCAAGGGCGCAGAGGATCTTATCCTTCGGATCCCGGTGGGAACGCTGGTTAAAGACTCGGAGACGGGGGAGATCCTAGCCGATTTGGTGGAGCACGGGCAACGCGCCGTTGTGGCCCCGGGTGGCCGGGGCGGTCGGGGAAATGCCCGCTTTTTGAGCAACACGAACAAGGCCCCGACCTTAGCGGAAAACGGAGAGCCGGGCAAGGAACGCTGGCTTCTCTTGGAGTTGAAGCTCCTCGCGGATGTGGGGCTTGTGGGCTTTCCCAATGTCGGTAAATCGACGCTTATTTCCAAAGTCTCAGCGGCAAAACCAAAGATAGCGGACTATCATTTTACGACCTTAGTGCCGAACCTGGGGGTTGTGCGGCTGGAAGACGGGGAAAGCTTTGTGATGGCTGATATCCCAGGTCTTATCGAAGGAGCCCACACGGGAGCAGGCCTGGGACATGAATTTTTGCGCCATACGGAACGAACCCGTTTGATTCTCCATGTTTTGGACATCTCCGGATCGGAAGAGCGGGATCCAGTGGAAGATTTTCGCATCATCAAGGAAGAATTGTCTCAATACAGCGCTTACTTGGCCGAACGCCCGATGCTCATTGCGGCGAACAAGATGGATATGCCGGAGGCGGAAGAGAACCTGGCGAGGCTCCGTGCCGAGCTGGGGGAGGATTATGAAATATTCCCGGTTTCGGCTATGAATGGCGAGGGGCTTTCGCAACTTATTTACCGAATCGCACAGATCCTGCCTGAGCTTCCAGTCCCGGAACTGGTGCTACGCACAAAAGCAGAGCACCGGGTCACGAAGGCAAGTCCAGATGAGCGCTTTTCCTTGTCTCGGGATGAAGAGGGGGTTTTCGTCATCAGCGGGGAGGAAGTGGAACGCCATGTGGCGATGACGCATTTTGAAAGTGATGAGGGGCTCTATCGCTTCCAAACCATCCTGCGCGTAATCGGGGTTGACAAGGCCTTGGTGAAGGCAGGGATCAAACCCGGTGCTAAAGTCCGAATCGGTCGTTTAGAGTTCGAATGGGAGGATTAGAAAAACGTTCATGAAGAGGTTAGCTTGGGTTTTGGGCAGTGGGGTGCTGGTTCTGGCGGGATTGGTCCTGTGGTGGTTTTGGGGAAGACCGGCTCAGCCAACGTCAGTGCATGTGGTGACGGTGAAGCCAAGTACGTTGACAGAGGCGGTTTATGCCTCGGGGACGATTGTCCCGAAGCTGAGGCAGGAAGTCCGCGCTGCCAGCCCCGGAAAAGTGGCAAAGATCTTAGTGAAAACAGGTGATACAGTTCTAGCTGGACAGGTGCTTGTGCAGATGGACAGTACCCTTGCCGATGCCCAAGTGGCGCAGGCACAGGTAAGTCTGGATGCGGCTAAGGCTGGACAAACTCTGGCCCAAAAGAACCTGGCTCAGGCAGAGGATCGCTTTGCCACCCTTAAGGCTAACCCTCCTTCCCAAAACATGGCTATCGCGCAGGCACCAGGGGCTGGTATTCCCAGTGCGGATGCGACGCTTCAGCTCGAAGGTTCAGTCGAGCAGTTACAAGGATCGGTACAGCAGGCCGGTTCGGCGGTGAAACAGGCCCAGGCAGCCCTCAATATGGCTCAAGCTCAACGGGATCAATTGACTTATAAAGCAGGGTTTGCGGGAACGGTTTTGGAAGTGAATGCCCAGGAAGGGAACCCGGCTCCCTTGCAAAGCCCGCTCCTGGTGGTTGCGGATTTGAAGTCCCTCTATGTGCAGGCAACTTTAAATGAAGCGGATGCTGGCAAAGTCAAGAGCGGGCAGAAAGTTTTCGTGAGCAGTAAGTCCTTATCCCTGGATGTCGGGGGTCAGGTGCAGACGGTAGCCCCGGAGGCTGTGGCCCGGCCAAGCCTACAAGGAAATGCCGCGCCCACGGTTGACGTCACTTTGTCCTTGGATCAGGTGCCTGAGGCACTTAAACCGGGTTATTCGGTAAATGTCAAAGTCCTGGTTGCCTCGAAATCGGGGGTTTTGGCCGTTCCCCAGGAGGTTTTGTTTCAAGAAGGGGAACGGAACTTTGTTTACACTGAAGCTGGAGGAAAGATCAGGAAGGCCGAAGTGAAGACGGGCATTGCCGATGATGTCAACCAGGAAATCACCTCCGGCCTGAAAACCGGGGACCAGGTGGTCTTGAGCCCAACCCGTGAGTTCTATGCTGGCATGCCGGTTACTGTCATAGGAGGTGAGGGTGGATGACCTTTTTTGAAGGGATGCGCGGGGCCTTGCACAGCATGGTGGCGAACAAGTTGAGAGCAGGACTCACCATGCTCGGGATCGTGATTGGCATCGCGGCGGTGATTGCAGTGGTCACCATTGGTTTGGGTGGGAAGGCAGCGATCATGCAGGAGATGCAAAAGAGCGGGGTCAACCTTTTCGTCCTCTATGCCAAATCGGTTGGACAGGGTGGCGGCTCGGCAAACCCGATCAACCTCCAGGATGTGGAGAGCTTGAAGCGCGCTTTGCCAGGGGTTAAGACTCTTCTCCCTGCCAGCATTGAATACGCGAACTTGGACGTAAATCAAAAAAAAGGCCCAGCGGTTGTGGTGGGAACGACGGCAGAGTTTGCGGGACTTAGGAATCGGGAGATTGCCAAAGGACGTTTTTTTTCGACGGAGGAAGCGGTCTCCGGACGCCGGGTGGTGGTGATCGACGAGACCCTGGCACAGCAACTATTTGGGGCTGGGAATCCCCTCGGACAGCAGGTGCTCATGCGCAATGTGCCCTGCCGCGTGATTGGGGTGTTGGCTAAAGATACGTCAGCTTTTGCTCAATTTGATATGGGGCCGAAAAATGCGTTTGTTTATGTCCCTTGGGAGACGTGGTCAGAGATTTTCCAGTCGGAGCGGGTGGATCAAATTGAAGGCTCGACCGTGAAGGAACAGGATATCGAAGCTACGATCAGTCTTGCTAAGCGGATTCTCAATACTCGGCATGGTACGACTGACAAGTATGAAGCCTTCAATGTCCAGCAGCTGGTACAGGCAGCCGAAAAAATCACGCACATTTTGACGAGCATCATTGCTTTTGTGGCAGGGATCTCGCTTTTGGTCGGAGGGATCGGGATTATGAACATCATGCTCGTCTCTGTGACCGAGCGCACGCGCGAAATTGGCCTGCGCAAAGCCGTGGGGGCACGCGAGCGCGATATCCTGGCCCAGTTTCTCTTAGAGGCGATCACCCTCTCGTTTAGCGGTGGGCTCTTGGGAATACTCATCGGGATCGGTGGAGCGAGTTTGGCAGCATATCTGCTCCACTGGCCGCCCCTGCTTTCCGGCTGGGCGATCGTCCTTGCCGTTACTTTCTCCATCGGGGTGGGCATCTTTTTTGGCTATTACCCTGCCCGTAAGGCGGCGAAGCTGGAGCCGATCGTGGCTTTGAGGTACGAGTAGTTCGATAAAACGAAGGAGGTCTAAGCCATGTTAACAGGAAAACAAAAAGGATATTTGCGTTCACTCGGTCATGCAATGGAGCCGACCCTGATGTTGGGGAAAGGCGGGATTACGGATCGGGTCTGCACCCAGGCTGCGGAGGCACTGGAAGCGAATGAACTGATTAAAGGCAGGGTTTTGCCAAACCTGATGGAATCGTCTAAGGCTGTCGCCGAGGAATTGGCCGAACGGGTGGGTGCGGATTTGGTTCAGGTGGTGGGGAGAAATTTCCTGCTGTACCGCGCCTCTCAGAAAAAGCCACTCATCATACTCCCAACGTGAACAGGGCCAGTAGGTTCACTTCTAACCGTGCTGATCAGAGCTTTCTGCGTTAGAACTAGATGGCGTACCATCTAATGAGCTCCACGTTTCGTAGAGGGTATTTAGAGGGCATCGGCTTCATAATGATAAATTTCTTTTACTCTGATATAATACAAACGATGGACGCTTTAAGAAAGCGAGTCGTATGGCGATGAATGTTAGCCGCAAACAGATAAAAATGAATCGATTCGGTATCATGGGTGGCACCTTTGATCCGATCCATTACGGCCATTTAGTAGCGGCGGAGACGGCCCGGATAGAGTTTTCTCTTGATAAGGTTCTTTTTATCCCTACCGGGAATCCGCCGCATAAGCAGGAGAATAAAGTCACGCCGGCTGAACTGCGTTTTGAGATGGTGCGCCAGGCTATTAAAGACAATGTCGATTTTGCAATTTCCCGGGTAGAGATAGACCGAGACGGCCCGTCTTATACGATAGATACCTTGAAATTATTGCAGCAAGAGTATCCTACGCAAGAACTCTTTTTCATCACGGGGACGGATGCCTTGAAGGAGATCTTTTTCTGGCATGAAGCGGAGGAAATTCTGCGTTTGACTCACTTTATTGCCGCTTCGCGGCCCGGGTTTGAGGCTCGAGGGTTTTTAGAGCAGGCTGTTAAGGAACATCCGCAAGTGGAGGGACGGATTCACTCGCTCGAAGTTCCGGCTTTGGCGATTTCTTCGACAGACATCCGTGCCCGCTTGCAGCGGGGGCAGTCGATTCGTTATCTTCTGCCCGAAACGGTGCGGCTCTTTATTCGGTCCCAGGGGCTTTACAAGGGTTAAGATGAAGACATAATCTGCAACTTTATGGCTGAAATTGGATTTGAACTCGGAAGGAGCATTCGACAAAGCAGGGTATACTCCGGCCTGATTTGCCCATACTAGAAACGAATCCAATGAGCAAGAGGTGACAGCAATGACAGAAACCCTTTACGTCGGAAACCTTCCCTGGAACACATCCGCAGAAGAACTCACTGCGTTTTTTGGTGAGTATGGCGAAGTACTGAGCAGTCGCATCATTACGGATCGGGAGACAGGACGCTCCCGGGGATTTGGTTTTGTCGAGGTTGGAGACGGAGACGCTGCAAGACTGGCGCAGGATTTGAACGGCAAAGACTTTGGCGGACGCCCGCTCACCGTGAATGAAGCGAAACCAAAACAGTTTTAACGGTGTAGGGGGGCTATTAGTCCCCCTTTTTGTAATGAGCGGTACGCTTCAGGATGTAGAGCCTACAACCTTCTGTGCAGATTGATGTAAGTTTTTGGATGTGAGCTTTTTAAAATTGGCCGCTCCATGTGGCGTGGGAATACTGAGGGAGGAAATCATGCTTGATGTTCGTGTAGCCTTGGACTTGGCGGCTCGTTCCCTTTCTCCGGGGCGATTTAGGCATACCTTAGGGGTGGCAGCCCTGGCGGAAGAACTGGCATCGAAGCATGGGATTGATCCTCTAAAGGCAAAATATGCGGCTCTGGTGCACGATTTGGCCAAGGAGATTCCGACCGTGCAGCAAGTAAAGCTGGCCCGCCGCTGGAACCTTTTAGTATATCCAGAAGATGAGGCGAATCCAGCTGTGCTCCACGGGCCTTTGGCTGCGTATTGGTTGGCCCATTGCGTCGGCGTGAAGGATGAAGATCTTTTGGCGGCTGTGGCGCATCATACCTTAGGGGTTCCGCAGATGTCACAGCTGGAGATGCTGATTTACAGTGCCGACCTCGTGGAACCTAACCGAAATTTCCCCCGAGTGGACAATTTGCGTAAAGCCTTGTATCATAGCTTAGAGGAGGGTACATTGGCTTGTGTTGAACATACGTTACAGTATCTAGAAGACTCCAACCGGCCTGTTCACCCTTTGACTCATCTCGCCCATGAAGATTTGCGAAGGAGGCAAGGATAGGATTTGGAACTTGAACAGAAAGCGCTCAAACAGGTGGTCGATTGGGTCGCGGACAAAAAAGGCCGCGATATTGTGATGCTCAATCTTAAAGGAATATCCATGGTCACGGACTATTTTCTCATTACGACCGGGAACTCAACCACTCAGGTTAAAGGGATTGCCGATTATCTAGAAGAGAAACTTGGAAGCATCGGCATTCCCATCTTGAGGGTGGAGGGGCTTCCGGAGGCTAAATGGCTCTTAATCGACTGCGGGGATTTGGTTGTGCATATTATGACGCCCGAACAACGGGATTTCTATAATCTGGAGCGCCTCTGGGGCGATGCAGAAGTGTTGGCATTTTCGGACTAAACGGTGGGAAATCAAGCAATCATTGGACAGCTTGGCTCAGGCTTGACTTTTACCTCGGTTTTGTTAAAATGAGTATAAAATTTAGGGACTTTTTGTAGAAGTTTGCGAAAGGCAGGGAAGGGGAGCAGTACCTGAGAGGACTTTGCGTCAAGAGAGGCGGCGGGAGGTGTGAGCCGCGCAGCAAAGGGACTTGGGGAACTCGCCCTGGAGCTGTGCCCAGGTTGCAATGGGCATCGGTTGGCTGACGTTAACAGCCTGGAGTGCTGAATTAGAAATTGGGTGGTAGCGCGAGTAATCCTCGTCCCTTTGGGGCGAGGTTTTCTTTATGTATAAGGGGGAAGGGTCATGCAGGAGAAGTATTCTTTTTCAGAAATTGAGCCGAAGTGGCAAAAACGCTGGCTGGAGGAAAAGGCCTGGAGGGCTGAAGAGCATTCAGAGAAGCCGAAGTTTTATGCCTTGGCTATGTTTCCCTATCCATCCGGAAATTTACACATTGGACATGTCCGCAATTATTCGATTGTTGATGTGATCGCCCGCTTTAAGCGAATGCAGGGCTATAATGTGTTGCACCCGATCGGTTGGGATGCCTTCGGGCTCCCGGCAGAAAATGCGGCGATTAAGAATCAGACTCCGCCGGCGGAATGGACTTGGAAGAATATTGCCAACATGAAGCGGCAACTGCAAAGTATGGGGATTTCCTATGACTGGGAGCGAGAGGTCGCGACCTGTCATCCGGGTTATTATAAGTGGACTCAATGGATATTCCTGGAATTTTATAAGCACGGGCTGGTTTATAAGAAGAAGGCTGCCGTCAACTGGTGCCCGTCTTGTGCGACGGTCTTGGCGAATGAGCAGGTTGTGGACGGAGCTTGTGAACGCTGCGAGACGCCGGTGACGAAGAAGGATTTGGAACAGTGGTTCTTCAAGATTACGGACTATGCCGATGTCTTGTTGGACGATCTCAATAAGCTCGAGGGCTGGCCGGAGAAGGTTAAGGCCATGCAGCGCAATTGGATCGGTCGTTCTGAAGGGGTGGAGACCGAGTTTGGCATCGAGGGACGCGAGGAGCGCATCAAAGTCTATACGACCCGGATTGATACGATTTTTGGGGTGACTTACTTGGTATTGGCTCCCGAGCACCCGCTCGTCCAAGAATTGGTCGCTAATAGCAAGTTCGAACAGCCGGTTATGGCTTTCATGGATAAGATGAAGGGGCTCAATGAGATCGCCCGTACCTCCACCGAAGTGGAAAAAGAGGGCCTTTTTATTGGAAAATACTGTATTAATCCCCTGAGCGGGAAAAGAATCCCGATTTGGATTGCGAATTACGTCTTAGTGGACTATGGTACCGGTGCTGTGATGGGAGTTCCGGCCCATGATGAGCGGGACTTTGCTTTTGCAACCAAATATAACCTCCCGATTCCGATGGTTATTTTGCCTCCAGGCATGGATGCGGCGGCTAAAGACAAACCCTTGGCCGCAGCCTTTACCGAAGAAGGAACCATGGTGAATTCTGGCGAGTTCGACGGGCTGGATAATGATACCGCCTGGGATCAAATCGCCGATGCGCTTGAAAAGCGGGGCCTGGGTGAGCGGAAAGTCAACTTTCGTCTACGCGATTGGCTCATTTCGCGTCAGCGCTACTGGGGGGCCGCGATCCCCATGGTTTATTGTGAGCACTGTGGCACGGTGCCCGTGCCGGAAAAAGATTTACCGGTTTTGCTTCCCGAGGATGTCGTGTTCAAAGCCGGCGAGAATCCACTCACGACCTCTGAATCCTTCGTGCACACGACCTGCCCAACATGCGGCGCTCCGGCTCACCGTGAGACGGACACGATGGATACCTTCATGTGTTCCTCCTGGTACTATCTCCGCTATACCGATCCGCGCAATGAAGAAGAGCCCTTTAGCCACGAGGCCGTTGATCCTTGGATGAATGTGGATCAATATGTGGGGGGGGTGGAGCATGCGATTTTGCACCTCCTCTATTCTCGCTTCTTCACCAAGGCCTTACGCGACTTTGGCTTTCTTAAAGTAGATGAGCCCTTCCAGAACCTGCTGACCCAAGGGATGGTTTGCATGGACGGCTCTAAGATGTCGAAGTCGAAAGGGAACGTGGTCAGTCCGGAAGAGATTATCAATCGCTTCGGGGCGGATACCGCGCGCATCTTTATCCTCTTCGCCGCTCCACCCGAACGGGATCTAGAGTGGAGCGAACAAGGGGTGGAAGGGTGCTATCGCTTCTTAAATCGTATTTGGCGGTTGGCCGCTCAATATGAAGCTACCCTGAAGGGAAAGAAGACTCCGCCACTCGATCCAGGGAGCCTCGATACCGAAGGTAAAGCCATGCGCCGTCAGACCCACCTGACGATTCAACGGGTCACCAACGATGTTGGCCAGCGTTTTAATTTCAACACGGCCATCAGTGCCATTATGGAGCTGGTGAATGCCCTTTATCTCTACAAGGAGAAACCAGAAGCCAACCCCGCCGTGGCCAAGGAGGCCTTGGAGCACATTCTCGTTCTCCTTGCTCCCTTTGCCCCTCACATCACGGAGGAAATCTGGGCCGGGTTGGGCCATGCACAGAGCATTCATGCCCAGGAGTGGCCTTCCCTCGATGAGGCTGCCTTAACTCAGGATGAGATAACCATCGTCCTCCAAGTCAATGGTAAAGTCCGGGAGCGCATTCAAGTTCCGGCAGAAATTTCTGCCGCCGAACTGGAGAAGCAAATCCGTACCCTACCAAAGATCCACGAATGGACCCAAGGTAAGGAAATCATCAAAGTGGTCACGGTCCCCGGCAAACTGGTGAATTTGGTGGTCAGGTAAGAGGAATTTCAAACGAGGAGTGATTCAGATAAGTTTACAGGGGTCAGACGTTTAGGTCTGGCCCCTGTTTGCCTGTCTCGGTAGTTCGGCGACGACTTAAGCTTGTATCCACGTAAGCCCATTCACGGGGCTTTATGCTTGCGAAAGTTCGTTTCTCACCTGGGCGATCTCACTCGGGGACGCAGTTTGAGCTGGTTTGTAATAGCCTTTTTGCATGGCGATATTGGCTAATTGGTATTGAAAGTTTTCATCCCCATTGCGGATTTCCTGCCAAGTTTGGCGGAGATGTTGGTTAGACGTTTCACTAATCGTCCGGGCATAATTAGCTAAACTGCCTTTTAACTGGCTGAGCACATCAGCGACAATGTCCTTTTCTTGCATCCGGATTTTCTCCTTTCTAGTGTAGAAATGACATGAGTTTTTGTTTGGTGTTCTGAGCAGACTGAGCGGATTGTTGCAGCATTTGTTTAACTTGAGGGTCAGTCGCCTGGCCGGCATATTCCTGGAGTTTTTTGGCGCCCAAGGAGTGAGCGGCAATGGATTCTCTCAGGTTCTGCAGTTCCATTTGTGTCAGTTGTTCTTGCATTGGGCATGCTCCCTTTCTGAAAAATTCAAGTTTAGTATGATCAAAATGATTTGTTTTATACTGGGATAAATAGAAACATAGAGATAAGGGTTTTCAATAAGTCCATTGTTTGATACAATGAAATTGATGTTATGGTAGGATGGCTCTGGTGACCCTGGTGTCTCAGGATCACATACATGGAGGCATCTTTTTTCTGTCATTGGCTCTATTTTGATGGGGTCTGCTTCGAGTTACAACCACTGCTGAATTCGATGAGGTGTACGACTTGCTAAGGGGGATGGGGATGAAGATACTTGCGATCAATCCGGGATCGACATCGACGAAAATTGCAGCCTATGAGCAGGAAGCGTGCCTTTGGAAAGAAGGAATTGACCACCCGGTCGACGAGATTAATGCTTTTGTCCACGTGGGGGATCAATATGCATATCGGACTGAAATGATTTCAAAAACGCTCGCCGAAAAAGGAATGCCTCTTGAGCAGTTTGATGCCATCGTGGGACGGGGAGGATTGCTTCGTCCTTTAGCGGGTGGAACGTATTTGCTCGATGATGCGCTGGTGAATGCCCTGCATCACGCTCCGGGGGGTGAACATGCTTCGAATCTGGGAGGGATCATTGCTTTCCATTTAGGACAACAGATCAAAGTCCCGGCTTATATCGTGGATCCGGTAGCCGTGGATGAGATGGAGCCGGTTGCGCGCTTGTCCGGACATCCGGAATTACCCCGTTTAAGTCAGTCTCACGCCTTAAATATGAAGGCCGTGGCTCGCAAAGTAGCGAAAGAAATGGGCAAAACCTATCAGGATGTTAACTTGATTGTGGCGCATTTGGGTGGAGGAATATCGGTCGCACCGCATCGGCGAGGAAAAATGATCGATGTTAACAATGCGAATAATGAAGGGCCGTATTCTGTCGAACGTTGTGGTACGTTACCCTCTTACCAACTCCTGAAACTCTGTTACTCCGGAAAGTATTCGGAAAAAGATTTGCTTAAGCAAATCCTCAAAGAGGGAGGCATGTACGCTTACCTGGGAACAAAAGACGGGCGTGAAGCCGAGCGGCGCCTGCGTGCAGGGGATTTGCAAGCCAAGCTCGTGTTGGAAGGCATGGCCTATCAGGTAGCCAAGGAGATCGGTGCGATGGCCACCGTACTTGAGGGGGATGTCGATCGAATTGTTCTAACCGGTGGACTCGCGTACTCTGAATTTATCACGCAGGAGATTGTGCGTCGGGTGTCCTTTATGGCCCCTGTGGTCATTGTTCCCGGTGAGGAAGAAATGGAAGCCCTGGCGCTCGGTGCTTTAAGAGTTTTGCGCGGGGAAGAAGAAGCTTTGACTTACCAAGCTGATTAGCAGAACGTGTTCACTGGGGTAGCTTTAAAGGGTCGCTAGGATGGCTAGGGCAGCTAAGGGTGGCATAAAAATGGGGTGTGTTTACAATGCGTTATAGTGGATTTGAATCACTCACTGAGAGCGCGAAGCGTTTAGGACGGACCAAGGCAGCAGTAGCCGCTGCCGCGGATAAAGAAGTACTGGAAGCGGTGAAGCTGGCTGAGGGAGAAGGTTTAATCACCCCCGTTTTGGTAGGGGATATTGCCAAGATCAAGCGCTTAGCCGCAGATATTAAGCTCAATTTAGAGGAAGCGGAACTGATTCATGAACCGAATCCAGTCGCAGCGGCAAATCGAGCTGTCGATGCCGTGGTAGATGGAAAAGCCCATTTCTTGATGAAAGGGATGGTCAATAGTTCGGATTTTTTAAAAGCGGTCTTGCGTCCGGAGCGGGGATTGCGAACAGGACGCTTGCTGAGCCATCTCGCCGCGTTCCAAGTTCCGGGCTACTCACACTTGTTCTTTGTCACTGACGGAGGCATGAACATCGCGCCGGATCGGGAACAGAAGAAGGAAATTCTGGAAAGCAGCATTTCGTTTATGCACCAAATCGGGATGGAGACCGTGAATGTTGTTGTACTCACGGCCACGGAAGTGGCGAATCCCAAAATGCAAGCGACGTTGGACGCGCAAGCTCTGGTGAAAATGAACCAAGCGGGGGAGTTTCCGGGAGCGATTGTCGAAGGCCCGCTGGCACTCGATGGGGCCGTCAGTGCGTCGGCCTTGAAGCATAAGGGCATTGCTAGCCAAATCAACGGAGAGGTAGACTTATTCCTTGTCCCAACCATCGAAGTGGGCAACGTGTTAGGTAAAGCCATGGTCTACTTTGCCGGGGCGACCATGGCCGGAGTCATTCTCGGGGCCCAAGTCCCGATTGTTCTCAATTCGAGAAATGATACCCCACGCAGTAAGTTGATGGCGTTGACGCTAGCGGCACTCAGTCGGAGGGAATCATGAACGTGGATAAGGCAAACCTGCTGAAGCGCCGGATCATTGTTTTAGTGGGCGGATATGGAGCGGGCAAAACCCAGTTGTCCATTAGCTTGGTCTTAGACATCGCGAGGGGGGGCGAACAGGTCGCCTTGGTGGATCTAGACCTCATCAATCCTTACTTTCGTTCGCGCGAAATGGCGTTACCCCTCGAAAAGGAAGGCATCGAGGTGATTCGTCCCGCTGGGGATTTAGCGTTTGCGGAGAACCCTTCTCTGCCGCCTCAAATTGAAGGGGCCTTACGCGATCCAGCACGGCGCGTGGTGCTCGATGTGGGGGGGAATGAGGCCGGGGCTACGATTGTCGGACGCTATCATCATTTGCTGGCTGCGGGGGATGTTGCCATACTTCAGGTGGTGAATGTCTTTCGCCCATTCAGTAGTAGCAGCGAAGAGATTCAAAGCTTAAGAGAGGAAATGGAGCGAAAATCTCATTTGCCGATTCAAGGTTGGATTAACAATTCCAATCTTCAGGATTGGACGACGCTTGAGGATTGGCAAAGGGCTGAAGCGTTCATGCAGACGCTTGCCGCTCAGAGTGGCCTTCCACTCGTCGCGCATGGAGTAAATCCCACCTGGGTTCAAAAAGTAGGACTCTCCTGGCAACCGGATTGGATTCCGGTGCAACGGTATCTCAACCTGGGCTGGAAAAGCCCTGGTAAAGGTTATTAGGATAGAAGGTATTAGCCCATAGGTTGTCAGGATAGGTTGTCAGGAGCGAATCCTATGCCGCTTTAGCGGCACGATCAGTGGCTGAAAACTGCTTAGAGAGTCTGTCAGAGCCAGAAAGTTTGGGCTCAGGTAATTTTGTCTGGCCTCTGGTCTCTGGCCTCTGGCTTCTGGATAGAGGAGGAAAAGGATGAAAAATATCGTTAAGATTCATACGGAACGCTGTAAAAGTTGTGGGCTCTGTGTCCACGTTTGTCCCCAAAAGATTTTGCATATCGGGGAGATCGCCAATAGTAAAGGATATTATGCCGTCGAAATCCAAGATCAAGACCGCTGTAAGGGTTGTGCATTTTGTGCCTTGATCTGTCCGGATTTGGCGTTAGACGTGTACCGCGAAGAGAAAGGAGAGTGATTCGAGTGGCCTTGTTAATGAAAGGAAATGAAGCCATCGCTGAAGCCGCGATTCAAGCTGGTTGCCGTCTGTTCTACGGCTACCCGATCACTCCGTCGACGGAAATTCCGGAGTATATGGCCAAGAAAATGAAAGACGCAGGAGGCACCTATCTGCAAGCCGAGAGTGAAGTGGCTGCGATCTATATGGTTTATGGGGCTGGGGCTGTTGGGGAACGCGTGATGACAGGAACCTCCAGCCCGGGATTTAGCTTGATGCAGGAAGGGATATCCTATTTATTTGCCGCTGAGATTCCGAGCGTGATCGTGGACGTGATGCGGGGAGGACCCGGACTGGGTGGTTTAGGGCCCACACAAGCCGATTATTTCCAACTGACGAAAGGGGGTGGGCATGGAGACTATCATGCGATGGTGCTCGCCCCGGCGACGGTTCAGGAAATGGTGGATTTAACGAAATTATCCTTTGATTTGGCGGATGCGTATCGTAATCCGGTGATCCTGGCGGTCGATGGTATCCTGGGGCAAATGATGGAGCCGGTGGAATTCCCATCCTATGAGGGGCAAAAGCTCGAACCCAAAGCGTGGGCAGCCAGCGGTGCTGAAGGACGACCGAAAAATAATATCGTGAGCTATTACCTCACCAATGAAGTTGGAGAAGCGGAAAATCGGCGTTGGGGCCAAAAAATGGCCCGGATCAAAGCAACTGAGCAGCGTTTTGCGGAATACCAAATGGCTGATGCGGAATATGCTTTTGTGGCCTTTGGAACCAGCTCCCGGATCACGGAAACCGCGGTCGACATGCTCCGTGAAGAGGGGATTAAAGCAGGGCTTTATCGCCCGATCACTCTTTGGCCATTCCCTGAAGCAGGGTTAGCGGCACGACTCAACCAGATCAAAGGCTGGATAAGTATCGAGCTTAGTGCAGGACAAATGGTGGAAGACGTGAAGCTCGTGGTCAATGGGAAAGCGCCGGTCGGATTTTATGGACGTCAAGGTGGAATGACACCGGAACCCGAGGATATCGTGACGGCGTTCAAAGCTCAGTTGTTAGGAGGGGTGCAAGCATGAAACCGATTTTTACCAAAACAGCAGGGTTGACCGAACGCCCCTTTCATTATTGCCCGGGCTGTACCCACGGGATTATTCATCGTCTCATCGCTGAAGTCTTAGAAGAATTGAATCTGATTGAGAAATCGATCGGTATCGCTCCGGTGGGCTGTGCCGGATTCTGTGAAACGTATTTTGCCTGCGATATGATCGGAGCGGCACACGGACGTGCGGTAGCGGTTGCGACCGGGGCCAAACGGGGACGTCCGGATCGTGTCGTCTTCACCTACCAAGGGGATGGCGACGGAGCGTCCATTGGCTTAGCCGAAACGATCTCCGCTGCGGCTCGCGGCGAAAAAATCACGTCTATTTTCGTGAACAATGCGATTTACGGTATGACCGGAGGCCAAATGGCTCCGACCTCCCTCATTGGCCAAAAAACGGCAACCTCTCCGTATGGTCGGGAAGCGGCAACGATGGGTTTTCCCTTAGATCTTCCCAAAGTCCTGACGCAAGTCAAGGGGGCAGCCTATGTGGCCTCGGTTTCGGTGGATACGCCTCAAGCGATCCAAAAAGCAAAAAAGGCCATCAAAAAAGCGTTCCAAGTGCAGCTCGACGGCTTAGGGTATTCTTTTGTTAGCATTCTTTCCACCTGCCCGACCAACTGGGGTGTCAATCCGGTTGAAGCCCTGGAGTGGTTGCAAACCAAGATGAAACCTTACTTCGCCTTGGGGGAATTGAAGATTCCAGCCACAGAAGGGGGGGGAGAGGCATGAGCACAGGCATGACGAAGTATATTTTTGCCGGTTTTGGAGGACAAGGAGTCTTATTTATCGGCAAAGTCATTGCTCAAGCAGGCATGCAGGCAAAAAAGCAGGTTACGTGGATTCCTTCTTACGGTCCTGAAATGCGGGGTGGAACGGCGAACTGCTCGGTGATCGTATCCAACAAGAAAATTGGTTCACCGACCGTGGGCAAACCGGATATTGCTGTGGTGATGAACACCGCGTCTTACCAATTGTTCATCGATCGAGTCGTTCCTGGCGGTACGGTTTATGTGAATTCCTCGATCGTGCCGGAATTTCCGGCTAGGGAGGATGTCCGCATCATCCTGGTTCCCGTCAATGACATCGCGCATGAATTGGGCGCAGCGAAGGTGGCCAACATCGTCATGCTGGGTGTGATCCAGACGCTTACACCGACCGTACCCGATGCTGTCTTAGAGCAAACCCTGATGGAGCTGGCCGGAAAGAAACCTGAACTTGCAGACCTAAATGCCAGAGCCTTTCAGGCCGGAAAAGCGTACGCACAAAAGTTATGAAGCGTAAACGTTGACGTAAGTGAGGCTACTAATATTTCATTCATTGAGTTGAAACATACAATAATTATCGTATAATAAGCATAGAATAATTTATCCAATCGTGAGACTCCCACTTCTA
>JAIMKP010000090.1 GCA_020692355.1 Desulfosporosinus sp.
CGTGGCGCACATAAAAAAGGAAGTCGGTTAAAGCCGACTTCCTTTTTTATAAGTGATTCACTAGGACTGAAAGCTTAACGCTTTAATCAGGGCATAGGCGGCCTCGGCACGAGTCACAGCCTGGACACGGTTAAAGGTATTCCCTGGGATGCTAAGTATTCCTATCCCCTGTACTAAGGCGGCATACCCGTAAAAACTCGAATCAATATCGGTAAAGGGCACCTGATAAATCCCTTGAAGCTTGGCGATCGGTTCAAGCTTGAGGAACCGGACCATGATGCGGGTGAAGGTTTCCCGGTTCACCATTGCAGTGGCACTTAAATCTTCCGTCAGCCAACCTTCATTCTTGGCAGATTGCAGGATCTCCTCATCACTCGGCTGGGCAGGCGCATACATTCCATTTTTGGCGGTATACATCGCCCGTAAGAGGGCGATCACCGTCACGGCCTCCTGCGGATGAAACACATCCCCGTACTCCCCAAATATCCCCGCTTGACCGAGCATTCTGATTTCCTTCTCGGCAAAGTTTCTCTGGATGTCTTTAAACTGATAGGCCTTCGGCATTTGTGCGCTTGGCCTGCCCATATAATCCAGAAACTCTCCACTTCGAGCATCCAGCGTATTGCTGAACGTCACATCATTTTGCGCTAGGGGCTGATAGACCAGTCGTAGTTCGGTTGCCTTTCCTGGTTCGCTGGACTTTACAGGTTCGACCGACGTCTCGCGCAGTACATAGACCAGCGTCAGCGGGCGTGCCGTGAGGAATTTACCAACAGCCGCTTGGGTATTGAGAATCCCCTCTGGAGACGGGAAGTCCAGATTTGCCCAATTCAGGTTGTACCCGACAACTTTTCCCGTGGCCGTATCCACGGTTACATTCAATCCATTGCCATAGAAGGGTATCCCATTCACTAAACGATAATAGGAAAAACCTTCGGGATTGCCATTATACCCATATTTTCCAGGAAAAACGGGCTGATCGACAAACTTAACCTCACCAAAGCGCTGGGGCTGAATTTGTTTCAGGAAACCTTCCGCCACGGCTTGGGCAGCCTTGCGATCCATCCCTTTCTTCTCACCGTTATCCGGCCCGTAAGGAAATGACAGGTTGAAACTCATCAGCTCGCTGGTCGCAGCATTCACCCGAGCATACATATATTGCGGGCCCTTCTCGTCTGGCTTAGGGGAATTCCAATTTAACGACCAGACGCGGGTGTTGGCTGAGGACCAGTCGGTTCCTAGATTTACATTGCTCAGAACTAGATTTTCGGGAACTTCTACCCAACGCTTGACCGCAGCGACAGCTGCATCTTTGCTGATCAGCTTCCCGGTCTTCTCGATTTCGGCCTGTTCCTCTGGGCTCAGCTCAGCTGCTTTCTGATTAACCGACCCCGCCGGTATGCCTCCCATACCGCCCTTATCGTAGCCGTAATACCCGCTCCCTTCTCCGGGCTTTAGCGGTTCGCCGGTCAAGGCATCAATGATACCGCTGGCAAAGGGCCCGTTCGGCTCATACACTAAGCGAACCTCCTGCTTTTCCCCGGCTGCCAGCGGGCGAATCGGAGCAGGCGTAAAATAACGCAGTTCCAGGTAAGGCTGGCTCTTAAAGATTTGCTCCGTCCGTTCAGGGGAAATGACCCCTTTGGGATCGGGTGCATTGACCTTTAGCCAATTTAGATTATAAGATGCGGGTTCACCACTGGAGGCTTTAATCTGAACCGTGATTCCATTGTTGGGAAATGCTACCCCATTGAGCATCCGTTGCCAACGAAAGGTATAGTTGACCGGCCCGTAAGAAGTGAGCGACATGACCGCCTGATTGGAAGGAACGAGCTGCAGTTCTGGCATTTTATCTTTTGCCAGTTTGGTGATGAGTTCAATCGCTTTTGCTTTGGCTTCATCCTCCTGAATGAGCGGGAGTTGCAAACTCGGCCCCGATTTTCCGGGGTTTTTCCAGAGATTCATGTTCAGGATAGCGCCGCTCAGCGCATCTACTTGAGCGTTAAAGCTTCCCCCTTTGCCTTGGTCCGGGCTGTTCCAGGACAGAACCCAGGCCTGGTGGTCATTGTAAACGTTGAACCCTGACGTAAACTTGACAAACTCAGCCGGAATCGTGAACTGTGACTTTACAATTCCGAGCGCTTGCTCCAGTGAAATTTGCCCTGCCTCACCCGTCACCTGCGCCACTTCTTTAGGACTTTCCCCCGCCCAGGCCGGGGTAGGAATTAGGGCGAGTTGAACCATGAGGGCCGGGATGACCAAAAGTGCCAAGGCCCTCCGTTGGCTTCGTTTTTGCATGATTGCCACCATCCTCTCTCCAAATGGGATGTACTATTATCCCTCTTCTGTATAGACGCAGCAAACCCTCCAGAGGTGACGATCTTTCGTACAAGATATTTCGACAAAATATGCACGGGGGGGATGCTCCGCGGCACCACGTTCACCCATGGCGTTTGTACTCGGGTTTTGTCGGTACTATAATAGGAGTGACATCATTTTATCCAAGCGTTTAAGACTCCCACTTCTATAAGTGGGAGTGGGAATTCTGTTCTCTGCTTCGGTGACGATAGTCTCCAGTGGAGAGTATCGCCGAGCCGCCTTTCGCAATAGAAACACTTAGCGGCGACGGAGGTAGACTCCATCCTTCAGCGCGATAGCGTTCGTTAAAGGCTAAGCGCTTTCGGCGAAAGTGTCCACTGGACACTTTCGTCACCGAAGTCTCGATGTTCAGCTTTAGCTGAACGAGTTCACTACGCTAGGAGGTTTTATTGTGCTGGTTAAACTGCCTTATGGCCGTTCATTTCTTGAGGTGGAGATTCCGGAGGAGCGTTTAGCAGGGATTTTGACTCCCGCGAGTCACTCCTCGAAGGTTATCGGCACCCGGTTGGTGGAAGATACGTTAAAGGATCCGATAGGCAGTCCCCGACTGCGTGAATTGGCTACCAAGGCTCAAAAGGTTGTCATTGTAACGAGCGACCATACTCGTCCGGTTCCCAGCCGTCAAACGCTGCCCCTACTCCTTAAAGAAGTGCGGGAGGGAAACCCAAACGCCGAAATCACCATTCTCATTGCAACTGGGCTTCACCGGGCGCCAACGGTTGCGGAACTTGATGACAAATTTGGCCCTGAGGTTGTGGCGCAGGAACGCTTTGTCGCCCATAGAGCGGATGACTACGAGACCCTGGTACGCTTGCAAAACCTACCTTCCGGAGCGCCGTTTTTTTTGAACAAACTCGCAGCCAAGGCGGATCTCTTGATTGCGGAAGGATTTATTGAACCCCACTTTTTCGCTGGCTATTCGGGCGGACGTAAGAGCATCCTTCCCGGGGTCTCAGGAAAAGAAACGATACTCATCAACCATTCCGCCCAGTTTATCGATCATCCAAAAACCGAGTCAGGAACCCTCAAAGGCAACATATTTCATCAGGATATGGAGGATGCCGCCAGGCAGGCCAACCTCCGCTTTATCCTCAATGTTGCCTTAGACGAAGAAAAGAACATCATTGGCGCGTTTGCAGGGCACCCGCAAAAAGCCTTTGCAGAAGGCGTTAAGTTCGTTGAACAACTTACAAAACTAAAAACCAAGCGAGCCGAAATCGTGCTCACAAGCAATGGTGGCTACCCTCTCGATCAAAACCTCTATCAAGCAGTAAAGAGTATTCGGACCGCTGAATATGCAGCTAAAAAAGGTGGAGTGATCATCACCGCCGCTTCATGTATGGATGGTATCGGTGGGGAAGTATTTCAGCGCATGCTGACCCATCCTGAAGGGGCCAAGAAAATCTTAGAAGATATTCGAGCGACTGCACCCACAGCAACTCCCTTTGACCAATGGCAAGTGCAAGTCCTCGTGCGCACGCTCATGAATTACCGGGTGATTATCGTAACGGACGGGGTCAAACCCGACGTCCTACAAAGTATGGGCCTGGAAAACGCCCCTAATTTGGAGACCGCCTTGGAGCTGGCCTATGAGGCTATGGGCCCCGTGGCCAAAGTCGTTGTGATTCCGAATGGTGCGGGCGTGTTTGTGGAGGGCGAAGAGTGAGCGGGTTTACATAAAAAACCTCACCGCCGACTGGCATGTGAGGTTTCATTTTTTTGCAAGCAGCGTTTAGACTGTACTTAACTATCCCTGCTTTCTGGTTTCCTCCAGATAGAGCTTAAACAGGGCCTGGGTGCCACTGTTTTCTTCGCCTTGGGCAGCGAGTTTGTCGTAGAGGGATTTGGCAAGTTCGAGGCCAGGGGTTATAAGCCCCATCTCCTTGGCTGAATCGAGGGCGATGATCATGTCCTTAATAAAGTGTTTCACATAAAACCCAGGGTCAAAATTCCCAGCAATCATCCGGGGTGCCAGATTGCTTAATGACCAGCTTCCTGCGGCACCGGTCTCAATACTTTTGAGAACGGTGGTCGGATCAAGGCCCGCCTTTTGAGCATAGGCCATGGCTTCACAGACGCCGATCATGTTCGAGGCAATAGCAATTTGGTTGCACATCTTCGTGTGCTGTCCCGCTCCCGCTAGGCCTTGGAGAACAATATTTTTCCCCATCACCTTTAAAATTGGCATCACGGCTGCAAACGCGGCAGGATCTCCTCCGACCATAATCGCCAAACGCGCTTCCTTAGCTCCCACATCTCCCCCGGATACCGGGGCATCGAGCGCAAACATGTCCTTAACTGTCGCTTCTTCGTAGATCCGTTTGGCCAGAGAAGGAGTTGACGTGGTCATATCGATCAGGTAACTACCCGCTTGGGCGTTGGAGATAATTCCCTGTCCCCCGAAATACACCCCTTCAACATCCTTGGGATATCCCACCATCGTGATGATGACCCGGCTTTCTCGGGCGACTTCCCCAGGGGTGTCTTTCCAGACCGCCCCCATTTGCAACAGTTCCTCCGCCCGGGATTGGGTACGGTTATAGACAAGCACCTTATACCCAGCCTCTAAGAGATGATCAGCCATGCTCTTGCCCATCACACCGGTTCCAATGAAACCAATGACCGTGTTTTCTTTGTTTAGCACCATGATCTGAACCCCCTTCTGTTTCTTCTTCTCTTTTATCCTATAATGCGTCCTGGCGACTCCTTCGTGCAGAGGTGAATTCACGCTCCTCTGTTGGAATCTCCTTTTATCGCAATTCCCCTGTTTTCCTCCGTTGCGGCTTGCTTTTGGGTCACCTTCACCCGTGTAATTCGAAAACCTGCCACGTCCGCAACTTCAAAGAAATAGCCGTCAAAATCTACCCGATCTCCCTTGACTGGTTTTCTGCCCAAGCGGGCGAACACATAGCCGCCGATGGTCGTCACCGTTTCCTCCGCAAGTTCAATATCCAGCATTTCGGAAACTTCCTCCAAGAGCACCCGACCGTTAATGAGATATTCCCCGTCACCCAGCTTAGTAACCGTCGCCTGTTCGTTTTCGAACTCGTCATAAATCTCGCCGACCAGTTCTTCGAGCAAATCCTCGATCGTGACCAAACCTGCTGTTCCACCAAACTCATCAATGACAATCGCCATATGGGTGCGCTCGCTGCGCATCTTCTGGACGAGATGAGAAATGGGCATCCCCTCAGGCACGATGAGAATATCGCGGCGCACCTGGGAAATGTCACACAAATCCGCATCCTCCCGCAGCCGAACGACATCCCGGACATGTACCATCCCGATCACATGATCCTTATCATCATCGCAGAGCGGATAACGGGTGTGGCCGTATTCTTTGACCACACCTAAAATCTCATCCATGCTGTCCTGAAGGAACATGCAGACCATATCCTGACGCGGGATCATGACTTCGCTGACAATCCGATCCGAGAACTCGAAGACATTATCCAAGAGCTTCCCTTCCATTTTATCCAGAAAGCCATGCCTCTGACTGGCATCAACCAGCATGCGTAGTTCCTCTTCTGTATGAGCTAAGTCTGCCTCATTGGCTGGCTGAATCCCCCAAATCCTCAAGACCGCATTTGCGAGTTCGTTGAGGGCACGAATGACTGGATAGAAGACATTATAAAAGAGCCTGAGGAAACCAGAAATACCTAGAGCAATCCCTTCCGATTTCTGAATAGCCAAGGACTTCGGAACCAACTCACCCAAAACAATATGTAAGAACGTTATCAGCAAGAAAGCGATAGTTACAGAAACAGCGTCAATAACAGCTTCTGGCCAAAGATGAAAGAAGAGTGGACGAATCAAATCCGCAATTGCGGGTTCGCCGAGCCAGCCCAAGCCTAAAGAGGCGAGGGTTATCCCCAGCTGGCAAGCGGAAAGATAGGCATCTAGCTTGGCGGTTAGTTCCAAGGCGCGGCCCGCACGAACTGAACCCCCTTCTGCTAATTCAGCCAAGCGGGTCTTCCTGACTTTAACCAACGAGAATTCCGCCGCAACAAAGACCCCATTGAGCCCAACCAATGCCAGTGCCAACAAGACCTTAAAACCCATCCATAAGTAACTGTCGATGAATAATCTCTCCTCACACTAACAGCAAAGACACCTCAGTTTTCGGCGTCTAGTTTTTGACGTCTAGCTTTCAGTCTCTACCAAAACTATAGAGGATCGATGTTCCCCTGTCAAGGATGGGGCTTGTTGGCCAATTTTTTTCTCTAATTTGTTGACTGTCCTAATTTGTACCTAAATAATTCGCAATTATCTTTTCAAGTTCATCTAAACGAAATGGTTTAGTTAAGAAATCACTCGCACCGAGGTCCAACGCTTCACGCACAACCTGACCTTGGGCCACGGCACTACACATAATCACCTTGGCCGATGGATCAAAAGCGATGATCTCCTTGAGGACAGACAATCCATCAAGTTCTGGCATTGTAATATCTAGAAGCGTAAGTGCCGGCATATCGGTTTTATAACTCTCAATAGCTTCAAAACCGTTCTTAGCTTCCAAAATATCAGTGTGACCTAAACGAATTAACATCTGACAAATCACCATGCGTACAAAACTCGCATCATCTACAACCAGAACCTTAAGACTCATTTCATCCATTCTCCGATCCATAAAGTTGAACGTGCTTCGCCAGTATAGGAAAATTCTAACACTGAAGAATACTATTAGTCAATAAAAATCGTACATATAGCACCTTCAAACCCTATTCTATATACCATATAGTGGCATCGGAAGGGGTTGTTCAGATGGTATTTAAACATTTGGGCCAACGGATCAGAGAAGAACGGACAAAGTATCGGCTTACGCAGGAACAACTTGCAGAGGCTGCCGAAATTAACGAATCATACATAGGTCAGGTCGAACGGGGTGAGAAGAACCCTAGCTTAGAGACAGTAGTGAGTATCGCCAATTCCTTAGGAGTTACAGTCGATTTCCTCCTTCAGGAAGAGGTTAACGTAGAACCCAATAATTTAATCAATGAGCTAATCTCCATCGCGAAGGATAAAGATCCTGATGAGCTTAGGCTGATGCTAAACATCTGCAGAATGATCAGCGAATACTCAAGTAACCTTAAGAAAAAGTGAACTTGTTTTGCTGTGATTCTATAATCACTCGAAAGCTGTAGCATAATTATCTGGTGGTGTGAATACTGCATATCATTACGTCAGATGGCGTTAAATAGACCGATATGGATTATACAGCGATATGACAGATGATAGTTCGCGGTGTAATATAACAGTATACTTTAGGTCTTGCCAAGTACAGGCAACGATGCCGTTCAGGTAGTTCAGCACGCTGGACTCTTGAACGGCTTTTTGGTTTTGAGTAGCTGGCCGTTGCCATCTTCGCTCGTTCCTCCCTGCATCCGCTGTCAGAACACTCACGGGTCGGTCTGGGGTTTATGCATGTATGAAATTCGTAAGGCAAAAGGCATTGACTGTAGACTGTGATTAGTGAATTAGTGAGAATTAGGATCTCTGGTTAAGTTTATATGATACGGGCACCGGCCATCCGGAGTGTCAAAGTGAGAGAGAGAGCCCTTGTAGCCTTATACAAGTGCGCTCTCTCTTTTTTTGTTGGCTAATAGGCTTCTTGACTCTGTTGTCCCACCAA
>JAIMKP010000091.1 GCA_020692355.1 Desulfosporosinus sp.
CGGCTTGAGCCTTGCCCCTTCTTTGCTTTCCCTGTGGGAAAGATTAAGGCCTTACTTTACTTCAACTTTTGCGCCAGCGCCAGACAGTTTAGCTTTTAACGCCTCAGCGTCTTCTTTGGAAATCTTCTCTTTAATCGGCTTCGGGGCGCTATCAACCAGATCTTTGGCTTCCTTCAAACCTAAGCTCGTTACTTCGCGGACAACCTTGATCACATTAATCTTGGAAGCGCCAGCCTCAAGGAGAATAACATCGAATTCGGTTTGCTCTTCAACAGCAGCAGGAGCCGCTGCGGCAGCACCTGCTGCAGCAACGGCCACCGGAGCCGCCGCGCTTACACCGAATTCCTCTTCAAAGGCTTTCACTAATTCAGCCAGTTCCAGCACCGTTAAGCCTTTGACGGCCTCTAAAATTTCATTAATCTTGGACATTTTTATTTCCTCCTAAATAATAAATTCTATTCAACTTCCAACTTCTTACTTCCGACCCCTGACTTCCGACCTCCGGCCTCTGACTTCCGACTTCTGAATTACGCCTCTTGTGCTTTACGCAATGCTTCAAGTGCATAAGCGAACTTGCGAATCGGACCTTGGAGAACATTGGCCATGCCAGACAAGGGAGCCTGCATGCCTCGTAGCACTTGGGCCAAAAGGACTTCGCGCGGTGGTAGATCGGCTAAAGCCTTCACGCCATCCGGACCAATGACCCTCCCCTCAAGGATCCCTGCCTTAATTTTAAAGTTCTTATTAGTTTTTGCAAAATCGGAAAGAACCTTGGCCGGCGCAACCGGATCGGCACTGAAAGCCAGTGCAGTCGGGCCTTCAAGATAAGGATCCAATCCTTTGACACCGACTTCATTCGCAGCCCTTCTGACGAGCGTATTTTTTAACACCCGGTACTCAACATCAGCCTGTCGCAGATCAGCCCGTAGGCGCGTAACTTGAGCTACCGTTAAGCCGCGATAGTCAGCCAATACCACACCCGTAGCCTTGTCAAACTTCTCTCGGATCTCAGCCACTAATTTAGCCTTTTCTTCAACATTATGCATAAACTCTACACCTCCTTCCCTGGACTACACATGTAAAAACCTCCGCTGCTGCAGAGGTCAAGAATACCAAACTTAAAAACAAGTTGGCTCATCTATCCAACCTCGGCAGGACACATGGTTTAAGCCTTAATGGCTCCTGCTGTCTACAGCGGAAACTATGCAATTCGTAAACCAAACGCTTAGTGCGCTTTAATCGGGTTAATCTTCACAGCCGGACCCATCGTTGAGGACACCGCAACGCTGCGAATGTACTGCCCTTTGGCTGCAGCCGGTTTAGCTTTCACAAGTGTTTCAGCCAAAACCTGATAGTTTTCGAAAAGCTGGTTCTCATCAAAAGAAACCCGACCGATGGGAGCGTGGATGATCCCAGCCTTATCCGCACGGTAGGTAATTTTACCGGCTTTGATTTCCTTGATGGCACGCGCAACCTCAAATGTCACGGTTCCTGTCTTCGGGTTCGGCATTAAGCCTTTGGGACCTAACACCCGGCCTAACTTACCAACCATGCCCATCATGTCCGGTGTAGCCACAGCGACATCGAAATCGAACCATCCTTGCTCAATCTTAGCCACCATGTCTTCAGCCCCAACATAATCAGCGCCACTCTGCTCAGCCTCTTTAGCCTTCTCCCCTTTGGCGAAGACCAAGACCGTTTTCGACTTGCCGGTCCCATGAGGAAGGACAACCGCTCCCCGGATCTGCTGATCGGCATGCCGGGTATCAATACCCAGTCTGAACGCAACATCCACTGTCTCATCAAACTTAGCACTTGCGATCTTCTTGACCGTTGCTAACGCTTCAGCGGGTTCGAACAATTGGTCGCTGTCATAGCTTTTTACCGCATCTTGGCGTTTCTTACCTACTTTTGGCATTCCTTTACCTCCTTGTGGTGCATTCGGGCTTTAGCCCTCCCACGATTCAGATCAATCGCTAATCTCTATTCCCATGCTACGTGCGGTTCCTTCAACCATACGCATAGCAGCCTCTACAGACGCCGCATTCAGATCTTTCATCTTCAGCTCAGCGATTTCACGTACTTTGCCCCGGTTCACCTTCGCAACCTTTTTGCGATTGGGCTCAGACGACCCGGAATTAATGTTAGCCGCCTTCTTTAGAAGTACTGATGCGGGCGGCGTCTTCGTGATAAAGGTAAAGGAGCGATCTTCATAGACCGAAATTTCTACAGGGATAATCAACCCCGCTTGATCCTTGGTACGCTCGTTATACTCTTTGCAGAAGGCCATAATGTTGACCCCGTGCTGACCGAGTGCCGGACCAACCGGAGGTGCAGGCGTTGCTTTCCCTGCCGTAATCGCTAACTTTACCAAGCCGACAACTTTTTTTGCCATTTCTCACACCTCCTTGTCAGGATATCCTCAGTCAAGCTTTTCTACTTGACTGAACTCTAATTCAACAGGAGTTTCCCTCCCAAACATGGATACCATCACACGCAACTTTTCTTTATCTTCAAGGATTTCACGAACAACACCGACGAAATCCTTAAACGGACCCGCGATTACGCGAATGTTCTGGTTCAAGTCAAAGTCGATCTTTGTCCTAACCTCGTCATAACCCATCTGCCGCAAAATGCTAGCGACTTCTTGCTCCAACAAGGGTATCGGCTTCGCCCCAGTGCCCACAAACCCGGTTACCCCGGGTGTATTACGCACAACATACCAGGAATCATCCGTGAGAATCATCTCGACCAAAACATAGCCCGGAAAAACCTTGCGTTTGGTGACTTTCTTCTTACCATTCTTGATTTCGATCTCATCTTCCATGGGAACAAGAACGCGAAAAATCTTGTCCTCCATGTTCATGGATTCAACCCGCTTCTCCAAGTTCGTCTTGACCTTGTTCTCATAGCCGGAATACGTATGAATAACGTACCAGTTCTTCTCCATCGTACATCGGGGCCTCCCCAGCAAAGCCCCAACCTCCCTGTGTTATTAACAGCCCGCTCTTTTACTCGGCGCAGGCCTCTTACGGCAGAATTTTTGCCAGAACCAAGCCCAAACCGCTATCGACGATCCAGAGCAGGAAAGCCACAATCGCTACAGATATCAAAACAACTCCGGTATAAGTAAACAATTGCTGACGATTTGGCCAATGAACCTTCTTGAGTTCCGTCCAAACCCCGCGAAAATACTCGGTTAATTTGTTCACCTGGCCTTGAGTATTCGTCGGCTTCTTTACTGCACCCATCCAATCACATCCTTAAATGCCAATCCATCCAATACCCTGACAACGCCTCCTGGCGTACATATAGACTGACTCAGGGGATAAAGAAAACTTGGCTGGCGCCAAGCCTACGTCATCTAGCCATCCATGGCGATGCTCTAATCTCAAACGTCCTGTTTGAGTTAGCGAAGGCGGAAGCCTTAGTTGCACTTGTGCCACCATAAAGATATACTTTCTGATTGGTACAAAAAAAAATTACTTGGTCTCCTTATGAGTGGTGTGAGCCTTGCAGTTTCTGCAGTATTTCTTGACTTCCAGACGATCCGGATTATTCTTCTTATTCTTCACTGTAGCGTAGTTACGGTGCTTGCACTCCGTACAGGCTAAGATAATTCCAACGCGCATCCACGAACACCTCCCGCAACTGTATGTCTCTACAACTAATCCATTACTCACAATAATTTATCATAAGATGCATGACGTGTCAAGAAAATTAGCCAAGACTAAACTGCCACCCGTAAACTGGCTGTTATATAGCTCAGCATAGAAACCTCCCCGAGCCAGCAACTGGTTGTGATTGCCCATTTCAATGATGCTACCATGATCCATGACCAGAATCAAATCTGCGTCCCGGATGGTAGACAGTCTGTGTGCAATGACAAAACTTGTCCTTCCTTTCATGAGCGTACTCATTGCTTTTTGAATGAGCAATTCGGTTCTTGTATCAACATTACTGGTGGCTTCATCCAAGATGAGGATAGCCGGATCAGCCAGAATAGCTCGGGCGATCGTCAGGAGCTGTTTTTGGCCTTGGGATATATTGGAGGCCTCTTCATTGAGAACTGTACCATATCCTTCAGGCAGTGTTCTAATAAAATGGTCGGCATGAGCCGCTTTGGCCGCCCTGATTACGTCTTGTTCACTGGCACCGGTGCGGCCATAGGCAATATTATCCTTGATAGTACCGTTAAACAGCCAAGTATCCTGAAGTACCATGCCAAACATGGTACGCAGATCGCCGCGCTTTAGATCGCGGATATCTACTCCATCCACCGTGATTTTCCCCCGGTTGATTTCATAAAAGCGCATGAGCAGGTTGACCAGGGTAGTTTTGCCGGCACCGGTTGGACCGACTACAGCGATGGTCTGCCCAGGCTTAACGTCGATATTCATATCCTGAATCAAAGTAACGTCTTCTTTGTAGCCAAAATTAACATTTTGGAACTTAACCGCGCCTTGTGGAAAACCGATAAGTTTAGCATCTTCTTTGTCTGGAATTTCTTCCAGTTCGTCCAGGAGTTCAAAGACCCGCTCGGCTGATGCCACAGTGGACTGAATCACATTAGCAATATTGGCAGTTTGCACAATGGGCCAAGTGAACTGCCTGGAATATTGAATAAAAGCTTGAACATCACCGATTTCAATGCGCTTCTTCATCACCAGAATACCCCCGATAACGGAAACAAACACATAGCCGACATTACTGATGAAACTAATCAAGGGCATGATGATCCCGGAAACGAACTGGGCTTTCCAGCCTGCGGCATAAAGCCTCTCATTGATTTGATTAAATTTATCGATGGCTTCGCCCTCGCGTCCGAAAGCCTTGACAATAGGATGACCGGTATACATTTCCTCGACATGACCGTTGAGGATACCGAGATTCTTCTGCTGATCGGCAAAATATTTCTGCGAGCGCTTGGCTATCACCATCGTCACCAGAAAAGACAAAGGTAGGGTTACCAAGGCAATCAGGGTCATGAGCGGGCTGATGGTTAACATCATGATAAGAATACCGACAATCGTCACAATGGATGTGATAAGCTGCGTCAAACTTTGCTGCAACGTTGTGCTGATATTATCCACATCGTTCGTCACCCGACTTAGAATATCACCGTGCACATGCGAATCAAAAAATTTTAAAGGAAGACGGGAGAGTTTTTTACTGACATCATTTCGTATGTCATAGACCGTTTTCTGCGCGACCCCGGCCATGATATATTGTTGGAGATAGCTGAATATGGCACTCAAAATATAAAAACCGATTAAAAGAACTAGAATTTGCCCGATATAGTCAAAATCGACTTTAGCTCCAGGTACATGCCTGTATTTCATCATGATGCCTTCAAACAATTTCGTTGTCGCTTTACCCATGATTTTTGGGCTAACGATACTAAAAACTGTGCTCAAAATGGCCATGATAAAAACGGTAAGCAACCGGAGCCTCCGGGACTTTAAATAGCCCAAGAGCCTCTTCAAGGTTCCTTTAAAATTCTTGGCTTTCTCCATCGGCATACCCATACCGTGCCCGCCCATAGGCCCCCGGCCAAATCCCCCACCAGGCCTTCCGCCCGGACCCATGCCGGGGCCTCCGAACGGCTTTTGCTCTCTGCGGTCTTCACTCATGCTAATTCCTCCTCGGAAAACTGCGAAGAAACAATCTCGCGATAAACCTCACAAGTCGTTAAAAGTTCCCGGTGTGTCCCCATCCCAACGATTCGACCGTCATCCATAACAATAACCCTGTTTGCGTTCATCACCGTGCTGACTCGCTGGGCTACGATAATCACCGTAGCATCGGCTGTTTCCTTCTTTAGCGCCGCTCGCAACTGAGCATCCGTTTTAAAGTCTAAAGCAGAAAACGTGTCGTCAAAAACATAGATTTCCGGTCTTCTTACCAAGGCCCTGGCAATCGCCAGCCGCTGCTTCTGACCGCCGGAAATATTGGCCCCACCTTGAGCAATCACGGAATTAAACCCATCGGTCATGCTCGTAATAAACTCAATGGCCTGAGCAATTCTGGCTACATGTTCAACTTCTTTATCTGTAGCATCTTCCTTACCGTACCGGATATTTTCAGCAATCGTGCCAGTAAAAAGCACGGCCTTTTGCGGAACAAAACCAATCTTTGCTCTTAAGTTTGCTTGCGACATCTTCCGCACGTCAACCCCGTCAACGAAGATACTTCCGCTGTCAATATCATAGAAACGTGGAATCAAGTTAATCAACGTTGATTTTCCTGAACCGGTACCCCCGATGAGTGCCGTGACTTCGCCTGGGCTGGCCGTAAATGAAACATCCTTAAGCGCAGGCTGTTCCGCACCTGGATAACTAAAGGTAACGTCCTTAAACTCAACAAATCCTCTTTGGCTGTCTGGGTTCTTGATCTCTTCCGCATCCTTAATTTCCGGAATCATATCAAGTACCTCGTTAATTCTCATGGCCGAAGCTTCCGCCCGCGGGATCATGATAAACATGAAGGAGACCATAACTAATGAGAACATAATTTGCATGGCATATTGCAAGAAAGCCATCATATCTCCGACTTGTATATCCCCATTGTTCACACGAATCCCACCAAACCAGACGATGGCAATTGTCGTTAAATTCATAACAACCATCATAACAGGCATTAAAGAAGCCATGATAATATTAACCTTAATCGCAGTGTTGGTGAGATCTCGGTTGGATTCCGTAAAGCGTTCTTTTTCGTGATCAATCCGGTTAAAAGCACGTATGACCCTGATCCCGGTTAGTCCTTCGCGTAACACCCTGTTTAGCGTATCAAGCTTGACCTGCATCGCTTTAAAAAGAGGTATCCCTTTTCCGGCGATGCCAAAAATCACAACGGCCAGAACCGGAAGAACAACAACAAAGATGAGTGACAACGTAGCATCTTTAGATACCGCCATAATAATTCCACCAATAGACATCATCGGTGCACCGACCATCATCCGCATCATGATAATCAATACTTGCTGGACCTGAGTGATATCATTGGTGGTCCTTGTAATCAATGAAGCTGTGCCTAGCTTATCAAACTCATGTTGTGAATAGCTTTCTACCCGCGCAAAAACCAGGCTGCGCAGATTTCTACCTAATCCTGTTGCAACTTTGGCCGATAAAAAACTCGCGCTAATCAAGCACAACCCGCTGACGGCGGCTACCAGTAACATGAAAGCACCTACGCGCAGGATGTAGGATGTGTCACCCTTAACAATACCGGTATCAACAATGTCAGACATTAAGGTTGGTAGGTACAAATCGGCTAAAGATTGAAAAAATACAAGCACAAGAACAAGGGCTACCGATTGAGAAAATGGCTTCAAGTACTTGAATAACTTAAGCATCGATTATCACCTCTAAAAATCGTTCACTTAGCACAACGAATTTACTCCTGGTCAGGCTCCGCCAGTGCTTCCTTAAAATCTTGCAGAACTGCGATCATCTGAACCACCTTATCATCCGGTACGACGGATATGGCTACCATTAGACGGTGCCGAATTTCTTCCCGCACCTGCTGCATCTGTTCTGCCGCCTGCTCGGCCAAGTAAATGCGTACCAGGCGATGATCATCGGGGTCTGGGCGCTTCTCAATCAAGCCGCGCCTACTCATATCCTCCAACATATTAGAGACATGGGATTTTGCGGTTTGCGTGCGCCTTGATAATTCACTGACCGTGATACCCGGCTCTTGAGCAATGCTACGAGCGAGCAGCATGGCCGCAGGAGGAAGCGAAAGGTTCTGAAAAACGGGGCGGATGTACTGGTGCAACCGTTTTTGCACATCATTAAACAAGTCAATCAAGGTTTCGTGTAAAGTGGACATCACTTACCCGGCACCAAAATCTCTATAGCGAATGATAAAGATTTAGTCCCAGGCTACACCTCCCTCAGTACGAATTGATGCTCTGT
>JAIMKP010000092.1 GCA_020692355.1 Desulfosporosinus sp.
GGCCCAGGTAACGAAGGGGACTACGAAAAACTCGTAGTCCCTTTTCCACGTTCTGACTTCCGACATCTGGCCTCTGACCTCTAACCTCTGACCTCTGATAAGGTATGGGAAAGGCTAGCTGTCGAATATATTCAACCAGGAAGCAAAAAGAAAGCCACATCACGGCGGCTTTCAACGATTATACAAATACATGAATGTTTTGTTAGGAGATAACCTTATCAGAGTGCATATCTTTTTCGTGGCGGACGGCATCGTACTCAAACCTGAATTTCTGATTGCAGAACGAGCAATGGATGAATTTCCGATCATCAGACTTAATAGGCATTCAGTTCCCACCTCCTTTGCCCAAGATTATAGACAATTTGTTGATAATATATACAAAAATGCCACAAAGAGGGTTATGTTTTGTTGGATTTAAAAATGCTGTTTATGAAAGGCGGGTTGGAGGCATGTGGAGACGCTGGCTATGGTTCTCCAGAGAGTTACTTTGGCTAAAAGTTCAGCTAAAATTACGATGGTATTTGGATACCCCTCTTGGGTTAATGGGCATACTAGTCATATTCCTCGGGTTGAGTCTGTTAGTGACTTTGGGACAGGCGTTAACTGTGATATTCCGCAGCGCCATTCCCTGGGTTTCCGGAAGCCATGTTGCTTCGGTCTATTGGCAATCGGTTGTTTTTAGCATAAAAGCAAGCGTTCTGTTCATCCTTTTTACAATCAGTCTCATTATCTTTCTCGTATTAAAGCTCAATCAACGTTAGCAAACTCGCTTCGCTCGAGGATTCAGTGGGGGTCTCTGCCCTCCCCCACTGAATTATAAGGTATTATCAAGAATTGTGCCGAATTCAGCTCCCACTTATAGAAGTGGGAGACTTCTTCTGGCACTTTGTTAAAAATGTTTGTTCTTATTCAGATATCAATGCATAGGGTTAAGTTGGACAAGGTATTAAGTATGGGTTTTGGCGAAAAAGAGTGGACAAACTCTAAAATTAGACCTAACGCCAACCCTTAACAGGTTGAGAAGTTGTCATCTAGCTAGAAAACGGGAGTGTGAGCGTGAAAATCTTAGTTTTTGGCCTTTTTTTATTGCAACATGCTTAGGGGTATGTTAGAATTTTAATCGGTAAAAGGGGGTTGAACGTTCGTGGATTTTTTTTTCGGGCCTGCCGGGACTCAGTTTTTTAATGTCATTATGATTCCCGTACAGGTGATTATTATCGTATTGACTTTTTATTATTTTGTCCTGTCTATGTTTGGGCTTTACCGCAAACGGGAGCAAAAAATCCTAATACCGGAAAAAACCTTTGCTTTGGTTGTGGCTGCCCATAATGAAGAAAAGGTGATTGGACCTTTGGTCGAAAATCTTCTCCAGTTAGATTATCCGAAGGAACTCTATGAGGTATTCGTTGTTGCTGATAACTGTATCGATAAGACAGCTTTGATTGCCCGCAATGTAGGTGCTTCCGTTCATCAACGCTTCAATGACATAAAAAGAGGTAAAGGATATGCTCTGGAATGGATGTTTCAACGTCTCTTTAGGATGGAGCGTCAGTTCGATGCGGTGGTCATCTTCGATGCGGATAACCTAGTGAAAGAGAATTTCTTAGTGGAAATGAACAGCAAGCTCTGCCAAGGGGAAAAAATCATCCAGTGTTACTTAGATTCTAAAAATCCTTTTGACACTTGGGTTACCAACACATTTTCAATTGCATTTTGGCTGTCCAATCGGTTATTGCAGCTTGCTCGCTACAACATAGGCCTTTCAAATGTATTGGGTGGGACGGGCATGTGCATTTCGACGGATATCCTGAGGAAATTCGGTTGGGGTGCAACATCTTTAACCGAGGATTTAGAGTTTAGTATGAAGGCGCTAACTTTTGGCATTAAGACGACTTGGGCTCATGATGCAGTTGTTTATGATGAGAAGCCATTGACGTTTGTACAGTCTTGGCGACAAAGAAAGCGCTGGGCTCAAGGTCAGGTAGATGTAGCGGGTCACTACTTCTTCACTTTAGTTATTAAAGGGGTTCGGGAACGCAAGTTTATGTATATTGATGCCGCAGTCCATCTCTTTCAGCCGGCCCTTGTCATGATTGCCACGTTCTTTATGTTGACGAATCTCGTCGCCGGCTTTCAAGGCCATTACGCGAATATCTTTTCTTTGGTGATGCCCTGGACGGGTTGGCAAATTCTCTCTGCGATACAATATGTCTATCCGGTTGCTGCTTTGGCCCTGGATCGTTTGCCGTGGAGAGCTTATGTTGGGTTGATTCTTTACCCGGTTTTTATCTACAGCTGGATTCCTATTGTTTTTTTGGGTTTCTTGAAACGCAAAGACAAGCAGTGGTCTCATACGCAACATACTCGTTCTATCAGCTACGAAGAAGTTGTTAAGCAAAAGAAAGTATCGACTAATTAGGGAGCTAACCGAGCTAACCCATTGAGCAGCGGTTCGACAGCCGCTGCTATAATTTTTTACCTTGATCCAACCGTGAGACTCCACTTCTACAAGTGGGAGTGGTACCCCGTACTCTGCTTCGGTGGGGGTAGACTCCACCCTTCGCCGCGAAGTGTAACTTTTGGGATAGGCGGCTTCGGCGAAACCAATCCTCCAGCGCGATAGTATTCGTTAAGGGCTGTGCGCTTTCGACGTTAGTCTCCACCGGAGACTAACGTCACTGGAGGCTTTCGTCACCGAAGTCTTAATGTTCAACTTTAGTTGAACGAATTCACATGTTTTTTGCCGAAAAAGCGAAAAAAATCGTTTATTTTTATGGACGTTGTGTATATAATATTGCATGTATTTTTTTCTAGGAACCAATGTAAAGGGAGTGAAGCGATTGTTACCGACGCCAAAGAAATTTTTTATCACTGCGGCCAGTGCCGAAGGGCATTCCAAGTTAACGGCTTTTGATAACGCACTGTTAAAGGCTCGTATTGGCAATGTGAATCTATTGCGTGTTAGTTCAATATTGCCGCCTGGATGTGAGTATGATCCAGATTTAGAGATCCCCGAAGGTTCTTTAGTGCCTACGGCGTATGGCTCTATCGTCAGCGACGTTCCTGGGGAAATTATCAGCGCGGCTGTCGCAGTCGGTTTTTCGGAGAATACGTTTGGGGTTATCATGGAGTATTCGGGTAAGTGTACGGCTGAAGAGGCGAAGGCCATGATCACGAAGATGGTCGAAGAAGCATTTGCGACCCGTAAGATGAATTTGGTTGACATTAAGGTGGCTGTGACTCAACATAAGGTTGAAAAAATAGGCTGTGCTTTTGCTGCGGTTCCGTTGTGGTACTAGCATTCGATCAGGAAAGGGGTTAGAAACATGGAGCTGTGGTACACTGAAAAACAAACGCCTACTGTAGGAATAACCTGTAAAATAAGTCGGACGCTACATACCGAACAAACAGAGTACCAAGATCTTGCAGTTATCGATACCGAACAGTTTGGGCGGATGCTTGTGTTGGATGGAATGGTCATGACGACGATTAAAGATGAGTTTGTCTACCATGAGATGATTTCCCATGTCGCTTTGAACACCCATCCGAATCCCGAAAACGTGCTCGTTATCGGAGGAGGCGACGGGGGCGCGATTCGCGAAGTTGTGAAACATCCTAAGGTAAAGAAGGCCACGCTCGTCGAAATTGACGGTAAGGTGATCGAGGCTTCCAAGAAGTTTCTTCCTGAAATCGCGGCTGCCCTCGATAACAACGCGAAAGTCAAAGTGCTCGTTGATGACGGAATTGCCCATGTGCGTGACAAAGTTGGTATCTACGATGTGATTCTGGTCGATTCGACAGAGCCGATTGGTCCAGCCGAAGGATTATTTGCGCTCGATTTTTATCGCAGCCTTTCTCGGGCACTGAAAGAGGATGGAATCATGGTGGCCCAAACGGAATCTCCGTTTTTCAATGCGAATCTAATTCAACGAGTATACCGTGATATAGCGGAGGTCTTTCCGATAGCTAAACTCTATCTGGCGGCGATTCCTACCTATCCCAGTGGCTTGTGGAGTTTTACAATGGGTTCTAAACGCTGGGATCCTGAGGCAGTGGATGAGACGAAGATTCCAGAACTGGATACTAAGTATTACAGTGCCGAAATGCATAAGGCGGTCTTTAGATTGCCACGATTTGTCCGTGCACTGCTAAAGTAAGTAGAGGGTGAATCTATGACCAAGAGAGGAATCATGTCTCTGGTGGAAAACCCCGGGATTTTCATGGGGGCAGCCGCTGATTACAACGTGGCTCAAACGGCTATTCTGGGGATTCCAATGGACTATACGGTGAGTTTTCGACCGGGCACTCGCATGGGGCCTCAAGGCATAAGGAATGTGTCGACTGGGATTGAAGAATACAGCCTGTATCAAGACAGAGATTTAGCGGATTACAGCTATTTTGACTGTGGTGATTTGAGCCTGCCCTTTGGCAACGTGGAGCGTTCCCTTGAAATTATTGAAGATGCTTCCTCAATGCTCTTGGAGGACGGCAAGTTTCCGATCTTTCTTGGCGGAGAGCATCTAGTCAGTTTTCCCTTGATTAAACCGTTTGCCCGCAAATATCCGGAACTTCGGGTGGTTCATTTTGATGCCCATGCTGATCTTCGGAGGGACTACTTAGGCGAAGGGAATTCGCATTCCACCGTGATGCGTAAGGTCGCCGAATTGTTGGGTCCCAAGCGGGTGTATCAATTTGGGATTCGTTCGGGGACGAAAGAGGAATTTGTTTTTGCGCAAGAGTTCACTCATTTAACGGTCGAAAAGGTACTGGAGCCTTTGCAGGCCGCCCTGCCAGGACTGGCGGGCGTGCCGATTTATGTTACGCTGGATATTGACGTCGTTGATCCGGCCTTTGCACCCGGAACAGGCACGCAAGAGCCCGGCGGGTGTACATCGCGAGAGATCATCAGTGCAATCCAGGCGCTGAGCGTACTGAATGTTGTCGGTTTTGATTTGGTCGAAGTTTCCCCGGCGACAGATTCAAGCGAAAGGACGGCATTGCTGGCAGCTAAAATTACTAGGGAAGCAATTTTGGGTTTTACGGGAAAAAACATGCCAGTCATTTTTTGATCCCTTCCATAAAGCCGAGTTTTGTTCGCTTTTCTTGTAAAAGGCTTTGACAGAAAAGGCGTTTTTGTGTATACTGATATTCGTCAGTTGTGACGGGCGATTAGCTCAGCTGGGAGAGCGCCTGCCTTACAAGCAGGATGTCGGCAGTTCGATCCTGTCATCGCCCACCAATTCGGAAGTCAGACGTCAGAAGAAATCAGACGCTTGGTATCTGATCTGAAGGACGGGTATTGGGCTGATGCCGGGGAGTCACTTGATCTGACTTCAGACATCTTGCCTCCGACTTCTATTACGGCCCCGTGGTGTAGTGGTTAACATGCCTGCCTGTCACGCAGGAGATCGTCGGTTCAAGTCCGATCGGGGTCGCCAAATTCGAATTCCGATGCACTTGGCCAGAGGCCCGAAAGGTTCTAATCGAACATCGGGTAATGGCAGTGAGAGCATCGAAATATTTGCCTCGGTAGCTCAGTCGGTAGAGCAGAGGACTGAAAATCCTCGTGTCGGCGGTTCGATTCCGTCCTGAGGCACCATGCGGGTGTAACTCAGTGGTAGAGTGTCACCTTGCCAAGGTGAAAGTCGCGAGTTCGAATCTCGTCACCCGCTCCACTGTGCTTGGCGGCATAGCCAAGTGGTAAGGCAGAGGTCTGCAAAACCTTTATCCCCAGTTCAAATCTGGGTGCCGCCTCCAAGAAAGCAAGCCGAAGTGGCGGAACTGGCAGACGCACGGGACTTAAAATCCCGCGGGAGTTAAATCCCGTACCGGTTCGATTCCGGTCTTCGGCACCAATATTATGGGTTTGTAGCTCAGCTGGTTAGAGTACCGCGTTGACATCGCGGGGGTCGGAGGTTCGAGTCCTCTCAAACCCACCATATGAAAATGATGTGTTGAAATATGCGTATACCCCATCGACGAGTTCGATGGGGTATATTATTTTCACGAAAGGGGGGAAGGAAAGAGTAAGATAGGTTCAGGTAATAAGGTTAAAAAATCACAGCAGTTAAAAAAATCGACGGCAGGAAACTTCAGTTATTTGATGGATCGTGTAAAATAGCAAGAGAGGCGGTTGTCGCTTATGAACAGGGCAATATCGCCAAGGCAGAGCATGAATGGGAAGAAATTAAACGTCATCCTGAAATCGGATATCCTATTCTGAGCACGGTTCATGAAATGTCAGAAATCGTAGCAGGAATAAGACCAGCCCACTCTGGCAATAGTAGGTAGTGTTTATCATATACTCTACTATTGGGGGAATGCTGGTGCAACATTCTGTGCAATTGGGGACGCAGTATTATCATGAGAGTATCTGTCAACACCTGCGCGAACTGAAGGAACAAGAGGAACTGCCTTTTGAGGTTCAAGAAACTCAGTACGGGAAGCGATGGCTCATCCAGTGCCAGTTCGACTTGCCTGACGCAGAAGAACCTGATACGCAACGCTTGGTTGCAAAAATCCATCGCTATTATTTAGCCAATGCATTGGCTAAAACGATTTTGCGGCATTGGGAAAAGGATTATGTCCATAGCCTCTTGCGCAAGCGCTATCATTTAAAACGGGATGAACAGGAGCAGGTTTGGCCAAAGGCGATGAAATCCCTGAACGAACAAGACGAGCACTCGAACGATGTTCAGCGTAAGGCTACCCTTATTAACCATATTTTGACATATATTGAAGTAAATCCTGTTTTCGACATCGAAGGTTTTCTGCGTTTTCGGGCCAGAGAGTACCGCGCGGAGGTTGACAAAGCGGTGGCCTATGCCGTCGATGAGTACATCTTAGAAAAGGAGTATTTCGAGTTTATCGATCTTCTTAAACATTTTCTGGATACCCAAGAGCCACGCATGGAGATCTTGCATGTGGGGATCTCAGCACGCGGGAAATTTCACCTTTACAATGAAGCGGGTGAAAAGGTTACAAGGGACTATTTGGATGGAATGGAAGCAGAAGGCGATGTCTCGGATTTTTCCTATGAGGATTTGTTGATCAGCGCGCTGATCTCGGCCGCCCCTCAGGAAGTGATTCTACATATAAAGTATCCTGGCTATCGAGATACCCTGGAGACCATTCGTCATGTGTTCGAGGGAAAAGTTAAAGAGTGCCCCGGTTGTTCCTTGTGTGAAAAACTAAGAAACGCCACGCATTGACAAGATGGTTCAAGATGCTATAATGGTTTCGACAAATAGATTAGGTAAACAGCGATGATAGGGAAAGTAGCCGCTGATCCTGTGCTAGAGAAGAACTGCCGGAGGCTGAGAGCAGATCTCGTAGGCAAGCGGGCGAAGACCACCCTAGAGTGCCAAGTTGAACTCAAGTAGGCTTGGTCGTACCCCGCGTTAAGGGAGAAGAGTTAAGAGAGCTTCATTGAGGCATCTTTAATTTGGGTGGAACCACG
>JAIMKP010000093.1 GCA_020692355.1 Desulfosporosinus sp.
ATCGTAGATTTCGAGAACTCTTTACCATGGCTCAATTGGCGACGCCGCGCGTCCGGCCCGACGCCCCTTCGCTTTGAAGTACGAGCCATGAGCAGAGTTTGGTAGCTGCATGTGCCTAAGGGGTTCCCTAAGTGCTCGCGAACATCCCTTGCACAAGAAAGAAAAACGGAAGTCCGCTAAGGCTAACCTTCGAAGCCTTGCTCTTGTGGTTCCTGCTCACTTTAGGGTTCTCTTAGGTGCTCGTGTGGCATTCCCTGCTTTGGAGATCTCCTAAGTAAACCTTAGAAGCATCGCTTGGAGCATTCGAACCACGAATATCGAACCTCGAACTTCGACGGGGTAAGGTCTGACCCCGTCCCCCCTCCGTACTCCGTACCTCGAACTCTTTGTCCTATCTCATGAGCAACACCAAGAACCGTCCCCCCGTCTCATCTTCCTGACCTCTGACCTCTGACTTCTAATTATGTCCGGTAGTCTCCGTTGATCCGGACATACTCATACGTTAAATCGCAACCCCAGGCGGTGGCTTCTTCCAAGCCGTTGTGGAGGTGGAGGCTGATGGGAATTTCGTCTTTTTGGAGAATGAGCTTCGCTTCGTCTTCTGAGAAGGAAACTCCTTGCCCGGCGAGGGCAACAGGAAGGTTTCCTAAAGAGATATCCACCTTGCCTGGATTGAAATTAGCCCCTGAGTACCCCGCAGCACAGAGAATCCGGCCCCAATTAGCATCTGCGCCGAACATGGCGGTCTTCACGAGGCTCGATCCGCAGATGCTCCTGGCAATTTTGCGGGCGTCTTCCTTTGTTTTGGCTCCTGTGACTTTAACCTCGAGCAGTTTGCCGGCGCCCTCTCCATCTCGGGCTATTTCTCGTGCCAAGTGAACCGCCATTGCTTTGACCATCTGCTCAAAGCGTTCCCATTCCTCACCGACAGGATTAATTCTGGAGGCCCCGTTGGCTAGGAACAAGACCATATCATTCGTACTCGTATCTCCATCGACTGTAACCATGTTAAAGCTTTCGTCCACCGCTTCCCGCAGAAGGCGCTGCAGTTCGGCAGCGGGAACTTCGGCATCGGTCGTGATAAACCCGAGCATCGTTCCCATGTTGGGGTGAATCATGCCGGATCCTTTGGCCATAGCCCCCAGCCGGATGGCCCCCTCTTTGCACTCCATCTCCCAGGCAAATTCTTTAACAGTCGTATCCGTCGTCATAATGGCCAATGCGGCCCGGTGAGCCGCTTCGAGGCGTTTAGCTTCCGCTGCAATGCCTTTTGAATTCCCTTGAAGCAGAGCCTTCAATTCAACGGCTGCCTGACTGATGCCTGTCTGCACCGGTTCTAATGGCAGCTCAACCCCAATAACCCCAGTCGAGGCAACGAGCACTTCATCCGCCGTAAGCCCTAAACCTTCGGCGGCGGCTCTCGCCATAGCTAAAGCTGCCTGATCCCCCGCTGCACCCACACAGGCATTCGCATTACCACTGTTGGCCACGATAGCCCTAGCTCTCCCATTCGCCAAATGCTTCTGCGTCAATAGGAGCGGATGGGCTTTCACCACATTTCGCGTAAACACCCCCGCCGCCTCTGCTTTCACCTCGGAAGCGATCAAGGCCACATCGTATTTGTCCGAGTTCTTGATCCCAGCCTTAACCCCGCTCGCCCAAAAACTCCGTGGGGCAGCCACACCTCCCGGTATTTCCTGCCAATGGCTTAATTTTCCCATGACTCCACCGCCTCTCGAAATTCCATTCTGAGAATCCATTCTATGCCCACCCCTTGACTCATCCCATTGCTGGTACTCCAAACTTCCCAGGGATGGCATTCTATTACGGCCAAAGTCCCGTGCCGTTAAGCCCCATGTCTTCGGGTAAACCACAGAGGATATTCATATTTTGTACGGCCTGTCCTGAGGCCCCTTTGACGAGATTGTCAATCGCAGAGGCGATAATCGCCCGACCCGTCCGCTGATCCAAGGTCAGTTGGAGAAAGGCGTGATTGCTCCCCAGCGCAAATTTCGTCTGCGGCCAAGTTCCCTGGGGAAGAAGATGCACAAAACCTTCCTCCTTATAATGAGCCTGCCACGCTCCCCGCAGATCGCCTTCTTCAACACCGTCTTTCACATCCGCATAGATCGTAGCTAACATCCCCCGAATCATGGGCACCAAATGCGGGGTGAAATTCACCACCACGTCGCTTCCCACAGCCTGCGACAACTCCTGTTCGATTTCAGGCGTATGCCGATGTTCCGCCACTCCGTAAGGTTTAAAGTTCTCGGTGATTTCGGAAAAATGCGTGCCGAGCGTTGCACCCCGGCCCGCTCCCGACACGCCTGACTTAGCATCAATAATGAGAGAACCTTCATTTAAAAGCCCTGCTTTCAGCAAAGGCACCAAAGCCAAAAGGGTCGCTGTCGGATAACAACCCGGGTTCGCCACCAGCGCAGTCCCCCGCACCGCTTCCCGGTAAAACTCCGGCAGACCGTAGACCGCCTGAGGCAACAATTCGGGAGCAGGATGATGAGTTTTGTACCACTTTTCGTAGACCGAAACCGAATGCAAACGGAAATCCGCGCCTAAATCGATGACCTTGATTCCTCGTGCTAAAAACCCTGGGGTTCGCGCTGCTGTCAGCCCATGCGGCAAGGCACAGAACAACACTTCTACCCCATCGGGAACATTTTCGTCAGCTAAATTCCCTATACCCTGACCCACCAACTGGGGGTAAACCCCGCTATACAGCTGACCGGCCGAACTGGATGAACCCAAATAGACGACTTCAGCTTGCGGATGATTCGCCAGCAGCCTCACCAACTCCTGACCCGTATATCCAGTCGCACCTAAAATGCCAACACGCATAAACACTCCCCCTCGTCTATCTGAAGGCATGGCCCCTTCTTCGCACTTTCAGTATTTATAATTATACATTCATACGCATAAACATTCAACGCTTTTATGCTTTCCACCAAGACAAAAAATCCGCCGGCCCAATACAGCACAGCGGATAAGATTCATCAATACTTTTGGCGATTCATCTCCCCATTCAAATGGCGAGGATTCTCGCCTGTTTGCTTTCACACATCTCCTGATAAATCGCAATAAACTCCTCCGAACTCACGATTCGGATACCCTCCAGATCAATCTGATGGAGACCGCTTCTAAAGTCATCACTGATTAGAAAATCCGCTTCCCCTTTAATGGCGGCTTTCAGAAACATTTCATCCGTTTCATCCTTCAGCTTCGGGCCGATCGTGTCCTGGGTATTGACTGAGATCGCGTCTAAAAACATCCTCGCTAAATTTTGCAGGATTTCTAGTCGATTCTCTTTGTCTTCGATCACATGATAGGCGAAATTTTTAGTGATCAACATTAACTCACCTATGGTATCCTGAGAAAAGACGGGACGTATCGTTCCTTGATCGATTAAGTCTAAGATCTGATCACAATAGCCATACTTATTTGCAAACCAGGATTTAATAAAGATTTGGGTATCGATAACCGCTTTGATTGTTCGTTTCATACTTTCTGATTCCAAGTATCTTCCTAACCTGCTCCTCTGTCAGCCCTTTATTCCTAATGGCCTCTAGAGCGATTTTCTTAATGTTAGCCATATAGGCCATACTCGAAGGCTTCATGGGTTTGACGATCGGTTCCAACCCCAATTCCTCCTTCTCACAAAAATTATCTTCAAATTTCTGTAATTTTATTATAAACCCTCTAACAAGAAAACTCAAGTCCACGCGGATCACGCACCACATTCTGCGGCAAAGCCAGCTTGCCCGCGATCTCCACCTCTTTAACAAATTAATCCATGCCCTCAAACAGACCGCTATTCGTGCCGAGAATGAACTTCTTGTCCAAGGTGAGGCGATGGATGGATCCCATGAGCCGATTCCGATTCTTGTTTTTGGGAGTTGTCAGTTTTCTCCGGACACGGTAACATGAGCTTAGCATGTTGCATGAGGGAGGAACAGCCATGTCATTGACCATACAAGAGGCCTTACAATTGGAAGTTTTCCAGGATACCCAAGTTGTCGCCGGGCATTCTGGCCTGGGGCGCCGCATTACCTGGGTCAACATTCTCGAAGTCCTTGACGAGATTGACCTGCTCCAAGAAGGCGACCTACTCGTGACTACGGCCTTTGGGCTCGCAGAGAATGTGGAATGGGCTCAATCCCTCATGGCCCAACTGGCGAAACGGAAATTAGCCGGATTGGCGATTCAAACCGGTTACTATATGCAAGAAATTCCGGAATCCTTGATTCAGCAGGCCAATGAACATGGGCTGCCGCTTTTGCTTCTCCCGAAGAATCTGGCTTTTACGGATCTGACCAAAGCCGTTCTCCGCCGCATCGTCTCTCGCCAACTAGAACTCCTTGAGTATTCCGAGCGCATGCACCACGAGCTGACGCAAATCGTGTTGGAAAACCAAGGGCTCGACAAGCTAGCCCTTGTGCTGGCAGGGCTCGTCGACCGCATGATTCTCATCTTCAACCGCGAGTTTCAGGTTGAGGCCGTCTCAGATCCGCTCCTCGCCCAAGAATATGGGAACCGCTCACCCGAGACCTTCCCTGACCTACGCAAGCACTTAATTCCCATCCCGTTCTCCACTCTCTTTCAATTCAGTGGCAATGAAGTCCTACCGCCGTTGGTGGTCTGCCCGATCCTTACCGGGCGGAAAACGTACGGGTATATCGCTGTGCTCGGCACCACTGACTTGAAGGAACAAGAAATGATTGCGCTCAGTCATGGGGCCACTGTTTGCGCCCTCATCATGCTCAAAGACATCGCGGTTTCAGAAGCCGAAGCTCGGATCCGCGGCGATTTCCTCGATGATTTGCTGAATGGCAGCCTTCCGTCAGAGGAAGCCCTGATCCGGCGCGCAGAAGCTGTGGGTTATGACGTCAACAAAGGTTACGCCCTGGCCGTCATCGACATTGACCCATTTAGGACTGATATTCCTGAACCTACAGAAACCGATAGCCAACACGTGAAAAGGAAACTGCTCGCTGCCGTGAACCGCCTGCTCTCCAGCCGGGGCTATCGCCATATGGCGAAAATGAAGCGTGATGCCGTCGTCCTTTTGTTGCAGTCTGAGCCAAGTAACGGCACCGACTTCTATCAACGAATGACCCAATTCCTGCACACAGAATTAAGAAAGGCTCTACAGGGCCTCACTGTCAGTATCGGCGTTAGCCGCCCCTATAGAAACCTCCAGGATATCCAGAAAAGTTACGAAGAAGCAAACAAGGCCCTGCGCATCGCCAGGTTGGTTTGGCAACAGAACGCCATCGCCTTCTACGCAGACCTTGGTATTTATCGTTTCTTACTCAGCGCTGATCCCAACGAGCTACGGATCCTTTATGAGGAAACCGCGTTACCCCTGGTAGAGCAGGATGAAAAACATAAAGGCGAACTGGTGCGGACGGCCGAAGTTTACCTGCGCTCCCACGGGAATATCAAAGAAGCAGCCGCCGAACTTTTCATTCACCGCCATACGCTGCGCTATCGACTCCAGCGCATCGAAGCGATCCTTGGCCTTGACTTAGATGAAGCTGATGAGCGGTTGCGACTGCAGCTCGGGCTTGTTGCACGGTACCTCCTGTGAAATCATATGGTCCTTGCCAAGATCACCTGTCTTTTCGCTCCTTCCCCTTAATTTCCTTTTCGAAACTCCCCGGGCGTCTGTTGGAAGCGCTGCTTAAACGCCCGTGTGAAATAGTTGACATCCTGAAAACCGACCCGCCCCGCAATCTCGCGCACCGACAAGGATGTGCTCTGCAAGAGCTGGCAGGCTTTGCTCAAGCGCTGCCCTGAGACATAATCACTGAAACTCTCACCTGTAACCTTTTTAAATAATTGGGAAAGATACGCTGGAACCAGATGAACCACTTTTGCCACGCTGGTGAGTGCTAAATCTCCCTCAAGGTGCGCATTGATATAGGCCTTGACATAAGCCACTTTGGGGTTTTCCCGAGGCCCATAACGCTCTTCCCAGCGGATCAGTTTCTCACCGAAACCCATAAGCCAAGCCAACGGATCCGGTATCCCGTTAGCGGTTGTTCCTCCAAAGAGAGCGGGCAGCGCTTCAAACGCCAGTTCGCGGCGATAGTCTGGAAAGGCTTCTTTCAAAACTGCCAAAGCCAGTTCGATTGCAACAATAATCTTCGCATCGTCTGCTTTGCCCGAGGGCGTGGGTAAGGTTCCGCCCTCTAGCCCTGCGAGCAGTTGAGCCAACGCCCCAGAATAATCCCCCTGGGCCAAGCGGCGGGCTACGGTCTTAGCCGCATCCTCCGGCCAGATCGCTCTCCCATAAGTCCCATCCGCGTCATCAGGCGCTAAATCAACCTGTGTCCGCTGGCCTTCTCCGAAACAATCAGCAAAGGCCACACCCCCTTCCCTCAAGGAATTAAGGGCTTGCAAGCTTTCCTGAAAGGAAAAATGGAGAAGCCTCGGATCATTATAGACGCAACCAACACCAAAAACGATGTTTAAACCCAGTGACTTGAAAATAGCCTCCGCCCACAGCCTGAGCTGGTCTGCTGCGGCTTCTCGTTCCGCATCCTGGTTTAATGAGGGAAAGGGTGCCATTAGAACGATGATGTTATCCGTAAAAGGAACGAACAAGATATCTTCTGGAATAAGGGTATGCAAAAACTTGAGAACATCCTCTTTGAAGAGGTGTTTCCAACGTTCACTTTTATCATAGGTTAATGAATAGTAGTTTTCCATCCGCAGAGACAGGACAACCCTCGGGACGCTGGTGATCCCCAACAGCTCCATCCGCTCCCAGATCTCACGAGCATGGTAAATGCTCCCCATCACTAGATCATACACAAACTGCCGCCGGGCATACGACAACAACGTCTTCCATTGTTCATCTGTAACCTGCGGCATACCCAGTTCCCCCTCATCCTCAACACCTCAAACAGGCTATATGGCGCATCAGTTTTTCGCGCTCGTGATCACGGATGTACAGTGGGGGCAGCGTGTCGCTTCAAGCGGTATTTCACTGAAACAAAATTTACAGCGCTTTGTGGTGGGCTCGCTCACGATTTCTTCCTTTCTCTTCTTCGTGAAGCGATTCAGTTGTTTAATGACCAAAAATATGGCGAGCGCAATAATTAGAAAATCGATAACATTGTTAATAAAAAGTCCATAATTCAAGGTCGCGACTCCTGCTTTTTTGGCATCTGCCATTGTGTTGAAAGTCCCTTTACCAAGGACGATAAACAGATTCGAAAAGTCAACCTTACCCAGCAACAGGCCCACTAACGGCATGATCATGTCATTCACGAGGGACGTGACGATCTTGCCAAAAGCACCCCCAATCACCACACCAATTGCCAGATCGACAACATTGCCTTTTAGAGCAAAGTCTCTGAATTCTTTCCACATACACTATCCCTCTTCCAATTTACATCAAGCAAGCCCCATTTTTCCCCCAGTGCTTGCTA
>JAIMKP010000094.1 GCA_020692355.1 Desulfosporosinus sp.
ATGTGGCGGATTACGGGATCGTAGGCGACCTTTTTGAGGTGGTGCCGCTGTTAACTCAAGAGTTCAAGAAGCTGGTAAACGAGTAACACCAGAGGAGGATGAACGTGGCAACCCGAGAGCTTTACTGGAATATCGAAGGGCATTGGCTGCTTTACCCACTCTTTCTCATTGCCTTGGGCTTTTTTGTCTATGGCTTTTATCAACGCTATCAGCTCTGGAAACTAGGTAAACCTGAGAATCGTTGGCAGGAAGTCTGGCAAGGGATTAAGGACGTCCTGGTCTATGGTTTCGGGCATAAACGAATTCTCCAGGATGCTTATCCCGGAATTATGCACTTTATCGTTTTTTGGGGCTTTATCCTGCTGGCTTTTGCCACGACGATCGTCGCCTTACAGGCGGACTTTGGGCTTAAGCTTTTTCATGGAGGACTTTATGTCTTCATCAAAGTCAGCGCGAATCTGTTCGGCTTATTGGCCATGGTGGGGATCCTCATGGTCGCTTGGCGACGGTATGTTACCCGCCCGGACAGGCTTGATACCAAAGCTGAAGATGGGGTTATCCTTGCTCTTATCTTTGTCATCTTGCTTACCGGGTTTCTTATTGAAGGAGTCCGGATGGCCATTGTTCCCGATCCCTGGGGGGTTTATGGCTTTGTCGGTTATGGTTTAGCGGTTGCGTTCCGAGGCATGGGAGAAGGGGCTTTGCTTGGGTTCCATCGCTTCCTCTGGTGGTTCCATCTCCTTTTAGTCATGGTGTTTATCGGGTATTTCCCCTATTCCAAACTCATGCATATCCTCCTGGCACCCCTGAATCAGTTTTTCCGTAAGCGGGGGCCGATCGGGATTCCCGAGCCCATCGACTTTGAAGATGAGAGCCTCGAAACTTATGGCAAGAGCAGCCTCCGGGAGTTTTCCTGGAAGGCACTGTTCAATACCGATGCCTGTCTCCGCTGTGGACGCTGCCAGGATAACTGCCCGGCTTATCTCAGCGGCAAACATCTCAACCCGAAACAGGTCATTCAGGACATGCGGGGCTATATGGAAGAAACGGGAACAGCATTACAAGAGCATCGACGTACCTTGGCAGTGGCTTCAACTTCAGAAGCCACAGGAGAAGAAACCGCAGTTGCAGCGGAAGGCGGGGTAGAATTTGTACCTGTCAGTGACGAAGAACTGGGACTGCGGGCCTTGATTGGGGAAGTCATCCCGGAAGAAGACCTCTGGGCCTGTACGACTTGTCGTTCCTGTGAAGCCCAGTGCCCTGTCTTTGTCGAACACGTCGATAAGACGATCGACATGCGCCGCAATCTCGTGCTCATGGAATCCCGTTTTCCGGCGGAAGCCCAGCTGGCGTTTAAGAACATGGAGAACAACGGCAATCCCTGGGGGATAGGCTGGAGTACCCGGGCTGAATTTCTCACCGGGCTGGGCGTTAAAACCTATGCCGAAAATCCGGAGGCGGACATCCTCTATTGGCCCGGCTGTTCCGGAGCTTTTGATGCCCGCAGCCAAAAAGTCTCAGGGGCCATAGTCAAGCTTCTCCAGAAAGCAGGAGTGAATTTTGCCATCCTCGGCAATGAAGAAAAGTGTTGCGGGGATTCCGCGCGGAAATTGGGCAATGAATATCTCTTTTATTCCTTGGCGACCGAGAATATTGAGGTTATGCAAGGCTACGGGGTCAAGAAAATCGTAACCCAATGTCCGCACTGCTTCAATATCCTTAAAAACGAGTATCCTCAACTCGGGGGAGACTTCGAAGTCGTGCACCACACCACTTATCTGAATGAACTGATTCAGGCGAGCCGAATCCAGGTCACCCCCGGCCAGGGGCGAAGCATCACTTTCCATGACTCCTGTTACCTGGGTCGCTACAACCAGATTTATGATGAGCCGCGACAACTGCTTAAAGCCGTTGGCCTAGCGATCAAAGAGATGAAACATACTCATGAGAAAAGCTTTTGCTGTGGAGCTGGAGGCGGACGGATGTGGCTCGAAGAAAAAGAAGGAGAGCGCATCAATCAAATGCGCACGGATGAAGCATTGGCTACGGGAACCGAGCTCGTTGGCACGGCCTGTCCGTTCTGTCTAACCATGGTTAGTGACGGCATCGCGGCTCGTGAAGCAGGGGAAAGGGTCAAGGCCTTGGATGTTGCGGAGATTTTGGAACAAGCCCTTCACTGAAAAGGATGAAGGGAAAATGGGGAATGAGCATTTCAACGCTTCACGGATGTCGCTTTCGGGGAGATGAAGACAATTATTATCAGTGCGAGTCGGAGAACGGATATTCCAGCCTTTTATGGTGACTGGTTTATGAAGAGAATTCATGAGGGATATTGCACTGTTTTTAACCCGTTCAATCGAAATCAGGTGACGAAAGTGTCCCTCAAGCCCAACGAAGTTGATGTCCTGGTGTTTTGGACGAAAAATCCGCAGCCATTCCTTCCATATCTTGAAGAGCTAGATTCGATGGGATACCGGTACTATTTTCAATATACACTCAATAGCTACCCTATTGAACTCGAACCACACATTCCGGATTTAAGGAGTCGAATTCAGACCTTACAATCCCTGGCTGAGATCATCGGCCCTGATCGAGTCATTTGGCGCTATGATCCGATAATGATCAGTAATATTACGGGCTATGACTATCATAAGAAGGTCTTCCAGGAAATTGCCGAGGGCTTAAAGGGAAGCACTAAACGAGTGGTTATCAGTCTCGTGGATTCTTACCGCAAGGCCTCCTCGCAGTTTAAGCTATTAGCTAAAGAAGACGTTCATATCTCTGAAGGAATTGACTCCATTTATCTTGAAGACTTGATGCGAACGCTTGTCAGAATTTCATCTAAAAATGGGTTCGAAATCTTTAGCTGTGCAGAAACGATCGACCTAAGCCCCTTTGGAGTTTTACCAGGTAAGTGCATTGATGATCAATACATCAAACGTGTCTTTGGTGTGAACGTCATCTCAAGAAAAGATAAGTACCAGCGCCTTGAGTGTGGATGCGTACAAAGTAAAGATGTTGGGGTCTATGCTACCTGTCTTCATGGCTGTAAATATTGTTATGCGGGGACAATCCAAGCAAGCCTGAAGAATTATAAAGAGCATGAACCAGATTCGCCTTCTCTGATCGGTCATTATGAGGTAAGGTGAGGTGAAGAAATGCCATACATAGACGTAAACGGACGGCGGATTCATTACCAGGAGGCCGGTTCAGCTGAGCCGGAGCAGAGGACCATTCTTTTTGTCCATGGGGCGGGAGGCAGTTCAGAAAAATGGCAGGATCAATTGTCTAAGCTTACGGGACGCTTGATCGCGGTGGATCTGCCAGGGCACGGAAAGTCTGAGGGGAAAGCCCAGGATTCCGTGGCCGCTTATAGGGAATTTGTCTGGGAGTTCAGCCAAGCCCTCGGACTTAGTAAGTTTGTCCTCGTCGGCCATTCGATGGGAGGGGGGATTACGCTCGATTTTGCGCTGCACCACGCGGAAGTTTTAGAGGGAATGGTCGTAGCCGATAGTGGCGCGAGGCTCAAGGTGAACCCTGAGACACTGGCAGTGCTGGCAGAAGGAAAACACTCAGTGGGCAATGTCAAGTATATGTTTGCGTTGAATACCCCTGCCCAGGTCCTGGAACAAGCGGCTCGGGATATGGAGCAGGTGCCTCCACCTGTGTATCTCGCTGATTTTCAGGCCTGCGATCGGTTCAACATCTTGGATCAGGTAAAAAACATTAAGGTTCCTACCTTGATTCTCTGCGGTCAGGATGATCTCATGACCCTACCGAAGTTTTCTGAGTATTTGCACCAAGAAATCGCTGATTCACATTTCGTCATCATCCCCAACGCGGGGCACATGGCGATGCTGGAACAGCCAGAGATTGTGAACCAAGCGATTGCAGAGTTTGTGGGAGCGCTTTAGTTAGGAGAGTCGCATCAGAGATAATCTAATCTCGGGAGCGTAGTTCTACCCCTGTAGGGGCGGGAACTGCGCTCATTGTTTGGTTGAGTCAATCAGAGTTGACAGCATTCAAAGGTAATAAAACAACCGTTAACCAAAGTTTACAGACTGCTTAACTGAAAATTCCGCTAATGTTCTCGAATTTGGATATAATGGTAGAGGCAAGTGAAATTAAACTTAGGGAGTGGAATGCCATGCAAACCACGGAAGACCCTAGTATTGCCTCGATTATTGGCAACAGCCCCCAGATCCTAGATTTGAAGCAGGCTGTACTGAAAATTGCCCCGCGCAACACGACAGTGCTACTTACCGGGGAGACGGGAACCGGGAAGGAACTCTTTGCCCAGGCCTTGCACCAGGGAAGCTTGCGCCGCTTTAAGCCCTTTGTCAGGGTGAACTGTGCGGCGATTCCGGAAAACCTCCTGGAGTCGGAGTTGTTTGGTTATGCCGAAGGAACCTTTACCGGCGGGAAAAAGGGGGGATACCTGGGGAAGTTCGCCATTGCTGATGGAGGTACCGTTTTTCTTGACGAATTGGCTGAACTGCCGCTTACCCTCCAGGCCAAGCTGCTGCGTTTTTTGCAGGAGCATGAAATCCAGCGCCTGGGAGAGAGCATACCACGCCGAGTCAATGTGCGGGTGGTGGCAGCGACGAATGCCAACTTGGCCCAACTCGTAAAATACAAGAAGTTTCGCAGTGATCTCTATTACCGTTTGAATGTGGTGACTTTAGAAATCCCTCCGCTCAGAAATCGCAGGGAGGATATTCCGCTCTTATGCCAAAGTTTCCTCAAACCGCTGAATGCGGAATATGACTACCGGGTCTATCGGCTAAGCGAAGGGGTTAAGCACCTCTTTGATAGTTACCCTTGGCCTGGGAATGTGAGGGAACTCCATAATGCTTTGGAGGCGGCCTTCTATCTTTTCGATGGCGGGCAGGAAATCCAGATGGAACACCTGCCTCAGTTTCTGCGGCAATGGCATGGAGAGCAGGTTCAGGCGGATCGTCAGCTCGATCAAGATGTTCAGACAGTGATCCCGGCTGTAGATGAAGCTGAGCCGATCTCTGCATTGAACAAAACAGGGACAGATAGCAAAGGATCTCGACCCGAATTTGCAGAGCTTCTCCAATGGCAACATTATGCCAGCATGATCGGAACACATCCTCTGGCAGAAATCATGAATGAAATGGAGGCGGAAATTCTCCGCTATCTACTTGCTCATGAACCGAATCGTTCGCATCTTGCGGAAATACTAGGTATTTCCCGCCAAGCGCTTTACAAAAAGATGCACAAATACTTTGTGTAAACAAAAGATTACACTGCTTTTAATTCGGGCTAACCTCATCCCCACACGGGGGATTTTTTTATGGGACGATATGGTTGGAATAAACCATTGAGGCTGGAATTTAGTTCTTTCGGGCTTCGATTTGAACGGTTAGGGATTTTCTGCATTCGAAAAAGGGACATTGGCGAGGGTTTTGCTTTAATAGTTGCTAGAGGGCGAAGGCATACGCTGAATATATTTAGACGATTGGGGGAGTAAAATGAGCTTCTTAAACCAAACTATCGGAGCACTGTTGGATGAAGTGAGCGAGAGGCTTGCCGACAAGGAAGCCATGGTTTATGCCGATCGGCCCGTGCGCTACACTTATCGGCAGCTTCGACAAGCATCCGATCAGGTGGCCAAAGCCTTGATCGGGCTCGGAATCAAGAAGGGGGACACGATCGCCCTCTGGGCGACCAATGTCCCGGAATGGGTATTGCTCCAGCTGGGTAGTGCCAAAATGGGGGCCATATTGGTTACTGTAAATACTCAGTATCAGGCGAGCGAACTGGAGTATTTGCTCAAACAGTCGGACAGCACCGCGATTTTCCTGGTTGAGCGGTTTAAACAGTCTGACTATGTTGGGATCTTCAATGCCATTCTGCCAGAACTTAGGGAACATCCTCGGGGGAAGGTTTTCGAGTTTTCGTCCTTGCCTAAGTTGCGTCATGGCATACTCCTCTCCGAGCAGTCGGCCCCTGGGCTTCTCAATTGGAGTGAGTTCCTGTCCTTGGGAGAAGCTGTAAGTGATGAAACCTTGCGGACTTATCAAGATGCCACGAGTCCTGAGGATGTCATCAATATCCAGTACACCTCAGGGACGACAGGCTTCCCGAAAGGGGTCATGTTGACCCACATCAACATTGTGAATAATGCTAATGCTGTGGCTGATGCTATGAACCTCAAGGAAGAAGATCGCCTCTGTTTCCCGGTACCATTGTTCCACTGTTTTGGTTGTGTGATGTCTTCATTGGCCTGTGTGACCAAAGGGGCGACTATGGTGCCCATCGAATATTTCGAGCCCCATACCGTTCTTAAGGCTGTTGAGCAAGAACAATGTACGGCCCTTCACGGAGTTCCGACCATGTTCATCGCCGAACTGGAGGCTTTAAAAACAAAAACTTATGACATAGGGACTCTGCGCAAAGGGATCATGGCAGGCTCCCCCTGCCCGGTGGAAGTGATGAAACAGGTCATCACTACGATGGGGATGGAGGAAGTAACGATTGCCTATGGGCAGACCGAAGCATCACCGGTCATTACCCAGACCCGGATCGATGATCCCTTGGAACGGCGTGTCGCTACGGTCGGCAGAAATTTGGATGGGATCGAAGTTAAAATCGTGGATCCAGCCACTGGTGAAACGCTGCCCTATGGTCAGCAGGGTGAGCTTTGCGCTCGCGGTTACAGTATCATGGCAGGATACTACAACATGCCGGAAGCAACTCGCCAAGCGATTGATGAAGAGGGGTGGCTGCACACCGGGGATCTGGCGGTTATGGATGAGGAAGGGTACTGCAACATCACGGGCCGTTTAAAAGACATGATCATCCGGGGTGGGGACAATATTTACCCTCGCGAAATTGAGGAATTCCTCTATCGTCATCCCAAAATTGCCGATGTCCAAGTGGTGGGGCTACCCGATGTGAAGTACGGGGAAGAAGTCTGCGCGGTTATCCGTTTACGCGAGGGAGAAAAGGCCACGGCCGAGGAGATCCGGGAATTCTGCCGCGGCCAGATCGCCTACAACAAGATTCCTCGCTTTGTGGATTTTGTCCAGGACTACCCGGTTACGGCGAGCGGGAAAATCCAGAAGTATCGACTCAGAGAGACGTACATTGAGAAATACCATCTACAGGAAGCAGCAGGCATCGTAACTGCTTAAACACGAATATTGATTCAAATTTGGAGTGGTATTTATACACTTATTTAAGGAGGAATGGAGATTG
>JAIMKP010000001.1 GCA_020692355.1 Desulfosporosinus sp.
CCCCCCCGCCCGGCCGGCCGCGGTGGACGGTTCTCCATCCCTGGACGCGGTGGATACCCTGCCGGACGCGGCGGACGCTCTCCGGCCGGACGCGGTGGACGGTTCTCCATCCCTGGACGCGGTGGATACCCTGCCGGGCGTGACGGACGCTCTCCGCCCAGTTGCCCTAAATCCCCTTCCGAGCGCTGCATGTGATTTTCATTTCCCACGTCAGGGCTTTGCCCTTCAGAAGGCTTCATCGTCTGCGGGGCTGAACTGTGGGGTTCTGGCCTTTTGTTATCATTATCTTTATCCTTATCTTTGTTTGGAAAACCCATCTCGGCGCGCAGCCGTGCGGCATCCGCCGGTTCAACCTTGCTTAAATGATTTTTTACATCGACCCCGATGGCCTCGAGCCTCGTCATCACATCTTTGCTGCTCACACTGAGTTCCTTCGCTAGTTCATGGACACGAATAATTGTCATTTAATCACCCCCACTTTTTCAGCACCCTGTTTTTGTCAAGCCATCATCTCCTTGCCTCTAGAATCCCTTTGGCAAACCCTTGATCCAAAACTAAAACCGCCGCCCGAGGCGACAATCCGATGGCACTCCCTAGTTCCTCTTTGCGGCCAACTACTACGGTCTCAAGCCCTAGATCCTCAGCCCATTGGAGGTATTTTTTCTGTGCTCCTGGTGCATCTTCGGCCAGAAGCAACAGAAAACCTTTATGCTTTTTCATGAAGGCCTCTACCTCGGCATCTCCTGATGCCAGCCTTCCTGCGCGGCGGGCTAACCCTAAAAGGGATTTCATGCGCTCATTCATTAGGGATTCAACTTCCCTTCCAACTGGGTGAGAATTTCTGGAGGAACCGCCAAACCGAAAGCCTTCTCCAAACGGTGGGCTTTTGCGGCCTGCCGCAAGCACTCCGCTTGGGGACAAAGATAGGCTCCTCGGCCATTCCGCTTGCCCGTTGGGTCAATTTCAACCTGCCCTTCAGGCGTCCTGACCAGGCGAAGGAGTTCTTTCTTAGGTTTCATTTGTTGACAGCCCAAACACATGCGCATTGGAACTTTGCGTGTTTTCATGCTATCACCCCTTGCCTTTTTTCTTCTTCTCCTTGCGGCTCGCCGTTGCGTCGGTCTGAAAATATTTGAGCATGGCACGATCCCGTTCAGTCAAGGGTTCCTCTTTAGACTCTATTAACACGGGGTCGGGATGCTCGCCGGGTTCACCTTCGGGTTCGCTTTCGGCATGCTCATCATACTCATGATATTCAGTAATGCTGCCGTCGTCAGTGTATCCTTGTTCACCCTCTAAACTGGCTTCCCCCTCATACTCCCCTTCCTCGTAGTACTCTTCTTCACTATATTCCCCTTCTTCAGGGTACCCATCCTCATAATCCCCATACTCGTCATACTCATCATACTCGTCATACTCATCATACTCGTCATATTCATCATATTCCTCGTAGGCATCCTCATTATACTCAGCTTCCGTTGCTTCCGGGATGAGGTTTTGCGCTCTCGCCTGAGATTCGCTCTTAATATCGATCTTCCAGCCGGTCAATTTGGCAGCCAGCCTGGCATTTTGACCCTCTTTACCAATAGCCAGCGAGAGTTGATAATCGGGCACGACAACCAAGGCGACTTTTTCATTCAGCTTCGGATAGACGCTGATAACTTTAGCGGGGGATAAGGCATTGGCCACGAATTCCTGCGTATCCGTGGAATAGCTGATAATGTCGAGTTTTTCTCCTTTAAGTTCGGTCACGATCGTTTGAACTCGGCTACCCTTGGGCCCTACACAGGCACCCACCGGATCAACATTCGCATCGCGGGAATAAACGGCGATCTTCGAACGCGCACCCGCTTCACGCGAAACCCCTTTAATTTCTACAATGCCATCATGAATTTCCGGGACTTCGAGTTCAAATAGGCGTTTAATGAGTCCCGGGTGCGTGCGGGAAAGCATTACCTGTGGACCTTTGGTCGTTTTCTTTACTTCTACAACATAGGTCTTAATCCGCTCGAAGGGCTGGTAGGTCTCGCCAGGAATTTGTTCTTGGGCCATGAGAAGGGCTTCAACCTTACCCAAATCCACAATCACATTTTTCTGCTCATAACGCTGAACTACGCCTGTGACAATATCTCCTTCGCGGTTGATGTACTCATCATAAATCATGCCCCGCTCGGCTTCCCGAATTCGCTGAACCACCACCTGTTTGGCCGTCTGTGCCGCAATCCGGCCAAACTGACGGGGTGTGACTTCATACTCGACAACATCCTCCAAGCCGTAATTGGGATCGATTTTTTGAGCCTCTTCCAGACTAACCTGGGTTCGGGGGTCCTCCACCCTTTCGACGACGGTTTTGCGCGCATAGACCTTAAATTCCCCACTCATCCGGTCAATACTCACCCGGACATTTTGCAGGGATGCAAAATTCTTCTTGTAAGCAGAAATAAGCGCTGCCTCAATCGCTTCAAACAGGACTTCCGCTGCAATCCCACGTTCTTTCTCTAGCTCATGAATAGCCTCAATAAATTCCATATTCATCGTGTTTTCCCCCTTGTACAATGTATCCCCAGAGGCTTTTTAAAATTCGATTTCCAAATGGGCTTTTTCAATCTGTTCTAGTGCAATCCGAACTTTCTCACCCTGATATTCCAAAATGACTTTCCCGTCCTCAAGCCCAGCCAGATAACCTGAGAACTCGTGATAACCCTGAAAGACATTCTTTGTCCGCACTTTAATGAGCTTGCCCTGGTAGCGCTCGAAATCCGCTTCTTTCTTGAGCGGGCGCTCTAGGCCAGGAGAGGAAACTTCCAGCATATAAGCTTGAGCTAAAAGATCCGCATTATCTAGCACATCTCCGACCCGATGGCTTACATTGGCACAGTCATCCAGATCGACTCCGCCTTCTTTGTCAATGTAGAGCCGCAAAAACCAATGCATCCCTTCTTTTATGTACTCAACATCGACCAACTCCAACCCTGCTTCGACAATCATCGACTCTACAAGGGTCGTTACCTGCCTAACAACATCTTGGCTCATCACACTGCTCCTTTGGCGTGAACTGAAACAAACGAAAGAGTGGGTTTTAAACCCACTCCCTTGACACGCGCAGAAATTTCCTTCTCTTATCTGAATATACCATATCTTGCCTAGGCTTGCAACTCTAAAACTCCTAAAATAGCAAGTTTCCCCTAAAAAAATAGGCTGAGCTGATTCTCCTCCGGAAGTCCTTCCAAACATCCGAGCTTACCGAGGATCTCAATGATCGTTTTCGAGAGTTTCGCCTGGGAACGTAGATCTTCAATAGAAAGAATACCTTGACTGTCCCGCAACACCGTGATATTACGCGCGGCCGCTTCACCCAAACCTTGGATGGCTGCAAAGGGCGGCAAAAGGCCGGTCGGAGTAACCAAGAACTTTGTTGCATCAGAGTGCCAAAGGTCAACCGGCCGTAAGGAAATCCCCCGGCAATCCATTTCCACAACCAATTCCAGAATAGTAACCAGATTTTTTTCTTTCGCCGTGGCCTCGTTCCCTTTGTTTTCAATCATGTCGATCATGTCGCGACAAGCAACTTTGCCCTGAAGGATCAGTTCAATATCGAATTCGTCCGCCCTAACGGTAAAGAACGTGGCATAAAAGGCCTCAGGGTAATAAATTTTAAACCAAGCAATGCGAAAGGCCATCGTTACATACGCCACCGCATGCGCTTTGGGGAACATGTACTTGATTTTCTGGCACGATGTGATATACCAATCCGGCACAGCGTGACTTTTCATCTCTTCGATATCTTCCGGCTTCAGCCCTTTGCCTTTCCTTACCCCTTCCATGATCTTAAACGCTCTTCCTGGCTCCAACCCTTTATAAATTAAATAAACCATAATGTCATCGCGGCAGGCGATGATCTCGGAAATAATAGCCGTCCCTGAGCGCACTAAATCCTGGGCATTTCCCAACCAAACATCCGTTCCATGCGACAAACCGGAAATTCGCACCAGATCAGAGAAACTTTTCGGCTGGGTATCCTCCAACATTTGGCGGACAAACTTCGTTCCGAACTCCGGAATCCCAAACGTTCCGGTGCTCGAACGGATATCCTCCGCTGTGACACCCAACGTTTCTGGGCTTGAAAAAAGCGACAGTGTCCGGGGATCATCCAGCGGAATTTCCTTGGCATTAACCCCTGTCAAGTCCTCCAACATTTTTATCACCGTGGGATCGTCATGCCCGAGAATGTCTAACTTAACTAAGCGACCGGAGATCGAATGATAATCAAAGTGAGTGGTAATCGTATCTGATTTCATGTCATCGGCCGGGTGCTGCAAGGGGGTAAAATCAAAGACATCGCATTCCTTGGGAACGACCATTAGCCCGCCGGGATGCTGACCCGTCGTCCGCTTTACCCCAGTGCAGCCAGAGACCAAGCGGGTAATTTCGGCACCCCGAACCTTTAGTTTACGTTCATCAAGATAATTCTTGACATAGCCAAAGGCTGTCTTATCGGCAATGGTGGCAATTGTTCCGGCGCGAAAGACATACTCCTTGCCAAACAATTCTTCCGTATATTTATGCGCTCGGGGCTGGTAATCCCCTGAGAAATTAAGGTCAATATCTGGAACCTTGTCCCCTTTAAAACCGAGAAACGTCTCAAAAGGAATATCATGCCCATCCTTGGCCATTTTACGCCCGCAGCGGGGACAGTTTCTGTCCGGAAGATCCGCTCCTGAACCGATACTACCATCTTCCACCCAAACTGAGTGCAGGCATCCCGGATCAAGACAACGATAGTGCGGGGGAAGTGGATTCACTTCGGTGATTCCGGTCATCGTGGCTACCAAGGAGGAGCCAACGGAACCCCGAGAACCGACTAAATAACCGTCATCATTAGATTTCTTCACGAGAAGATGGGCGATCAAATAAAGGACGGAAAACCCATGCCCGATGATCGAGTTGAGTTCTTTTTCCAAACGCTTCTGTACAATCTCAGGAAGAACGGCACCATAGAGTTCGCGAGCCCGTTCCCAAGACATGAATTGGATTTTTTCCTCCGCACCGGGTATCGTCGGTGAAAACAAATCATCCGGAAACGGTTTGAGTACTTCAATCTCAGAAGCAATCTCCCTGGGTGTCTTGATGACCACCTCATAAGCAGTTTCTTTGCCTAGATAAGCAAACTCCTCCAGCATTTCTTCCGTGGTGCGCAGGTACAACGGAGCTTGGTCATCTGCATCTTCAAACCCTTTGCCCGCCATCAAGATTCGGCGGTAGGCTTCGTCCTCCGGATCTAAAAAGTGGACATCTCCTGTCGCGACAACAGGTTTGCCCAGGGTTTTAGCGATCTCCACCACCCGGCGGTTGAGGGAGCGCAGGCCTTCTTCATCCGCAACTTGACCATTTTTTAGCATAAACCGATTATTCCCGATCGGTTGAATCTCTAAATAATCGTAGAACGCAGCGATGGCCTCAAGTTTCTTCTGAGGAGCCTTGGTCAGAATCGCCTGAATCAACTCCCCAGCCTCGCAGGCAGAGCCGATTAAGATCCCGTCCCGATGCGTCGCTAGCAAGGACTTGGGTATCCGCGGACGGCGGTGAAAATACTCCAGGTGGGAAATCGTAATCAGTTTATATAAATTCTTTAAACCCACCGTGTTTTTAACCAGGAGTACGACATGACGACTTTTTAACTGACTGAGAGGGATGCCCGCTTGGCCCCCATCATCTACCAAATACCCCTCAACACCTAAAATGATCTTCACACCTTGTTTTTCCCCGGCCTCCACCGCCTCTGGGAAGGCCTGCACCACCCCGTGATCGGTAATGGCTATTGCCTCATGCCCCCAAAAGCCTGCTCTGCGAACCAAGTCTTGAGCCGATGATACCCCATCCATCGTCGACATGCGGGTATGGAGATGCAGTTCCACCCGTTTCTCTGGCGCATGATCCTCGCGCACGATGGGGGAGATGCGTAGGATGTCTTTAGGCATGATTGTCAGCTCGCCGCTGAAACGATCAAACTGAACAGAACCCCTAAGCTTCACCCACTCGCCATCTTTAAAATCCAGGGAAGACATCCCTTCATCCAAGAAAACTTTCGCCGACAAGGAGTCGGTTTTATCCGTTAGATTAAAGAGCAGTAGCTGTCTGCCGCTTTTTAGTTTGCGATACTCCATCCCGAAGACAAATCCGGAAACAACCGTTTGGCGCTCTTCATCCTGAATCTCTTTTAGGCTAACCGGGCTATCCTTGAATTCCTTCCCTAAAACAATGGCCTTGCGTGGTTTTCCCTTCTCCTTTTCCTCCGCTTCTTCGAGCTGTACGCTCCTGATCTGTTGCAGGCATTCCTGCTCCACCTGTTCGGTGAGCAGGGCATAATCGGCTTCACCCTCTGCCTGATCGAGCGCACAGAAAACCTCTGCGTGAACTCCATAGGTTTGAATCAGATACGCCTCGACCTGTTGCCGCTTGAGTTGGAAATATTCGATCCCCAAGGCATTCGGGACGTAAAAAATTAATTGGTTCTCCCGTACCTCATAGCGTGATCCCAGCCATCCTCTAGTCGCCGGGAGCATTTCCCTCAGCTTCTGAGTGATCTCGTCCCAGTGCATTGTACAGAGTTCGGCCAGTGTCAGAGCCTGTTTAGGGTAGGTTAACACCCACTCAATCTCTACTTGCTGAAGGTTCTGTTGCAACAATCGCCCCAGAGTTTCCAGCAGAGTCTGGTTGATTTTTTTTTCGGAATACACATGCACCACCCACTTTTTTTCCTTGGGGTGCACTTCAACTTGGTGAATCACGGCGGATTCCAAGAGCGGGTCAACTGTCTGCCCATCCGCCGGAAGCTGGGCCAAAAACAGAACTCGGCTCAACGGGACACTGGAAAGCGGCATGGACATCCCCTTCTCCTTCCTCTCTCATTGTGGTTTCCTAGTCACCAACATGTTCTAAAGCGTTGTGAATGAACGCTCGCACATGCGCGGCAACCGTGCCAACCGCAATTAAATCAGTCTGCCCGCTTTTCCGGTCGCGCAACTCAACTTGACCGTTGGCCAACGCTTTACTGCCCACAGTAATGCGCAAAGGGTATCCTACCAGATCGGCATCTTTAAACTTAACCCCTGGCCGTTCATCCCGATCATCCAGCACCACTTCAATGCCCAAAGTCAAGAATTCCCGATAAAGTTTTTCTGCAGTCTCTGCCACGGCTTCGTCTTTCAAGCTCACAGGGACAATGATGCAGTGATAGGGGGCAATCGGAATCGGCCAAATGATGCCATCTGCATCATGATATTGTTCAATGGCAGCCGCAGCGGTTCGAGTAACGCCAATCCCATAACAACCCATCACACAAAGCTGTTCCTGCCCGTTTTCATCCAAATAGGTTGCGCCCATCGCTTTGGAGTATTTCGTCCCTAAATTAAAGACCTGCCCGGCTTCAATGCCACGGGCAGCCTCAAGCGGCGCACCGCACTTCGGGCATCCCTCCCCTGCTTCTACTACGCGCAGATCGAAGATATGATCAATCTTAAAATCCTTACCAGGAACGACATCTGTAAAATGGAAGTCCACCTCGTTTGCCCCACAGACCGCCTGGTTCATCAGAGCAACCTCCAAATCCGCGACAATCTCCATGCCCTTCGGAGCGCCAACAGGCCCCACAAAACCGGCTTCTACTCCCAAAGTCTTCACAATGGTTTCCCGTGAGGCCAGTCCTAACTGAACAAAGCCTCCTAAGGCATTGTTTAATTTAATCTCGTTCACTTCCCGGTCGCCACGCACCAAGACGAGGAAGACACGCTCATCTCCCTGATAGAGGAGCGCTTTTAACAAATAGCTCTTGGGAAGGTTTAAGAAGCCACTCAAATCATCGATCGACTTAGCCCCGGGCGTATGCACCTTCTTGCGCCCTCCCGTGGGGTTCTCACTCGGCACAGGCCGCGGATGGCTTTCCGCCTGCTCTACATTCGCCGCATAATCGCAGGCTGGACAATACACGACGGCGGCCTCTCCCGAATCAGCCAAAACCATAAACTCATGCGATGCCCCCGTCCCCCCAATCGCGCCTTGGTCGGCTTCTACCGGGCGAAACTTCAAACCACACCGGGAAAAAATCCGAATATAAGCATCATACATCTTCTGATAACTGACCATCGCCCCGGCCTGGTCGCGGTCAAAGGAATAGAGATCCTTCATGATGAACTCCCGACCGCGCATCAGGCCAAAGCGTGGACGCCGCTCATCCCGATATTTATTCTGGATTTGGTAAAGTAAGAGAGGCATCTGCTTGTAGGAACGCACTTCCGTGCGGATGAGATCGGTAATAATCTCTTCATGGGTCGGACCTAAGCAGAATTCCCGCTCATGCCGATCCCGCAAGCGGAACATTTCCGGTCCGTATACATCCCAGCGCCCGGTTTCTTGCCACAATTCCGCAGGCTGAACGATCGGAAGGAGGACTTCCTGTCCACCTTTGGCATCCATTTCTTCCCGGACGATTTGCTCAATCTTTCTTATAACCCGAAGCCCAAGGGGCAAATGGGTATAGATTCCTGCCGCTGCTTTGCGGATAAATCCGGCACGGAGCATGAGCTGGTGACTTACGACTTCGGCCTCAGCCGGAACCTCACGTAATGTGGGATTAAACAATTGGCTCACTCGCATGGATGTTCATTCCTTTCCTTTTACGTACTCCTCGATTTCCAGCATCAGGGCAGGAAGGAGTTGCTCTTCGGGGAGGCTGGCAATAATCTCGCCTTTACGGAAAAGGAGGCCTTTTCCCTTTCCTCCAGCGATGCCAAAATCCGCTTCCCTTGCCTCCCCAGGCCCATTCACTACACAGCCCATGACCGCGATCTTAAGCGGCTTGTCCAAAGGCGGAAGTTCTGAGATTCTTTCCTCAACCCGCTCCGCGAGCGTTGCCAAATCCACCTGGGTACGCCCACAGGTTGGACAGCTGATCAGTTCTACTCCTTGCTGTCTAAGCCCAAGGGCCCGCAAAATATCCAAAGCCACCGGGATCTCTAGCAACGGATCCCCAGTCAAGGAGACACGGATAGTATCCCCAATCCCTTCAGCCAGGAGCGTACCGATTCCCACAGCGGATTTGACCACCCCGGAGCGTACCGTCCCCGCTTCCGTCACTCCGACATGGAGCGGGTAAGGAACCGCCTGAGCTATGAGTCGATAGGCCTCCAGCATTAAGGGGACGTCCGATGCTTTTAGGGAGACCTTGATTTCTTCATACCCTACTTCTTCCAACAAGTGAATATGGCCCAGGGCGCTCTCAACCATGCCTCGGGCCGTTGGGCCGCCATATTTCACTAATAATTCCTTCTCTAAAGAACCGGCATTCACCCCGATCCGGATCGGGACTTGCCGTTCCCTCGCTGCCCGCACTACTTCCTCCACTTTCCAGCGTGCACCGATATTCCCCGGATTTAGGCGTAACCCATGTACCCCTTGTTCCAGGGACGCTAAGGCCAAACGGTAATCAAAATGGATATCGGCAATGATCGGCACTGGGCTCTGCCGGATGATCCCTCCCAGCGCTTGTGCCGCCTCCTCATCGGGAACCGCCACACGCACAATTTCGCAGCCTGCTTGCTGCAGTGCTTTGATCTGAGCTAAAGTGCGTTCAACATCACGGGTATCCGTATTCGTCATGGACTGAATCACGATCGGTGCGTCACCGCCGACGGTCACTGTGCCGATCTGCACCGGACGTGTTTGTCTTCGCATGGTTTCGCTCCTTTGTCGATCTTTTGTCTGGGATGGGGGAGGGGATGTTCAGGGTGGGGAACTCGCACGGTACCTCACTCACCCGTGGCGCTTGCAGACCAAACTGGCTGCCCTAGACTCGGTCTGAGGTCGGAGGGGTAGTTGCTGCTGAAGAAGACCTCAGAGCAGGGGATGCGTAGCGGCTAACCTGCTGAACCCCTTAAGCGAGAAGCTGCCAAACTCTGCGATGGCGAGTGCTTCGTAGCAGAGGGGCGGCGCACACGATGTGCGCCGTTGACAGCCGCGCCACGGACGGCGCGTCTGTCGATTTACCCCTCCTCCCCATATCGAGCCAAAGCAGCAAGTTTGGCCTGAGACGACGGAACAGGACGTTCCTAGTGCCGCATCCGCCCGGATGGCGATCAGATGCGGCTCGCCCGGGGTGAAGCGGGTGCCGATGCGCATCCCCACCCCAGAACCTTCGAGTTACCCGGCCTTCACAAACAGCTGGAGAATATCATGATAGGTGACGGCGAGCATGCCGACGAGGAGGAGGACAAAGCCGATGAGATGAATAAAGTTTTCGCGCTCGGGTTTGATGGGTTGGCCACGCAGGCCCTCAATGGCTAAAAAGACTATCCGGCTACCATCAAGTGCAGGGATGGGGAAGAGGTTGAGAAGCCCTAACTGGATGCTCAGGACCCCCGTGAGACCGAGGAGGTTCGCAATCCCTTCTTGAGCACCCTCGCCAATAGCTTTGGCGATGGCGATCGGACCTCCCACTTCGGCCGGAATTTTTCCGGTGATCATTTCAACCAATGACACCATGATAAACTTGGTAAACTCAATGGTTCGCTCCCAGCCAAACTGAGCCGCCTTAAAGATAGAGACCCGTTGATAGACAATGTCAGGAGCAATCCCTATCATGCCGTACCCGGTCTGAGGATCCTTTTCGGTAGCCACAGTAAGGTTCTTCTGTTCTTTGCCGCGCTCGATCGTGATTTGTAACGTACGGTTGGGTTTGGAGTGGATCACATCAGTAAGAACAGTCCAGGTCGGCGTAGCTTGGCCGTCAACGGCAATAATCCGATCCCCTGGCACGATTCCAGCTTTCTCTGCCGCTTTCCCCTGGATAAGCGATCCCACAGCATTCCCCCCCGCCTGGGTGGGTATGCCCATATAGGCGAACACCCCGATAAATAAAATAATCGCCAAAATAAAATTCATGATCGGCCCGGCGGCGATGACTGCTATGCGCTGCCAGACCTTCTTATTCATAAAACTGCGTTTATCATCTGTTGGGGCAATCACCGCTTCTCCCTCATCATTCGTCTCCGGATCCATGCCATAAAGCCGGACAAACCCTCCGAGCGGAACTGCCCGCAGAGCATAAAGGGTTTCTTTACCTTGGTAACCTAACAGCTTTGGCCCAAAACCAAAACTGAATTCAAGCACCTTAATGCCCGACCATTTCGCGACCAGATAGTGCCCAAGCTCATGAATCATGACCATCAAGCCAAATACAAAGACAACGGCCAATGCGGTAAGCATGAATTACCCCCTCCTACAGGTTCTTTGGGCAAACTCTCGTGCCCAGGCATCTGCTGTTAATATCGTTGCCAAATCCCGGTTGTCTGACACCTTATGCTCACGGCATGTTGCTTCCACGGTTCGGAAAATCTCTGGATAGGAAATTCGCCCCGTCAAGAATTCTTCAACAGCCTCTTCATTGGCTGCGTTCATCACTGCTGGCAAAGTACCACCTCGACGCCCCACCTCATAAGCGAGCGCCAGAGCCGGGAATTTCTTCCAATCCGGCTCCTCGAACGTCATTGTTTTACCCCGCAAATCCAAGCGTTCAAACGGATTCGGCCAGCGTTCCGGAAAACTGAGGGCGTACTGGATGGGCAAGCGCATATCCGGACGACCGAGTTGGGCGAGAATCGACCCATCCTGATATTCCACCATCGAGTGGACAATGCTTTGGGGATGAATCAAGACTTCGATAGCCTCATACGCCATGCCAAACAAGTGGTGGGCTTCGATGACCTCGAGGCCTTTATTCATCAGACTAGCCGAATCAATCGTAATCTTCGGCCCCATGAGCCAATTCGGGTGACGTAAAGCTTGTTTAGCCGTTGCACGATCCATCTCTTCTTCTGTCATGTGTAAAAAAGGCCCGCCGGAAGCCGTGAGCACGAGCTTATGAACCGAACCTCGGTCTTCCTCCAAACACTGAAAAATCGCTGAATGTTCGCTATCGACCGGCAATATGGAGCATCCCCCTGCCCTGGCTGTCTCCATGACTAGCTCGCCCGCCGCCACCAGGGTTTCCTTGTTGGCTAAGGCGATATTCTTCCCTGCCTTCAAAGCGGCTAAGGTCGGTTCGAGCCCGATTCGACCACTCACGGCCGTAACCACGGTATCCACTTTCTCCTCCTGAACCAAGCGAAGAAGTCCTGGCATGCCGCTCTCGATCAGAATAGAGCGATCCCGAAGGCGTCCTTTCAACTCCCAAGCGGCCTTTTCGTCCATCATCACCGCCACTGCGGGACGGAACCTGCGGATTTGCTCCTCCATGAGATCCACATTGCGAGCTGCAGCCAAACCGAAAACCTCGAATTTTTCCGTGGCCTCATTCACAACATCCAGGGTCTGCCTGCCAATCGATCCCGTCGAACCCAGTATTGTCAGTGTTTTCACTATGATCTCCTTTTCTCTAGAATTTCCAGACTCCTGCTTTGTGCAGAGCCCCATAGATAATCACGGTTGTCGGACCAAGAATCAAACCTACCCCTCCAAATAGTTGGAGGCCGACGTACATCGAAACCAAAGTTGGCAGAGGTTGTAAACCTATATTCTTCGACATGATTTTCGGTTCGAGCATTTGACGCAAAACTACGGTGACAAGCCACATAACCAAGATTTTCAGTCCTTCGCTGAAACTCCCCCAAATTAAGAGCGTGATAATCCAAGGAACAAAAAGCATCCCGGTACCAACGACAGGTACCAAATCCAAAATTCCAGCAAAAACTCCCAGTGTCACTGCATAACGGTTGCCGACCACCAAGAGGCCTAAAATCGTGGTAAAGGAGGTAACCGATACAAGAATCATCTCAGCCCGTAGGAAACCAACGAGAGCCACACCGAGATCCTGGCCGACTACCTGGGCGCTTCCATGCCAGCGTTTGGGAAAAATCCCCTCAATAAAGCGTTTCACACTGGGAAAGCTCAAACTCACGAGCATCGTAGCCACAATCGAGACGACCAAGACGATAAACACGCCAGGCAAAGCCGCTAAGACATTCAAAAGCAAGATGCTGCCGGATTTCGCCCAGTCCTGGAGAGAACGGAGCAAAGCTTCGGTCGTCGTGTAAAGGGTGCTTTGTATTTGGGGATTAACCGTCACATACTTTTCGATCGTGTCCACCTGCCTGGTCACAAAGTCGATAATGTGGCTATAGTTGGGCATGGACACGGCTAGTTCGCTCAACTCCGTGTAGAGACGAGCGACGATTAAAAACACGAATAGCCCTAGAATACTTAAGGCCATAATCAAGGTCAAGACCGCAGCATAGGCCCTCTTAATGCGCAAGGTTTTCATAAGGCTGACCACGAGCGGTTCCAGAAGGAAGGCCACTAGCACCGCAAAGATAAACGGCAAAAAAGCAACAAACAGCGAATGCAGTACTTGCCCAAAAACCGGAAGAAAATCTTTGATAAAATATGTAAATAATTTAAAACCAACCAGTACCCCAGTCACTATGATGAGGCGGTTAAGGTTCGTCCAAAGTGGATGATTCTGATCCATGCGTACTCCCCTCACTCTAAATACCTAACAAAATAATACACTAGGGGCAAAGCGAACACAAAACTGTCAAACCGATCAAGCATCCCGCCATGCCCTGGAATGAGGCGGCCAGAATCTTTTACTCCTGCCGCTCGTTTTAAAGCCGATTCAAACAGATCCCCAACTTGAGCACTCACCCCAACCAAGAGCCCCAAGAGAAGCATTTTCTGGGGCACAACCTCCCCCAGCCAGCTGCCTAAAAACCAGGTGACAACCAAGGTCAGAGCCAGCCCACCCAAAGACCCTTCGATAGTCTTCTTCGGGCTCACTTCAGGAGCCAAGGGATGCTTGCCAAACCCCCTCCCAATAAGGTATGCACCGCTGTCAACTGCCCATACCAGGAAAAAGACCGAAAATGTCCATTTTAGTCCTAGAGGAAGTTCACGTAATAGGAAAAAATAGGATAAAAGCCCGGCGGTATAGACAACTCCCCAAAAATTATAAAGAACTTGCGTCAGGCTAATTTGCGGATAAAAGAGCGCAAAATGACTCGCCGCGACTAATAGCCAGACAACAAAACCAATCTGCAAGGAACGTTCTCCAATAAGAAAAACTCCCCCCAGCCAAGTAACCGCTGCCAGCATATTTGTAGTATACCACGCTTTCTGCCCCAGCCGCTCTAGAATCTGCATATATTCATGGAGTCCAATCAAAGCGATGGTTAGCACTAAGACCAAAACATAGGCCTCCCCAAGATAGGTTAGACCTAAGAGGAGCGAACCCCCGATGATAGCACTAATCGTGCGTGTAAGCATAGCTCACCCCTTATCCCTTACTTAAACCGCCAAAACGTCGCTCCCGCTGTTGATATGTTTGGATGGCCTGCAGCAAGGCCTTTTCATCAAAATCAGGCCAATACTCGGGGACGACAACGATCTCAGAGTATGCCGACTGCCACAACAAAAAGTTGCTCAAGCGCATCTCCCCAGACGTGCGGATAATGAGATCCGGATCTGGCATGCCAGCCGTATACAAATACTGACTAAGGGAGTGTTCATCCAGCTTTTCCGGCTCGAGAACGCCCTTGGCGATGTCCTGACTTGCCTTGCGTACAACCTCGACCAACTCAGCGCGCCCGCCATAATTAAGGGCCAAGTTCAGGACAAGCCCAGGATTCTCCTTCGTCCGCTCAAAAGCTTTAAAGAGTTCCGTCTGCGCTTCTTGAGGCAACTCCTCGATTCGGCCTAACGCTTTGACAACCACGGCGTTGCCGTGTAATTCCTCTAGTTCCTTGCGCAAATACTCGGTTAAGAGATTCATGAGGACACCGACTTCTTCCTTCGGTCGACGCCAATTCTCTGTCGAAAAAGCATAAACGGTCAGATACTTAACTCCCAGCTGTGAACAAGCCCGGACGATCACCCGCAAGGCCTCCACGCCTGCCTTGTGTCCAAGAGAACGGGGTAGTCCCCGCCGATGCGCCCAGCGCCCATTCCCGTCCATGATAATTGCAATATGGCAAGGGATTCGCTTACGGTCCACCTCCGCGAACCCCTTGGATTTATGGCGTTTCCACAGGCTTGGCCACATCCACTTTACCTCCCCGGCTTCTTGCACTGAGCGTTCAAAAGACCCCCTGTCCATCGCTAGGGGGTCGTTTCCGGATCATGCACGACTTCGCGGGCTAAAACAATCATGAAGCGTTCCCCGTCTTTCCGAATCCGTACCACACGCGCCACTCCATCTACTGCCCTACGTTTCGGCGCTTCGGTATAGGAAACGTCAAACCGTTGCTCCAAGCGCTCCAACTCTGCGTGCACGAGAGGCCAAGGGCGGGCCAGCCAGGCCTCCGGCCTCATATTTCCGTAATCTCTTTTTCCTTTACATCAAGGATATGATCGATCTCTTTAATAAACTTATCCGTTGTTTTTTGCAAGCCGTCCTGAGCCCGTTTGACTTCATCCTCCGAGGCTTTATGTTCTTTCTCCAATTTCTTGAGATGATCATTGGCATCCCGACGTACATTACGGACAGCCACCCGGGCCTCTTCCGCCTTCTTCTTTAAACTCTTAACCAACTCCGTCCGCTTTTCTGCGGTTAAGGCAGGAATGAGCAAACGGACAACACTTCCATCACTCGACGGATTTAAGCCGAGATCGGATTTCATAATGGCTTTTTCAATCGCCGGAAGGGTGGACCTATCCCACGGTTGCAGCAGCAAGCTGCGCGGCTCGGGCACCGAGATATTCGCCAGTTGGTTAATTGGGGTCGGGGTTCCGTAATAATCAACCATGACTTTGTCGAGCATACTGGGATTCGCCCGTCCCGCCCGAATGCTGCCATACTCTTTACGCAAGGCCTCAATCGCCTTTTTCATGCGCTCTTCTGAGTCCTTCAGCACATCCTGAATCATGAATTATCCCTCCCTATATAGGTTCCAATCCGTTCGCCCATGATGGCCCTGCGGATATTGCCCTTCTGTGTCAAATCAAAAACAACCAGCGGAATATGATTGTCCATGCACAACGATGTAGCCGTCGAATCCATGACCCCTAGACCCTTGCTTAATATATCCAAGTATGTCAACTGATCAAACTTCTTGGCATCGGGATTCTTCAACGGATCCGAATCATAAACGCCGTCAACCCGTTTCGCCATTAAAATAGCTTCAGCCTCAATTTCTGCCGCTCTCAAGGCTGCCGTGGTATCTGTTGAAAAATACGGGTTTCCCGTCCCCGCTGCGAAAATAACGACCCGTCCTTTCTCCATATGGCGAATCGCCCGCCTACGGATATAAGGCTCGGCAACCTGCCGCATTTCAATGGCAGATAAAACCCGAGTATCGGAACCCACTTTCTCCAAGGCATCCTGCAAAGCCAGAGCATTCATCACTGTCGCCAGCATTCCCATGTAGTCTGCTGTCGCGCGATCCATCCCCTGTGAACTCCCGGCGATACCCCGCCAGATGTTCCCTCCGCCAACCACCAAAGCAACTTCAACGCCGAGCCTGCGGATTTCCGCCACTTGTTCGGCGACCGAAACCAACATCTCATGGGCTATCCCAAATCCCTGTTTTCCTGCCAAGGCTTCTCCGCTGATCTTCAACACAATCCGGTGATAGCGTAATTTCTCCATGAAAGAACCTCCAGCAATAATATTTCTACGTTTAACATGGAAATCCTCTTGGATTGGAAAAAAGAGAACACCACGGTGTTCTCTGAAGGCTCTTTAACGATTTACTTCTTTCATAACTTCAGAGGCAAAATCATCTTGACGCTTGGCTAACCCTTCGCCCAGCTCATAGCGGGTAAAGCGGCGGATCACAATCCGCTCGCCAATCTTGGCAGTCTTCTCTAAGACCAAATCGCGAATGCTTTTTTCCGGATCTTTGACAAAGGCCTGTTCGAGTAAACAAACTTCTTTGTAGAACTTCTCAATCCGACCTTCCACCATTTTTTCCACGATTTTCTCGGGCTTACCTTCATTCAATGCTTGCGCCCGCAGAATCTCTCTCTCGTGTTGCAGCATATCTTCTGAAACATCTTCTTTATTCAGGAATTGTGGATTAGCTGCGGCAATCTGCATCGCAACGTCTTTAACGAAAAGCCTAAACTCTTCACCACGAGCCACAAAGTCTGTCTCACAGTTCACTTCGAGCAATACACCTATCCGGCCGCCGCCATGAATATAAGATTCTACCGTACCCTCCGCCGCGATCCGGCCCTCTTTCTTTGCGGCCGCAGCCAACCCCTTTTCACGGAGCAAATCGATGGCTTTGTCCATATCCCCCTCACACGTGGCTAATGCCTTTTTGCAATCCATCATTCCTGCGCCAGTTCTTTCCCGCAGTTCCTTTACTTGGGCTGCACTAATTTCTGCCATTCTATAAACCCTCCCAACCCATCTTCAACAGGCTCCACATCCTTGGAAACCCATACTACTCAAGAAAAAAGCAGGATGTAACAGGGGGAGCGTAAAACTTACCCCTCTTCACCCTGCCTCGTGTTATTTACTCTGCTATGACCGCCTCTTCAGCCTCTTCGGCATTATCCAAGCTCCCTTGCTGTCCCTCGATAATCGCATCCGCCATTTTCGAAGTCAGAAGCTTCACTGCACGAATCGCATCATCATTAGCCGGAATAACCACATCGATTTCATCAGGATCACAGTTTGTATCAACAATCCCGATGATCGGAATCTGAAGCGTACGGGCTTCAGCCACAGCGATGCGCTCTTTACGTGGATCCACAATAAACAAGGCACTCGGAAGCTTTTTCATATTCTTAATTCCACCTAGAAAGCGTTCCAGTTTGCCCATTTCATGGCGCAGGTTGGCGACTTCCTTCTTCGGCAGGACTTCGAACACCCCTTCAGCCTCCATGCGCTCCAACGCCCGCAAGCGGTCAACCCGCTTCTGGATCGTTTGGAAGTTTGTCAGCATGCCGCCAAGCCATCTTTCATTGACAAAATACATACCACAGCGCTCGGCTTCTTCTTTCACAGACTCCTGAGCCTGTTTTTTGGTGCCAACAAACAGCAGACTTCCACCTTCAGCAGCGAGATTGCGCGCAAAATTGTAGGCTTCATCTACCTTTTTTACGGTCTTTTGCAGGTCAATGATATAAATACCATTGCGTTCTGTAAAAATATAGCGAGCCATCTTAGGATTCCAGCGACGCGTTTGATGACCGAAGTGAACACCGGCTTCCAGCAATTGCTTCATGGAAATAACAGCCATTGTGTTGCACCTCCTCTCTTTGTTTTTTTCCTCCGCAGGTTCATCGCGAAAAACCCCTCAAGTTCTTTGAGGACTGGCATTTCGGCTCCCACTGCGTGTGTCGTTAAATCACACTGCGACTAGGATATCACACTCTAAAGACTAATGCAAGATAATCTTGGCCTTCGTCCTAAGCTTGATGACCTAAGCGTTGTGCTTCGTATGCTTTTCCAGTTCGTCGAGAAGATAATCGTTCAAAACGCGGATATACGTTCCTTTCATACCAAGGGATTTCGATTCAATCACACCTGCCGATTCAAACTTGCGCAGGGCATTAACGATCACGGAGCGCGTAATTCCCACCCTATCCGCAATCTTGCTCGCGACCAAGAGTCCATCTCCCCCTCCGAGTTCAGCGAAGATATGCTCCACCGCTTCCAGCTCTGAATAAGAAAGGGTTCCAACCGCGATTTGAACCGCCGCTTTTTTACGAGCCTCTTCTTCAGCCCGCTCGGCTTTGACCCTAAGGATCTCCATGCCAACCACCGTGGCGCCGTATTCGGCCATAACCAAGTCTCCATCCGTAAAATCCTGGTCGAATTTCGCAAGCACGAGCGTACCGACCCGTTCTCCGCCACCCATGACCGGAACCACTGTAGTAATCTTGTTGTTAAAGTGGCAGCGTACTTTGTCATTAAACACACAGCCATTCGCCACCTGAGTCGAGTTGGCCGTCGTTTCTGTGACTTTCATTAAACCTTCATTATAGCTTTCAGGAAAGCGCTCAGAATGGACGACGATATCTTCCATGGTACCGCAGGTAAAATCATTCATGAAGCTATACCCGAGAATTTTTCCGCGGCGGCCAACAATATAGCAGTTGGCTTCCACAGCTTGGCTCAAGACTTTGGCCATCTCCTCAAAATCTACCGGATGCCCGGCAGCACGCTGGATCAGCCGATTAATGGTACGAGTTTTGTCTAACAGGGATTTCACTGTTGAGTTCCTCCTTAAAATTAAGATTATAGAATGTAGCGAGATAAGTCTTGGTTCTTCACCACATCGCCTAAGCGATGCTGGACATACTCCCGGTTTACCGTCACCGTATAATCTTCCGGCAACTCGGAAGCTTCAAAAGAAAGCTCTTCGAGAACCTTTTCCACAATTGTATGCAAGCGCCGGGCTCCAATGTTTTCTGTCGTCGAGTTTACCGTAAAAGCGACCTCAGCAATCTCATCAATAGCATTCTCCGTAAATTTCACCGTTATTCCTTCTGTTTCCAAGAGCGCACTATATTGTTTAATCAGCGAAGACTGGGGTTCAGTCAGAATACGCTTGAAATCTTCGACACTCAACGATTCCAACTCAACCCGAATCGGAAAACGCCCTTGCAACTCCGGAATCAAATCTGACGGTTTGCTCACATGGAAAGCCCCTGCTGCGAGAAAAAGAATGTGATCCGTCTTAACCGGGCCATATTTCGTATTGATGGTCGACCCTTCGACAATGGGTAAGATGTCTCGCTGCACTCCGCCTCGGGAAACGTCTGGACCGTTTCCTTCCCGGCCTGCAATCTTATCGATCTCATCCAGGAAGACCATGCCTTCTTGCTCGGTTCGCCGGATCGCCTCCTGAACCGCATCATCATGGTCAATGAGGTTCTGAGCCTCTTCCTGGGTCAAAATCTTGCGAGCATCCCGCACCGTGACCTTGCGTTTTTTCCGCCGTTTCGGCAGCATCCCCGCCATCATGTCCTGGAGATTCACCCCAAGTTCCATTCCGTTTCCACTAAGCATATCGGAAATAGGAGAATTTTCCTCGATTTCGACTTCGATCACCTGGGCTTCAAGTTCCCCTCGACGCAAGCGTTCAGCCACTAATTCCCGCTCCCGCTCCAAGTCTGGATTTGGCTTCGCTTCCTCTTTTTCTGGGGCTTGCCCGCCGAACAGTGCTTGGAATGGATTAAAGTTCGAACCTTCACTGTGTTTTCCCGGAACCAAAAGCGTCACAAGGCGTCTCTCAGCATTTATTCCAGCCTGCGCTTCCACTTGTTCTATACGCTCCGCTTTCACCATGCGCAAGGCGCTTTCCATCAGATCGCGGATAATGGATTCCACGTCCCGGCCCACATACCCAACCTCGGTAAACTTTGTGGCCTCCACCTTGATGAACGGGGCCTTAGCTAAGCGGGCTAAACGCCGAGCGATTTCCGTTTTACCGACCCCTGTGGGGCCGATCATGAGGATATTTTTCGGCAAAACTTCCTCTTGCATCTCCTCCGGCAGTTTCAAGCGGCGATAGCGGTTGCGCAGAGCAATGGCCACAGAACGTTTAGCTGCTTTTTGACCGACAATATAACGGTCCAATTCACGGACAATCTCACGCGGTGTCAACTGTTCCATGCCTTACAATTCCTCCATGGTGATATGGCTATTGGTATAGACACAAATCGAGGCAGCTATTTGCATCGCTTCCTGCACCAGTACGCCCGGCGACAAGTCCGTGTGTTCAGCCAAGGCACGGGCGGCAGCTAAGGCATAATTCCCCCCGGAACCAATCGCAGCAATCCCGTCATCCGGCTCAATCACCTCTCCGGAACCCGAGATAAGCAAGAGATTTTCCCGATCAGCCACCAAAAGCAAAGCTTCTAGATTCTTCAGCATGCGATCCGTCCGCCACTCTTTCGCCAGCTCCACCGCAGCGCGCGTCAAATTCCCGTGGTACTCTTCCAGTCTCTGTTCAAATTTATCGAAAAGCGTAAAGGCATCAGCCACGGATCCGGCAAACCCTGCCACAACCTGTCCGTGAAACAAACGACGCACCTTGCGGGCTCCATGTTTCATGATGGTTGCCTGGCCGAATGTTACCTGTCCATCGCCGGCCATTGCGACCTTATCCCCTCTTTTAACCGCCACAATGGTGGTTCCATGAAACACGAAAAGCCCTCCTTTCAACGGGATTATATTGGGTATTCGCTCAAGAGTCAAGAGGAATTGTACACAATTAACGGCTTTTTGCAAAAACTTAATAAAAAATTAACAAAACTAACAAAAAATTCATTTGTGAACTCAATTTCACTCTCATTCCTGCTCTTGATCACGTGGCAAACGGGCTCTGGGATGCGCCTCTCGGTAAACTTCCTTCAGCCGCTCGCGCGTCAGATGTGTATAGATCTGGGTCGAAGAAAGTTTCTCATGTCCAAGAAGTTCCTGAACTGAGCGCAGATCGGCCCCGCGATCCAGGAGATGGGTTGCGAATGAATGCCTCAGCATGTGTGGGTGAACATGTTGCTCCAAACTTGCCTTGGCCACGAGCTTGTCTAAGATACGGCGTACCGAGCGCTCTGTGAGACGCGAACCGCTGCAGTTAAGAAAGACCGCCGGGTTGTTGTCCTGGCGTGCGCTCAGATACTTCCTGAGTGCGGTCAGTGCCGGACGTGTGAACGGAACCACTCTTTCTTTCATCCCTTTTCCCCGCACCCGCAGGAGTAGAGCGCCTTGGTCAATATCTGGACGATTCAACTGCACCAGTTCACTCACTCTAAGCCCAGAACCATATAAAACCTCCAAAACCGCCTGATCCCGAAGCCCCAAAAGGCTCTCAGTATCTGCGGTGTTAAGGAGCTTCTCTACATCCTGCCAATATAAGAAATCGGGGAGCTTGCGGCCCAATTTTGGGCTCGCTACCCTTTTAACTGGGTTGGCTGCTACGACGCCTTCCCGCGCCAGAAACTTAAAAAAGGTGCGCAGTGCCGCCAGCTTACGAGCCATGCTTTTGCGAGCAAGGCCTTTTTCAGCCAGATGCGCCAAAAAGCTACGCACCGACTGCACATCAATCAAGCACACATCGAGGGCTTCTGGCTCAAGGCCCTGAACCGAAGCCGCAAAATCCAGAAACTGCAGAAGATCGGACTGATAGGCCTTGACGGTATGTGATGAACGATTTTGCGCCATTTGCAGTCCGCAGAACCAATCTAGAGCCTTATCCGCGAGCATAACATCTCACTTCCTCAGAGCCGCTCTCGGGCCATAAATGCAGCCAGAGCTGCCAAGGCGCGCTCTGACACTTGACGGTTTTTCTCCCGTTTGTTGCGGATGCGCTCCTCAAGTGACGGAAGAAGGCCAAAATTCATATTCATAGGCTGGAAATCTTGGGAGGGCGAACCCTCCAAATGCCTGGCCAAGGCTCCTAAAGCCGTTTCCGGCGGGAAGACCAGGGTTTTAAGTCCCTCCAAGGTGCACCAAGCGTTGATCCCAACCATCAGGCCACTCGCGGCGGATTCCACATACCCTTCCACCCCTGTGATTTGCCCAGCGAAAAATAACCAAGGATTTTGTTTGAGGCTGAAATCGGCCTTTAACACCTTGGGGGCATTAAGGAATGTGTTGCGGTGCATCACCCCATACCGCACAAATTCCGCCCGCTCCAAGCCGGGGATCAGACGAAAGACCCGCTGTTGTTCTCCCCACTTCAAATGCGTCTGGAAACCAACCAGATTAAAAAGCGTCCCTTCCCGGTTTTCCTTGCGTAGCTGCACCACTGCGTAGGGGCGGACACCCGTGCGGGGATCGCTCAAACCCACAGGTTTCAACGGGCCAAACGCCAGGGTTTGAGGGCCGCGCGCTGCCATAACCTCAATTGGCATACAGCCTTCAAAAACGTTCCCTTGCTCGAACCCTTGGACTTCAGCCACTTCAGCTTGCGCCAGCTCTGTATGAAAGCGTTCATATTCTTCCTTGGTCAGCGGGCAATTTAGGTAATCGGCATCCCCTTTATCATAGCGGGAGGCCCAAAACGCCTTATCCTGATCAATCGATTCCAGAGTGACAATCGGGGCAGCCGCATCATAAAAAGCAAGGGTATCCTCCCCTGTTAGCTGGGCAATATCCGCTGCCAAAGCATCGGATGTCAGCGGTCCACTGGCAACAACCACCAGGCCATCCCGAGGGATGGCCTGCACCTCTTCGCGTATGATTTGTATCCCAGGATGGGCGGTCAAGCGTTCACTCACCTCGTGAGCAAAGTATTCCCGGTCCACCGCTAAGGCCCCTCCAGCGGGGATCGCATGCTGATCGGCAGCCGCTATGATCAGGGATTCCAGCCGCCGCATTTCCTCCTTGAGCAAACCAGCCGCGTTGTCAAGTCCGCTCCCTTTGAGTGAGTTGCTGCAGACAAGTTCCGCAAAATCTCCGGTATGATGAGCTGGTGTTAATTTATGCGGACGCATTTCATAAAGCTTAACGGGAATCCCCCGCTTAGCCAGCTGCCAAGCGGCTTCCGAGCCTGCAAGCCCCGCCCCGATAATGGTCGCCTGATTCATGTTAATTGCCTTCCTGTTCTTCTGTCCCCTCAACCGTTTTCTGGTAACGGCATTCCGCATTCGTGCAGACATAGCGTTTTTGCCTGCGGGACGACTTAATCACCATCAGTTGTCCGCATTGCGGACAAGGCTCAGAGGCCGGAAGATCCCAGGACACAAAATCACATTCCGGATAGCCGCTGCAGCCATAAAACTTCCGTCCTTTTTTGGAGCGGCGAACGACCAGTGGTTTGCCACAGCGGGGGCAGGCTCCCCCGGTTTCCTCGAGTAACGGTTTCGTATTCTTGCACTCTGGAAAACCAGGGCAAGCTAGGAATTTGCCATAACGTCCCATGCGCACAACCAGGTGACGCCCGCAGTGTTCACAGACTTCATCAGAAACCTGTTCTTCAATCTGCACTTTCCCAATTTGTTCATCGGCCCGAGCCAACGTCAGGGCAAATGGCGCATAGAACGAATCAATCACATCCCGCCAGGCAACTTCCCCTTCTTCAATATCGTCGAGTTTTTCCTCGAAGTTAGCCGTAAATTCCAGATTAACGATATCTGGAAAAAACTCCTTAAGCAGGGTGATGACGACTTCTCCCAATTCGGTCGGCAAGAGTTGTTTCTCTTCTTTGACCACATAGCCCCGCGTTTGGATGGTCTCAATCGTGGGCGCATAGGTACTCGGCCTGCCTATTCCTTCCTCTTCCATCTTACGTACCAAGGTTGCCTCGGTATAACGAGGGGCCGGTTCTGTAAAATGCTGTTTCGATTTCAGTTCCTCCAGCTTGAGCCCCTCTTTCGGAGCCACCGGAATGGCCAGTGCACCCTCTTCATCCTCGCCGTCCCCTTCCTCATCCCGACCATCTTGATAGACGGCTAAATAGCCAGGAAAGCGCACCGTGGAGGCATTGGCGCGAAAGAGGTATTCCCCGGCGGAAACATCAACCGTCAAGGTGTCTAAGATTGCTGCACTCATTTGACTAGCTAGGAAACGGTCCCAGATCAGCCGATAAAGTCGGATCTGATCCCGGCTTAAATACTCTTTCATACGCTCCGGGCTATACTCAAGGCTCGTCGGACGAACAGCTTCATGGGCTTCCTGTGCCCTTCCCTTGCTGATGAACTGCCTGGGTTCGGGCGGATAATAGGCTTCTCCATGGTGCTCCAGGATCCACCCTTTCGCTTCTTGCTGGGCTGTTTCCGCAATCCGCACGGAATCCGTGCGCATATAGGTGATTAACCCGACACTCCCCTGCTTCCCAAGTTCAATCCCTTCGTACAGCTGTTGGGCCAGCATCATCGTCCTTTTCGGCGAAAGGTTCAACTTACGATACGCTTCCTGCTGCAGACTGCTCGTGGTAAACGGTGGAGCCGGCTGTTTGCGTTTCTCTTTGGAGCGTACATCCGCGACTTGGAATTCGGCATGGCTCAGTTCCTTAATTACCTGCTCCATTGCATCCTGAGACTTGATCTCCAGCTTTTTCCCCTGCCTTTTTTGCAGTTTGGCAGTAAAACTTCCTCCGGAAGACTGGATGTGAGCAACCAGCGTCCAATATTCTTCCGGGACAAAAGCTCGGATCTCCTCTTCGCGGTCACAGACAATGCGTACGGCCACGGACTGAACCCGGCCTGCACTTAGCCCCTTTTTCACTTTCCGCCAAAGCAGCGGACTCAGCTGATAACCCACCAAGCGATCCAAAACCCGGCGGGCCTGCTGGGCATCCACTTTGCCCCGATCAATCTGACGGGCATGTTTGATCGCACCTTGAATGGCTGGTTTCGTAATCTCATGAAATTCGATTCGGCACTTGTCATCCATATTAAGCCCTAAAAGATGACCCAAATGCCAAGCAATAGCCTCTCCTTCACGGTCAGGGTCGGAAGCCAGGAGTACCCGATCCGCATTCTTGGCTGCCGCCCGCAGCTCTTTGATGAGTTCGCCTTTGCCGCGAATAGCTATGTATTTCGGTTCAAAGCGATGTTCGATATCCACGCCCAGCTGGCTCTTCGGCAGATCCCGAAGATGCCCCATCGACGCTTTTACTGTATAGCGGCCACCTAAGAATTTGCTAATGGATTTAGCTTTGGCCGGGGATTCAACGATAACCAAAGTCTTGGACATATCTCACCTCAAGATGTTTGCTTCTACTTAGGAGTCAGTAGTCAGGAGACAAAAGTCAGAATGAGGGAACCAGCCAAAATCTCTGTAAACTTATGGTTTGTCAGAAAAAGTTTAGTAAAGTTTTGGAAGCATATTCTCGGTTCGTTCTCCACTGCGTGGACAAGAGTTGTGGCCTTATGAATGCTGACTACTGAATTCTAAATACCTGAATAGTTACGCCTTATCTTACCTTCTTTTTAAGTCCCTGTCTAGTAACGGGAAATCACATAGCGCTGGCCTGGAAGCTGTATGATTTGACCCGTCAGTTGCAGTTCCAAAAGCAGAAGCGGAATTTTCTCCGCACCAACCGGGGCCTGCAGCGTAATCTGGTCGACATGAAGAGGGATATCGCTTAAAATTCCAAGGAGGCTCTTCTGCTCGGGAGACAGACTCAAAGGCCTATCCTTGCCCTGCAGGCCTGTCCCCCCAGGCTGGCCTGTTTCGCCAGTTATGATGCTGGTATTGTCCTTCCCAACCGTTCCCAGCGAACGCTGGAAATCTGGAAATTCCGCCCAGATATCCTCGATATCATCTACTATTCTTGCCCCTTGCCGAATTAAATGATGCGTTCCTTGACTCAATTCACTAAAAATCGGCCCAGGAACCGCAAAAACCTCCCGTCCCTGTTCCAGGGCAAAATCAACCGTGATCAGGGCCCCGCTTTTCTTGGCCGCTTCCACGACCACTACCCCCCGGGCACAGCCGCTGATCAGGCGGTTCCGTGCCGGAAAATGCGTAGGCTGTGGCGCTGTTCCTGGAACAAATTCGCTGATCAGCGCCCCCTGCTGCAGAATTTCTTCGGCCAGCCGCAGATTTTCCTTCGGATACACGATGTCTACCCCTGAGCCAAGAAAAGCCCAAGTCACACCCTTCGCTGCCAAAGCCCCTTTATGAGCCGCAGAATCTATCCCTCGGGCGAGTCCACTCACAATCACAACTCCTCGGCTCGCCGCTTCCTTTGCCAGAAATTCGGCAGCCGCCTTGCCATAAGCTGTCGCCTGGCGTGAGCCGACAAACGCCAAGGCTTCTTGGTCTTCACCGAGCTGCCCGCGATAATAAAGAAGGGGCGGCGCATCCGCAAGTTCTGCCAAGAGCCGAGGGTAACTTCCCTCCTCCGGAATCACAGTTTGAATCCCTTTCTTCTCAAGTTCCTCCTGCACACGAATTAAGGAAAGCTCCCTTTTCAGTCTCAAAAGTTGCTGAACCCAGGCCACATTTCCCCATATGGAAAAAGCCTCGGGAGAAGCTTCCCACGCAGCCTGAGCACTGCCGAATACGGCAATCAATTCTCTCAACCGCGTGCTCCCCAGCCCCGGCACCAAGCGCAGGGCCACCCGAACCCGCTTCTCTGTCTCGATCTCCGCACTCATCTCATGGCCCACTCCTATCTCTTCGCTCATCACGTTTTGGTCGTCCGCAGTATACCCTAAACATTCGCTCTGCTCAACCCTGTTCATTTAGCTTCGGGGTCACTCTGAACTTTTCCTGCTACTTTTCCTGTCGCATTTCCCAGTTTTAGGTGAAATAGTGCAGAATCTTTGAGAAATCATTCTTATTTCGCATCGTTTGACTGAGATCTCCCACATCCTTTAAACGCAGTTTAGAGTTATGCAGATGAAAATCTTCAGTTCTCACCCCAGCCATGACTTCTTCCCAAAGCAAAGGGGTGGAAACCGTAGCCTTCGCTGTCGGACGTGCACTGTAGATTCCAGCCATCGTCCGCCCTCGTCCATTCTGCAAATAGTCGAGGTAAACTTTCCCTTCACGTTTTTTTACACTGCGTTCAAGCGTACAGGCATCCGAACGTTCTTTAGCTAAGAATCGACAGATCCCCCCCACCCCTTGCTGAACCTGGGTATAGGAATATTCGTTTTCAATCGGCAGGAGAATGTGAACCCCTGAAGCTCCCGATGTTTTCACCAAGAAATTCATTTTCAGCTCCAGGAGAATCTGACCCAGCCAGCGGGCTGCCTGTAGGGCTTCAGCAAATCCTGACGGCGGATCCGGATCGAGATCAAAAACAGCCCATTCCGGATTTTCAGGCTTGTCCTCAGTGGAGGCCCACGCATGAATCTCAATACAGCCTAAGTTAATCAAGTACAACAAGGTGGAAAGCTTATTGCATATAACATAGGTAATTCCTTCCCGCGAATGCGGATCTTGATAGCGCTCCACCCATTCCGGGGCCTGGGCCGGACACTCCTTCTGATAAAAAAATCCCCCATGGATACCCTCAGGATAGCGAACCATGGTAAATGGGCTTTGGCTGATGTGCGGAAGAATATAGGGGGCCATTTCCGTATAAAACTGAATAAGTTCCCCTTTGGTGATCCCGCTTTCCGGGAAATAGACTTTATCTAGATTTGTCAAAGCAAGCTTCCGGCCATCGACTTCGACCGTGACCTTGCCTACAACTCCTCCTGGTTTGGACATCTCCTCTCACCCCCTTCATACTTTCACACCTTGGGATGATAACCCGTTCAGGCCCCTTTAGCCCGTGCTGCCCGCTTGCGCGGTTTCGGCTTGAGGGAGGATTCTTTCACCCCTGGCTCCCCACCCTTCACCTCGTTCGCTTGGTTCAGCTCGCTAAGTTCGCTAAATCCGCTCACTTCGCTCTTAGCGTCAGCCACGGTTTCGCTTCCCGCCTGGTTTCTTCCTGCTGGTTTACCTTTCTTCTCTTCCGCCATCGCTAAGCTCGCCCGCAAAGCTTCCATCAAATCCAAGACCTTGCCCTGCTGTGGTTCGGATTCGATCACAAAGGTCTGTCCTTGCACTTTCTTCTCGATCATCTCGGCGAGTTGGGCCCGCACCTCATCCAGATACTTCTCCGGCTCAAAGGGTTTCGCCAGACTCTCGATCAACTGTTTCGCCATGCTTAATTCCGCTTCTGTCGGCACTACCTGATTCCAGGTACTCTCCAAGTGCCGGATTTCGTCCGGATAATACATGGTCTCCAGCACAAGTCCTTCTTCATATACCCGTAGACAGGCTAAATGCTGCTTCGAACGCAGGGTAATGCGGGCCAAAGCCACTTTGCCGCTTTCCAGCATCGCCTGACTGAGGAGGCGATAAGCCTTTTGCGCCGTGTCTTCCGGAGATAGATAATAGGATTTTTGATAGTAAACCGGATCGATATCGCTCAGGTTTACAAAATCCAGAATATCAATCGAGCGCTTCCTCGGCTGTTCCAACACAGCCATTTCCTCATCCGTCAAGATCACATAATGATCCCGCTCGTATTCGTACCCCTTCACAAGATCACCCGGGCCAACCTCTACCTCACAGTGGGGGCATTTTTTGGCATAACGGATGCGGCGTTGACACGCGTTATGTAGATAATGAAACTGAAATTCCTTAGCCTCCGTCGCGGCATGGAGTTTCACCGGAACATTCACAAGTCCAAAACTTATCGAGCCCTTCCAGAGCGTATGCATAAAAATCCCTCCTTAGGCTTAGTGTGCCTGGGATTTCACGAATCCATGTAACTGTCTGTCGATCAACCCGCTTCCCATATAAAGAAGCCCCGCACAACGACAATTGTCATGCGGGGCTAGACTCTGTTTTCATCCCTGCATCGCTTGAGCAAAACGAGATTACCGTGTTTTCAGGCGCTTTAGCGTCGCCACCATAAAACTCGCGAGCACTGCATAGTCTTCAGCCGGTAGGATCTGAGCAGCAGAGGCGTCAAAAAGAATGTTTCCGGTGGCTGGGAATTCCTCATCTCCCGCCCAGAGCACCAACGTTACCGGGATGCGTGGAAACACTCTGAGCGTGACGGCTGCATCCCCATGCTTAACCGCTTCTCCTCCCAATGTTTGAGCAACCGTCAACAGTCGCTGCGGATCATCCCCGAACAACTGCACCAAAGGCCGGATAGCCCTGTTGGTAAACGGCCCAATATAGATGCTGCCTCCTGGAATCTCTTTATAGGAAATAAGTTTTCCCTGTCCCTCAACCTTTCCCGTCTGGGTTAAATAATGGAGGATGAGAATCTGGGCAAAGATAGGAAGCTCTCCATCCAGACTCGGCACCGGCTCGAATTTCCCACTCGGATACTCCACTTCAAATGCCTGGCCTAAGAACTTCACCTGGAAACGGTTCTCCTTCAGAGGATATCCTGAATTCAGAGCCATCTCCTCCAGCGAGGCCTGGGCAAACTTTTCTAAGGCCGTCTTATGGGCGGCGGTGTAATTCATCATAAACAACACCCTCTCCTCTAAAACTTTTGAGCACGGGCCACGTCGCTGGACCTCCCCATGGCTAAAACCCTGTTAAAACTTTTGACATAGAACTTACCCTTTCGGTCATGTTCCGAGCGCGAATTCCACCACTTAGTCACCTATTGCCTTAAAGAGCCTCGTATTCCCTTTGCAGAATCAGGGCATCCCCTTCGAGGTTCGGGCTTTCACAGATGGCCAAACCTTCCACACCGGCGCTACGCAAGGCCCGTAGTAGTTCTTTGTACTGGAGATCAGCCTCTGCCATGATAAGATGGCGCTTCTCCCCCTTGAGACCGTACTCAATCCCTGAAATATGAAAGTGGGCATTTTTCACCCAACGGTCTCCCAAAGCCTCTGCTGTTACCTCGAGGATCCGCGAAAACTCATCATAGGTGTTCATCTTGCCGTTGGTTCGGGCATGCAGGTGGCTGAAATCAATGCAAGGGAGAACCCCAGGAACGGCCTGAGCCAAGCGGATCGTCTCTTCCAGATCCCCGTATTGGCTAGGTTTCCCCGTTGTCTCCGGACGCAAAAGTACTTCAATCCCTTCCGCGTCCAACGTTTCGCGAACGTCGCTTAAGCCTGCGACGATCCGGGAAAACACAGTATCCGTATCATCATCATGATTAAATGCCGGATGGAAAACCACCGCGCGGATTCCCGCCAAATGGGCGATATGTGCCGTGTGAATCAGTCGTTCCGCGCTCGCAGCTACTTTTTCCGGTTCGCGAGAATTAAAATTGATCCAGTAAGGGCCATGGCAACTTAACGCGATCCCTTCGGCCTGCGCCGTCTCCTGGATCTTGCGCGCCTTCGCTTCTCCCATACGCACTCCTTGGACAAATTCTAACTCCAGAGCTCCTAACCCCAGCTCTTTAATCCTCCGGATGCCCCCCTCGCTCGATCGATCCGTTGAGGAGAGCGGCACTCCCGCCGTCCCAAATAACAATGGCAATCAGCTCAACTCCTCCAAGTATTTGGAGTCATTATATCACGTTTGTCCTGGGGGACAAACAGCCAGTCCTACAACCCCCTCTGCTCGACCCCGCTATACAAGAACCCCAGGTGATTCGTCGAATTCATCAGCACGAGCCGCCATGTACCCTCATCATATTCAAAGACATTGATGCAGGTGTTGTCTTGTTTGATTTGCCAAAAATGGCTCAAATCAATGTTGAGGATATCACAGAGAATCGCCTTGTTCACAGCGTCGTGGGCGACGACGAGCACGGTTTGATCCGGATGCTGCCGAGCAATATCCAAGAAGGCTACCCGGGCCCTCTGGCGCACGTCCTCAATGCGCTCCCCGCCGGGCATCTCTACATCCGTCACACTGGTATGCCAGCGTTTCAGCAAATCCGGATAGCGCACCCGCACTTCCTCGGCCTGCAACCCTTCCCATTCCCCATGGTTGATTTCTATCAGGCGCTCCTCGATCCGCACCTCCAGCCCGTGGCGTTCAGCACACATCTGGGCTGTCCGATAGGATCGGGACAGGGGGCTGGCATACGCAGCATCCAGATGAACCCTCTCCAAGGCATCGGCAACCATTCTTCCCTGCTCCAACCCAAAAGGGCTTAACTCAGTATCGATTTGTCCCTGGTAGCGGCCCTCACGGTTCCACAGGGTTTCCCCATGCCTCACTAATATAAATCGTGTCATATTTCCTCTCCTTCCCCAATTCTCCTTAGGCGCCCCCTGCATCCTATTCTATGACGTTACTCAGTTGGAATATCTCTGACTTAGCTCTCATAGGACTTCCCGTGTCACCCCTAGCAGGTCTCTACGGATTAGACCCAGACTCGTTCGCAAACCCTTAGCTTTCAGCGAACTTAACCAAACGCGTTCCTAGAATGCCATCCAGAGCCCTGATCTTGAGAAGCGCCGCATTGGGAATCTCCTGGTCAATGCCTAAGACCATCATGTTGGTACCAGCTTCTTCGGTACGGCCAACCTGCATCCCCGTGATGTTAATCTGGTTTTCTCCGAGGACGGTTCCGAGCTTGCCCACCATCCCAGGATGGTCAATATGTGGGGCGATTAATAGCCAGCCCTGTGGCTCAACATCCACCCGATGGCCGTCGATCATCACGATCCGCCCTTCCGCCCTGCCAAACAAAGCCCCTGTGACCCGATGCTCACGTTTGTCCGTCACCACCCGCAGGGTGATTTCATTGGCAAAGTTCTCCGTCTCTTGGCTCTTGATCTCTCTGACCTTAACCCCACGTGCCTTGGCCAGCGTCTGCGCATTAACGATGTTCACATCCTCTTGCAGGATCGGGTTGAGTACCCCGGTCAGCGCTGCCAAAGTGAGCATTTTCGTATCCACTTCCCCGATATCCCCATTGTAAAGCGCTTCGATGGTATGAATCCGGCCTTCGGCCAAATGCACGGCCAAATTTCCCATTTTCTTGACCAAATCGAGGTACGGTCGAATGAATTTGAGCACTTGCGGAGAAATCGGAGCCAAATTCACGGCCGTCGAAACAGGTTCCCCCCGGAGAGCCGTGAGGACACCTTCAGCCACATCCACCGCCACGCCCACCTGGGCTTCTTTCGTGGATGCACCTAAGTGCGGGGTGAAAATCACTTGTCCCATGGTAAAAAGTGGGTTCTCTGGGTCGACAGGCTCTTTCTCAAACACATCGATCGCGGCTCCAGCGACAATCCCTTCGTGTAGGGCTTCGATCAAGGCTTGTTCTTCAATGATCCCGCCGCGGGCGCACTGGACAATCCGGATTCCCTTTTTCATCTTGGCAAAGGCTTCGCGATTGACAAGATACTTGGTCTCTGCTGTCAAGGGGAGGTGGAAGGTCAAAAAGTCCGCACGCCGATAGATCTCATCCAGATCGGCTAATTCCACTCCTAGATCCTTGGCCCGCTCATCGCTCAAATAAGGGTCATAGGCCAAAATATTCATCTCGAAGGCCAACGCCCGCTTAGCGACCCCTGTTCCGATGCGGCCCAGGCCAATGACACCCAAAGTCTTCCCTCTCATCTCAACGCCTACAAACTTGCTCCGTTCCCATTTTCCTTCTTTCAGCGAACGGTAGGCCTGAGGAATGTTGCGAGCCAAAGCCAGCATCAGAGCGACGGTATGTTCCGTAGCTGCCACCGTATTTCCATCCGGGGCATTGAGGACAATAACGCCTTTCTTTGTGGCCGCAGGAACATCAATATTATCGACTCCAACCCCGGCCCGCCCCACAACCTTCAAATTTACGGCTGTTTCCAGCACACCCTTGGTCACCTTGGTCTCGCTGCGAACGACTAAAGCGTCATACTCTGGAATGATATTTAAAAGCTCCTCAGAGGTTAGATTATTTTTGACATCGACATCATGTTCCGCTCTTAGGATCTCGACTCCATGTTCGGAAACTTTATCGGTTACTAAAATGCGCATCGTTTATCCCTCCATTAAAATTTCTTGTGCTGCTTTGACTGAGGCCCCTAGCTTAATCGGAAGGCCCAGCTTCGTTAAAGCCATATCCAATATAGAAAGTGTGACTAAAACATCGGTTGCAGCTACATATCCCACATGGCCGATGCGTATTATCTTATTCTCAAGTTTTTTCTGTCCTCCGGCGAGGGTAATCCCGTAGGTTTCCCGCATCATCTTTTGGATGGCTTTCCCCTCCATCCCTTCCGGGGCGAGCACCGCTGTCACAGCCGGGGAAGCATCCTCATCGCCCGCCAGAAGCTTAAGCCCCTGGGCCTTCAGCCCGGCCCGCAGCGCATCCCGTAGTAAACAGTGCCGGGCAAACACATTCTCCAGCCCTTCTTCATCAATCATCTTTAAGGCTTCATCCAGACCGAAAATCAGGCTCACCGGAGGGGTATAGGGATTCTGTCCTTTGCCCAGGGATTTTTTGATCGCTTGGGCATCCCAGTAAAACTTCGGCATTTTCGCCCGGCTGTGGGCTTCCCAAGCCCGTTCGTTCATGGCGACAAACCCTAGCCCTGGAGGGAGCATCAAAGCCTTCTGGGCACCGGTCACCACCACATCGAGCCCCCAAGCATCCATCTCCAAATTTATAGCCGCCAGGGCACTCACCGCATCGACAAGGATAAGGGCGGGATGATCTCCTTTGGCCTTGACCAAAGCCTGAATATTATTGGTCACCCCGGTTGATGTTTCATTATGAGTCAGCAAAATCGCTTTGATCGCTCGCTCGCTATCGCGGGCCAGTCTTTCGGCCAGTGCCTCGGGTTGTGCTCCCTCTCCCCAAGGAAACTCCAGCTTTTCCACCTGAGCCCCGAAGCGTCCGGCAATCTCGGCAAAACGATCCCCAAACACCCCTGTACTGACCGAGAGCACCAAATCTCCGGGCGACAACGTATTAACGATAGCGGCCTCTAATGCCCCTGTTCCGGCCGCCGGGAAGGTCAGTACATCAGACTGGGTCTTAAACACCCGCTTTAAGCCTTCCGAAATGCGTCTGAACATCTCCTCATACTGCGGGCCCCGGTGATTGATCATCGGACGATGCATGGCCTGGAGCACCCGCTCCGGCACAGCCGTCGGCCCAGGAATCATAAGATAGGGTTTTAACAACATGAAAATCTCCTCCTTTTAATCAAAAGCTTTTGTCAACGCCAACCCGTCATGGCGTACACGGGGATCCTGTTTTGGGCAAAAAAAATCCACCCCAACTATGGGGCGGTTTTTTTCATCCGCGGTGCCACCCAATCACAGCCCGCTCGGTAAACTAGGTAGGAATTCCCAACGCAAAACATAAAACCTCTCATCCCGAAAGGGACGAGAGGTACTCCCGCGTTGCCACCCATGTTGCCGTTAAGGCCAACTCTGATCGCTATATCGGGCGAACCCGGCCAATTCCTCATCAGCTGCTCCGGGACGGAATCTCCTGCTGGATTCACTAGCTTGCACCAACCGCCAGCTCTCTAAGAACCTCTACACTTGACTTTCCCATCAACGCATTCACCTATTCAACTTGCCCCTAATTATAAAGGCAATCTCGCCAAACGTCAATACACATTGCAAACAACATTTTTTGTACTATGACACAAGAAAACAAAAAGACTCGCGAGATCTATCCTGCAAAAATAGGAAAGGGATTCCTGAATCGGTAATTTGTTTTTTTCCGATTCCCACATATTCCTTTTCTGCCGAGTCAAACTATAAATGCACCTATCTGAATTCGAGTCAACGTTGGAAGGAGGAAAAGATATGTCAAGACGTCGTAGAAGCGTCATGTCTGAGGCCCTTAAAGAGCAAATCGCCCAACAACTCGGATTTGCCAACACCCTGCACCAAGAAGGGTTTGGAGGCGTGTCCTCACGGGACTGCGGAAATATGGTGAAGACAGCCATCCAAATGGCGGAGCGAAACATGAAGAGCTAGAACTCAGATAGCCCGTCGGCTTCCCCGGTAAGCTCTTTTCCAGTAAAGAGTGTCTAAGGATTGGATTTCAACTCTGTGACTCGTTGCCGAGATAAACTTCTGCTCCCCTAAATAAATACCCACATGACTCGCCCCGGGGCCGTTGGTACTGAAGAAAACTAAATCTCCCGGTAAAAGCTGGTTCTTGGGCAAGCCCACTCCCATGCGAAACTGCTCATAAGAGGTTCGGGGCATCTCCACCCCCGCTTTCTGGTAAACCGTTTGCACCAATGCCGAACAATCAATACCTGCTCGGCTTTCTCCCCCCCAAGCATAAGGAACTCCTCGCCAACTAAGCGCGTGCTGAACAATCAGGGCACGCGCCTCTTCTTGCGTAGCTGCATTCGCACTCGCTTTCACCTTTACACAATCAGCCACCATAGTTGCAGCATTGATCTTCGAGTCTTCAGGCAAATCCGTTTGGCTGTTCGTTTTTCCTTCTACAACTGGCTCACCCCGCGTCAACTGGGGTGACCCCCTCTCTGATTTCGCCAAAAATTCTGCTTTAGCCACTTCCGTAGCAGACCGTTCCTTCGCCTCAGCTAAAGGCCATCCCTCCCCCTCTTCCATTGACTCTAGACGAATGGGTTCAGAAACCAACACCTCCGCTGGCGAAGCTGAAATTCCAGGTATCGGTATGACCATGAAGCTCGTTAGTACGATGGCCGCGACACTATACGTAGGGAGCCGTAAAGGCTGAGTAATCGGTAGCGCTGCTTGCACAATCGATCCTCCTCACATCCGAAATACCTTTTGATGCGGTTGCATTACCTTCTTATGCCTGTTCCGCTCGCTTTAGAATACCTTGAAACGCTTCTTTGCCACCTTGAAACCGGGGTTTGTCCAAAACAAAAGGCAGCCGTAGCTGCCTCGCGTCGAACCTCGCACCGACACTTAATGAAAATCCACTTCAATCGTTCGGGCGGCCGGGTGATTGTCCTTCAAAAAGGACAGTTCGAGCAACCCGTTTTTATAACTCGCATGGGCTCCGTCCGTTTTAACCCGGGCTGGCAGGGAAACCGTCCGGGCAAACTGCCCGTAATAGCGTTCTGCATGTCGGGAAATCCGCCCTTCGTCCGTGGTTACACCTTTTTTAACCTCTCCCCGGATGGTCAAGACATCCTCATTAAGCTCAATATGAAGGTCTTCTTGCTGCTCAATCCCCGGGATTTCAGCGGTCACGATGACCTTATCCTTCGTTTCCTCGACGTCGACTCGATAAAGCCATTCAGACCAATCCTCCCGTTTATTGCGCCAAAACCGATCCATCTCATTCCACACCGGTTCTAGCATACGGAATGGATCATAAGGAATCAATGCCATACATACCTCACCTCGATCTGCATTTTTCATTCTCGTTCGAGACGCCTACTTCTACAAGTGGAGTAGCGTCTCCACCTGGAGCCAATATGTAGTATGGCTAGCTTTAACCCATTTATGCTTATTCCCGCGAACTTTCTCCTCAACAAACCGCAAAGTCTCTATGGCGTTCAGAAGCGCCCTTACTTTTCCGTGGGTTACCCCTGCTGGCAGTCTGGACTAGCCAAGCAAGCCTCCAGGTAATCGATGAATTGCCGGGCCGTCCGTCCCGAGCGCCCATTGTGCATCATTTCCCAGCGCAAGGCCAAACGCCGAAGTTCATCTGGAGCGACCGTAAGCCCTCTCTGATCCGCGAGTCCCTGCACGATGCCGAGATAGCCCTCTTGGTCAGGCGAGGGGAAGGTCACTGTAATCCCAAAACGATCCGCCAGGGAGAGTTTTTCTTCTACGGTGTCTAGCACGTGGATCTCATCCCCCTGTCGGTCGGAGAAATTCTCCCGAATCAGGTGGCGGCGGTTTGACGTCGCATAAATCAAGACATTACCCGGTTTAGCTTCCAAGCCCCCCTCTAACACCGTCTTCAGGGCTTTATACTCAGGTTCGGTATCATCAAAGGAGAGATCATCCACGAAAATGATAAACTTTTGCGGGCGTCCGGAGAGTATCCGAACCACTTTAGGAAAGTCACCCAGATCTCCCTTGGCCAGTTCAACAAGGCGCAGTCCCTGCTCGCCATAGCTTTCGAGCAAGGATTTGACGGCTGAGGATTTTCCTGTTCCCCGATTGCCATATAAGATCATATTGTTGGCAGCATGGCCGGCAAGAAAATATTTCGTATTTTCGGCAATGAGTGCAAGCTCCCGGTCAAGCCCGATCAGTTGCTCCCGCTGTACCGGGTCCGGCTCGGCAATCCCCTCTAAATATTCCACCTCACCCCGCCAGCGGAACGCGACATACGGCCCGAGCACCCCATACCCCAAAAGATGATGGTAGTCCGCAAGGACAGCCCCCCTTTCTTCTGCTGTACCCTTGCCGATCGCGTAGTGTAAGGCCTTTTGATACACATCTTTATGCCAGAAATGCTTCCCTTTCTGGGACAGATCCTCTTCATCTCCTCCGGCCCGTTCCCATTCTGGCCAATATTCCGGAGCTAGCGGGCTCTGACCCACTTCTGAAGCAAAAAGCGCGGTTGCGACCGCTTTGATCTCACCTGAACTCACCGCTCCAAGTGCTCGACATACCTCTAAATCGCGAATCGTCAAAGCCCACAAAGACGGGTTTAAGCCCTCCCGCCCCCTTTGAGCCGCTCTCCTACTGAAAGGGTTTTCATCTTCTAGAATCAGACGTGCGAAGTACTCCGGCCAATTGTGCGTAACCGCCAAGCTGCAAAAGCGGTGATAACATTTGTAAAGCACCTCAAACTCAGTCTTCCCGATCGCTTCCAGTAGTTCCTGCAGAGCCGAAACGACCTCATCGTTCCTGACATTACCATAGACCGTCAGGCTGGTAGCCCTGAGGCTCAGCTCTTTAAATGGTTCAGTCGCTGCTCCATACTCCTTCATCTTCCTACTCCTTCGTTAAAATCTCCGATGAAACTCATCCTCATCTTACAAGTCCTTAACCACTTTAGCAAACTGTTTATGGCCCATTCCTAACGCTCATGGTGTCTTAGACCACTCATCCAGTTCAAACGAGATGGGATTTTGTTGAAACCGTTCTGTTTTACAGAGCGCTTAAGGCAAGGTGGCGCACCACAAAAAAGGAGACGGAAACCCGTCTCCTTTCGGTGGTTAAATTACAACATATCATTGTCGATTCGCTTATTTAATCAGACTTCCCTTGTCAGGTGAAACTTTAATGTCACCCGATTGAATCTTCTTGAATACATCAGCCACTTTCGTCGTGACATCAGCGCTCAAATTGGGGTTCTTATCAGGAATACCGATACCATTGTTTTTGGAATTAAAGATCATTGATTTTCCGCCGGGGAACTTTCCTTCTTTTTCTGCTTTAATCATATCATAAGCAGCGATGTCAATCTTCTTCATCGCGGAAGTCAAAATAATTGATTTACTCCCATCGTAAACACCATCCTTGAATTGGTCAACGTCAACACCGACGATCCAAGCTTGTTTACCGGCTTTGGCACGAGCTTTCGCTTCATTGATAGCTCCCACTCCTACGCCACCAGCCGCTGCAAATACGGCTTTCACGCCACTATCAAACATATGGGCTGCTAATTGTTGTCCTGCAGCGACATCCGAAAAGGTTCCCTGGTAAACAACGTTTTCGGGTTTAATATTGATTTTGGTACTGAAATTGTCATTCGCATATTTAATGCCTTGTTGGAAGCCCCAGTTATAATGTTGTACCGGTGGGATTTCCATACCACCGATGAAACCGACATCACCTTCTTTTAATTGAAGGGCTGTGGCCACACCGGCTACAAATCCGGATTCTTGTTCAGCAAAGAAAATCGCAACGGTATTCGGTTTAATACTTTCTTTACCATCTTTTCCTGCAGGGCTCGCATCGATAATTACAAATTTACCATCCTGATATTTATCCTGGGCTTGGAAAATCGTCGTCGAAAACTTGAATCCTGGAGTAACAATGAACTTATAGCCTGCATCATAAAGATTCCCGATTTCCTTGAGGTAATCGGCTTCCGTGGTTCCAGTTGGCTTTAAGTATTTCGTTTCCAGACCGAACTCTTTTCCAGCCTTTTGAACCCCTTCCCAGGTGCCCTGATTGAACGATTTGTCATCAATGGTTCCGGAGTCGGTCACCATTCCCACCTTAAATTTAGCTGCAGTAGCAGCCGTACCACCTGAACCCGCAGGGCTAGGAGTGCTTCCACAACCGGCTAACAGCGTGACTGTCATCATGGTCGCAAGCAAAACAGCAGAAACCTTTTTAAACATCAATAGACCTCCTTAGTTTCTTAACTTAAACTTTACATTCGTGTGTTTATATTATCATTTGAACCATCACTGGTCAAATGGGATTGGATTATTGGTGATATATGGTATAGGTCGGGTTATCGTTTTCCATGCTCAAAAGGTTCTCCAGCCGCTCTCGGTGCTTGAGATGATTTTGAAAAAACAATCAAAGCAATAAGGGTGACAACATAGGGAAATACTTTGAGAATAACACTGGGTATGGAGGCGAGAGCCGGCATAACCTGAGACACATTGGCGATGGTGCTGGCAAAGCCAAAGAAAAAGGTGGCTCCCAAGATCCCCAAGGGCTTCCATTGTCCAAAAATCAAAGCTGCTAAAGCAAGAAATCCTAGTCCTGACACACTGCCCGTAAACTCTCCGGAATAGGTTATCAGGATGACGACACCCCCCAATCCGGCAAAGGCTCCCGATAGCATTACTGCAATATAGCGAACCCAAAAAACATTAACTCCCGCTGAATCCGCAGCATGCGGATGTTCCCCGCAAGCCCGTAACCTAAGCCCGAAAGCCGTTTTGTAAAGAACATACCAACTTATAGCCAATATGACAAGCACGAGCCAAGTCGAGGCATAGGTTTGAGTAAAGAAAAGCTTGCCCACGATGGGTAGAGACGAGAGGATCGGTATATCTATCCGTGGCAGACCGCTACCAATGCGGATATTGCCGCTTCCAGTGATATTCCTGGCCAAAAATACAGTCAGCGCACCGGCAAGCATATTAATCGCCGTTCCGCTAATGACCTGATTGGCATTTAAATTAATGCTCGCAAAAGCATGTAACAGTGAAAATACTATCCCAGTGAGCATGGCCACCCCGATCCCGATCCAGACAGCCCCATTTGGAAACACGGGCTGTAACTTAGCAATGGCGAGTGCTCCGCCGAAAGAGCCCACGACCATAAGCCCTTCCAGCCCGATATTTACAACACCGCTACGTTCTGAAAAAAGTCCTCCCAATGCCGTGATCAGTAACGGAATCGTAAAAGCAATCGCATACGGAAAGATCTGTACCAATATCGTCCACATCGTTATTGACCTCTCTTTCTGAATCTCAACATGTTGACGAGTCTCTCGATTAACACACTGGTTGCCGCAAAGTAAATAATGGTCGCAATAATGGTGTCCGCAATTTCAGGCGGAATTTGAATCATGGCATTCATAAATCCCTTTCCGGAATAGAGCAGTCCAAAAAATAAAGCTGCGAACATAGAACCCAGAGGGGAATTCGCCCCCAACAAGGCAACCGCGATGCCGTCAAATCCCTGAGATGGCAGAATTCCTATTTGAATATTGCTGGCATTGCCAATATACATCGTTGCTCCGCCTAAGCCAGCCAAGGCCCCAGCAATCATCATCGACAAAACAATATTCCGGTTGACATTGATTCCAGCATACTCCGCCGCAAAGCGGTTATAGCCAACCGCTTTGAGTTCATATCCCATAACGGTCCGATTCAAAATAAACGCTATGATAATGACCGCTACAATCGCCAAGAACAGCCCTAAGTTAACAAAGGAACCATCAAAAAGATGTGTCAGCCAATTCACTTTCATCGAGGCTGCATCAGGGATAGCTCGCGATTCCGTTTCCAGAAACTGCCCCTTAAAATAAGCCGGTACAGCATAATAGATGATCCAATAGCTAATCCAATTCATCATGATCGTGGAAACCACTTCATGAACATTAAACCGTGCCTTCATAAACCCCGGAACAACCGCCCAGATAGCCCCACCCATGATTGCAGCCAAAATCTCAAGTGGCAATAGAATGATGAACGGTAAGGGAAGTGTCAAACCAACCGCCGTGGCACAAAACCCACCCATCAACATCTGCCCTGAAGCACCAATATTGAAAAGACCCGTTTTAAAGGCAAACGCTACCGATAATCCCGATAAGATCAGAGGCGTAGAAGTAGCCAACGTATCCCCAATGCGTTCTGTACTCATCAAGCCACCTTTAAACAGATAGGCATAACCAGTAAAAGGATCACTACCCGTCACTGCGATTAACAGTGCACCGGCCAGAAGCCCAAAAATAATCGCCAGAAAAGCAACGACTGCACTTTTTGCGGAGCCTTTCTTGAATTGTAGCTTCAATTACTTTCACCCTTTCTGACTCCGGCCATCATTAGACCTACCTCATTTTCATTGGTCTCGGCAGCGTTAACAATCCCAATCAACTCTCCATTACTGACAATGGCAATCCGATCCGAAACATTGAGAATTTCGTCCAGCTCTAAAGAGACCAGCAAAACGGCTTTACCCCTATCTCTTTGTTCAACGAGTCGTTTGTGAATATATTCGATAGAACCCACATCTAAGCCACGTGTCGGCTGCACAGCAATGAGAAGTTCCGGATTCAATTCAACCTCCCGCCCGACAATCGCTTTTTGCTGGTTGCCCCCAGATAACGTCCGGGCAAACGATTCTGCCCCTTCCCCTGCTCGCACATCAAAATTCTTCATAATCTTATCCGTATAATTCCGAATGGCATCTCGATCCAACAATCCTTTATTTGAAAACGGAACACGATCATAAACTTCCAAAACCATATTTTCTTCGATGGTATAATCCAAAACCAGCCCTCTCTTTTGACGATCCTCCGGAATATGGGCTATCCCTGCCTCTATGCGCTCACGGATCAGTAGATGGGTGATATCCTGTTCTTTTAATAATACCTTCCCAGACTCAACACGCGTAAGCCCTGTGATCGCCTCTACAAGCTCAGTCTGGCCGTTGCCTTCGACACCTGCAATACCAAGGATCTCGCCTGAGCGCACATCGAGAGAGCAACCTTTTAATCCTAAAACCTTCCGATGATTCAGGACGGAGAGATTTTCCACCTGCAGGATAATAGCACCGGGTTTGCTTTCAGACTTGTCCACTTTAAAGGAAACCTGACGGCCAACCATCATTTCTGCCATTCGAGCCTCACTTGTTGCCGCAACATCCACCGTGCCCACAAGCTTGCCTCTCCGGATGACGGTACAGCGGTCGGCCACCGCCTTAATTTCCTTCAATTTATGCGTGATCAGAATGATCGACTTGCCTTCTGCGACCAGGTTTTTCATGATTTTCATCAAATCAAGAATCTCATGGGGAGTCAGTACCGCAGTGGGTTCATCGAAAATTAAGACTTCGGCATTGCGGTAGAGCATTTTAATAATTTCAACACGTTGCTGCATTCCAACCGAAACGTTTTCGATTTTTTCATAGGGATCCACATTAAGGCCATATTGTTCAGATAAAAGCCGAATTCGTTCGGCTGCCGATTTTAAATCCAGCGTTAACCCTTTTTTAGGCTCGATTCCCAGAATGATATTTTCCGTGATTGTAAAATTGTGGACCAACTTAAAGTGTTGATGAACCATGCCAATACCCAAGTCATTGGCAACATTCGGATTGGAAATGCGTACTTCTTTGCCCTTAATGCGAATAGAACCGTTGTCCGGCTGGTAGAGACCAAAAAGAATACTCATCAGCGTTGATTTTCCAGCACCATTTTCACCCATCAAAGCATGGATTTCGCCTTTTTTTAATTCCAGGCTGATATTGTCGTTGGCTATGATGCCAGGAAACTCTTTGCGAATGTTGAGCATCTCCACGACATACTCCATCAGATTGCCTCCTCACATTTTCTTAACCATTGACAAATGTCGCCAATTCATTAAATCATATTCTACCATAAACTTGCCATTAACTCATTACTTCCGTTTTCACAATACAAGATTCACAAAGGCTCCTTGATTTACGTCCACCAAACCACAATCGGTCAACTTCAGTTCCGGGATCACGGGCAGGGAAAGAAAAGCCAATGTCATGAACGGGTCCACATCGGAAATCATGCCCAAATGACGTGCGAAGCGTTTCATCCGTTTAAGAAGTTGTGCGACTTCCTCCGGTTCCTTATCTGTCATCAGCCCTGCAATTGGCAGCGGCAGCTTACCTAATACTTCTTTGCCCTGAACAAGGCAAAGCCCGCCGCCCATGTCCGCGCAAGTACGAACGGCCAAATCCATCTCCTCATCGGTCATTCCCACCACGACCAGGTTATGGGAATCATGGGCCACCGTTGAGGCAATGGCACCCTTGCTGAGGCCCAGGCCTTCCACAAAGCCCACTCCCACCCGTCCGGATCCGTGATGCCGTTCCAAAACTGCGATTTTAGCAATTCCCTGAACTGGATCAGACTGGACCAACCCATCCCCACAGGGAAGCAACCCTTCCAGGGACGCTGTCACTACACTGTGTCCTTGAACCCCGATAACCCTGACTCGCACCTTTACATCGTCTTGATCCAACTTTAGTTGAACGAGTTGACTATCCTGTGCCTGAAACGCCCCCGTTGGTGATACCCCAGAGACATTGAGCTTATCCCTGTGCCAGTCTCCCAGATGTACGCTCTCAGTTAAACCTGTGGTGCTATGTCTGGGAAAACGGGGTCGTGAACCCTTAGTACTCATGAGACGGCCCTGCCAATACACCTCACGGATCGTAAAATCCGCTAAGTCGTCAAGCACCACAAAATCCGCCTGATAGCCTGGCGCCACCGCCCCCAATTTTTCTAATCCTAAAGCTCGCGCTGCATTCAGCGTTGCCATCTGAATCGCCCGCACTGGAGGTTGACCCGCCCGAATAGCCATTCGGACCAAATGATCAATACTTCCTTCCTGCAGCAGATCGTCCGGATGCCGATCATCTGTCACGAACAGGCACTGGCCTGCGTTCTCAGGGGTCACAGCCGGCAAAAGGTTCAATAAATCTTTTGTAACACTGCCTTCTCTGAGCATCACATGAAAACCCCGGCGCAGACGTTCGCGAGCTTCTGCGTCGGTAGAACATTCATGATCCGTGTGTATACCCGCAATAAAGTAAGCATTGAGGTCTTGAGGGGACATACCAGGAGCATGGCCGTCCTTAAACTTTACAGGCAACCGGAGCTTTTCCACCATATCAGGCTTGCCTTCCAGCACACCCCGATAATCCATGACTTCTCCCAGTCCGATGACTTGCGAATTGTCTAGAAACTCCCGCAATTCATGAGCGTCCAACCTGGCTCCGGATGTTTCCATGTCGGTGGCCGGCACACAGGAAGGGAGTGTGACAAAGGCGTTGAAAGGTAGATTTCTAACAGCTGATAAGATATAACGAATCCCTTGGCTTCCCATCACATTGGCGATTTCATGAGGATCCACGACAGCCGTCGTCACCCCATGGGAAAGCAGCAACGAGCAAAACTCCTCCGGGCAGAGCAGCGAGCTTTCAATGTGGACATGCCCATCGATCAGCCCTGGCACCACAAGTTTGCCGTCTAAATCAAGCGTCTGTTTCGCCTCTGGAAAAACTCCAAGACCTACAAAAACACCCTGATCAATCCCGATGTCCGTCATATGAACTTCGCCCGAAAAGACATTGACAAGCCTCGCGCGTCGCAGTACCAAATCAATACTGGCTAAACCCCGAGCCTCATCCATCTGTTGTTTCCAATCTCTCATGCGGGTCTCCTTAATCCTAATCTATCCATGACTGAAAAGCTTAACCTTGGGGAGATTCAGTAAAGAAGTCTCACCTTAACTATGCTAAACCGACCCTCTGCAATACCCTATGCAGACTCCGAGTCGAACTCTTTTTCAATGTTGGCACGTCAATCGTCAACAGTTGTCTGTCTTGCATGACGATCTGTCCATCAACCATCGTTAGGCGTACGTCAGATGAATGGGCCTGATATACAAGTTGCGCATAGACATCAACATGTTCATTCGGCCAAGTATGCAGCCCGGCCAAGCTGACAATCGCTAAATCCGCTTTTTTCCCCACCTCAAGACTGCCCAAGTCATGTTCATGCAAAATGGCTTTAGCCCCGGAAAGCGTTGCCATCTCAAAAACTTGTTGAGCCGGCATCACGGTCGGACCGAGCAAGGGTTTCTGAATCAAAGCCGCATGGCGCATTTCAACGAACGCATCCAGATTATTGTTGCAAGGGGCCCCGTCTGCGGCCAAGGAAACCAGTGCTCCGCGGGCAAGAAGTTCTGGAATAGGGGCCAGACCGGAAGCTAACTTTAGATTGGATGACGGGCAATGTACCACCCGGGTTTGACTCTCTACCAAAATCTTCTTTTCCTCTTCATCCAACCAGATACAATGCGCTAAAAGCAGCCGAGAACCCGTGAGCCCGATTTCGTCCAGGAAAACCACGTTGCGTCGCCCCCGTGTACTTTCCACAACTTGAATCTCGCCGCGATTTTCTGAAGCATGGGTGTGCACAAAGGCTTTCTTCGCCTCAGCCAGGCGGGCAACCTCCTTAAGAAGTGGATCCGTACAGGAAATAACAAAGCGAGGGGTAAACGCCACTTCCAGACGACCGTTACCTTGTCCATGATATTTCTCAAAAAGGTCCACACTTTCCTGCAGAGAATCTTCCGTTGTTTCCTGTAAACTTCCAGGAACATCTCCACTGGGATCATCCATCATGCACTTTCCCGAAAGTGCACGCAACCCACTGTCTAAGATGGCCTGAAAGGCATGTTCTGTGTGATGTACCGTCTCCATATCGACGATGGTCGTGGTCCCCCCCAAAAATAGTTCTCCGCTCCCCAGGAGCGCTGAGTCATACAGGGATTCGGCATCATGGCCCCCCTCCAGCGGCCAGATCTTTAACTTAAGCCAATCGAGCAATTCCAAATCATCGGCCTGGCCCCGAAACAGGGTTTGACACAAGTGAATATGCGGTTGAATTAAACCTGGAATCAGTAAATCTCCTCGAACATCCACCACCTTATCCACAGACACGTCAACCGTGCCCCCCACTTGGGCAATGCGATCACCGTCAACCAGCAAGTCCCCAGTGATAACCTCACGCTGCGCATTCATCGTCACGATCTTGGCATTTTTAAAGAGTATTCGCATTGGCTTTTCCACCCTCCCCTGTTTTCCCTAGGCTCCAATGTCCCCTTGAAAAAGCCCCGCCCACTTCGACTGAAGGCTTTGGCAATGAGGCTTTTTCAAAGTTTAGACACTGTTGAGCAAACAGCTCGTAGGTCTAGCAGAGAATACGGAGGGATTCCACTTACAAACTGGGTCTGAACTCCTTCCGTATTCCCTTCCCAAATTCGTCTAGTTGATTATAAAGTGCAAAATAAACAAGACCGTCATGGTATAGGTTACCGCATTGTTTTCTTTGAAACGGCCTGTAACGAGTTTGATAATCGTGTAAGACATGAAACCAAAAGCCAAACCTTGAGCGATCGAGAAAGTCAACGGCATCATGATGATGGTCATAAACGCCGGAATCGCTTCCGTAAAGTCATCAAAACGAATATGCACCACTTCGCTCATCATCAGGGTACCGACCAAGATCAACACCGGGGCCGTCGCTTCTGCCGGAATTAATCCGACCAGGGGCGCAAAGATGATCGATACGGCAAACAATACCGCTACGGTCACGGCCGTCAAACCCGTTTTCCCACCTTCGGCCACACCGGAGGCACTCTCAATGTAACTGGTCACCGTCGGGGTTCCCATAACCGAACCAACCATAGTACCAATGGAATCCGCCAAAAGCGCGCGACCCGCACGGGGCAAATTCCCGTCTTTATCCAGCAAGCCCGCTTTACGGGTTACTCCCAGCAAGGTACCAATATTGTCGAAGAGGTCAACAAACGTAAAGGCAAATAAAATGGAAATTAGACCGTAATTGAAAACTCCCATAATATCAAGTTGTCCAAAGACTGGGGCGACAGCCTTGAAGGGATTTATTGGAGCTATGACATTACTGATGTTGGTCGGGGGTGGATATATTCCTGTAATCATACCCATTACAGTGGTTAACAGGATCCCGATGAGCAAGCCGCCCTTGACCCGTTTGGCCATCATCCAACCCGTTACGATGAAGCCAAAGACTGCAAGGAGCACATGGGGAGACTTCATATCTCCCAGGGCCACAAACGTGGCCTTATCGGCAATGACAATCCCAGCATCTTTCAAGCCGATAAAGGCGATAAACAAGCCAATTCCGACTCCGATAGATAAGCGCAACACTTGTGGCACGCCTTCGATGATCCATTCCCGAACTTTAGTCACCGTGAGTAGAAAGAAGACTAATCCAGAAATAAACACGGCTCCCAGGGCTGTTTGCCAAGGTAGTTTCATACCGATGACCACAGCATAGGTGAAAAAGGCATTAAGTCCCATTCCTGGAGCCAGCGCAATCGGATAATTCGCCACAAATCCCATGATTAAGGTGGCAATCGCTGCCGAAATCGCCGTAGCTGCAAATGTAGCCTGAATCGGCATACCGGCATCTTTCAAAATGCTCGGGTTGACAAACAAGATATAGGCCATCGTCACAAAGGTGGTCACTCCGGCTAATAACTCTGTCCGCATTGAGGTATTCATCTCACTCAAGTGAAAGATACGTTCCAATGCTCCTTGTGGCTTTTCATTGTGCGCAGTTGACATGCACAGCCCTCCCAATAATTTTTTCCCCACAGTCACTTCTTAATTCCTACAGAAGTGTGTTCTTGTGCTGTCTTCACTATTCAATTGTTTAGCTATCTATGTTCTGACGCATCCCTCCTTCTCCAAATGTTCGTTCCTTCTCCACCAAAGCGGCCAGAATTTTTTCTGGCGTAGCCGGCAAAGAAGTGATACGCACTCCTACAGCATCGTAGATGGCGTTGACCACCGCAGCCAGAGTTGGAACCATCGCCGGTTCTCCCAACCCTTTGGCCCCGTAAGGGCCGGTGATCTCCTCCTCCTCTACGATGATGGTTTGTATATTAGGCACATCTAAGGCCGTAGGAATCAAATAACTCGAGAAAGCGGGATTCTTAATCACTCCTTCATGAAGCTCAACTTCCTCCATGAGAGCATACCCTACCCCTTGCGCAACCGCCCCCGCGATCTGGCCCTCTACTTGGGTCGGATTGATCGCGCGCCCAACATCGTGAGCCGCAATGATACGCAAGACCTGAACCAGGCCTGTCTCCGTGTCCACCTCGACCTCCGCTACCTGAGCGCCAAAGGCATAGGGCCAATACGGTGCCCCCTGTCCGTTCTCCCTATCTACCGGGGTCGTGCGGGCTGTTGAACTTTCCGCACTGATAAAGCGTTCTCCGTGGAGACGTGCTTGAAATACCATATCCGCTAAAGGCTGACGACGGGATGGATCCCCGATTACACCAATCCAGCCTTCCTTAAGTTCGATCCCTTGGGCTGACGTACAGGAAAACTCGTGCGCCGCATGATCCAGTAAACGCTCTTTCGCTTCCCGGACCGCCTTTAGCACCGCGTTTCCCGTATTATACGTGTGCCGGGTGGCCGCAGAAGTTCCGGAATCAGGGGTCGTATCCGTATCCCCCGTAATCACGGTAATATCTTGGGGCTCCAGCCCTAATTCTTCAGCTGCTATTTGCGCAAAAACCGTACTGCTGCCCTGTCCGACATCAACAGCGCCTGTCGAGACCGTCGCCGAACCGTCATCATGAATTTCAACAAAAGCGCTGGAAACATCCGGGAAACCATTACCATACCCGGTCCCATACCAGCCACATCCGAGGCCGATCCCCCGTTTCTTCATGACGCATCCCCCTTCGTTGCCAAATAGGGTGTCAATGCCTGCAGACATTTTGCCATACCCACGCTGGATGTGAGCATCTGGCCCGTCGCTGTCACGCTGCCGACATGAAAGATGTTGCGCAAACGCATTTCCAGTGGAGAAAGTCCAAGTGCTTCCGCCAATAGATCCATTTGACTCTCATATGCCAAGACCGGCTGCGCTGCTCCAAAGGCGCGCATCGCTCCTGAATAAGGGTTATTGGTCAAAACAGCATAGCTGTCAATCTGAACGTTAGGAATTTCATACGGTCCTGTCGCATGAATTGCCGCCTTGCGCACAACATTGGGACTCCAGGAAGAATAAGCTCCCGCATCACCAATAATCTTGGCCTCCAGAGCCACAAGCTTTCCATCCTTGGTCGCTCCCGTTTTATAATACAAGCGCATCGGATGGCGTTTGCTGTGAGACAAAAACGATTCCGTACGGGTATTCTCCATCTTGATGGGTTTTCTGAGCGTCCAGGCCATCAAACCGGCGATGATTTGGAGCGAAATGTCCTCACGTCCACCGAAGGCACCCCCGACTGCCATCGTCTTCACCCGAACTTGACTATATTTCAAACCTAGAGCATGGGCAATTTCTCCACGATCATAATGGGCATACTGTGTCGCAACTTTCACGACTAGATGTCCCCGTTCGTCCACATAAGCCAATACCGCTTCTGGCTGCAGAAAAGCATGATCAAGCATTTGTGTGCGGTATTCTTTTTCCACCACAACATCCGCCTTGGTCCAGCCCGCTTGCATATCCCCACGCCGAATCGGCAGATGATAAAGGACATTGGAGGGACCATGCATATCGGGATGCAGCGCGGGGGCATCTGGCTTCATCGCTTCCTCCGGATCAAACAATCCTGGCAGGATTTCATAGTCCACTTCGACCCGGGCAATGGCCTCGCGGGCAATCTTCTCCGTCTCAGCCGCAACCGCGGCAATGGGATCCCCCACCATGCGTACGCATTCAGACACGAGTACCTGCTGATCACGAAATAGTACACCATGGGCATTATGAGGAACATTCTCAGCCGTAAAAACTCCTACCACTCCGGGCAGAGCCGCCGCTGCCCGAACGTTTACACTCCGGATATGGGCATGAGCATGGGGGCTGCGCAGGACTGCGCCGTAAAGTTCTCCCGGACGATTCACATCCGCCGGAAAGTGTGTTTCGCCCAGAACCTTGCCCCAGCCGTCTTCCCGTTCAATGCGGGTTCCAACCACAGCTTCGTTCATCGCGCTACCTCTTCAGCCGCTCTTTGCACCGCTTTTACGATTTTATCGTAGCCTGTACAACGGCACAAATTCCCAGACATGGCCTCCTTAATCTCCTCTTCCGATGGCTGCGAATTTCTATCCAGTAACGCTTTCGCCGACAAGATCATGCCGGGCGTGCAAAATCCACACTGAACCGCTCCCAGCTCCACAAAGGATTTCTGTAAAGGATGGGGATGTAAGCGATCCCCGACGCCTTCAATCGTCATCAGTTCGTGTCCCACGGCTTGCGCCGCCAAGACCAAACAGGAATTCACAGCTTTACCGTCCATAAGGATCGTACAAGCACCGCACTCACCTTCGCCACAGCCTTCCTTCGTACCGATCAGACCCAAGCGGTTTCGTAATACGTCAAGCAAGCGTTCATCCGGTTCCACCACCAACCGGAAATCCTGTTCATTAACCCGGAGTTCAATATTCATCGTTGTTCCCCCCTCACTCCTGCAACAGCATCAATGCCTGATGCATAACGCCCCCAACAGCCACCGCTTTATAAGGTGCCGAAGCTCGCGTTTTAAGGGTTTCCCGCACCAGTTCCTGTGATCCACTGATCATCTCTGTCCGCCAGTGCACGTCGAGTTCGCGACCGATAAATCGTGCAGCCAAGGCCGGACTAAGGAAAGCCCGCTTACCGACCGCTCCGAAAGCTACCCGTAAATCCATCACCGTCTCTCCCTCAGTTTTCAGGGCCACAGCGACGCTGAGTCGAGCAATGGCCAATGCCCTCCGTCGTCCCAACTTGGCGAAGCCGCTCTGCCATCCTCGCAAGGGCACTAAGAACTTCCAAATTAAAGTTCCTGGAGCTAGCAAGGGATAACGTTCCAAAAACACGGCCAGGGAGATGACTTCTTCCCCCGCTTGGCTACGCAAACAGACTTCAGCATCTAGAGCCAGTAAGGCGGGAATGGCATCTGCCGCCGGAGAGCCATTGCCCAAATTACCGCCGATCGTTGCCTGATTGCGGATTGCAGGCGAACCCATGGTCTGACCGGCCAGCCAGAGCGCTCGCGCGCTGTCTTGGAGCAAATTACTGTCACTTACTTCGCTAAAAGTGACCATGCTTCCCAACTCCAAAACGTCTCCGTTGCGTCGAATCTCCTTCAGCTCAGCCAGATTATGCACATCAATAAGGCATTGCGGATTCACTTTTCCTTGCCTCATCTGTAGCACCAGATCGGTCCCCCCGCCTAAAAAGGCCGCTCCGGGACTTTGTCCCAGAGTCACTGCTTCTTCCACACTGCGCGGTCGGAAATAATCCATCGTTCCACCCCTTTTCTTTCGTCGAAAGACCGCATTAAGCGCCTAAAGCGCCTCAAGGAACCTCTACTTGCACCAGGAAAACAAAACCGGATAACCGCAACAGACTACAAGAGCGACATCACTGTCACGCTCTCATAGTCGGATAATTTACGGTTATCCGGTAGAAACTCTCGGACCAATCTCCAAGTATATATGAGAATACTATACAATTAATACGCTATTCGATTTCCAGCTTAAAAATCCTTCTGGTTTTCCTGACTTCTGAAAATATTTTGTCCTTGCATCTTATTTTCCCCAACTTTCCATGATGGCCATGAGTACAGCAGCCCCAATCGCACGGGCTTTCTCAGAAATCGTCCAGCAGTACTCTTTCTTAGCACGCGGATCAACATCACCCGTTTTAACTTTTTTCTCAATCGGCGTGCCTGTCCTCAACAATCCGCGCAGCACGCCGTCCAAGGGTGCAACCACATTTTCCTGCCCATCAGCCGAATCGATCACACCTAATACATCGCCAGAGCGTACCAACTCACCGATCGAACGAGAAGCACGAAAAACCCCGGCCGCCGGTGAATAGACCACTCTCTCCCAGGTTTTCCCTCCGATCACTCCCGGTGTACCCGTATTCGGCTCGGCAGTACCCGTATAAAGTATACGCGCTAAGTGATGGCCGCGGTTCGTTTCCACAACCGCATCAACATCTTCCCCCGCAGTAAAACCCGGGCCTAGCCCGAACGTGAGGGGAGCCATCTCTCGTTGAGTACCCAAATTACGCTTAGCCATGATCCCGTCCACCAATACGCTCGGTTTAATCTCCGCCAGGTATATCAATTCAGGATCGATGAGAACTGGGATCTCCCCTGCCTCCCAAACCTGATCAGACAGCGCTGGAACCTCAATCCGACGTGCGACGACATCCTCAACTTTCCAGCTACCTTCTAACACGGCACTGCCAAAGCAAACAGGCCAACGCACCATCAGAGGGTGCGCTGTCTCGGTCATAAGCACCCGAAATCCCGCTTTGGTAAGAACCCAGCCTACACCAGACGCCAGCTCCCCGGCACCCCGTATCAGAATAACCGCTTCACTCCGTTGATGCTTATCATCATGTCTGTTCCTCATCGCTATGCCCTCCGTTATCTCCTCCGTTGGCTAAATCATGGTCTTTTCCTGAATTGAAAGGTTGAATGAAGATCTCCATGATGCCACCGCAAACCATCCCATCCTCTTCAGCCACCTCGTGAGTCAAGTTAATCTGCACTGACAGGGGATCCCCAGTAGCCATAGCTCGAAGGGCGTGCCGCCGAGCCTCCGCTTCGCCGCAACCACCACCGATCGTCCCAACAATCCTTCCGTCTCGGAAAAACAGAATCTGAGCTCCCGACTTGCGGGGGGTAGACCCTCGTGTGGCTACGATCGTAGCCATAGCCGCCTGCTCGCCCGGTGTCAAAGTTAAGATCGCCTCGATAACTTTATCGTCCACTTTTTCCATCCCCCTGACTGGCCTTCATATCCTCACTGCGGCCACGATGCCGAACCTTAATGATTTCAGCCATGATACTTACGGCAATCTCTTCAGGGGTTTGTGCCCCGATATCCAGACCAATGGGGGCATAAACGCAGTCTAACTTCTCTTCACTAAAGCCTTCTTCCCGTAAATCCTGCATGAGAGCCTGAACCTTGCGTCGACTTCCGATCATGCCGATATAGGCTGCTTGATGTTGCTTGAATGTTTCGACTAAACAAGTTTTATCATGGCGGTGGCCCCGCGTCACGATGATCACAAAGGTATTGGCATCAAACCCCAGCTTATGAATCGCCGTTGTGAAGTCCTGGCAAACCACTTGATCGGCCTCAGGAAAACGTGCCCCATGTGCGAATGCCGGACGATCATCCACCACAGTGACTTGAAAATCCAGCATCTTTCCCATTTTGACAAGGGGGAGAGCAATATGCCCACCCCCCAGTACCACCAAGCGCAGCTGAGGTAAAATCGGATCTAAAAAAACCTTCAGTCCACCCTCAGGCAAAGCCACCGTCACTAATTGTGGTTCCTTACCTCCCAGTACCTTGCTCAGGGAATCTGTCAACACATCAAGGACACGCGGTGGTAGCGTTCCCATCAACTCATGTCCCCGATCATCCATCAAGAAGTTAATCCCGACTGAACAATCCACTTGTGTGCTTTCGATCACGGTGCCCCAGACACCGAAACGATTGGCTTGAATATATGATCTTAGTTGTTCAAACAGTTTCTTCATTGAATTAACCCCTTCTCTCACTTCTTGTAAGGTGTCTCCTGCAGGGGTAATGTGAGGCGCACTTTCCCATCGAAACGACGATAAGCAGCGGCCGCAGCTGGTGCTACGGGAATGTCCGCGATCTCACCCACCCCTTTGGCTCCATACGCCAAGGGTGATGGATTCTTTTCCACTATCACAACCTCCATTTCCGGCATATCCGTCGACCGCAAGAGTCCTAACGTTGCAAATTTTGCGGTCGGTATCCCATTCTGAAGTGGAAAATCTTCACGCAGAGCATAACCTAAACCCATGGCAATACCCCCTTCGATCTGCCCCTCAACCGCTTGCGGATTAATGGCCCGGCCCACATCATGTGCTGCTACCACCTTCTGCACCCTACCTTGTTCATTGAGCACCACCACATGCGTCGCATAGCTGTAGGCTACATGATTCATAGGATGTTCTTTATCCGATTCAAGCGCATCGGTCTGCCCAAAGTATTCACCATAGTATTCGGTTCCTTCCAACGCTGCAAGCGTTGAACCATGTAAGGCCTGCTGCAGTTGTAAGGCTGCTTGGCGCGCCGCTTCCCCTGTAAACAGCGTTTGTCTGGACGCTGTCGACGTCCCCGAATCCGGCGTTAAGAAGGTATCCGGAGGGTTAACCTCGATCCTTTCAGGGGACAACCCGGTCGCTTCACTGACGATTTGAATCAGAATAGTCGCAAGTCCCTGTCCCGTACAGGCTGCACTGGTCAACACGAGAACCTGACCGTTAAGGATCTTAATCCTTACGCGACCCACATCCGGTAGACCCACGCCAATGCCTGTATTCTTCATGACACAAGCCATACCCGCATAAGGATGGGATTCATAGGCTTCCCGCACGGCCAGCAATGTTTCTTTCACTGCTGTCCCCTCATCCGCTATTTGTCCGGTCGGATTAATATCACCGGGTTCCAAGGCATTACGGAATCGCATCTCCCATGGAGAAATACCCACTTTCTCAGCCAAAAGATCCATATTCGTCTCACAGGCAAAAGCGGCCTGAGGCACCCCAAAACCCCGGAAAGCCCCTGCCGGGGGATTATTCGTATAGACGGCGAATCCCGTAATGTCCACGTTAGGCACAACATAAGGTCCTCCAACATGCGTACATGCCCTTTGCAAAACGGCTGAACCTAAGGAAGCATAGGCTCCGGTATCGGCCACGATGTGGGCCACCATCGCCGTAAGCTTACCTTCCTGATCACAACCCGTCGTAACCTCCAATTCCATGGCGTGTCGCTTGGGATGAACCAGGATACTTTCCTGCCTAGTCAATGTCAGCTTCACCGGTTTTTGCGCCTTCATTGCCAAAAGTGCCGCATGATGTTGAACGCTTAAATCCTCTTTGCCCCCGAAGGCTCCCCCCACCAATTTACTGATCACACGCACCTTGTCAGCGGGCAAGCCCAGATGTGCCATGATTCCATGCTGATCGTCATAAACGCTTTGACTGCCAATATAGACCGTAATTCCGCCATCTGCTTGAGGAATGGCCAAAGCACTCTCCGGCTCCAAATACGCATGTTCTGTAGGGGGAGTCCTGTAGAGATGACTTACAACATAAGCGGATTCTGCCAGCGCTTTCTCCGCATTGCCCCGATGCACCACCGTCTTACTCAAGACATTCCCTTGCGGATGAATCTTAGGAGCATCTGCGGCGAGGGCCGCCGTCGGAGTGATCATCGGTTCCAAGAGTTCATAATCCACTTTGACCAAGTTTAACGCGGCACGAGCCTGTTCCTTGGTCTTGGCCGCCACGAGTACCAACGCATCGCCAATATACCGAGTTTCTTCGCCCACAGCCACGAGGGCCGGCCAATCATGGAAGATATGCCCATGATAACGTTCACCAGGAATGTCCTCCGCCGTCATGAGTGCTTCAACACCGGAATACGAACGAGCAGCCGCTACATCGATCCCCCGGATTAACGCCCGAGGATGCTTCGTCCGCAACACGGCACCATAGAGCATATCCTCCACGAACATATCATCAACATATTCGCCCTTACCCAAGGCCTTCTCACGGGCATCCACCCGCTGCGGTTTGCTCCCGACCCCAACCTTAGTCCCAACAGCAAGCTTCGGCTGAATTTCCCCGCGCAGAACCTTGGCTGCAAGCATGATTCCTTCTTCGATCTTAACATATCCGGTGCAACGGCAAATATTACCGCGAATCGCTTGTTTAACATCTTGAGGGGTTGGATTAGGATTTTTGCTGATAAGCCCTTGCGCACTCATGATCATACCAGGTGTGCAAAAACCGCACTGCACGGCTCCAGCCTCAGCAAACGCCCAAGCATAGGCTTCACTTTCAGAGGCAGTAAATCCCTCCAACGTTAATAATTTCTTACCTGAAACTTTTGCTGTCGTCAGCAAACAGCTGCGCATCGGTTTGCCATCGACTAAAATAGTGCAAGCTCCGCATGTACCCTCACTACACCCGTTTTTGACTGACGTTAGATGCAGGTGTTCCCGCATAAACTCTAAAAGATTGATATCCTCGCCAATCGGATAGACGTGCCCGTTAATATCAATGTTATACATTTCCCTCAACCTTTCTTCTGCGGTAACGACTTACGGGATAAATAGACACCCCTTGGTTGAGACTCGTGGAGTTGACCCTCACGCACCACCTGACGCCCCCGCAAGAATACATGTTTCACCTGACCGTTCTGTTGAAATCCTTCATAGGGAGTGTAATCAACCGCTTGATGCAGCGTTTCGACACTCAATACAGAATCACCGTTTGGGTCCCAGACGGTAATATCCGCATCACTGCCAGGCGCCAAGGTGCCTTTTCGGGGGAATAAACCGAAGAGCTTGGCAGCCTGTGTAGAGGTATAATTTACGAATTGATTCATACTGATTTTACCCGGGACAACCCCATACGTGTACATAAGCCCCATTCTTGTTTCCACACCAGGCGCTCCGTTAGGAATAAGGCTAAAATCGGTTAAACCCAAATCCTTGTGGCCGACAAAATTAAAAGCACAGTGATCCGTCGCAATGGTATCCAAAAGACCGGTACGCAACCCACTCCATAAGGATTCCTGATCCTGTCGCGACCGCAGTGGCGGTGACAAGACATATTTTGCCCCATTAAACCCTTCCGCCTGATAACACGTTTCATTCAGCAACAGATACTGTGGGCAGGTTTCCGCATAGACTTGTGTGCCCCGCAGTTTGGCAGCCGTTACCACCTGGAGGGCATCTTCACTCGTCAGATGCACGATATACACCGGGGCCTGAGCAATTTGTGCTAAGGCAATCACCCGTGACGTCGCTTCCTTTTCCGCCGTAACCGGACGCGTGAGCGGATGGTAAGCAGGAGTTGTCTGCCCCTTGGCACGGGCTTGCCGAACCAGCTCATAAACCACATCGCCGTTCTCGCAGTGTACGCAAACCAAAGCTCCACATTCTTTGGCTTGCCCCAGAGCCTGAAGTAGTGACTCATCATCGACTTGGAGTGTATGCTTATAAGCCATGTAAAACTTGAAGGACGTAATCCCTTCCTTCAAAACGAGCATGGACATTTCTTGGGCCACTTGCATGTTCCAGTCTGTGACCGCCATATGAAAACCATAATCCGTATAGGATCGCCCGTCCGCCTTGCGATGCCAATTCAAAGTGGCCGCCTTAAGCGTCTCCCCGCGAAACTGGGTCGCATAATCCAGGATGGTCGTTGTTCCGCCCAAGATCGCCGCCTTCGTACCCGATTCAAAGTCATCTGCAGTGGATATATTTCCCACTGGGAGATCAAAATGGGTATGGGGGTCAATCCCCCCTGGAAACAACAAACATCCATCCACCAAGATTCTTTCATCCCCAGGATGTTCGAGATCGTAACCGATGGCGACGATCTGCTCTCCTTCAATGCGAAGATCCGCTTGATAGGAATCCACGGCGGTGACGATACGACCGCCAACCAGCACGATACCCATAATTGCCTCTCCTTCAAAACCGTCCTCACCTGAAGCCCCTATGTTTTGCTATCGCAAAACGAGTTCACTTGCTGAACGAGGAATCAGTCCAGATCCGGATAAAGCGGAAACTCCGTGCAAAGCGTGGCCACAATAGCCCGTGCCTGCGCTAGTTGACCCTCATCCTGGGGCGAAGACAATGCGATTCCAATCGCTTGAGCGATCCGTTCCATCGCTTCCGGAGTCATCCCGCGTGTGGTGACGGCTGGAGTACCGATTCGAATACCGCTGGTAACCTGCGGACTCGCCGGATCAAACGGAATCGTGTTTTTATTGACCGTGATCCCGATTTCGTCCAGAATATGCTCCGCTTCCTTACCGCTGAGACCTTTAGAACGCACATCCACCAGCATGAGATGGTTATCGGTACCCCCGGAAACTAAACGGAAGCCTTCCCCGTTTAAAGCCTGAGCTAAAGCCTGGGCATTATCAAGGATGCGCTGTTGATAACCCTTGAACTCCGGTTGTAAAGCCTCCCCGAAAGCGACGGCCTTCGCTGCGATGACGTGCATCAACGGTCCCCCCTGGGTTCCGGGAAAAATCGCTTTATCAATATTTTTAGCATATTTGGCTTGGCACAGGATCAATCCCCCCCGAGGACCACGAAGGGTCTTATGCGTCGTTGAAGTGACAAAATCCGCGAAAGGCACTGGGCTAGGATGTACCCCCACTGCTACCAACCCGGCAATATGCGCCATATCGACCATGAGGTAAGCTCCCACTTCGTCCGCGATCTCGCGCAGCACCGGAAAATCGATGACACGCGGATAAGCGCTGGCTCCAGCCACGATCATCTTCGGATGGTGTTCCCGCGCCAGAGCGCGCACCTGGTTATAATCAATCCGCTCCGTTTCCGGATCCACCCCATATGGGATAAATTTAAAATACATTCCTGAAAGATTGACTGGGCTACCATGCGTCAAATGCCCTCCATGGGCGAGGTTCATGCCCAAGAGGGTATCCCCCGGTTTGAGCATAGCAAAGTACACGGCAATGTTAGCCTGAGCCCCGGAATGAGGCTGAACATTGGCATGCTCTGCTCCAAAGAGACGCTTGACCCGCTCCCGTGCTAAATCTTCCACGATATCTACATTTTCACACCCACCATAATAACGTTTGCCCGGATATCCTTCCGCATATTTGTTGGTCAACACCGAACCTTGAGCCGCCATGACCGCCCGACTGACAAAGTTCTCTGAAGCGATAAGCTCAATCTTGTTACGCTGCCGATTCTCTTCCAGTTCGATAGCCCGAGCGACCTCATTGTCCTGGGGTGCCACCCATTTCTTAATATAATCCATCGGTTAACCACTCCTTTACCGGATCGATTTTTGGACACACTGAATATCTATACCTAAGCCTTAAGTCTGCGCAGAGATCCTTCCCCACGGAAAGTATCTCTGCGCGTATTAAACCTTAGGGATAAACATGGGTTCCCGTCTTGCCGGCAACCGCTTCTTCCAGGGATTCGGGATTGGTGATGATGGCTTGTTTCCCACCGTTTTCCAAGAAATCGATCACCGCCTGAATCTTAGGCAGCATGCTGCCCGATGCAAAGTGGTTTTCGCCTACGTAACCTTTCAGTTCAGCCAAATGAACCTCGTCCAAGGCCTTCTCATTAGGCTGGCCAAAGTTCAAATAAACCTTGGGTACGCCTGTTGAGATGATGAGAATGTCGGCTTGAATTTCCGACGCTAAGAGCGCTGTCGCAAAGTCCTTGTCAATGACGGCATCGACTCCCCGCAAGATACCATCATCCTCTCTCACCACGGGAATCCCGCCACCGCCGACTCCGATCACGCAATAACCCTCTTTGACCAAAAGGCTGATCACATCTTTCTCCACGATCGTTTGTGGACGCGGAGAGGGAACCACGCGGCGATATCCACGTCCTGCATCACTCACCATGAGCCAAGAGGGGTTTTGCATTTGGATCGTCTCGGCTTGTTCCTTCGTGTAGAAAGAGCCTATCGGTTTGCTAGGTTTAACAAACGCGGGATCATCGGAGGCGACCACGACCTGTGTGACCACGGTGACGGCTGATTTATTCAGCCCCCGTCTCCTTAACTCATTGTCGACAGCCTGCTGAATCTGATAGCCAATGGCTCCCTGAGTATCGGCATCACAGCTAACAAGCGGTACCTGATGCATCCCGGCGATATCCATGGCGATCTCTGCTCTCCGCAAGATAAAACCAACTTGGGGCCCATTGCCGTGCGTCACGATCACTTCATACCCCTGTTCGATCATGCCCACAATATGCCGGGCAGTCTCACAGATCGCCGCATATTGATCTTCCACCGTCTGATGCAGGCTATCTTTAATTAGGGAATTCCCACCGATGGCAACGACGGCTAATTTACTCACGCTTATCTTCCACCCATCAACAAAGTCATCACGGCTTTAGCGGTGTGCAAGCGATTTTCTGCTTCATCATAGATGATCGAATGCGGTCCGTCGATGACGGAGTTCTCCACCTCATTGTTGCGGTCGGCCGGCAGCGCATGCATATACATGACATCTCTATCCGCCAAAGCCATCTTAGCTTCCGTACACTTCCAGGACTTCTGGGCTTTAAGCTTATCATCAACCACAGCCACCGCTCCCGAAGCTGCAACTCCTGTTTGGTCGTTGACCCAACTCCCCCAGTTCTTCGGAATCACGATGTTGGCTCCTGCGTAGGCTTCTTCCTCATTGTTAGTCACCGTCACAGTGCCACCATAACGGGCTGCATTCGCTTTAGCCTGTTCGATCACCCAGTCCGGAAGTTCCCAACCTTTGGGATGAGCCAAGACCACATCCATACCGTAGCGGGGGAAGAGGAGAATTTGGGAAACCGGGACGGAAATCGGCTTTTTGTGGCTCTCCGCATAGGCCCAAATGATGGAAACCTTGGTCCGTTTTAAGTCTCCGATTTTCTCTTTCATCGTCATCAAGTCTGCCAAGGCTTGGAACGGGTGATAGAGATCACATTGCAGATTCATGATTGGGACCGTGGACCACTGAGCCATTTCATTCAAATATTTGTTACCATAGCCCCAATTGCAGTAGCGACAAGCAATCGCATGGCCGAAGCGGGAAAGAATAATCGCCGTATCTTTGGCTGTCTCACCGTGAGCAACCTGCATATTGCTGGAATCCAGAAAACCGGCATGCCCCCCTAATTGGGCAAATCCGGCTTCCATCGAATTCCGGGTTCGGGTCGATTGCTCAAAGAACATCAAGAACATGGTTTGCGCTTGCAGATAAGGCGTCGGAACGCCCATCGCAAACTTTTTTTTCAGGTCCAGGGAGACCTCCAGCATGGTATCGACTTCTTCTTTCGTAAAGTCCTCCAGGTTAATGAAATGGCGACCACGAAAAACCGATTGCATTCTAATATGTCCTCCTTTAATTTTTCTAATTTTAAAATCTTAAGGTCATCTTTTCGCTCAAATCCTACTCCACCGCTACCAGATTTTCAGTGGCGTTCGGCATCTGATCCGCGTATTTCTGCGTATACAGACTCGGAATCACCGCGTACATCGCTGCCGCCCGGACAAGTTCTTTCTTCCAGGTGATTTCATTCGGCGCGTGGGCTTGATCTTCGTGTCCGGGTCCAAAACCGATACAAGGAATCCCATAACGTCCCATGATGGACACCCCATTCGTAGAAAACGTCCACTTGTCAACGACAGGCTCTTCCTTAAAGAGTCCCAGGTATGCTTCTTCGAGTGTATTACAAACCGGATGTCCATCCTCAATGAGCCAGGTCGGGAAATAGGCCTCTGTCGGATAAACCAGATTCGTGTAAGACGGCCTTTCATAGGTATACATCGTCACTTCAGCGTTAGCGGCTTTAACCGCCGGGAGATTTCGAATCTGCTGTAAAGCATACTCCGCGGTTTCCCCGGCTGTCAGACGACGGTCGATTGAAATCCAGCAACTGTCAGCCACAGCACAGCGTGAAGGTGAAGTGTGGAAAATTTGGGACACTGTCAAGCTGCCTTTACCCAGAAACGGATGATCTACCAGGTTCTCATGCAAAGCTTGTAACTCCGTCAAGATAGGTGCCATCTTATAGATCGCGTTTTCGCCGCGTTCAGGCGCTGATCCGTGGCAGCTGATCCCTTTTGTCGTCACTTTGATTTCCATCCGGCCACGGTGACCACGATAGATCTTTCCGTCCGTTGGCTCAGTGATGACCACGAATTCCGGACGCAATTTATCTTCATTGACAATGTACTGCCAACACACGCCATCACAATCTTCTTCCTGAACCGAACCCACGACGACCAACGTATAAGCATTTTCTAAACCAAGTTCTTTGATAATTTTACCGGCATAAACCATGGAAGCCATGCCGCCTTCCTGATCACTGCCACCCCGTCCATAGATAACTTCTTTATCTTCATACCCTTGATACGGATCATATTTCCACAACTCACGGTCCCCAATGCCGACCGTATCAATATGGGCGTCCATGGCAATCAAGTGCGGACCATGACCGATATAACCCATAATATTGCCCATTGGATCAATGGTTACCTTGTCGAATCCCACTTTTTCCATTTCCTCTTTAATCCGCAAGACCACCTTTTCTTCATCACAGCTTTCGCTGGGAATCGCAATCATGTCTCGCAGAAACTTGCTCATTTCCGGTTCATATTTCTGGGCCAGCTCCAGGACTTTGGCAAAGTTCGTGTCCAACAATAAAATCCCCTTTCTTTCGATGTCTTCAGACCATGATTTATAATGCAATTCTTATGCCAATGATCATCGGCGAGTTAGAAACCTGGTCTTGAAAGAAAACTCAATATTAGCCAATTAGCTACGTACCCTATTCGTCTCACTTTGCGACACGCGTCTATCTTTGCGACTCCTTTGCAATGCAAGTTCCTCCATGTCGCTTTAAGCCCATTTGGTCGTTGTTGGCATTTAAGAGAATGTCCGATTTTCGGCAATATTATATTCTTTGATTTTACGATACAGAGTAGCCCGGCTGATCCCAAGCAACTTTGCCGCATCTTCCTTGTGTCCATCGCTGTCAGTTAAACTTAAGGCTTTCATGATCGCTTCCCGTTCCCTGTCTTTTAGATTCAGAGACGCTTCACCCGACTGAGGCTTCGCCTCCGTTAAGATCCTTTTAGGCAGGACTTCCGGCGTGATGAAGCGCCCTGGAGCCATGGTCACACTGTATTCGATGACATTGCTCAGTTCGCGAACATTTCCGGGCCAAGCATACTTGGACAGAATAGCGATCGCTTCAGGCGTAATCTCGGTGACATCCCTCCCAGTGAGGGGTGCATAATGCTCCAGATAAAAGCGAACCAAAATAGGGACATCCTTCCCGCGCTCGCGCAAGGGCGGAATCGTCAGCGGAATGACATTCAACCGATAATACAAATCCTCCCGAAACTCCCCGGTTCTCACCATCTGGTCTAAGTCGCGATGGGTCGCGGCAATCACACGCACATCCACCGGGATGGAGCGGGTGCTGCCAATGCGTTCCACCCTCCTTTCCTGCAGAACTCTCAGTAGTTTTACCTGTAGGTGGAGCGGCATATCCCCTATTTCATCCAAAAAAATTGTACCGTTATGAGCCAATTCAAACTTCCCCAATTTACCGCCCCTGCGAGCACCTGTGAACGAACCTTCCTCATATCCAAATAATTCACTTTCCAGCAAATTCTCCGGAATGGCTCCGCAGTTTATGGCGATAAAAGCGTGGCCTTGACGATTGCTGCTTTGGTGAATGGCACGAGCCAACAGCTCTTTGCCTGTCCCGCTCTCGCCCTGAATCAATAGGGTTGCATTGCTGGGAGCCACCCGCAGGGCCATCTCCTTAAGTTCCTGCATCTTAGCACAGTTACCAATGATCTGCGAAAAATGCGTCTCGGTCTCATTCACCGTCGCCTCTTTAACTAACTTCTTGACCTGCTGAATGTCCTTTAGCGTCACCACAGCTCCTTCGATCAAACCATTATTTTTGATCGGAATCACATCACAAAAAAGCTGTGTTGCCACGCGTTTCCCTTTGATCTGGCCTGAAAAGGGCTCGCCCAGTTCTACAGACTTCCAAAGCTTTTTATCATCCAAAAGTTGAAAAAGTAAGGGTTCCCGTTCGCTATCGATGTCCAACAACCGTCCCGCCAAGGTATTGTAATGTGTAACTGCTTTGTGTTCATTGACCAACAAAATGCCATCATGCAAGAGGTTGAGGACGGTCAGCAGTTGACTGGTCAAAACTTCCCTCTCATGGTTTTGATGAGTCTCAATCACCTTGGCCGCGAGAAGATCCGCCATGATTTCGAGAAATTGGAGCATGGACGTTTTGTTATCCATCAGGCGTTTAGCCTGTTCTTCGTCAAAGCTAACCAAACCGATGATGCCAATGATCTGCTGCTCAGCACGGATCGGCAGCGCAACTTCTGAATATTCAAGACAATGTCCCCTGCCTGTACACGGCTGGCACAGGGCGTTAAAACCGGGATTATCGATGATCACAGGGACGCCCGTCCGGAGTACATGTTGGTACACAAATCCATCATCCATCGCATAACCGCATAGATCGCGATATTTCCCGGTCCCTGCCACACGGATCAGATCAGCATCGGCAATCTCCACCTCGATTTTCAACGCAGCCGCAATGGCGTCGGCTGTCTGTTGCACGGTACTTTCAACGTCAAGCAGGTGATACACGCCACATACCCCCAAAATCGAGAATCTAAAACCCTATAAGAGTTCGGGCTCGGCTGCCTAATTTCCTACTCAGAAAAAGGAAACAAGGAAGCAAAGACATCCTCATTTTGGGAAATTCATTGCTTCCTTGCCAGGGGCTCCTTGTTCTTTAACGTGCGAATGAGGGAAACTCACCATCCCAAACAATGCTGCGGTATTTTTCCGGATCGGTATCCCCTTCTGTGCTGAACAAGAGCACCTGAGATGTCTCATCCAATTGCAAAGCCTGTTTCGCTTCCTGAAGGTTCTGATCGTGAAGGAGATGCCAGAGGAAGCCGGCGGTCACGGCACCTGATTCCCCCGATATTACCCGCGGATCGTCTCCTAATGGATTACCTAGGAGGCGCATACCTTTGGCTGTAACCCAATCCGGACAGGAGGCAAACATCTCACTATAGTCTTTCAAGATGTTCCATCCCAAGATATTGGGCTCCCCGCAGGCGAGCCCCGCCATGATGGTATTCATATCGCCACTCACAACCCGGGGACTGCCATCGCCTGCCAAAGCCGATTGAAAATGACAGTCTGCCTTGTTCGCTTCCACGATCACCGTCTTGGGGCGGTCTTTGCCAAGTACCGAAGCATAATAGCCCTGGACGGTCCCCGCGAGCGCTCCGACCCCAGCCTGAACCAAAACGTGAGTAGGCTTTTCCACTCCCTGGGCCTTCAGTTCATCCAAAGTCTCTGCAGCCATTGTACCATAGCCTTGCATGATCCAGCCAGGGATTTCCTCATACCCTTCCCAAGCCGTATCCTGCACGATAACCCAGCCGTGCTTCTCAGCCTCGGCTGCTGTCATGCGTACGGCATCATCATAGTTCAAATCGGTGATCGAAGCCTCTGCGCCTTCCGCCCGAATGTTCTCCAATCGTCTGGGCGACGATCCCTTTGGCATGTAGATCACGGCCTTCTGTTGTAATTGCCGTGCTGTCCACGCTACCGCCCTGCCATGATTACCGTCCGTAGTGCTGGCAAACGTAATCTCACCTAATGCTTTCTTGACTTTAGCGGAGGTAAGGACACTATAGGGAAGCTCACGGATGTCCTGACCTAGTTGCTGAGCCAAGTAATGAGCCATGGAATAAGAAGCTCCCAAAGCCTTGAATGCATTCAGTCCGAAACGATAAGATTCATCCTTGACATAAATCCCACCCACACCCAAAGCCTTCGCTAAGTTAGGCAGGCTCCGCAGAGGTGTCGGACGGTAATCAGGAATCGTCCTGTGGAAATCTCTTGCTTTATTAACCTCCTCTAGGCTTAGAAGCTTTATTGAAGCCCCTTTACCAAACTCTTTCAGCATCGAATTTTTGACCCATTCTATTCTTTCGCTCATGCCTATCCCTTTCCACGCTTTATCCAATCGTAAGACTCCCACTTCTACAAGTGGGAGTGGGTCCCCCGTACTCTGCTTCGGTGGGGGTAGACTCCCCCACCGAAGTCTCAATGTTCAGCTTGAGCTGAACGAGTTCACTATTGGAAGCTTCAAACTGCGCCAATCGCCTCGATTTCGATCTCCGCATCTAAGGGTAGCTTCGCCACTTGAACCGTACTTCGGGCTGGATGCCGGCTCGTAAAATACTGGGCATAGATCGCATTCACGGTCTGGAAATGTTCTAAGTTTTTCAGAAAGATTGTCGTCTTGACAACTTTGCTGAGATCCGATCCAGCCTCCGTGAGGATGGCCGCCAAGTTCTCTAAGCTCTGTTTCGCTTGGTTTTCGATCCCATCCACCAACTTTCCTGTCTTAGGATCCATGGGCAGTTGGCCGGAAACAAAAACCAAACCATTCAATTTGGTGGCCTGCGAGTACGGACCGATAGCTTTCGGTGCAGATTCTGTACTGATGATTTCTTTCAAGAAAATCTCCTCCTGTAACAAGTTTTTCTGCGGTGACCGTAAATTCAACATGCAAATACCGCGCCAGCAAACCTAACTGAACGATCGGTTCCCCTATCTTTGCTGATTGGTTCTAGTCATGAGCAAGTGTGCGGGTCGTCATTTTGTCGTCATTTCATCAAACAACTTCTCTCTTAGCGAAGCCGGAGAATTTCCCGGTCATAATCCTGAATCTTGCCAAACTCCCGTTGCCAGAACTCAGGTGTCCTCATGTCGTCCAGATAGGCTTGGCTATAGCCAAATGGCAGCCAATCCTTTTCCTTCTGCCGATAAAGCTGTTGTTTAGCCTGAACATCGCGAAAATCATACACATGATCTGTGTTTTTGCTCAGGAAAATGTCCTTGGCCCAACGCCTCAGGACAAAGGCTTCCGTCTCCAAATAGCGCCGTTCGAGATCTTCCAGAACGGACGGATAGCGATCGAACCCGTCGGTGGCAATCGTCACCACATTGTCTTCCGGTCCCAGCCGCAGGTAATGTGCCATTTTGATGGCCCCTAAGATATTGCAAATGCCCGAAACGCCAAACAAGTCGCGCAGAGCTAAGGCCTGTTCCTCGGAAACCCCCATCTCCTGTAAAATCGCCGCTCCATCTTGTGTCACTTTGAGACCACGTACGGCATCATCATCCGGAATCAGGGCGACAAAATCCGTGGTATTGACGTTATGAATCAGGGTACACATCTTGTCCCCAATGCCTTCAATACGGTGCTGCCCACGTCCGCCGTCCGCCAGGGTGGAGCACTCGTAGGGTTCTAACGCCACAATTTTGGCTTCCGGAAAGACCTGTTTGATCTGATCCCCTGCTGCAATCGTTCCCGCTGAGCCCGGAGCCGATGTGAAACAGGCAATCCGGCCGTTGCCGATTCCCTGGACCGCTTCAACCGCAGAATTTCCTGTAACATAACGATGGAAACGGTAGTTGGGCATCAGTTCAAATTGAGCCAGCGGACGATTTTTCGGATCTTTTTTCAGTTCATAGGTCCGCTGCAGGGTCAGAATGACATCAGATTCGGTTCCCGGTGTTAAATCCAGCTTTGCCCCGTATTGGCGGATGCGATCATAACGTTCTTTACTCATGTTGTCAGGCATGATGACCACAGCCTCGTACCCCATAAGATTGCAGATATACGAGACTCCAATGCCGAAATTGCCTGTCGAGGGTCCTAAGATCGTGTGCTCTCCCGGCAGAATATCGCCATCCACGCACCCTTCGATGAGTGTGGCATACGCCGGTCCTACCTTGTGTGAACCCGAAGGAAAATATTTGCCGAGCATGACGACAATGTTAGCCTCAGTGCCGGTCAACTCCTTGGGCAGCACGACCTTACGTACTTGCCCACTCTCATCCTTCCAAGTGATGTTGAACAGGTTGATGGGGTCAAGTTCATTGCTCTCTTTCGCCTGCAAGGCCTTCTCACGAATGTCCTGCGGCATCTTCTCCGGATGAAGCATTTCTTCATACGTTGGTCCAAAAGGAATCTTGGCCATTATCTTGCCCTCCTTTATTTTACAGGATGCATGGGCATCCCACGTCATCACTGATTACCTCTACCCTGAGCGTTTCAAACATTCTTCGCGTAGCTAATATTTAAATACTGTAAACTATAACGGTCTCCTGGTATCTGCTAAATCAGAGCTTCTGCCATAGCTTAAGAGCCAGTTCCCGAGAACGCGCAGCGATCGCTTCTTCATCAAGGTCGATCAGTTGTCGATTGAGCATGCGCACTTTCCCGTTGATGATCGTCGTCTCGACTGAACGTCCGGAAACGCCAAAAAGCAGATGCCCACTCCAATTTGAGGCATCCAGCGGTGTCGGTGGTAGATAATCCACCACGATCACATCCGCCCAGGCGCCTTCTGCCAGTTCACCGAAGACTCCACCAAACAGTCGGCCTGCGATACGAGGATTTGTATCATAAAGCATCTGAGGGACCTCAGCCCAAGCCACACTCGGATCGGCCGCCGCATGCTTTTGTAAAACATTGGCTACTTTGGCGCTCTCAAACATGTCAGCCGTATAACCATCGGTACCCAATCCCACCTGGACCCCTCTGCTCAGCATCTTCAGCACCGGCGCGGTTCCGACCGCATTGCCCATATTCGACTCTGGATTATGCACGACCTGGGTTTGTGTTTCCCGCAAAAGTTCGATTTCAGCATCGTTGACATGCACACAGTGGGCAGCAAGCGTCTGCGGCCCTAAAATTCCGAATTGATTTAAACGTTCGACCACCCTCAACCCTGAACGCGACAAGCTGTCCTCTAAATCTTCAATACCTTCCGCGACATGAATATGAAAACCTGCTTTCAGTCCTTGTGCCGCCTCCCGGCACTGCTCCAGCGTCCTGTCTGACAACGTCAGGGCAGCATGAAGCCCAAACAATCCAGCGGTCATTGCGTCCGGATGAGCCTGGCAAGCGGCAAGAAAATCTACATTCTCCTGGATCCCGGCCTGAGCAATCGCATCCCCATCGCGGTTCGACACCTCGTAGCAAAAAACCGACCGTACTCCCGTCTCAGTCGCGGCTTGAGCCAACCTGTTAAGACTCCCTTGCACAGCCATAGGGCTAGCATGATGATCGATGATCGTGGTCGTCCCTGTCTTGATACATTCGATCAAGGGGATAAGGCCACTATAATACACATCTTCTAAGGTCAAGAGCTTATCGAGTTTCCACCAAAGTCCTTCCAGAATATCCCGAAAGCTCTTGGGTGGCTTGCTTTTAGGATCCATGCCTCTGGCAAATGTGCTATAAAGATGCATGTGCGTATTGATCATACCCGGCATGATTAAGTGGCCATGAGCATCAATGAATTGAGCTTGGGGAAAGCGAGCCCGTAGATCCTCCGTCGAGCCCACTTCCTGAATCTTGCGGTCGTTTACTAAGACAGCACCTTGGGGCAGCACGCGGTTGCTGCTACCTAAGGTCAAGACCATGCCATTGCCGATCAAGAGCATGAGAATCTCCTCCTTATCTGTATCCTCATTTCAATAAACACTCATATCGTCAACGCTGATGTGTAGGAATTTAACCTTATATTACAGACTACTTCTTCGCGTTATTTTCCCTAACTTCCTCTTATTTCCACTTATTAGGTGGAATGACGGTGGGGAAAAACTATCCTTCCCCACCGTAGAAAATCAACCTACATCAATACCGGAATTAGCAGCCAACTCTTTCTTAACATCGCCGTCAGAGCCACTACCATTGAAAAACGCATTCAAGATAATCGCGGTCAGCGAACCTAACGTAATCCCACTGTGCAAAATGGTTTGACTCCAAGCCGGGAACAATTTGAAGAAGTCTGGCGATACCAAGGGAATCAGGCCGATACCCACACTGATCGCTACGACATAGATATTGTGCTGATTTTTTTGGAAATCCACTTTCGAAAGTGTCTTGATGCCACTGGCCGCCACGATGCTGAACATTGCAATCCCTGCCCCACCCAACACAGAATTAGGTAACGAGGCAATGATCGTGGCTAGCTTTGGAAAAAGTCCCATTAGAACAAGAAGCCCACCAGAAGTTGCCACCACGAATCGGCTTCTGACACCTGTCAACCCAACAAGGCCAACGTTTTGCGCAAACGCCGTGTAAGGGAACGCATTGAGAATACCACCTAACATCGTGGCTATTCCGTCAGCACGTAAGCCCCGTGACAAATCTTCCTCACCGATCGGTTTGTCGACGATCTCTCCAATCGCTAAAAAGTCCCCTGTAGACTCTACCATGACCACAAGCATAACCAGAATCATGGAAGCGATCGCACCGATATCAAACTTAGGAAGGCCGAAATGGAATGGTAAGTCAATCCCCAACCAGGGAGCCGAGGCAACTCCACCAAAATTCACCAAACCCAACGGGATTGCCACAACAAGGCCGACTAGCAACCCGAGTAGTACTGCAATATTGGCAATAAATCCCTTAAAATATTTGGAAATCAACAAAATGGTAAGCAGTACAATCCCAGCTACCGCTAAATAAGTCAAGGAGCCATAGCTTTTATTACCCACTCCACCGGCAGCCCAGTTTACACCCACCGGTAGCAATGAAATCCCAATGACCGTAATGACGCTCCCTGTCACAACGGGTGGGAAAAAGCGCAAGAGTTTACTAAAATAAGGTGCGAGTAAAAAGGCAACTAAACCGGCCACGATTACAGAACCATAAATCGTAGTCATCCCTTGAGATTTGGCAATCATGATCATGGGCGTTACCGCCGCAAAAGTTACCCCCTGGATGACTGGTATGCGAATTCCCAGTTTCCAGAATCCCAAGGTTTGGATCAGGGTCGCAATACCGCAGGTGAATAGGTCCGCATTGATCAAAAAAGCGGTCTCCGCTTTGCTTAGTCCAGCCACCCCTGCGATGATCAATGGCACCGCCACGGCCCCGGCATACATGGCCAGAACATGCTGTAATCCATACAAAAGCAGTTGTCCAATAGGTAACATCTCGTCCACCGGGTGTTTACTGTTAGCCATTCATTTCCCTCCTTACGTTTAGCGGATCTATTTAGTTCGTTTGTCACCTCCTGGTTTTATGATACCTTTGGACAGCCCGCCCCTCTTAGTCCAAGGTCTCGTGCCTTGTTCAACGAACGATCAAGAGAAATGAGTATTCAATCCCTCACGAACGTTCGAAGGCCAACATAATCCCAGTTCCGAAATGCCCACTTCTATAAATGGGCGTTTAATCAGAACACATGCCGATAGTCTGTGTACGTGACCCAAATCAAATCGGCAATCTCCCGTGGCAAAAGCGCTTGCGTACGGCCATCGGCTGCAAACTGCACGTCCAGCGTGTCTGCGCCCAAACGCACCTTGAACCTCGGTTCATTTCCTCCAGTCAGGGTCACAAATCCCGTATTCGTACTGTCCTCAAAGTCTGCCACGCTCCAGAAAAGCGTAAACTTGTCTTTATAAGGAGCACTGGTATACGGACAGAACGTGGCACAATTCCCGCATTCATTACACATACCATCCACGTGGATGATCTGGTTATGATTCTTTAGTGAACTGCCCCGCACTTCAACCACGATATTCGCCCGGTTCGGGCAAACCTCGGTACAAATGTTACAGACCGTGTTGCACTCCAGGCAACGTTCGGGTTCATGCTCCAGATCCGTTACCGGATGCAAAACAGCCTTTTTCGCCGTAATCGCCAACAACCGACGTTCACTGTCAAATGAGATCTCGCTGTTTCCTGTCGACTGAGCTAATTTTTCTTTGTCCAAAATAGCCTTGCTTACTTTAGCCGCATGGGCAATACCTTCCACCACGGTCGCCGGTCCATAAAGCGCATCCCCGCCCACAAAAACATTGTCCACATTGCTCTCCAGCGTCTCTTCCCGGACTTGAATCTTTCCTTGGGAATCGACAGCAATCCCATTTTTCCGTAACCGCTCATGGTCCACACGCTCACCGATAGCCGTCAACACCGTATCAATCGGAATTTCTTCGAACGCCCGGGCCACGGGAACAACACTGCGACGGCCCGAGGTATCGGGGCTACCCAGCTCCATCTTTTGGCATGTGAGAATACCCTTTTCGAGTGCTACGGGTGCAAGCAGTTCCCTAAAGATGACGCCTTCCTCCTGGGCCAATTGCAACTCTTCCCGATCGGCAGGCATATACTCCTGTGTACGCCGATAAATGATATAAACTTTTTCCACACCTTGGACGCGCAACGCCGCTCGTGCGGCATCCATCGCCGAATTTCCTCCCCCGATCACCGCCACATGGCGGCCCAAGTTGAGCGAGGCGCGGTTACGGTCAAATTTCTCTAAAAATGGAATCGCAGCCCGTACTTTCGCTACATCGCCCGCAATATTCAGGGCTTGATTCTTACCGGCACCAATGGCCAGGTAAATATACTGATATCCCTGGGCTTTGAGTGCAGCTAGGGAAAACTCCGGGTCAACGCCCAATTGAAACTTGACCCCCATCTTCTCGATTAAGCGCACATCATTCGCGATCGCATCCCTTCCGATCCTAAAATCGGGAATCACGTATTCCACCGTACCTCCAGCCTTTGGCCGCTGATCGAAAACCGTCACGTTCAGACCGGCCCTAGCTAGGAAATACGCAGCCGCTAAACCTGACGGCCCCGCTCCAATGACAGCCACTTGCGCTGAACTCGTCGATTGTGGCTTGGTCACCTGGGCTAAAAAGTCCTCATACCCATTTTCCGCTGCCACTCGTTTTAGAGAACGGATCTGCACGGATTCGTCATAATCCAAGCGTGTACACTTTGTCGTGCAATGATGAGGGCAGATCGTTCCGGTGATAAAGGGAAGCGGATTTTTGTCAACAATAACTTCGTAAGCCTCCCGAAATCTTCCCTCACCTACCAGACGGATATATTCCGGGATATCTTGTTCAATGGGGCAACCGACACTGCACGGCGCCATGAAGCAATCCAGCAGCGGAAGTTCACGGGCAATTTTGCGGCTCTGCACCGCTCTTTTCTCCTTCAGATGGTTCGTATCACTAAAAGCACGTTCAGCTAATTGACGCAATTTCACTAAGTTAATCTTGCCGGGTGCTAAATCATCCAAGCGCGGTTCCAGTAATTCTGCAATCTGTTGCAGCCGCATATATCCGCCCGGCTTTAACAAGGTGGTGGCCAGCGTGATCGGCCGTATCCCCGTGGTAAAAATATCGCCAATGTTGAAGAAATCAGCCCCTCCGGAATAGGAGATGATCAGGTCGCCCGCAAATTCCTCCGCCAACTTAAGCGCCAAGTTAATGGTCAGCGGATACAGGGCGCGTCCTGACATATACATTTCTTCGCCCGGAAGTTCAGCGCGGGTGATCTTGGTTGGCAGCGTATTCGAAAGCTTGACTCCAAAATCTCGACCATGTTCCTGGGCGAAGGCTTTTAGTCGCTGCAGCATCGCCACACCATCTGCATATTGCAGATCATGCGTAAACGATTCTTCTTTCAGTTCGATGTAATCATAACCCATCTGATCGAACGTTTCACGAACAAACGTATAACCCAAAAGCGTCGGATTCATCTTCACAAATGTATGCAGCTTCTTCTCAGAGATCAAGTATTTGGAAATCGCCTCGATCTCTGTGGGCGGACAACCATGCATCGTCGATAAGGTAATCGACGTACAAATATGAGGCGAGATGCTCTCTACAAAGGTCTTATCGACCTGTTTAAACTGCCCGATCCGGTCGAGCAGAACCTTTTTACACTCCTGGCAAATATCGGTCTGAGACGCATCCTTCAGTCCTTCGATAAAATGGTCCACTTTCGGAGACCGGATCCCTTCCAGATCATAGCCTACACTCATGTTGAACATAAAGTGCCGTCCGTCGCGACCGAAGATCTCCTTCTGCAGGATGTGCAACATAAACCAGGCTTTCACATATTCATTAAAAGCCCCTTCGATAGACAACTCTGTCGACCATTCGGTGTTGTAACACTCATCCTCCGCCCGAATACACGGTTTGGGAAACTCCAGCTCATCCAAAATCTGAACGGTCTTCAACTCGAAGAATCGGCTCCCGCTCAGATACGCGGCCACTGTGTTCTGGGCCAATTGCGTATTCGGGCCCGCTGCAGGACCAATCGGTGAATCAATATTTTCTCCGAACAAGGTCATTCCCGCTAGTGAACTTTTCCGGTAAAACTTAGCTTCTGGCACCCCAAAGATGCTCCGACTCTGTTTATATTCTTCAAAGACCCAATCAATCATCTTATCGAACGGAATCTCCCTCATTTTATCGCTCATTTCACTCGCTCCCTTCCTGTTTTTCTTGATCATGATGATGATCAGCAGGGTGATGGTTACCACAGCTGCCATCATGCCGACATGTTTCGATAGCCTTTTCCGCCGCTTTAAAAATATTCTGATAACCCGTACAGCGGCAGAAATGGCCGGACAATTCGCGCTTCAACTCATCCTTCGTATATTCCTGACCACTTTCAGCAAGCGCCGTCGTTGTCAGCACAAGACCCGGCGTGCAAAAACCGCATTGCACCGCACCCTTATCGACAAACGCTTGCTGAACCGGGGATAGTTCACCATCTTGGGCCACGCCCTCAATGGTAAGGATAGTTTTGCCATCAGCCCAGACGGCCAAGTAAATGCAAGAATCAATCGGAACGCCATCAATCAACACGCTACAGGCCCCACATTCCCCGACCCCGCAGCCCTTCTTGACTCCGGTATAACCCAAGGTATTGCGGAGAACTTCCAGCAAAGAGTCGCGCACATCGACCTCAAAACTTTCGACCTTGCCATTCACCGTCATAGCAATCTTTTTACGCAATTTCCCCACCCCCTGCCTGCACAATCGCCTCTCGCAGCGCTCTGGGAACCAGTTCTTGAATAAGATGCTCCCGGTATTCCTTAGAGGCTCTCCAAGAAGTCCTTGCTTTGGCAGACCGAATTGCCAATCGGCCAACCTCATTCAAAACGTCCATGCTAATCACCTTGCCGGCGGCATACGCTTCCGCTTCCAGGCAACGCAGTGGGGTTGGTCCCGCTACGCCCAGTCCGATTTTAACCTCAGCCAGGATATTCCCTGTTTCAAGTTTACATAGAACTGCCACACCCAGGGTGGCAATATCCATGGCTTTGCGCATGGCGAATTTAATATAGTGTCCTCCAAAGCCTACATAGTGCTGAGGCAGAATTCGGATTTCCGTTAAGAGCTCTCCCGCCCTTAAATCCACCTTGCCAGGGCCTAAATAAAACTCAGAAATTGGCAGAACTCTGGTTCCCCGGCTGCTGATTAATGTGAGTTCTGCCTCCAAGGCCAATAACGATGAGGCGCTGTCAGCCGATGTCGCTCCATTGCAGACATTTCCACCGATGGTGGCGATATTGCGGATCTGCGGTCCACCCATAGATACCGCCGCTTCTGCCAGGATCGGGATATCAGTCTTAATCACGGGATCCTGTGTGATCTGAGTAAATGTAGCCAGCGGCCCAATGCCGATCGCTCCATCAGGCATCTTCTCTATGTGGGAGAGTGCTTCGATTTTGCGGATACTCAACAGCTCTGCCGCCTCGATTTGACCGCCATGGAGCTTAATCAGGAGATCGGTTCCTCCCGCAATAATGCGCATCCGCGGATTTCGCGCCAAAGTTTCCGCAGCTTCACTGAGCGTAAGTGCTTCTTGATAATCCTGAATATCATACATCCGTGATCACCACCTTCTAGATTAATCCGGCCTGTTTCAGCTTCTCAAAAACGCGCTGAGGATTCATGGGCAGTTGATTGAAGGCTACCCCCGTAGCATCCAAAACAGCATTGCGGATAGCCGGGGCCGGACTCAGTGCCGGTGGTTCCCCGAGCGATTTTACGCCGAACGAACCCGTCGGCTCATGGGTCTCCACAAAGGCAACCCCTATTTCCGGTGTATCCATGATGGTCGGCAATTTATAATCCAACAAATTATTGTTCAGTGGTTTGCCCGTTTTGGGATCGAACAGCAACTGTTCGGACAACGCGTACCCAATACCCATGCTGACTCCACCGTGAACTTGTCCTTCTGCCATAAGCGGATTTACAATCGTTCCTGAATCGTGGACATTATAAATCTCTAGTATCTCAATCTTCCCTGTTTTCAGGTCAACCTCAACCTCCGCAAACGTGACGCCATAAGGCACAGCATTCACCCGCGCGTTATTGCTGACATCACTGGTGATCGGTTGAGCAAAGACCGTATCATAGTACGTGCTCAATGCGACATCTTCGAGTGGAATAACAACCTCTCCGGAATGCTTATAAACAACATTTTGACCCTTTAGATCCAACGCATGAGCAGGGATATCCGTCATCCCCCAAGTAAAGTCTAGGATCTTGGCTTTGATCTCCTCAGCCGCCTTCTTTACGGCCATCCCACTGATATAAGTTTGCCTGGAAGCATACGCCCCGGTATCAAAAGGTGTGAGATCGGTATCTTGCTCAGACACGACATGCACCCTGTCCATCGGTAATCCGAGGACTTCAGCCACCATCTGGGCAAAGACGGTATCACTCCCTTGTCCGATCTCTGTTGCTCCAATCTGAAGTTGAACTGAACCATCTTGATTTAAGACAATACGCGCCCCCGCGATTTCCAGACCGACAGGATGGGTTCCTGAGGCATAACTGAAGGCGGCCATCCCTAAACCACGCCGTTTGTCTCCCATCTGCTGTCGATACCCTTCTTTCTTGGCCTCCCAACGAATCAAGGCCTTACCCTTGTCGATGCATTCACGAATACCACTGCTCATGATCTTATTTTGCGACAAAGGATCCACATGTCCGATTTCAATAAGATTCTTTTGACGAATCTCTATGGGGTCGAGGTTTAGTTTCTTGGCAATATCTTCAATATGACATTCAAGAGCATAGACCATCTGAGGCGAACCATACCCTCTCATAGCACCAGCAACCGGTAGATTCGTATAGACTGTTTTGGGTTCATATTTTATGGCAGGTATCGCATAAAGATAGCGAAACTTACTTCCTCCGGCACCGGCAATCGAATGTCCATGGGAAGCATATGCACCCGTGTTGGATATCGCCTGAATATGCATTCCTAATATTTTCCCATCCTTAGTTAAGGCCGACTTCATTTTGAATTTAAAATCATGCCGTCTTCGGGTATCGATCATGCATTCTTCGCGTGAGTAATTCAATTTTACAGGCTGCCCACCGACCGCCAGGGTCATTGCAGCCGTCAACGGCTCAAGACAAGCATCCTGCTTAGCCCCGAAACCGCCTCCAACATACGGTTTGATCACTCGCACCCGACCCCAGGGGATTCCTAAGGCTTGTCCCACAATTCGTCGAACGATATGAGGAATTTGAGTTGACGTGACAATCACAATCCGGTCATGGGCATCGACATAGGCATAGGAAATATGGTTTTCCAAATGACAATGCTGAACCATACTTGTCTCGTATTCCCCTTCGACCATCGTATCGGCTGCCAGAAAAGCCTCCTCCAGATTCCCCATCCAAAATCCTCGATCCGACAGGATATTGTGAGGACAATCCTCGTGAATGAGCGGTGCTCCCTCTTTCATCGCCGCTTCCGGCGTAAGTAAAGCCTCCAGTTCCTCATATTCCACTTCAATCAGGCGCAGCGCCTCCTCGGCGATCAATTCATCCATCGCGACCACGGCCGCCACGGCATCACCGACGAACCGAGCCTTATCGGTTAAAATCAGTCTATCTGCCTTATCTTGATGGCTTGGATCAAGATTAAAAGGATGCCCCGCCGTGGCAAATCTAATCTGAGGAACATCGTGATAGGTAAGCACTGCCTTAACGCCTGGCAATTCCTTCGCCTTCGTGGTATCAATATGCTTCACTAAGGCATGAGCATAAGGACTCCTCAAAACTTTGCCAACCAGCATATCCCTTTCGAAAAAGTCATCCGTATATTTGGCCTTGCCTGTTACTTTGGCCACAGCATCGACCCTCGGCACACTTTTGCCGACGATTGTATAAGCCATCCTTTTCCCTCCATCCTATGCATATTGTCAAGATCCATTCAGTCCTTTATCCAATCGTAAGACTCCCACTTCTACAAGTGGGAGTGGGTCCCCCGTACTCTGCTTCGGTGGGGGTAGACTCCCCCACCGAAGTCTCGATGTTCAGCTTGAGCTGAACGAGTTCACTATGGTTTTAAAAATATCCGTATTTGTATCACTTATGCAAAAATTATGCCGAACGTCATTAAGCCCGAGTCAGCGCTAATGTCAGCTCAGGCCATGTATCATCCCTTCAATTTATTCTCTTTTCGCTACATTCGTATCATTTTGAGACGTGTTAAAGCTTGGCTAAAAAAATCCCCGTCATCGTTTTAGGAAACCCAGCGGTCGGAGCCACGAGTAGCATCGCATGTTCGATCTTTTCTCACGGCCCTCCTCATCCAAAAATAAAGCTTCATAATCACAAAAATTATGTCCAAGCTATGAAGCCCTTATTCTGCTCTTCATAGGCTTGCTTCCCCAGAACCAAGATCATGTCCTGATAATAGGCTATACTGCTCCGGCGTATCCACATCCGCAAAAAAATCCGTCTCGACCGGATAGGTTGCCCACTTTGCTTTGTACCGTTGTAAAACCGTCTTCCCACCTTGTTCCCCCTCTAGTGCCAAAAGCTCTGGAACGTAGCGACGGTGAAAAATGACCGGTGAACCTGTCATGCCGGGCATACTTGGCTTATCTGGTATCGCTGACTCATCCAGTGATTCAAGCTTAGGTGGAGCGAGTGGATCTGCCAGCGGCACTAAAAAATCCGGTTTTTCGTGGAGAAAAGTCTCAACAAGGCGGAGAAGAGTATCGCTTCTCAAGCCCACCTGATCTCCAGGCAAAAAAGCTATACCCTGAATTTCGTCCGCTAACTCCTGCAAACCAATTCGGATCGTATCTGCCAAAGGCCGGGGTACTTCATCCTCACACCAAGTTCCTTGAGCACGCTGAAATCTTTCCTGTAAAGCATCAGGAAGATAAGCCGCTAAGGACTTGCGCGCCACAACCCGCAGTTCTAACGAACTCTGCCCTGCTTTAGCTTCCTGCAAACGCTCACTTGCCTTTAAAACTGCTTCCAGAACGCTAGCCAACACCGTGGAATCCTTCCAGGGAAGTGCGAGTTTGTCTCTCCCCATTCGCCTGGCTTGCCCTGCGGCCATTACCACCAATCGCACCATTGAATAATCCCTTCTTTTGCCTGACCTGCAGCTAAGCGCAAATGAGCAGGTTTTTTCATACTCTCATTTATTCCTTCGATCCCTGGCCTGAACCGCCACATCGCTTCCAGCATCTCATTCGTATTAACCGAAGACTGATTTAAAAAAACCACCCAAGACATCTGTCCATATTGTGGCCAAAAAACAGGAGAATTTGCTAAGTACCGCCAAAAACTCTCATGATAAAAGATTTCCCCGATAAGCTCCGGGAACCTCTCAGGACGATGAACATCATCTGCTTCCAGCCGTCTCCCCCAGAGACTGCCATCGACCACCAAAACCACACACTCTGAACTCTGAGGGATCTGTGGTTCCAGTGCATTCCACAACTTGAGCCTCTTTCCCCTGGCCCCGTCTCCTTCGATCACCCAAGACCGTTTTCCTGTGCCTCCCCTTATCCCTCTATCCGATGCATCAAAAATGGCCCGGTCGACAGCGGTCAGGGATGGCCCATACCATTTCCCCGTATCCTTCTCCACTCCTCCAAACCAAAAACAGGGATACTCCACCGTTTCCTCCGGCGGAAAATCCGTACTTTGCCAACGAAAAAAGGTGGGATCAGGAAAAACCTTTGTGGTTGTTGATACGACCACAGGATACCCGGCAGCCTGAATTTCTGCACTAAGCTGTTTGACACAGGTCGTTTTTCCACCCGCTCCAATAAACGTCACGGCCTTGGCGTGCCTGGTCATTTCCCACAACCCGCCATATTTAATCGAGTTCATTTTAACCTCCATCCTTAACCCCCAAGACGCCCACTTCCATATGTGTGTCAATTCAAACTTAACTTTAGCACTACAGCGTGAATTTTTTATATAACAAGACACCTTTTTCATGGAAGCACTACTCAATTGGCCAGCGCATCAACGATGCTTTACACAGCAAGAAATTCTTTACTGTTTCCATAAAGACAGTCCATGCCCATCCATTTTGCCTTTATATTGAATAATATTGGTGAAGGACTGGGTTACATCATTAATCAGGGAGCTCTATGTCTATTCCCCGTGAGATGAATTGCTGACTATCCCCTCTGCCCAGATCCACTTCAAAGCCCGCTGACTGAATTCTTCGCTCTATGCAAAATCGGCAATCTTCTGGATGATCATCCACACAGATCTTATTTTCGTAAAGTTCGTATTGTTTTCTTACCGATGTAGGGGTAATAATCGGCATAACAACATTGGCACCCACTTTCAAGGCCAGCTCCCTGCCTTGCGGATGCAGAGTGCCGAGTGCCGTCGTGGCCGGAATAAGGCTATCTGGAATGAGTAGCCGCGCCAGTGCCACCATCACCAACGCATCTTCAAGCGTTCCGCCCTTTTCCGCACCCAGGGGCGTCTCGCTATGAGGAATAAATGGTCCAATCCCGATCATGTCCGGACGGAGTTCCTTTAAATATCGTAAGTCATCTGCCAAATCAGCAAATGTTTGTCCAGGAAGCCCCACCATAAACCCGGCTCCCACTTGGTAGCCAAGGTTCTTCAAAGCGGTCAGGCAGGCCCGGCGATTATCAAAGCGCATCGTCGGGTGTAGCTTTTCATATAGTTCTTTCGAAGCCGTTTCGTGGCGCATCAGAAAGCGATCTGCACCAGCGGCAATGAGACTTTGATAGGTTTCCACTCCGCGCTCGCCGATAGATAACGTAATGGCTACCTCCGGATAACGTCTCTTGATCGCGTGGAGTAGAGCAACGAGAATTCCCTCTGTATACCATAGATCTTCACCGCTTTGTAAAACAAACGTTCGATATCCCAATTGATACCCTTGGTCACAGCAGTCTAGGATTTCTTGCGGGGTTAACCGATAACGCTTCACCTTCGTATTGGAAGCTCGAATTCCGCAATACAGGCAATCCTGCCGGCAAATGTTCGAGAACTCGACAAGCCCTCTCAAGTAAACTTTATTCCCGTAATATACCTGTTTCGTCTTGAGTGCATTGTTAAAGAGGACCTCCCGCTCCTCATGGGTTATGTTTTCTAAGAGATCCGTGATTTCCTCTTTTGTGAGATCGTTCGTTTGGTAGGCTTTCTCTAGTAAATAGTGCAAATTAACCACAATACCACTCCCTCCATCCTTCTTCCAATATTATCTTAGCCAGTGGGAATGGTTTATAAGGGCTCTCGGAAGTAATCCCTGGCATGTGGCTGTGCCTAGGTATTCAAAGCTTGGACCTTAACCCATGTGCCAAAGACATCTACCTTATCATATTGTATTTTCACCTTTTTCCAAACGCGCATTCATCCAATCGTGAGACTCCTACTTCTACAAGTGGGAGTGGTACCTCGTACTTTGCTTCGGTGGGGGTAGACTCCCCCACCGAAGTCTCGATGTTCAACTTTAGTTGAACGAGTTCACTTCAGAAACGAATTCCATGAATTCTTCGCGCCTAATCTGTAATTGTTCCAGCGGTTTATCCAGCGCCGCAGCTATCCTAGCTAAAACACGGATGCCAGCCAGTTTCCCGTGCTCATCAAGCCCATCGTCCATTCATACCGATGCTCTGTGGCTCAAGCGATCTATCGCTCTATCGCTCTATCGCTCCAGTGTCTGGTCGAAACTGCGATATTGCAAAGCCTCTGCCACATACTCCGGGGTAATCGCCTTCACGTCGGCTAAATCGGCAATCGTGCGCGCCACCCTTAGGATCCGGTCATGGGCCCTCGCGCTCAGATGATAAAGCTGAAAGGCTCGGCGCAACAATCCTTGCGCGTCATCCGTTAAACGACAGTGTTCCTTGGTCTCGCGTGCCCCCATCTGGGCATTCGTGCGACTTTTCCCCAAACGAACCCACTGTCGGCTCCGCGCTGCCAACACGCGTTTTCTAACCTCTTTCGATGTTTCCCCGCCGCTAGGCTCCAATTCATGATATTCCGGTCGCGGTACCTCAATCACGAGGTCAAAGCGATCAAGCAGCGGGCCGGAAATCCGAGCCCGATAATTTTGCACCTGCAGCGGGGTACAACTGCACTGCTTCTGTTTATCTCCCAAATACCCACACGGACAGGGATTCATCGCGGCAATCACACTCAGATTCGCTGGATATTGCACACTCCCCTTTTGTCGGGTTAAGCTCACACTTCGATCTTCCAAGGGCTGCCGCAGCGCCTCCAAGACCTGACGGGGAAACTCAGGCAGTTCATCCAAAAACAAAACCCCATGGTTAGCCAGGCTCAGTTCTCCTGGCCGAAGTTCCTTTCCCCCGCCCACCATGCCTGTCAAAGTTGCGGTATGGTGCGGATGCCTAAAAGGTCGCTCGACCATTAACTGGCCATTCATCTTTAACAGCCCGGCTGCACTGTAAAGCTGGGTCACTTCCATGCTCTCTTGTTCACTCAAGAGCGGCAGGATACCCGGGTAAGCCTTGGCTAAAAGCGTCTTCCCCGAACCCGGCGGCCCCACCAAGAGTACATTATGCCCCCCTGCAGCCGCGATTTCCAAAGCCCGCTTTGCTTGGTGCTGGCCGCAGATATCCTGCCAATCCACCCCCGGTTCGGCGGAACTCACATCAGACACCTTAGGCAGAGGATACTCCTCAAATCCTCCTCCCACCTGCAAAACCCGGGTCAGCTCAACAAGCGTCGCCGCCGTGAAACTCTGTAGCCGCTTCACTAGGTGCGCCTCAGCTAAATTTTCCGGAGCTACAATCAGCCGAAACGATCTATCTCCTGCCATTTCAGCCTGATCCACGTCCGAAACGCCCACTTCTACAAGTGGGCGTTCATAAACGAGTTCACTTTTTGCCCACGAGGCATCAAGGGACAAGGCCATGGTCAACACCCCTGGCACGGGGCGCAAAACCCCTTCCAAAGAAAGTTCACCGATAAAGGCATACCGGCTCACTGTCGCTTGCTCCAATGCGCCAACAGCCGTCAAGATCCCGATAGCGATGGCTAGATCAAACCCTGAGCCCTCTTTGCGCAAATCGGCCGGAGCTAAGTTGACCGTCACCCGCTGCAGAGGAAACTCAAATCCCGAATTACGCAAAGCCGAGCGTACCCGATCCCGTGACTCCCGCACGGTAACCGTAGGAAGACCCACGATATCAAAGGCCGGTAGGCCATTAGCAACATCCACCTCAACCCGCACAGGATAGGCTTCCATTCCGACAAGCGCAACCGCCCAAACTGCTGCAAACAAACCGCTCCCCCCTTTAAGGGGAGTATTTCGACTAATATTGCTTTATTCCTGCTCCCTATCCCTTGCGATCATCCACTTTCTATCGCCTCGCTAACCACTTTCACCGCTTTACCATCTTTCTTCATGTCGCCGTTCGGTTGCTGTGCGGAATCTCCACCCAAAAGATTGTCCCTTTCCCCACTTCGCTTTCCACCTTCACAGTTCCGCCATGTGCTTCCACGATCTGCTTGACGATGGCGAGGCCTAGGCCCATGCCGCCTTCTTTGCGTGACCGGGCTTTGTCGACACGATAAAAGCGCTCAAAAATATGTCGTAAGGCGTCTGTCGGAATCCCTTCTCCTTCATCGCGCACCATAAAGCGAACGTTGTCTTCCCGATTTGTCGCCTCTACCATGATTGCCTGTCCACTTGGCGTATGACGTAAAGCGTTATCTATAAGGTTGATGAACACCTGCAGCAAACGATCCCTGTCCGCCTCGATCTCTCCCGTGCCGGGCAGAATCCGCAGCTGAACCCCTAAGTCGCTCGCTTTTCCCTGGAAGCGCTGGTTCAGATCCTGCATGAATTCTGAGAGCGAGAGCGTAGTCCACTGCAGCGCCAGCTTTTGCTCCAAGCGATTAATTTCTTGCAGGCTTTGAACCAAGCGGGCCAGCCGCTTGCTTTCATCCAAAACCAAGTTGATATGCTCCCCCTCTTCCTCCGGAGGGATCACCCCATCTTGAATCGCTTCCAAATACCCTTGAATAAGGTGCAAGGGGGTACGTAGCTCATGGGTGACGCTGGCAAGAAAATCACGCCGCTCTTTTTCCGCGCGCAAGGAGGCAGTTACATCCCGAAGAACGAAGACATTGCCCCGAACTCCACCGCTGTCCGCCAAGGAAGCAACCCCAACTTGCAGAATCTGGGTACCCAGGGTGAGTGTCTCAACCTCGGCATTACTCTCCTCTATACCTGCACCTTCTCCTGGGGTAACGCCGTCTTCGCGCCGTTTCTTGGCTACCAATTTTTGTAGGAAAGCCAGCACTTCTTCTTTACGGCCAAGTCTTTCGCGCTCATCTTCCGTCCAGAGCGCTTGTGCCGGATCATTGGCATAAACAAGTTCCCCCTCAGGCCCCAGCATGATCACCGCATCGCTTATCCCTTCGACGATCCCTTCGAGTAGATTCTTCTCTTCCGAAAGCCAAGTGACATGGTTGCGCAGGCTCTCTCCCATCGAGTTGAGGGTAAAAGCCAGCTCTCCAAGTTCGTCGCGGCTCGTTACACCCACAATCGGGTTAAAATCTCCTTCAGCCATCCGCTTGGCCGCCCGCTGCATCAACCCCAAAGGCCTTGTCATCTGCCGGGCGAGGATTAAGCTCACCAATGTCGCCAGTGCAATCGCCAAAAGAGAGGCATAGAGAATCAAGCGGCGAAAGGTATTGATGCTCTCCTGGATAGGTACAGTTGAACTCCCCAGGAGCACCACTCCTGAAACTGCATTGCTCCCGATCGGGGCTGCCGCGATCAGCATCGTCTGACCATTTCCATTCGTGGGCAAGGCTTTTATCGAAAGGGTATGCCCGGAGAGTACCTGCAAAAGATTTTCCGCACTGAAGAAATCCGTGGGTTTGGAAACCCGGCCCCATCCTCCCATAGGGCCTCCCATCCCTCCCCAGCCCAGTCCTCCCCGCGGTCCGTTGCCAAAGGTTGCCCCCATGACGGCTAAGGGATCACCCGTTGCATCCAGGATCACGAGCTGGGTGCCGCTCGTGAGCTTCGCCGTCTGGGCAGTAGCCAGTCGCTGCGGCCAATCTGGGAGCGGTGCGATTTGAGTCGCAATATCCGTGGCTTCCGTGCGCAAAGCATCCAGCTTCTGTTGTAAATAAAAATCCCCAAAGAGCCAGGTAATGGTAAGTCCCAAGCCACCCAGCACCGTCAAGATGAGGAGGGTCATTGCGATCCATAATTTTATCGATAAGCTCAAAGGGCGCTTAAATTTAAACATCCTTACTGTGCCCCCGGATCAAATTTGTACCCAACCCCCCAGACCGTGGCAATCATGGCCTTGGCCTGGGGTTCACTCATCTTTTCTCTTAATTTCTTAATATGTGTATCAACGGTGCGCGCATCCCCGTAGAAATCATAACCCCACACCGTCTCCATCAGCTGTTCCCGTGAAAAGACCCGCCCAGGATTCTTGGCGAGAAAATAGAGAAGCTCAAATTCGCGTGGCGTCAAGCCAATCGGCGATTGGTCAACACTGACCAGGTGCTTCTCTTTATTGATCACAAGCCGCCCGTAAACTAGATCTTTTTCCTCATTCGCCGCAGCACCTCCGCCTGAACGGCGCAGCAAAGCTTTGACGCGTGCGACCAATTCGCGGGTGCTGAAGGGTTTTACTAAATAATCGTCGGCTCCTAATTCGAATCCCAAAATCCGATCAAACTCTTCCCCCCTAGCCGTCAGGAAAATGATCGGGACATTGGACGTCTCCCGGATTTCCCGGCACACCCGCCAACCATCAATTTCCGGCATCATCAAATCCACAATGAGGAGGGAATACGTTCCGGTGTGAAACTTCTCCAAGGCCACGCGCCCATTTTCCGCCTCTGCAACCTCATATCCTTCTCTCACAAGGTACATACGCACGAGACTGCGAATCTTCTCTTCATCATCGACAATGAGAATGGGATCCATCGAACCAACTCCCCCTATTTGTTTCTTTAACAAACATACCATATTTCTTTGATCAATTTGTGAACGATTCACGCTAAAACTCAGAACATTGCCTAGCACCTGAGAACCCCTGCTCCCTATAAGGCCCCTTTCAACCAGCGAGCCAGCGGCTCTCCATGCTCCCAATGCACGGCCACCACATCAAAGCGCAAAGCGGGGTAGTTCCTGTAGCCCATCCCTTTGAGGTAATAATCCGCAACCTGTTTCAATTTCTGCTGCTTCCGTAGTGTCACACTTTCCTCACCCCAGCCCAAGCGTCCCGAACTTCGGCTGCGCACCTCGACGAACACCAGGATCTCCCCATCCTGGGCGATAATATCAATCTCCCCCAAAGAACAGCGGTAATTCCGTTCCAGAATCTCAAGCTTTGCCTCGGCTAGAAACCGTGCTGCAAACGCTTCGCCCGCCAATCCCAAACTCCGCTTCCTCTTCCCTAAACTCCCATCCTTCATCCGGATGCCAGCCTTTCTTAGCTTATCCCAAAAGCCATTTCTATCCTTATCTTGTTCGTCCTTTTTTCGCTAAACCCTTTTTTACTTGAACCTCTCCACGACTGAAGTCGCGGGATTCAGGAGAACCCCGAAGCCCCAGCCGCTTCATTGATTCCTGTCTCATCGTCTTCGGCCCCCATTGCGGGATAGGTCTTACAAAGACTCAAGCAGGCTATCCCCGCAGTTCCTGCGGTTCATCTTGATCGATAAGGTCAGGGGACACACCTCCTCATTAAGAAAACTCTCGAGTGGCTCGGAGGAATGTCCCCATTGGACACTGCCAATATCCGCAGGCCCTCATGGAGAATATTGAGGGCCGCGTTCTCATCGCGGTCATGGATTGTTCGGCAAACGGGACATTGCCATGAGCGCACGTCCAGCGTTAACATGGGCACCTTGTGTCCGCAGTTATGACAAGTTTTCGTGGACGGGTAGAACGGGTCTACCACTGACACTATCCATGAGGCTTGCATATTTTCTGGTCTCAGGAGTATAATGAATTAAGAGAACGCGATGTGCTTCGAACACTCGCGTTCCTCGGTACAACGAACCGCAGTTAGGCGGCCATGATAGGTGATCAAGAAAAAGTAACCTTTTCCTTGCGAGTGGGGTTACTTTTTTTAGTATTTCAATGACGAATTTCAGTACCGCAACGATCAATGTCGCTATGGACATAACGATTTGCGCCGCTTTTTGGCACTTATCCATCTCAGCTTCACCTCCTTTCCGGAGGTTTAGCCGCCCACCCTGCCCTATCTCATTGTACCTGTCATAATTATAAGGTAATACCACAATTTGGTCAAATCTACCAAGCTTGTTCGTGGAACATTCCCTGCCCCAACACACCCGCGCAACATGCAAGAAGGGCTCCCAACTTTCGTCGGGAGCCCCTTTTGATCAGATTTTTGCTGCCCAAGCCGTGCTTCGGAGGGGTTCGCGGGAAATCCCCAAATCAGGGAACGGCACACGAGCACCTACTGCAACAGACTATTCGCCGCCGCCATCGCCATTTGCGCAAGCGGTGAGGGATAAATCCCGACAAACAGCGTAATCAGCATGGCAAAGACCATGGCAAACTTGGCCGCACCCCGCACCGGAATGTCCGGCAGCCCTTCCCCTTCGCCCAAGTACATGACCTTGACAATAGAAAGGTAGTAATAGACGGACACCATGCTCATCACGAAGCCGATATAAGCGATCGCCTGATACCCCGTATCCATCACCGCCGAGAAGAGATAAAACTTACCGACAAACCCGGCTAGCGGCGGAATCCCAGCGAGCGACAGGACACTCGCTGTCATCACGGCTGCCGCCAAGGGTGAACGCCGCGCCAGTCCCGCATAATCCCGAATCTCGTCGCTTCCCTGAGCCTGCCCGATATACGTCGCCACCGCAAAGGCACCCATGTTGGCGAAGACATAGATCATGGCGTAGAAGAGTACCCCTTTCACCCCTGGCACGGATTCGGCGATCACACCGACCATCAAGTAACCCGCTTGGGCCACACTGGAAAAGGCTAGGAGGCGCTTGATGTTTTTCTGGGGAATGGCCACCAGGTTGCCAATAATCATGGTCAGGGAGGCCAGGATGAGGAGCAGCGCAATCCCGGTCTGGGCAAAAGATTGATTTTCCAGCGTTACCAGGTAGACGCGAATCAAGGCCGCAAAGGCCGCTGCCTTGGAGGCCACGGCCAGGAAGGCCGTCACCGGAGTCGGTGCTCCTTCGTAGATATCCGGTGCCCACATATGAAACGGCACGAGCGAAATCTTAAAGCCAAAACCGGCTAAAACAAACACCGTCGCCAAAATGACGGGCGGGTTTACCTTAGAACCGAGACCCATCGCCACCTGGTAGAGCTGGGTGGAACCTGTGAGTCCGTAGATGAAGCTGATGCCATAGAGGAGTATCGCCGAGGAGGCTGCACCCAAGACGAGGTACTTGATGCCGGCCTCAGAAGAACGACCATCATGGGGCATGTACCCGACCAAGATATAAAAGGTGATGGTCATGAGTTCCAAGCCAACATAGAAGGTCAAGAGATCCGCTGCCCCAGCCATGAGCATCATGCCCAGGATCGCTGCGACCAAGAGGGCGTAGAAGTCTCCCCGGTAAGCCGGGAACTTCTGCACATATTCTCCGGAGGAGAGCACCACGAGGAGCGCCGCCACCAAGAAGAGCATCTTGAAGAAGTCGGCGAAGGCATCGTGAAAATACATCCCTTGAAAGGCCGGGCCCATTTTGCCGAAGAAGAAGTCATAGACCGTGTAGCCCAAGATACCGAGCAGGCCGAAGACGGTGAGCGGCATCATCCCTTTGCGCGCTCCATCCGGGATCAAAAGCCCCATCGCTAAAAGAATGAGGGTCAGCGCTGCCACGGCGATTTCGGGTGTGATCGCTAGAAAATTGAATGTCTGCATCTTAGAACAACCCTCCAATCTTCGCCTGACCCAGCGTCTCGAGAACCTTCGCCAGGCCTGAGGACGTGACACCGGAGTTGATGAGTCCGAAGACGAGGTTGGGAATGATCCCCGTCGCGAAAATCACGAACACGAAGATGACCAGCGGCACCAGCTCAGGCCCGCGTAAATCTTTCAAGTGATCCCATTCCGGGCGGCGCGGTCCGAAGAGGACGTTGGCAATCACCCTCAACGTGTACACGGCGGTAAAGATGACGCCCGCGATGCCGAGGATGGCCGGAACTGGGAAAACCTTGATGGTGCCCATGAAGATCGTGAATTCAGAAACGAAGTTGACCGTTCCGGGAAGTCCGAGCGATGCCATGCCGGCGAGGAGGAAACCCACCGCCAGGCGGGGCATTTGATGGGCGAGTCCCCCCAGATCGGCAATGTTTCTTGTATGCGATTTCTCGTAGATGAAACCGATCATGGAGAAGAAAAGCGCAGACATGACGCCATGGGCAAACATCATGGCAATGGCACCATCCAGGCTGGTCGGATTCAAAGCGGCGATGGCAATCATGACATAGCCCATGTGGCTGACTGAGGAATACCCAATGACGTATTTGAGGTCTTTTTGGGCGAGCGCGATGAAGGCGGCATACAGCACGCCGGATACGGCGAGTACCGCAATGAGCGGGGCCCAGAACTTGGCTCCAATCGGCAGCACCATGACCCCCAGGCGGATTAAGCCGTAGCCGCCGATCTTTTTCAGAACCCCGGCGTGAATCATACTCACCGCCGTGGGAGCACCGGCATAACCGTCGGGTGACCAGGAGTGAAACGGGAACATGGAAATCAGCGATCCGAAGCCGAAGAGCATCAGGCCAAAGGCGAGCTTTTGGAAGTTCGGATCGTAGAGGTTCTGCCTGCGCGCCAGTTCATCGAACATGAAGGTGGGGTTTCCTTGTCCACCCGCCTTGAGGTAGAGCATGACGAGAGCCACCAAGAGGAAAGCGGAACCCATGAGCAGGTAAATCGTCAGCTTCATGCCCGCATACTCTTTGGCGACTCGCTTCGTGCTCCCCCAGATGATGACCATGATATAAATTGGGATCACCACGATCTCATAGAAGAGGAAGAAGATAAACAAGTCACGCGCGATGAAGGTGCCCATCACCCCGGTGATCAGGATGAGGAGCAAGACGAAGAATTCCTTCACCCGCTTGTCGATATTCCAGGAGGAATAGACGGCGGAAAAGCCAATCAGGTTGGTGAGTAAGAGCAGCGGTAGGCTTATGCCATCCACTCCGAAGGCGAGCGTTACACCGATGTCTTTGATCCAGGGAAGGGTTAGATTGAACTGCGGCCCACCAACGGTTCGGTTATAGGCAAAGAAGACATAGAGTGAGATTGCCAGGGAAACAAAGGTTCCGAGTGCGGCCACGATCTTTATCGTTTTACTCTCTTCCTTGGGGAGAAAGACGATGATGAGCGCGGCAACCACTGGGGCCAGTAACGCGATCGGCAGGAGTGGCGACATCGCTTGGGCGGCTTGTACGGCTGTCACAGACATTATTTCACACCTCCTAGCATCGCTAAGGGGTTAAGCGCCGCGAACTGACCTTCGCCCAACGTGTAGACGAGGTAGATGACCACCACGGCGAAGAAAAACACCAAAGCGTAGGTCTGCATCTGTCCGGTATGCATCCGACGAAGCCCTCGGGCGCTGCCACGCGTGATCAAGGCCAGGCCGTTGATGATGCCATCCACAATATAGATGTCGAACCAGTAAAGGACTTTGGCCAAGCCATCCATGATGTGATGGATGAGCCAGAGGTAGATTTCGTCGATGTAGTATTTGTTTTTGAGGAGTTTATATACGCCGGGGAACTTGGCCACAACCGCTTCCGCTTGGATCGCCTGCCTGACATAGGTCATATAGGCCAGCCCAATCCCGAGAAGCCCTGCGAGCACGGAGATTCCGGCTAAGCCCCAGGCTAAGCCTTCAGGCTCGAATTCCTTGAGCGCCACGACGCCGTTCAGGTTGACATAATCGCGAACAAAGAAGGCGAAGTTGTGTGTAGGCAAGGCGACGAGGCCGCCGACGACACTGAAGAAGGCCAAAACGATGAGCGGCACGGTCATCCAGTAGGGGGATTCGTGCGGATGATTTTCCTTTTTCTCCGGGCCCATGAAGGCCACGAAGAAGAGGCGGCTCATATAGAAAGCGGTTAAGAACGCGGTAAACAGACCGACGGCATAGATGATCGGGTGGCCATTATGCAGGGCGGCCGCCAGGATTTCATCTTTGGACCAGAACCCAGCAAAGGGCGGGATCCCGGAAATGGCGAGTACCCCGATGAAGAAGGTCCAGCCGGTAATGGGCATCTTTTTCCAAAGCCCGCCCATGTCCCAGATGTTTTGTTTTTCATGCAGGGCATGAATGACCGAACCTGCACCCAGGAACATGAGGGCTTTAAAAAAAGCATGGGTCATGAGGTGGAACATCGAGGCGGTGAGGGCGCCGACGCCAAGGGCAAACATCATGTACCCCAACTGGCTTAAGGTGGAGTAGGCGAGAATCCGCTTGATGTCATCTTGGGCAATGGCGATGCTGGCCGCAAAGATGGCGGTCAAGGCACCGATCCCTGCCACAAATTCCAAGGCCGAAGGGGCCGCGTGTTGAAACATGAAGTACATCCGCCCCACGAGATAGACCCCAGCTACGACCATGGTGGCGGCGTGGATGAGGGCACTGACGGGAGTCGGGCCTTCCATGGCATCCGGCAGCCAGACATGGAGGGGAAACTGGCCGGATTTGCCGATCGGGCCCGTAAAGAGCAGGAAGGTGGTCAGGGTGATGTAGCTGACTCCGCCAGCCAAGACCAGGCCCTGAAGGTTGGCATTCATGGCTTGAGCGAGCTGAGCAAAATCCAGCGTGCCGAATTGACCATAGAGGAAGAGGATTCCGAGGAGCAAACCAAAGTCGCCGACTCGGGTGGTGATAAAGGCTTTTTTGGCAGCTTCCCGCGCGGAGACTTTGTGATACCAAAAACCGATCAAGAGATAGGAGCAGAGTCCGACCAATTCCCAAAAGACAAAGAGTTCCAGGAGATTGGTGGAGATGACGAGCCCGAGCATGGACATGGCAAACAGGGACTGATAGGCAAAGTAGCGGGACCAACCCCGATCCCCATGCATATACCCTACGGAATAAATCTGAACCATGGAGGCGACCAAGGTCACCACAAAGAGCATCATGGTACTCAACGGATCGACGAGTGTCCCAAAGTTGATCGTGAGGCCCTGGATGTCCAGCCAGTTGACATTGACAACGGCTGGATGCTCCACAATTTCAGCCCCGGAGCCAACCACACCCAGCACAATGGCGATCGCCAAGGCCAACGAGGTGAGAATGGCCAGAATCGAGATTGCGGCAGACAGGCCTTTGGATCGCTTGGTGACAAAAGCGATCAGGAGAAACGATAAAAAGGGTAAGGCTGGGATAACCCATGCCGACTCATAAAGCGAATGCATTTGTGTGAACACCTACCTTCTCCATAGACTCTCTTACCACTTTAGCCAATTAAACTCATCCACGTTGGTCGTCTGCCTGGACCGGTAGATGGCAATGACTAAGGCCAGTCCTACGGCCACCTCAGCAGCCGCGAGGACGATAACGAACAGCGCGGCGACGTTGCCAATCAAGCGATCCGTGGCCAGAAACCGGTTGAAGGCCACGAAGTTGAGATTGACGGCGTTGAGCATGAGCTCAATCGACATGAGGATGGCGACGACGTTTTTCTTGGCAAACAGCCCATAAAGGCCGAGGCAAAAGAGCATCGCTCCAACTAAAAGATAAGTGGAAAGTCCAACACTGAAGTTCATTTGTTCTCTCTCACTCCTTTCGCCAGGATGACCGCTCCGACCAGCGCAACGGTAAGTAAAATCGCTGCCGCTTCAAAGGGGATCATATAGTTGGTGAGCAATAAGTTGGAAAGCGCAGCCGTAGAGTTTTGGATCGTCCAGGGACCCTCGAGAATCCGCCAGTCCGCATTCGTCAAAATGACGGCGGTGATCATGACGAAAACCAGACCGGCGACGAACAGTCCCCAGCCCCACTTCTTGTTTTCGGGACTCGATTCCCCAACATCCCCCCGGAGTGTGAGCATGACGGCGAAAACAACCATGATGGATACGGCTCCGGTATAGACGAGGATTTGTACCGCCGCGATGAATTCGGCATTCAACATGACATAGAGAGCCGCTACCCCTACGAAGGTGAGGGCCAAAAAGAGTGCACTATGCACGATATTCTTGGAGGTGACGACGCCCCAAGCCGCAGCAACGGCCAGAATGGCGAAGATAAAGAAGACGATGGTGCTCATGCCTGCCCCTCCTTCCCACCGGATTTTCTAGCTCTTTGGATCATGTCCCACTTCAACTCATCCGCTTCATAAATGGCATTCTCAAACTGCTGTGTGACATGCAGTGCTCCGGTCGGGCAAGCCTCGGTGCAGAGCCCGCAGAAAAGGCAGCGTCCTACATTCATTTGATACGTCTTGAGCACTTTCTTATTGCTCTCCCCTTTTTCGCTCGTCAAACTAATGACTTTGTTAGGGCAAGCATTCGCACACATGTTGCACGAGATGCATTTGTCAGGGTCGAGCCCCATGGAACTCCGGGTTCTCGGGGGAAGCTTTGGCATTTCTTCCGGGTAAAACTCGGTGATGTTCGGCTGTAACATCCGTTTCAGCGTAATTCCAAGACCTGTAAACAACCCTTTACCAAACACTCTGTCACCCTCCAATCCGCAGGACGAGGTCGTAAATATAAATGCCCAAGCCCGTTAGTAAGATATTAAGAATCGAAAGGGGAAGGAGCACCTTCCAGGCCAAGCCCATCAAGTGGTCAATCCGGATCCGGGGGAACGTCCAACGCACCCACATTTGGAAGAAGATAATAATGCCTACCTTCAAGAAAAACCAGGCATAACCAGGAAGGATTGCCGGACCCTGCCAGCCACCTAAGAACACCGTTGTGGTCAGGGCCGCCACAGCGGTCATGTTGCCATACTCACCCAAGAAGAACAAGCCCCAGCGCAGCCCAGTATACTCCGTGAACGGCCCAGCGACAACTTCTTGATCGGCTTCGACCAAGTCGAACGGTGCCCGGTTGACTTCAGCAATCCCAGCAATCAAATAAATGACAAAGGCCAAAGGCTGAAGCACCACGAAAGGAACCGTACTTTGAGCCTCGACAATCTTAGAGAGACTGAAGGTTTGGGTAATCATGACAACACCCAGCAAAGAGAATATGAGCGGAATCTCGTAGCTGATCATCTGCGCAACCGCCCGCATACCCCCGAGCATCGAGTATTTGTTGTTCGAACTCCAGCCCGCCATCAGTAAAGACAGAGTAGAAACCGCAGAAATCGCTAGGAAATAAACGATGCCCAGATCCAAGTCAATCGGGGACATCCCCTTGCCATAAGGAATGACCGCCAGAGTCATCATCGGCAAGGCAAACAGGATCATCGGAGCGATTTTGAAAATGAATTTATCAGCACCAGCCGGGGTAACGTCCTCTTTACCTAACAATTTGAGAGCGTCGGCAATCGTCTGAAACCAGCCATGCGGTCCGAGGCGATTGGGGCCAGGCCTTTGGGATGTCCAGCCAGCTATCTTCCGTTCTAACAAAATGAGGATTAGCGCCGCCAAGACGATGAGCACGATGACCAGGATAATATTAATCACATTCATCGTCAAATCGGCCCAAATGGAGTGGGAATCCCCAAACAATGAACGGATGGTAGCCGCAATATTTAATGGTAGTTGATTCAATGCGTCCATCTTATTCTCCCCTCACAGGAATTTCCTACTTGTCCACTTCACCAAGCACAGCGTCCAGCGTGGCAAAGATTGCAATGAGGTCTTGCATTTTCCACCCCAGGGCCACAATCGGGAGCATTTGGATATTGATAAAGGTACCTGAGCGAATACGCAAACGTGCAGGCTTAGGCGAGCCATCGCTGACGATATAGAAACCCAGTTCCCCTTTGGGGTTTTCTACCCGGTGGTAAACTTCACCGACAGGCGGCTTGATGATCTTCGAGACTTTCGCCATGACAGACCCTTCTGGAATGTCCCGCATCGCCTGGCGGATAATCTTGGCGCTTTCTATGATTTCGTCGAGCCGTAGCAATGTACGGTCATAGGAATCACAGCCGTAGCGCACCGGGACATTAAAATCAAAACGATCGTAAATTCCGTAAGGCTCTGCCTTGCGAACGTCATAATTTGCGCCGGAAGCACGCAGTACCGGACCGGTAATCGACAGGTTTTCAGCGAGTTCTTTCGAAAGAATCCCGATGCCTTTCAAACGAGCCTGGGTAATCTCATTGCCGTAGAAAATCCCGAAATATTCTTCCAGCATCTCCGGAAGATCATCAAGAAAGGATTTCAGTGCAGGCCAAAACTCAGTCGGCGGTTCTCCGCTTAAACCCCCAATCCGCATGATATTCACGGTCAAACGGCTGCCGGCCGTCATTTCGAACATGTCAAGAATCCGCTCCCGGTCACGGAAACAATAGGCCCAAGCCGTCCAACCCGCAATATCTAAGGCCATACTGGCTATGAACACTAAGTGGCTGGCAATCCGAGCCAACTCAGCAAAGATAACCCGCAGGTACTCAGCCCGCTCTGGAATTTGCAGCCCCATCAGTTTTTCTACGGTCTGAACATAAGCCAAATTGTTGTGCGGAGAAGCCAAATAGTCGAGTCGGTCGGTATACGGAATAAACTGAGGATACGTACGGCTTTCCGCCAGTTTTTCCAACCCCCGATGCAGATACCCCACCTTCGGCTCAATCTTGGTTACGATTTCCCCATCAAAATGCACCACCATGCGAAACACACCGTGCATGCTGGGGTGCTGGGGGCCCATGTTCAATGTGAGTTCTTCCGTTCTTTCAACAGCCATGGTTCTACCCCCTAATCCCCTACTTTTAGTGGCATGACAACCGCGCGCTGTTCTACACTTTCCGTTGCGTAGTCCTTGCGCAGCGGGTATCCTTCAAACTCATCCCACAGATAAATGCGGCGCAGGTTCGGATGCCCTTTAAACTCAATGCCGAACATGTCATAAGCTTCCCTTTCGAGGAAATTAGCGCCTTGCCAAATGCGGGTGACACTATCGATGACCGGATTTTCCCTGTCCACAATGCCCTTCACCCGAAGGATCTGCGGCCCGCGTAAGCTAGACAATTGATAAACCACTTCAAAGTGGTTCCCCAGATCTACCGCAGTTAAGTCGTGGAGAAAATCACAAGGCATTTCCGGAAAGTTTTTCGCACCATTCAATGTCTCGATGATGTACGCCCCTTTGACCTTCAACATGAGAACGCCGAGGCTCTCCTCGACTTCTCCGTTAACCTTCGTGGCCAGCTCATCCACGCGTTTACGCAACATTTCTTTATTTCCCATGCTTCATTAACCTCACCTTAGCAGGATTTGCCACCTTTTGTTGAAGCTGCAAAATCCCATATAACAAGGACTCAGGCCGTGGCGGGCATCCCGGAATATACACGTCAACGGGTACAACTTTATCAACACCTGGGAGCATGGAATATGAATCCACAAACGGCCCACCCGCACAGGCACAGCTTCCCATAGCAATCACCCATTTGGGCTCAGGCATTTGATCATAAATCCGTCGCAAAAGCGGTGCCATCTTCCGGGTACACGTACCGGCCACAATCATCAGATCAGCCTGTCTCGGTGAAGCTCGGAAAACCTCCCAGCCAAAGCGGGAAATATCATAACGGGCGCCCCCGGCAGCCATCATCTCGATAGCACAACAAGCAAGGCCAAAAGTTACCGGCCAGAAGGAGTGCCCCCGAGCCCAATTCAGGACCTTATCGATCGAAGTGACCATGACGTTCTTTTCGACCATCAATTCGGCCTCGCGGAGCTCTTTTTCCTTAACTACATCCACTCCAAAGCACCTTCCTTCCAAGCATACCAGAAACCGACTAAGAGAATGACGATGAAGATGAACATTTCTACGAAAGCAAATGTCCCGAGTTTACGGAATGTCAGCGCCCATGGATACAAAAAAACCGTCTCCACGTCGAAAGCCGTAAACACCAACGCATAAAGGAAATAGTTACTTTTAAAACCGATCCATGTCCTGCCGATCGTTTCGTTACCGCACTCATAGGTTGTGAGCTTTTCCTTATGGGGTTTATTCGGAGCAAGAATCTTCGGCATAAGCATCATGATAACTGGAAGCGCGATCGCAAAGATAAGCAGGATTCCTACCGCAGCAAAATTATTAGACATCTCCTTTACCCTCCCTTCCTTGATTTTTTTCTCTTTTTGATGGGGACATTCCTCCAGCTTCTGACCTCTGGTCTCTGACTTCTGATTCAGGTGTGTCCCCTGACCTTATCAGCCAAAATCATTTTGCCACAAACCTATAACAGCGTCAAATGAATTCGGCTTCATGCAGGGTTAAGACTCTGCCAACCTTTGGAATGCGTGTTCGACCGGAGCAAAACTGCGCCGATGGATCGGGCAGGGCCCTAAACGCTGCAAAACCTGCAAATGATCCGGGGTAGGATACCCCTTGTGCCGAGCAAAATCATATTCGGGATACTTCTCATGCATTTCAAGCATGAAGCGATCCCTGCTGACCTTGGCCAAAATCGATGCCGCCGCAATACTTGCACTTAAGCGATCTCCGCCCACTATCCCCAGCTGGGGAATGTCGACTGAAAGTTCCAATGCATCAATAAGGAGAAACTGCGGAACCTGTTTCAAAGCACGAACACTCCGAACCATAGCCAACTTTGTCGCCTGCAAAATATTGAGGGCATCAATTTCTTCAACACTCGCGCTGGCCACGGCATAATCTAAGGCCTGTTCCTGAATCCGCGCATATAACGCTTCCCGCTCACTGGGTCTAAGCATTTTCGAATCATTCAAACCTGAAAGTTCAAACTGGGCAGGCAGAACACAGGCTGCCGCCACGACTGGGCCAGCCAGCGGACCCCTTCCGGCCTCATCAAGGCCGGCTATGAGGAGAAACCCCTGCTGCCACAATTCGCGTTCCTTCTCCAAGAGCTTCTCTAATCGCTCCCGCTCTAGTCCTTGTGCTTCCAAGTGCATGTAATGGCGCTCGGCCATACGGCGCACACCAAGACGGCTGTCTTGCAGGCATTCTTCTATGATAACCCTAGAAGGGTTTTTTTGCAAGATTTGGGTAATTTCCCGTACGGTGTAGTGGGCCACCCTGTTCAAAGCGATTTCTCCTCTCTAAATCAGTTCGACGAATAAACTCAACTTCCTTTTTTCCCAGCGACCGTAACACATATTAAAATATTATAATAGCAATCGGTCCAGCGTATTGCGCCCAAGACCACCCTGGCGAAAGTCCCGCAAAATCTGCTGCGCGGCCTTCAACCTGTCCACTTCCCCACCTTGAACAAGACAACCGCGAGCCCGTCCGATTCCTTCCAAAGTCAGTTCAACCCCCTTAGCCTGATAGGCTGCCAAGGCTTCTATGTTATAGGTTTTCAACCATTCCAAAAGCCACTCAGCCAGTTCCTCTTGATTAAACACCTCGTCCTTTATAGCCCCAGTGGCTGCCAGCTTCAAACCTACTTGCGGATCCTCAAACTTCGGCCATAAGAGCCCTGGCGTATCCAACAGTTCCACCTTTTCATGAATGCGAATCCATTGGTTTCCCCGCGTCACACCGGGCTTATTCCCCGTCTTGGCCTTCGCACCCCCAGCGAGCTGATTGATAAGCGTTGACTTCCCGATATTCGGAATCCCCACGACCATGATCCGCATGCTGCGCGGTCGTACTCCCTTAGCAGCCAATTTCGCCATTTGGCCGGATGCTAGGCGCTCAAGTTCCGGGATAATCCGGCGAAATCCCTGCCCTGTGGTCGCACTGACTGCCAGGGCGGTCGCATCATCCTGCAGTACCCTCAACCAGCGCTTTGTCCATGACTCGTCCGCTAAGTCTGCCTTATTAAGAAGGAGCAGTCGCGGCTTAGTCCCCAACAGTTCTTTGAGGATTGGGTTACGGCTACTAAGCGGAATGCGGGCATCTGCTAATTCAATGACGACATCCACAACCTGGAGCTGCTCAGCGAGAAGCCTTCTCGCTTTGGCCATGTGGCCAGGAAACCATTGAATACTCATGAGACATCCTTTCTTAAAAGGTCAGGGGACACACCTGAATCAGAGGTCAGAAGTAGGAGGAATGTCCCACTAAATTTTAAACTAGAAAAACTTCCACCGATTAAACGGGTAATACAAAAACCAGACTTTGCCGATCAAATCTTCTTTCGGAAGCAACCCCCACTCGCGCGAATCCCCACTCTGGCGGCGATTGTCGCCTAACACCAAGGCCTTTCCTTTGGGAACGGTTTCCGGACCATAGGGCGGATAATCTCCCGCCTTCAAGTAGGGTTCTTTAAACAACACCCCATTGACAAACACTTGATTGTCTTTCAACTCGACCGTTTCCCCTTCCAGCGCAATCACCCGTTTCACGAAGGTACGCTTGGGATCCTTAGGAAAGGCGAAGACCACCACATCACCCCGCGCCGGAACCTTACTGCGGTAGGCCAGGCGATTCACTATGATGCGATCGCCTGGGATCAGGGTCGGTTCCATAGATGGTGAAGGGATGAGATAGGGCTGAATAACATACAACCGAAGGCCGCCAAAAAGTAAAAGCAAGATCCCTAGCATTAAAAAAATCCGTCTACTGCTAAAACGTTGCTTCTGCATACACTCTCTCCTCTCTTACCTGCTGATCATAGTATGGGCAGGCAGTGCTTAGAGCATGCAGAAGCGAGGCCTATGTAAGAAAAAAGAGAGCCGGATTGCTCCAGCCCCCTCTCTTAGCGGCGATCCCGACGATCTTTAATCCGGGCTGCTTTACCCGATAAACCACGCAGATAATAAAGTTTGGCCCTGCGCACAACCCCATGGCGAACCACTTCAATCTTATCGATCCGTGGCGAATGCAACGGAAAGGTTCTTTCCACGCCGACCCCGTAAGTCACGCGGCGAACCGTGAACGTTTCCCGCAGGCCGCCACCTTTCATCTTGATAACAACCCCTTCAAAAACCTGAATCCGCTCGCGAGTACCTTCAACAACGCGAACATGCACTTTTAACGTATCTCCTGGTCGGAAGGAAGGAAGATCTTGTCTCATTTGTTCTTCTTCAATCATGCGAATATAATCCATTTTTATTTCCCCCCTTCCTGCCTAGATGTTCATGAACTGCTGCTTTTTCAGTCAGAGGACCATCCGTCATAAAGAATTCTCGAAATCTATGATTTCGCCAGAATTCTTATCCCCTATGGGGATCATACCCATATATTTTACCATAAGCCATACCTGCACGCAACCGGAACATAGGAAGTTGAGAATTCAGGAGTCAGAATACGCTGGGAATCGTTCTTAGAAATTCTAGTCCCTTAAAAATATTCTCTCTTAACGAATTTTTCCGTTCCTCCAGATCCTGACTCCTGTCTCCTGTCTAATGCCCACGCAGCCGATCCAAAATGATCGCAGCCGCCGAGCGCACGGACAGGTGATTGTACGCCCCCGGCCCAAAGATGGGTCCTAAAATGACATCGGCCTTTGCCACCTCTTCCTGCAAAAGGCCCCAGCCCGTACCAAAAAGGAGGAGGATCGGCTCCTCACCTTCCTCAATCCGCGAACGCATCTGTGTGTAGCTTATGGTATTCGGGTAAATGCGTGCATCAGTAGCCACCCTCAGAGGAGGCTGCCCTTCAGCCGCCTCAATCTGGGCGACGGCCTCATCCAGAGTGCTCACTACCTGTACCCGGGCAAACGCCTCTTTCCGATCCGGATTATATTCGGCTCCATACCCTTCCTGCCAAAACCCCATAATCCGCTTCGCCAAGGCCTGCTGTGCCTCTGCCGGGTGAATGACATAATATCTGACCACATCATACGTCGCGGCACTCCGAGCAATATCGTGCAGATCTAAATTCGTGATGGAGGTTGCCACCACCATCCCATTCTTATTATAAACTGGCGCATGGATAAGCGCTAGATAAACCCTTCCCACCGACTTTTCCCCCTATACTGGGTTGTTCGCTTATGCTGGGTTGTTTCCCTGTTCGGGTTCTCTTCCTCTTCGCTTTTTCGGAAGCGGGGCTAAGGCACGCCACTTCTCCGCAAACACTTCCATCTCAGGATGTTCCTGCCGTAGTTCCTCTAGGAGAGGGTAATCCGAGGCAAGGAATACGGTACGTTCAAACAAATCCGGTCGCTTCTGAAAGGTCCGCCACAGAGCCTCTTTGCGCCGCCAGCGCTCGATATTGGCATGATGCCCGGAAAGCAGGATTTCCGGAACGCGTTGCCCTTCAAACTCTACCGGGCGGGTGTATTGGGGATATTCCAAAACCCCATCCCCATGCGACTCTTCCTTTAACGACTCGCTCTGCCCCAACACGCCGGGAACCAAGCGAGCCACCGCATCGATCATCACCGAAGCCGCAAGTTCTCCACCTGTCAAAACAAAATCTCCCAGGGAAAGTTCTTGGTCAGCCAGAGCGCGGATTCGTTCATCAAACCCCTCATAATGCCCACAGATGAACACTAATTCATCTTCACACGCCAGCGCCCTGGCCAGGGCTTGATCAAAAACCTGGCCCTGTGGGGAAAGAAGAATCACCTGACGCGAGCCATGGGGTTCCGGTAGCGCTCTCAACGCAGCAAAGAGAGGATCGGGCTTGAGAACCATGCCCGCGCCCCCACCGTAAGGGACATCATCCACACTTTTATGTTTGTTATCAGCATACTCCCGGAAGTTCACCACGTTTACTTGGATAAGCCCTGCCGCTTGTGCTCGTTTCAAGATGCTTGCCTGAAGCGGGCTGAACATTTCCGGAAACAAGGTTAATACCGTAAACCGCATCTAATCCTCCAACAGCCCTGGAGGGAGCGTAACATCCATCCGTCGGCCTGGGACATCCACCTTTTTGACAACACTCTTCAGGGCCGGAACACAGATCTCTCCATGGTCGCCCCGCACAACATAGACATCATTCGCCCCTGTTTCCTGTATTTGCACAAGTGTCCCCAGGCAAACGTTCCCTTCGTAAACCTGCATCCCTTCGAGTTCGAAATAGTACCACCCTTCTTCTAAAGGGGGAACCTCGGCGCGGTCGATATAAACTTTGAAGCCGCGGAGTTTTTCGGCTTCGTCCATGCTGTTGATACCCTGAAAGAGCAAATAAACAAGGTCATTCTGAATCCGTGCCTCTCGGATCTCCAAACTCCTTTTTTCCTGCCCATTATGCAAAAATACCTGCTTCAGTTTGGCAAAACGGTGCACATCGGTTGTGATGGGATAAACCTTCACCTCACCCTGCACGCCGTGTGGGCGCAGAATCTCGCCAATCAATACTTCTTGCATCCTAACACCCCTTAAGGGATAAAGAAAACTCAGCTGGCGCCTAGCCTTACGGCGCTTTGCCATCCATGGCAGCGCTCTAATCTCAAACGTCCTGTTTGAGTCGGCGACGGCGGCGACGCTAGTTTTCTTATCCCCCACAAACTTATACTTTCTGAACGGGATAAAAAACCCTAATCCTTAGCATTATGTTTCCCCGTCCTAAAAAAGTTAAAAAGGGCATGCCGGCCCTTTTTAAACTTACTGATCAATATCGATGTGCACTCGGCGTCCATCTTTGACAGCCGCCGCTTTCACGATCGTCCGGATGGCATTAGCAATCTTGCCTTGCTTGCCGATCACTTTTCCCATATCTTCGGGAGCCACGACCAACTGTAAGTGTACACTCTTATCCGTATCGGTTTGGTTAACCGATACATTCTCCGGATGATCGACCAATGCTTTCGCAAGGATTTCTACCAGTTCCTTCATTGGACCCCCCCCACTTAACCATTACTTATTGGTGTGGAATTTGTTCAGGATCCCTGCTTGACGCAGCAAAGATTTTGCCGTATCGGACGGTTGAGCGCCGGTCGTGAGCCATTTCAGAGCCTTTTCTTCATCGATTTGAAGAACCTCCGGGCGCTTAGTCGGATCATAAAAACCGATCTCTTCAATAAAGCGGCCATCCCGCGGAGCATTAGAATCGGCCACCACCAAACGGTAGAACGGGTTTTTCTTCGCGCCTAAACGGCGCAGACGGATTTTCGTTGCCATGTGTTTTCACCTCCTCAACAGGGTAATCGCCAGAGAATGATGCCTGCGCGCAGCCTTAACGAGCAAACGGGAAGCGAAAACCGGGTTTCTTGCCCTTTTTCCCTTTGCCTGGCCCTCCCGCCCCAGCAAACTGTTTCATCATCTTCTGCATCTGTTCAAACTGCTTAAGCAAACGCCCCACTTCTTGAACACTCGTCCCGCTCCCTTTGGCGATCCGTTTCTTGCGAGAGTCTTTGATCAGTACTGGCTTGCGTCGCTCGTCCAGCGTCATAGAACGAATAATCGCTTCCACATGAGACATATCCTTCTCATTAATTTGAACATCCTTGAGCTGCTTACCCATACCGGGAATCATCTCTAAAATCGAGGAAAGCGGCCCCATTTTCTTCAATTGCTGCATTTGATCAAGAAAATCATCCAAGCTAAATTCCTGCTTGCGCAGTTTCTGTTCCATTTCCTTGGCCTTTTTCTCATCAAACGCCTGCTGTGCTTTTTCGATTAAAGTGAGCACATCACCCATACCCAAAATCCGCGAAGCCATGCGATCCGGATGGAAGGCCTCCAAGGCATCGATCTTTTCGCCGATCCCAGCGAACTTGATCGGACAGCCTGTGACTGCTTTGACGGAAAGTGCCGCTCCGCCGCGGGTGTCGCCATCGAGCTTCGTGAGAATGACTCCCCCAAGCCCTAACTGGTTATGAAACGCCTCGGCCACATTGACAGCATCCTGACCCGTCATCGCATCGACGACCAAGAGGATCTCGTGAGGATGAACCGTATCTTTAATGGCTTGCAGCTCGCCCATCAACTCTTCATTAATGTGGAGCCGACCGGCTGTATCCATGATGACGACATCCAGACCTTGGCTGGCCGCATGCTGCAAGGAAGCCGTCGCGATGTCCACTGGCAACCGGTCACCTTGTGCGAATACGGGAACTTTAATCTGTTCCCCCAGAACCTGAAGCTGCTTGATTGCCGCTGGCCGATAGATATCGCAGGCTACCATTAACGGATGCTTTCCTTGCTTTTTCAGCATCTGGGCGAGTTTCGCGGCATGAGTGGTTTTCCCTGCCCCCTGAAGGCCAACCAGCAAAATGATCGTCGGCGGTTTCGAGGCAATCTCGATCTTGGCTTCCTGGCCGCCCATCAAGGCCATTAGCTCTTCATGTACGATCTTTACCACCTGCTGACCCGGAGACAGAGACTCCAAAACCTCCTGACCAACCGCCCGCTCCTTGACCTTGGCGACAAAATCCTTAACCACTTTATAGTTCACGTCGGCTTCCAGGAGTGCCATGCGCACTTCCCGCATCGCCTCACTGACATCCGCTTCGGTTAGTTTGCCTTTCCCTCGCAGCCGCTTAAAGGTTTCCTGCAGCTTTTCACTTAAGCCTTGGAACATGGCAACCTCTCTTTCTAGTCTAACAAACCATTAGGCGAATCCCCTGCAATTCCCTGATAAATATCCTCGATCTTCGCTTTTACCTCAAGGTAGCGCAGCCAAAGGCCCTCATCTCGAAAGTCCTTGGCTTCAAAACGCTGCAACCGTTTTGTCACCGCCAGAAGCTTTTCCCGTTCCTGAAGGAAACGGCCAGCGAGCCCCAGCTTTTCTTCATACCCACACAGGATCTTTTCCGTCCGCTTGATGAGATCATGAACCGCCTGGCGGCTGATCCGCTCCGCTTCAGCGATCTCCCCTAACGAAAAGTCTTGGTCATAATGAAGTTCCCAAATCTTTCGCTGTTTTTCGGTGAGCAGTGGGCCATAAAAGTCCGCCAACAGCGCCATATGTGCGAATTTCTCCATGCCTTAACCTCTGTAAAGTATTTTTACTTTACATCTATTGTAGAAAAAAATTGCGCTTTTGTCAAGGGATTTTAGCACTGGTAATTTGAAACTACAACTTTTTTAAATGGCTTATCAAAAGCTTGTGCAATTTCAGGCTTTGAGCCAACCGTTCATTAACTCATATAACGTTTTTTCGCTATTTATTCGCTAATACGTTGACAAATAAGCATATTATTTGGTATAATCGTCATACGTCAAAATAATATTTTTTGTTAACCTATTTAGTTAAATTGTGTTGTTGACACTAAGGTTTAACTGACTAACAGTAATTAGCACCTAATTGTCTTAAAGGAGTCTATATTATGTCTTTGGCTTTTGATAGTTGTGATAAGGAAATAATCGATATTCTGCAAAACGATTCATCAATATCCAATATAGAATTATCAAAGAAAATCGGATTATCGCCCTCTGCTTGCCTCAGTCGGACAAAGCGTCTTAAAGAACTGGGTGTAATAAAACAATTTGCTACTATCATCGATGAAAAAAAGGTTGGGTTGGAAATAGTTGCGTTTACTTTTGTCAATTTATCTCCGCATAATAGAAAAACGGCAAACGCCTTTCTATTAAAAGTTAAGGAAACGCCTAAAATTCTAGAATGTTATAACGTTACAGGCAGCTGGGATTATTTATTAAAGATAGTATCCCATGATATAGCTTCTTATCGTGATTTTATTATGGATTCGCTCTTGGAATTTCCAGGGGTAAACAAAATCGACACAAACATCGTTTTAGGGACTGATAAACAAAGTTTCTGTTTACCTATTGATCAAGTATAAAATTTATTAGCTGGATTGAGGAGGATTTCAGAGATGAAAAATTATACTTTATTAAAAGCAGCTCTGCTTACGGAGGGAATCTGTTCTGATATCGAAAGTTTGACAGCAGTAGGCATAAACTATAAAGAGCAGAATCATGGGTTGTTTGGTTGGGATTTTGAAAATCATGTTAACCTCAAATTCCCTGATGATTTCTGTCTTCCGGATGGAACAGTTGTACAGTTCCGTTATAATTCAAAATCACAATATCATGTGAAAACGTATGATGATAAATTAAAACTATACCTTAACGATCATGAAATTTGTGAGATTACATGGATAGAACGGCCTGATTTTTATAACAAGAAAACAACTCAAAATAATGCTATGGTTAAAATTGGTCAGATCGGTGGCAGGGACTGCTTGTTTTTCTGTTATCAAAACTACTGCTCCCATTTTAGCCATAATAAGCAATGTTCGTTTTGTAATCTTGTTACAACATCAAAAGTTTACAACTCTGTAATTAAGAAAAAAGATATCACTGATATTGGTGAAGTAGCTAAAGCGGCCTGGTCAGAAGGAAATGTTAATCACATATTACTTACTGGGGGATGTTTTAGTCACGAAAAGGAAGTTGCTATGGTTTCTGACATCATAGAATCTATAAAAAACCATACAGGATTTGAAAGAGTTCCCGGAATAATACTTCCCTCTCCTGCTAAAGGGGATGATATTAAACGTTATTTCGAAACTGGGATCAATGCAATTGGATATAGCATGGAGATATGGGACGAAAAGTTGTATAAAGCAATATGTCCAGGAAAATCAGAAAGCACCTCGCATGCAGAATTTGTTGAATCCATTAAAACAGCAGTTAATATTTTTGGACAAGGAAATGTATTTATTGCTCTGGTAATGGGTTTGGAACCAAAAGAAACATTTTTACAAGGAATTAAGACTCTATCTGCCATGGGTGCTAATATTGTTCCTTTTGTGTGGTCGCCCAATCCAGGTTCAAAATTAGAGGGTCATAGAGCACCATCTGCAGAGTGGTATTTTGATGTGATTTCAGAGGCTGCGGAAATTGTATATGATAATAAGATTCCTTCGGGTACAGAAAACCACTGCTATCAGTGTGATGGAAATTCATTATTACATGACGCTTTACGATTAAAAGGCATTGCATAAATTTTACTATTATATCAGGGTAGCATGTTTTCGTAATTAACAACATAGTCGGGAAACTAAGCCAACTCTATGGAGAAGCCAACACCTCTTCTGGTGTTGGCTTCTCCTGTCTAACCGTCTTTGAGTTAATGTTTACATGTCTTTCAGGCCTTTTCTTGACCTTTGCCGTTCTTCGATGCGATCAGGGATTTCCTGGCCCAATCTACGAGGCGCTCTCTGTTTTCCAGCACTTCAACAGGCACTTCATAATAAGAAACCGTGATTTTTTAGTGGCGAAAGGTTTTAAAGGCTCCATGCCTGCTTTCTGATAATCGTTTCTATTGGAATGGTCAAGTTTAAAATATAAAACGTCATCAGATATCAATGAAAAAATATAGCCTTCACAATATAGACCCACTACACCAAACATTTTCTGAACAGTTATATCACCTAACATCATCAGTTGTTCTAAGACATAATCTTTAAACGGCTGACTTATTGCCAAGTGACCACTCCTACTCTACCGTTCAAACGCCAAAGAACCGGCTGTTTTTTTTAATTGGTTGATGCGTTCAGCCTCAATGTTGATATAGGCAGCCGTTATTTGAGCTAATCCTTGATAGTAACTCAAGGTTGTCTCCCGCTGTACATCTTGACAAAATTCAGGCAACCATGCCGCCATATGATCTTGTAGGAATGACTCCTGGATATCCTGCCAAAGCCCGGCTCTGCGTACGTCCTGGGCGAGGTATTGTTCCGCCTCCTGAGCGACGAGATAACCCATGAATTCTAACTCTGTGCAATGATAGTCCGGCAACTGCTTGGTGCCCAGGTCTAATCCTGCCTGCCGGTAAATTTCCCGCACCCGCAGCGTAGTTTCTCCCATCAAGTTGCCGAAACTTCCGTCTTCCCGTCGTTCCCGATAAACAGACTCATAGGGAGGACAAGGGAACCCACCGGGTCCGATAAATAACCGGGCATATTCCACCCGCCAATCCGTCAAGCCCTTCTCCCTCTCCTTATCCTTATCCACCTTATCCACGTCCGGGACGCCCACTTCTACAAGTGGGCGTTCGCTTGACTCACTTGGCTCCTGGTCGAGAAAACCTGAGATGAGTCGAATTCCTTCCTGGATTTCTGTCAAACACGGATTCATCTTGTCAAGGCTACGCTGTAATTGGGTCCAGGCACCTCCGTCACCGAAGAAATCAGCCAACAGCTCTTGGTTCGGTTCATCCCACATTTTGGATAAAGCAGAATACGTGGCCCTCCGGTTGATAGTCATCTCTTTTAAACCGGCCAAGACCGTATCCGTCAGTTTAGGTGGCACTGACAGCACCTCCCTGCTTGGGCAAAGCTTCTGCAGTCTGCACCGGCGTCAAGAAAAAATAGGTTCCCACAGTGAAGATAAGCGCGCCGAAAGCACAAACGCCCACCACAATAGCCAATTCCACCCAGGTTGGGGCATAGCTCCCTACGGTGTCCCAGATGCCTGGTGTCGCCGCTTTGCCAAAAGTCTGCGGCATTTGATAGGCTCCCAGCGTCACCCCTGGAGCCAATCCGATCAATGGTAATAGCAAAGAGGAAAACAGCAGCCAAATACGTTTAAACAAAACACCTACGACCACGAGCGCTGAAGCCAGTACCATCAGACTGCTCTTCATCCTGTTCTTAGGCACAACCAGGATCAAGAAGGGAACAACTGCCCCCAGGATGATTTCACCCCAGAAGAAGGGTGCCAGGCTGCCGGAGAGCATCAACGTCAAATACCCCATTAACTGTTCCTCACCAGGATATAGCGCCGTCAATATCTCCGAGAAGACAAAGTAAACGTCCACCGCAATGAATACCGCCAACAACCCGCCCAGGGTGGAGATCAGTTTCTTTTCCACCTTAAATGAGGTGAACTTATTCAGTCCGATCAGCACAATCAGCAGGAGAGCCAAGCCGGAATCCAGGGCTGAAGCGACAAAGAGAGGGGCCATCAAGGCACTGTGCCAAGTCGGTCTCGCGATCTGCAGTCCAAAGATCCAGGCAGTAACCGAGTGGACCAAAATAGCGACAGGCAAAGCGATTGCAGATAACACCTTGACGTTCCTTTGGTTGGGCTCCGCCCGAGTCATGTTGTAAAGATAAACCAGAGAAGTTGCCAAGTAAAGGGTAATCACGACCACGTCCCAAGTGAGCGGTGAATCGAATTGAGGATGGAAAACCAGGTTCAAGATCCGATCGGGACGCCCGATATCCACAAAGATCAACAGGGTTGCCACAATAATACAGGTGATTGATAGTAACACTGCCGGTTTAGCCACCGGTTTGAATTCTTTGATATTAAATACTGTTGCTGAAGAAGAGACAATCAACCCCCCGGCTGAAAGTCCCACAAAAAACATAAAAAACGTGATATAAAGACCCCAGGAAACTATGTTGCGCATCCCGGTGGCAATCAAACCGTGGGTCAGCTGATAAACCCATGCTCCCAAACCAACCAGGGACAAAATCGTCAGGATTATCGTCCAGGGATTCACATATCTTTTGTTAAACACGGCAAATCTGCCTCCTTTCTAGCGCAAGAAATATACCTGTGGTTTAGTTCCTCTATTTTCCAATAGCTGTTCGCCTTTTCTGGCGCGAACGAGCTGCGCAACCTCGCTGGTCGGATCGTTCAGATCGCCGAAATGTCTGGCGCGCGCCGGACAAACCTCCACGCAAAAAGGCTGTTCCCCTTTATTCACCCGTTGTTCGCAGAAGGAACACTTTTCCACAACCCCACGTTTGCGTTTCGGAGTATCCGCTGACCCATAGTCAAAATCAGGAATGCGTACGGGTTCTTGCCAGTTAAAGACCCTGACATTGTAAGGGCAAGCCGCCATACAGTAACGGCAGCCAATACAGCGTTCATAGTTAATCAATACCCTGCCGTCTTCAGACTTATAGGTCGCAGCCACCGGGCAAACTTTGACGCAGGGTGCATTCTCACAGTGCTGGCAGGCCAGCGGAAGGTATCCCCTTTGGACATTAGGATATTCCCCTTTGGGAGTATCCATGTATTTTCCGCCTTCGGTAAGAATCCGGTTCCAATACATGCCCATCGGCACATCATTTTCCAGTTTGCAAGCAATTTCACAGGTGTGGCACCCGATACATCGTTTTAAATCGATGACCATTCCATATTTCTTGGTCAATGCAATTCACCCCCCGCATATTTCCGAAAATCGACTCGGACATCAAAGAACGAATAATTAAAAATACCTTCTTTAAACTGGGCATGAGTCAACTCCTGATGATGTCCGGCAACGTAGCGCCACCAGCCCTGCTGGATGTGAACCACTCCCGGACGAATCGATTCGTTATAGCGACATTTTAAGACGACATGGCCCCGATCATTGTATACCTCCACCATCTCCCCATCCGCAATACCCTTGGCGCCGGCATCTTTGGGATTGAGGTCGGCAACAGGCTCCGGATTTATTTCTCTCAACCAGGGTTGATTTTCGTATTGCGAGTGAATCCGGAATTTCTCATGTCTGGTCAAGAGGACAAAGGGATATTTTCCGGCCAGTTTGCTATCCGGTCCGGCCTCGAGTGGCCACTTGAAAACGGGGAGTTCTTCTGCGGTCGAGGCCATTTTTTCCAGATAAAATTCAAGTTTGCCGCTCTCCGTTTTGAATTTCCCGTCCTGCCAGGGTATATAGGGATTCGGCAGAAAACGCACGGCCTGTTCTTGGCGTATTTTATTAAAAGTAATCCCTTGCTGTTTAAGCATGGGCATGTCAAACCATTCTTGGCTCGCCTGCAGCTTTTCCGGGAAATACTTGCCCAATCCCATTTTCCCGGCTATACCCTGATAGATTTCCCAGTCCGGTTTGGCCTCCAATAAAGGATCGACCGCCTTGCGCCGGTAGAAGACATAAGGCATATCTCCGGCGAGAACAGGTTCTTCGGTTTCGTAATAATGGGCGGCAGGCAGAATGATATCGGCATAGTCCATCGTATTATTCAGGAACTGATCGACGGCCACCACGAATTCCAGCTTGGGCCATACTTCTTTTAACCACTTGTTGCGGTCAGCGGTCTGCACCAAGAGATTTGAACACATGATGTAAAGAGCTTTAATGGGGTGGGGATCCTGTTTGATAATCGTATCCTGCAATTTCATCATGGGTAGAACCGCTGGAAAGGTTCCCGCCGGAAATAACCAGCCCGCATTATACACCATGGGATCAAAACCGTAAAAAGACATCCCAATGATGTTGCCGGACTTGCCGATGTTGCCGGTCAAGGCCAGCAGCGTAACCATAGCCTGCCCCAACAAGTTGGCATTGTGATAGCGGTCTGCTCCAAAACCAAACTTAATCCCCGCCGGTTTATTGACTGCGAACAGGCGCGCCACTTCCACAACCATGTTTGCCGGAACTTCGGTTAATTCAGCCACTTTCTGCGGGGTATAATCTTTAACCTTGTCCCACAACAAAGAGTAGGCGGTCGTACAGGCCACCCCGTTGACGGGGTGTGTTCCCTCCAGCTCGGGGGCAAGGCCCGGGGAATCTTGGGTTTTTGCACTTTGCGAAACTGTATCCCAAACCAGGGGCTTTTTCTCTGCCCTGGCAAACTGTTTATCATCGCTCCGGACCAAAAAGGGCGCACACGTGTGGTGCAGCACAAAATCTTTGTCCAACATGCCTTGCGTCATGATCTCCCGCAACAGGCCCAGTGCCAAAGCGGTGTCACTACCGGGACGCAGGTTGACCCAAATATCCGCCTTCTGCGCAGTAGCCGTATAGATGGGATCGATCACGATCAAGCGCGCTCCCTTTTCTTTGGCCTCCTGGATAAAGTGCCACTCGTTGATTTGGGTTTCGGCGCAGGAACTCCCCCATAAAATAATAGTCTTAGCATTGACCCAGTCTGAAGTCTCATTGGAATAAGCGTCAAAAATTCCAGTACCCATAGGGGCGGCAAACCCGGCAGTCAGAGAGCTGTCCACACTGCCTGTCGCATGAACCGCCTCCAAAACACCGGAAAAGCGATACTGCCCCCCATAGCCGCCGTTTAAGACACCATAGTTCCCGGATTGCCCCACAATCGCGATCGATTGCTTGCCGTATTGTTTCCGCAGCTGCGAGAATTTTTCAGCGATGGTGTTGAAAGCTTCTTCCCAACTGATCTTCTCCCACTTACCTTCCCCCCGTTTCCCCACTCTTTTCATGGGATATTTAATTCTTTCCGGATGATAGACGCGCTGGATATGCGTCAGCCCCCGCAGGCAGATGCGATCATAGACTCGCTCCGGCATCGGGGCCGGGGCTGATTTCACTACCTTGCCACCACGAACTGTGACCAGATGATTACAGGTCTGCCAGCAATTCGGTGAACACAAGTTTCTGATGATCTCTTCTTTGACCTCGGTTTGCGCCTGGACAGGTTGCAGCCATTTCAGGCCATAAGTCGAAGCTCCCAAAAGACCGACCGTTGTTCCTACCGCAGCAGTCCCTTTTAAAAAATTGCGGCGAGAAATGCTGAAATCTTTTCTTTCCTTTTCAGATTGCATCGTCTGACCTCCCTCACTTCAAATCATAAACCCTGTACAACTTAGCAATTCCTTGTGAGCACTTTCACCTCCAGGTCTGTCACTGATTCCCCAGGTTAATGATCTGTTGTTAATCAATTCGTCGCCATCAAGATTTGGCCTTTATAGAACCGTCTAAACTAAAAACCCGGTACTTTGTCGTTTACGACAATAAGCACCGGGTTTCAGTACTGATTTTTAGTACTGATTTTCAGCTCCAACCTTTTTGGCTAAAAATCCGCACCGCTGTGAATAAATTGAGCTGTCCATCCAAATTGTTTAAATCGATGCCCAAGAGTTCCTCTACTTTTTTTAATCGATAACGCAGGGTATTAACATGGACGTAAAGCTTCTCCGCAGTCGTGTTGAGATCGGCATTGCATTGGAAATAAATTTTTAAGGTTTCCAGCAACTGACCCGCATTCTTCCGGTCATAATCCAAAATCGGCTCAAGCAGACTGTAACAGAAAGCTTTCAGCTCTAATTCTCCCTTTTTATAGATTAAACTTAGAACCCCTAATTCATCAAAATAAGTCATCTCATCGGACTTGTTAAAGAATCTCCCCAGTTCCAGGGCCGTCTTAGCCTCCTGATAGCTGCGGAACAGTTCGTCGGCTGCAGGATACAGGTGGCCAACGCCAACGGAAAAAGAGGTTTTCAGTCTGTTATAGACATTCTGCTTCGCTTGGTGGAACAAGGAATTAAGCTCTCGTTTCAGCTCTGGAAAAGTTAATTGCCTGGCCCAAGGCAGAAAAACAATCAGATAGATTCCGCGTCTGGTAACCACAGGTTTGGCGCCGTGCATTCTTAATGAGGAGTTTAACAAGGATTTTAGCTGCTCAAGGTTTTTTTCCGCTTCTGAGGATTCCTCGTCATCAATCCCGACCACTGCCAGAGCATGGGGATGAGAGAAGTCCAGGCCCAAAGTTTTACCCCGCTGGATCAAAACTTCCCTGTTTTCAAAATTGTTATATAATAAATCATGGATAAATTCATCTCTATATTTTAAATGAATTCGTTGGATTTCTCTTTCCTGCTTCAGTGCCACCAAGACTGCCAGGGCGCCTTGTTCCAGCATCAAGGCCAGGGCCGGTGACCAAGCGTTCTCCGTGAGCAGCAGAACGATAAACCCTTCCAGCTCAGAACGCACCAGAGGAAACGAGACGTAGGAAACTGTTTTCCCGTCCGGAGTGACCAGCATTCCCCGTTCCGTTTTGGACTCCCAGCGTTTTGATTCGCGCTGCGTGACGGATATGGGTAAAAAGTCGTCCCAGTGAATATTTTCCTCTCGTTTGGTCTGATAAACGACGATCCTAAAAAATTGATCGGTAATAATCACCGGATTGCCCAAAAAATCGACCATGATTTTCGCTAAAGAAGGCAGACCCCCTCCACAGGCTATAGCCTCCATGAGCTGAGTCTGGAGCGTACTTGCGACCATGATTCCCACCTCAACTTTGTATAGATCAACAAACTGAAGCGCCGTGGGCTGTAGGATGCTCTAATTTTTCTAGCTCGACCACTGCTTGCGGAATACAGGAGGATTAAACCGAACCGACGGGCGCGTCATTTTGATGTCTGGCAAGGTGGGGACAGACTTTAGCAGTCCGGTCTCATCGATCCGATCCAAATAAATCACTTTGAGAGCACCGTTGTTGCAGGCTTCTTCACAGATCGGTCTCAGTCCTGCATCGAGGCGGCTTACGCACAGATCGCACTTATCTACCTTGCCCGTGTCCGCGTCATATTGCGGAGCGCCATAAGGACAAGCCTTCACGCAGGTGCAACAGCCATCGCAGAGTCCGGCATCATGAACCACGATTCCGTCCCGCCGCTTCCTGTAGGTGCGGTTAGGACAAACCCGAAAACACTCGGGGCTTTCGCAGTGATTACAAGCCAGGGAAAGATAAAATAAACCGATTCCATCTTCAGTCTGCCATTCCACTTCTGAGACCCGGCGATAACGCTGAGTCTCCCCTAGCCCAAAGTAATTTTTGCAGGCCACTTCGCAGGCCCGGCAACCCAAACAGCGGCTCACATCCACCAGAAACCCAACTTGTCGCATCGCACGCCTCCTTTAAGCAGGACACAGGTTGACAAAGGTATCATGAATGGCAGTTGCCGGACGTCCTGTCCCTTTGCTTCCCATGTCCGTGGGGCTGCCATTGACCAAGTCATTCAAGTCATGCTCCCCGCTGCCGTGCCAACCTTGGAAACACATCAGCGTATCTTCACGAATCGTCGCGCTAAGCTTCACTGGGAGCAGAATTTCGCCCTGTTGGTTATAAACCCTGACAAGGTCGCCGCTGTGTAAGCCCAACCTTTTCGCCGCCAGCGGATTTATCCGGAGACAGGGCTCCCCTGTTCCCCAAGTCAGCCAGGGTAAATTCAGAAACTGCGAGTTGTTGCCCGCCTGACTGTGGGGTGTCATAAGCCGGAAAGGATAGGCTGCCGGAGCCGAAGCCGGTTCAGAATAAACCGGCAATAAGGGTAATCCTTCACGAGCAGCTGTCAGAGAAGAAATTTCAAATTTCCCCGAGGGGGTTTTAAACCTGATCTCCTCCCAAGCCACCTGAGGCCATTTCAATTTGCGGGGGCCTTGTAATAATTCTCTGTAATCATCAATCCCCAAACAGGCATTTATTTCCTGGTTGAATTCCCCGGCCAGCCACTCCTCTTCCTTGCCGGCCGTGGGAAAACTACATACGCCGGGCGACAATTCGTTAAGTTTGCCAGACAATTCCCAAGCTATCTGCAGATCCGATTTACTCTCGCCCAGGGGAGAGATGGCCGGTTCATTAATCCCTATCCAATGATGCCAATAGCTTGGCACCACATCCCATTCTTCGAACTGGGTAGTCGTCGGCAAAAAAATATCGGCATAACGGGAACTCCGGTTTAAAAATTGATCCACTTGTACTACTAAGTCCAGATCTTCCAACGCACTTTTTAGACTGCCGGTGTGGGCATCTTGCCAGAGGTCTCTCTGTGCCAGCCAGAGCATCTTGACCGGTGGATCCGTTGTTTCTGTCAACTCCGAACCCAGAAGGTTGATATTGATTTTTCTGTGCCCAACTGGATGTCTAGAAGTCACGCAATCCCTGGTGTAGTAAGAAAACAAATCCCAGAGAGCCAGGGAAGGATTATATAAACCCGCACCGGATTTACCCAGGTTACCTGTGAGCGCCGCCAGGGCAATGATGGCCCTGACATTCTGCCCTCCGTTCGTGTGACGTTGTAATCCCAAGCCGGTCCAGATAGCGGCCGGGGAGTTCAGCGCGTACAATTCGGCCACTTCTTTAACAGCCTCTCTGGGCAAAGCGGTTTCTTGCTCAACCCAATCATAACTGATACTGGTCAGATAAGCAAAAAATGCTTCATAGCCCTCAACACGTTGCACCAAAAATTCTGGATCGTGCCAGCCGTTCTCGACAATGGTTTTGGCCATTCCCAAGGCAAGGGCACCGTCACTACCCGCCTTAGGCCGAAGATAAAAATCAGCCTGCGCCGCGGTTGAGGTAAAAACGGGATCGATGACCACCACCTGAGCTCCCCACGTTCTGGCTCTGTCGATGAAATGCATTTGGTGCACGGCGGTCCAAGCCGGATTGACGCCCCACAGAACTATCACCTTGCTGTTGACCATGTCCTCGGGATCGGGCTTTTCCATTGACCCCATACTGTACAGATAAGCATCCAACCCGGCAGACCAGCAGGAATTGCCCTCAGTCACCGTAACCGAACCCAGTCCATCAAACAGAGCATTAACGGCATAATGCAACAGTCCCATGTTTCCGTAATGTTTACATAAGCAGACCGGCAGGAAACTATGGTAACGACCCTTTAATTCCAGGATTTTACGCGCAATAACCTCCAGTGCCTCATCCCAGGTGATCGAGCACCAGTTCCCAGAACCCCTGGGAAATTGTCGTAAGGGATGAAGAACCCGCTCTGAACTGTAAACCCTTTCCACGTAAGCATAACCTTTGGCACACAGATTTCCCCGCGTGAAGCCATGGGCGGGGTCGCCACTGACCCGCACCAGTTTTCCGTTTTCCACATGACTTAAAATAGCGCAGGTACTAAAACAATTGCGTGGGCAAAGATTACGGAACACTTTTGGCACAGGAATCACCTCCAAGCCCATAGACCCACGTAAGATTGGTATAACAACAAAAAAGATCACTCGTATATGTGTTGGTCGCAAGACAAATCAGAAGAGCGGTAATGGTGGCTATGCCATAACTCACCAAAGTCCCTGCGATCATACCCTGAATAATCGGCATGGGAACGTATCTTATGGCTATTTTAAACAATCCGGAAATCCCAATAAACAAAACAATAATTCCGGCTATTAAAACTGCATGGCTTCCCGGACAAAATCGGTAAGCGTTTTTAGCTCGTCAAGACTCAATTTGTCAAGATAGCTAAAAAACAAAGCGATGAGTTTAGTAATTTCAGGCCCAAGTTCATGACCGACGGTTTGAACAGCCGTGCCCATCACTGTGCCGACAAACATGGTCAATTGTATTTCCGAGCGATTCGAAACATTCATCAAGTGCTCAATCATCTGTTTCCGCTTTTTGCCGAGTATATTGAGATACAGAATCAAAAGTCCGAGGATGTAGAGACAAAATTCCGCCTGGACAGTTACATGAGCAATTTTCTCTAAAAAGAGATCGACTGCTTGTTGGAGACGAAACGTCCGCACCTCCTCAAGTAAATCTAGCACCGAATCCTTGATAGCTCTCAATTCACTGGGGTTACAAATTGTAGTCCTCGTCTTACCGAAAAGCTCGTCAGCTTTGAGCGTTGGAGTAAAAACGATCATAGACCGCCCCGATTCATGGGAATTTATGGTATAGTCGCGTCTAAGCAAACCGGTTTTTTCCAACTCTTTTAACATATCATAAGCTGTCCATTTACTCACTCCGATCAGATTGGCTAAAGTTTTATAATGAACAGGCAAACCGGTCTTTTCATAAAGGTTCATAATCTGTTGCAAGAACTGCTTGCGTCTCTCAGTTATACCCATTCTGTTTCTTTCTCCCTCATTAAATTGACTTATTAATTCATCTTGACAGCAATGAAAAAAATGTTATAGTGATTACAGATTTATATTTTGGGTCTTTTGGGTATATCTTAATTCTAACTGGCATAAAATGCAACTGTGTTCTCCCTGCAAGCGGAGAATTGTTTTGAAGCTATTCTTGGGTCTTTTGGGGAACTCAGTCTAAGGTTTTACTGATGCCCTGATTAAAGGAGTTAATATTTAATGCTTAGTTTGCTTTGGCTTGACCACTTTTCGCAGGCAGTCCTTACCTTTGCTGCTTACGCTTTTGCAGGTTGGATATTGGAAAGCGCATACCGTTCACTCACCCAACAACATATCGTCAATCCCGGTTTCCTTAAAGGACCCTTTCTGCCGCTCTATGGTTCCTTTACACTCTTAGTAGTAATGACTGATCCGTGGATATCAGATCTCGCTTGGGAATGGCGATTTATTTATTTCGTAGTTTTAAGCACGGCTTTAGAGTACGTATCCGGGCTATGTCTAGAGCGCTTTTTCCATTTGCAACTCTGGGACTACAGTGACACCCCGCTAAATTTTCAAGGACGGGTTGCCCTTCCTTATTCGCTGCTTTGGGGAGTCCTCGGTCTCATTTTTGCAAGTTTCATTCACCCGAAGTTCCATGTTTATTTACTAAGCATCCCGTCTAGTTCGAGAATCATTCTCGCATTCATTTTTATGCTTTATCTTGTGTGGGATATCATCCAATCAACCATTCTTCTCCACCGTTTGGAACAAATGGTGGCTGTCTTCCAGCAGAGTCGTGGGCGCCAAAGTCACGAGCGTTTAGTGGTTTTGTTCCGGCCCTTTCGCCGCTTACTTTCCACTTATCCCAAGCTGCGCCATACGGTGAACGAAACCGTTTCCTTGCTCCAAGCCAAACAGGATTCAGTGGAACAGTTCGTTAAACGGCAAAGACAAAAAATCCTGGGACAAAATAAAGGAAATTAACACTTTACAGAAATTCGAGGTGAGCCCTTTGGTTTTTCAGGAGCTGGTGCAAGATATCCTAGAACATCCCGAATTCAAGCAGTTAGCTCAGTTTCCCCATCATAAACCATTCACTGTTTTCGATCACTCACTCCATGTAGCTTGGTTAACCTTTACTTACTCAGAGCGATTACGGAAGGTCATACCTTCTTTCGATAGCCGTTCCGCTACACGGGGAGCGCTTCTCCATGATTTTTTCCTCTATGACTGGCATTTGCCACGCCCCGATGGCAAGCACTGGCACGGCTTTCGTCATCCCCGTATCGCGTGTCAAAATGCTGGTCGGTGTTTTTGTCTTTCCAAGAAAGAACAAGACATCATTCTCTACCACATGTGGCCATTAACTCCCCGGTGGCCCCGCAGCCGGGAAGGATTCTTGGTTTGTTTTATGGATAAAGTAGCAACTGTTGAAGAGTTCCGGCTTAAAATTAAGCATCAATCCGACCCTAAATTACCGGATAGCGAGATTTTGTCACGTGTTCGCTAAAGAACATTAGGAGTTTGGAAAGTAGCAACCATTCACTCAATCCAAAATAGCATTTCGTTTTTGGGTCTTTTGTGTCAAAGTGTATTGTTGGATCAAAATCTTCAAGGAGGTGGTTTCTCGTGCTCGAGCGTTTCGCCAATGCAGTTGTACGCCATCGCATTCTAATTATTGTACTTTCGTTTCTCCTCGTCATTCCAGCCATCTACGGAATAGTGAACACTAAGACCAATTACGATATTTTTGCCTACTTGCCGCAAAACTTGCCTTCCGTGCAGGGGCAAAACATTATGAATGATACGTTTGGTTATGGTGGTACAGGAATCCTTGCTATTAAAAATCATACTGACTTTCAAGTGCAGGAACTCAAGCAACGACTGGAAAAAATAGATGGTGTAGAGAAAGTTAACTGGATTACGGATTTGGCAGATCTCGCTATACCACGCGATATTTTACCTTCCGTATTAACTGAGCAATTCTACGCGGGAAATAGCACCATGATACAAATTCAATTTCAAGAAGAAGCGGCCTCAAACAAAACTCACCAAGCGTTGAAGGAGATCAAAAAGATGTTGGGGCCGAACATGTACCTGGCGGGTACACCGTCCATGATCAACGAATTGCGTGATCTCCTCGAAGGGGAGCGTAATATTTACGTTCTTGCGGCGGTTGGTTTTATCCTGATTCTACTCGGCGTGACATTGCCTTCTTTCCTGCTTCCTGTCCTGCTGCTCTTAGCCATCGGAATATCGATAACTTACAACATGGGCCTTGCCTACTACATTACCGGTTCGATGTCCTATATTACTGCAGGCATAGGTGCTGCACTTCAGTTAGGAGTAACGATGGACTTTTCAATTTTTCTCCTCCATCGTTATGAAGAAGAACGTAAAACCAAGCCTAACACAGAAGCTATGGTATCGTCTATTCACCGGACAGCCCTGGCTATTCTGTCAAGCTCGGCCACAGCAGTTGCCGGTTTTCTCGCCATGGCTACGATGCAACTGCTGCTGGGAGGGGATATTGGGCTGACCATGGCGAGAGGGATTATCTTAAGCGTAATAATGATTCTCACGTTATTGCCTGCGTTAATACTTGTGTCTGATAAATGGGTCCGCAAATTGGAGCACCGCGCCTTTGTTCCTAGATTTGACCTCTTGGCCCGTTTAGTCACCAAACACTATAAAGCCGTCTTTGTCTTTTTCCTGTTACTTTTTTTTCCTGCCATTATAGGCCAACAAAACGTTAATATCGTTTATGATTTGGAACAACTTATGCCCAAGACGCTTCCTTCGATTCAAAACCTGGATCAAATTAAAAGAGATTTTAAGTCAACTGATTCAGCCTTTTTGGTCATGAATAGTCACATAACCGATCTCGGCCGGCAAAAGATTAGGCAAGAACTCAGTCATGTCGATGGTATTCAAAGTGTCACTGGATATGATAGTTTTGCAGATTCCGCCACGCCGCCCGACTTTGTCCCCCCAAAGTTAAAAGACATGTTTATAAAGGGCCAGTATAGCTACATGATCATTCAGCTGAAGTACAATTCCTATGACGAGCGATCCACGCGGGCTATTGCTGAGGTCAACACCCTACTTAAGCCCTATGACGGAAATGTATACCTCACAGGTCAGCCCATTTTGCAAAGTGACCTGACCAGTTTAGTTAAGGAAGACATCAAGCGGGTCGACCTCTTTTCCGTGATTGCTGTCTTTTTGATTCTTGCCATTGCTTTTCGTTCACTGGCCTTGCCCATTTTTCTCGTTGGAGGAATTGAACTTGCGATCCAGTTTAATCAAGGATTGGATTTTTACTTAGGTCGCAACATGTCTTTTATTAGCACCTTTGCCATTGGCGCGATTCAACTGGGAAGTACCGTAAATTATGCTATTCTCCTCGTTACCCGCTATCGTGAAGAATTGGAGCATCATCCTAAGGTGGAAGCCATGTATAGAGCCATGACGAAGAGTGGGCCAGCGATTTTAAATAGTGCTCTAGCACTCTTTGCAGCAACAATCAGTATCTGGATGTTTTCCTCGATCAATCTTTTAGGCGACCTCACTTTTATGATTGCTCGGGGAACGTTGATTTCGCTCTTTGTCATCGTCTTCTTGCTACCTGCTGTTCTTTTGAGTCTCGAATCACTGACTTCCAAGTTCACCTTTGGTTGGCCCAAAACGCAACGTCATCTTGAAGAACGAGATAACAAGGCATCGTGACAGTTAACAATCTTTAAGCTTCACATTAAGAACAGGGAGGATAAAAGCGATGAACGTAACAAAACGGAAATGGTATGTATCCTTGGCCGTCATAAGCATAGGGACCATGCTTTTGAGCGGAACTCAAGCTTATGCTGCTACTCCGGTTAATATTCAGGATCGAGAAACTGTTTACTCCATCCTTAATACAGACGGAAGTATGAAGAAGACAACGGTTGTTGATTGGCTCCATCTCGAAGGGGACGGCAATTATACGATTGCCGACGGGGGTGGACTAAACAATGTCAAGAATTTAAATGGCGATGAACAGCCGAAGTTACAAAATAATCAGATCATCTGGCAGGCCAAAGTTAACGGTCAGCAGGATATTTATTATTCCGGAGACGTGAACAAAGAACTTCCTGTCAAAGTAAGGATTGACTACTATCTTGATGGTCAGAAGATTGATGCCGCCTCCTTAGCCGGCAAAAGCGGCACGTTGAAGATTAACATTACTCTCCAAAACCAACTCAAAAATGACCAGACTCTATCCTATGAGGGTTACGCTAAAACAAAGCATACGGAAGCCAAAACCATCTATACGCCAATGCTATCTTTAGTTGCCCTGAACGTGCCCACGGATCATTTTTCCGATATTAAATCCGGGGATGCCATGACCGTCATGACCGGTAAAACAATGGCCATAACCTGGATGGCTGTACCAAATCCAGAAACAACCGTCTCCTTGGAAATGAAAGGCAGCAACATTGAACTAGACCCCCTTACCATTACTTTGATCCCGAAACTGCCCGCCATTCCTGATATACCTATTAAAGGAGAGTTGGAGCAATTGACGGCCGGTATAGGGCAATTCACATTGGCCCTGGACAAGATGGGAAATGGCATTACCCAGTTGGTTGGCGGAGAACAGCAAGTGAAAGACGGGCTGAGTAAGCTGTCCGGTGGCCTAGGACAATTGAGTCAAGCCAATCAGGCTCAAATCGATCTGTTGAAGAAATCATTGGATACAAACAAGTCCCTGCTCGGGTTGGCGCAAAACTTAATGGCTGCCAATCCCAAAGACCCCAATCTCCAAATGCTGTCCCAAGGTCTCCAAGGCCAGCAGCAGATGTTGACCCTGCTTGCCGAAGGTGGCCAGGTAGAGGGACAGCCCTTTCCCAGCTTAAACACCATCGGTGATGGACTAAAACAATCGCAATCCGGGGCCAGTCAGTTGGCCGATGCTATGGGCCAGCTTAAGAAGGGTACGGCTGATTTGGGGACTGGGATTGGTCAATTAGCCCAGGGTGGCGGTCAGATGAAACAGGGGCTTATCTCCGGGTTAAACAAAATCTACGCTGGGGAGGAACTTCTTGCTCAAACAAAAACAGCCGCGGATCGATATGATACGTTCTTGGGAAAACCGGCGGGAGCAACGGGTGAAGTGCGCTTCATTTTAAAGACCGATTCAATTAAAGCATCTTCAGTGAAGACAAATTCAACTGCAAATTCGGCTTTTCCTGCTCCGACTCATAAGCAGGAGTCGTTTTGGAGCAAAGCAGTTGGCTTTATTCTGGCCTTGTTTCGCTAAGCTGGGGAGCCCGCCAATATAACGTGGGTAGATGCTAGACAAAAATGAGATATTACCAAGCTGTTGAGTAGCTGGGAGAAAAATAGCGGAAAGAGGTTTTACACAATGCGCCAAGTCGGAATCGTCGGAACCGGTTCTTATGTTCCCGGAAGATGTCTTAACCAATGTGGATTTGGAAAAGAGGGTCGATACCAATAGTGAACTCGTTCAACTAAAGTTGAACATCGAGACTTCGGTGGGGGAGTCTACCCCCACCGAAGCAAAGTACGAGGTACCACTCCCACTTGTAGAAGTGGGAGTCTCACGATTGGATGAATGGATTATCAGCCGTACGGGGATCAAGGAACGTCATATAGTAAAGAAAGATACGCCGGTATCAGAACTTTGTTATCTAGCTGCTTTGCGGGCAATGGCCGCTGCAGGGATAACTCCCGAAGAGTTGGATCTCGTGATCGTAACAACAGTTACTCCAGACTATATTTTTCCTTCACTTAACCTAGTTCGCTCGAAATCCGTTTCGCCCGCATCTCAGCTTCTGCACAAACCTTTTTCTCATCCAAAGTCAAAAGCCGGCGCTCTTCCATCAAGAGCTTCCCATCCACCATGACGGTGCGGACATCTCCGGCATGAGCCGCATACACCAGGTGGGCAGGTATCGAAAAGCGGGGATAAAAATGCGGTTGATCGAAGTTGATCGTGATCAGATCCGCCTTGAAACCTGGGGCAAGCATCCCTAAGTCTTCCCAGCCCAGGACTTGAGCTCCGCCTACGGTAGCCAATTTCAAGACTTCATAGGCCGGAAGAGCGCTGGAATTGACCCGGAGCTTCTGCTGGAAAGCAGCCGTCCGCATCTCCCCGAAGAGATCCAAGTTATTGTTGCTGGAGGCTCCATCCGTCCCGAGTCCGACCGCCACTCCCCTGGCTATAAGTTCCGGGATCGGGGCGGTTCCGCTATTGAGTTTCATATTGCTCTCCGGATTATGGGCTACACAAACATGTTGCTTAGCCAGAATCTCCCTATCCTCTTCGGTCAAGTGTACCGCATGGGCAGCGACCACATGCCCGCCGAAGAGGCCGATGTCATTGAGCCATTGAACCGGAGTACATCCGTAGCGTTCCTGAATAATCTTTATTTCATCAAGCGTTTCAGCCACATGGATGTGGATCCCGGCTCCGAGTTTGTCCGCTTCAAGTTTTACCTCTTGCAGGAATTCCGCCGGACAGGTATAGGGTGCATGCGGACCGAACATGACCCGAACCCGCCCATCACCCGCCTGATGGTAGGTTTTCCAGAGTTCTATATTCTCCTGAAGCGCCTGCTTCCCATTGGGAGCGTACCCGATCATTCCCCGTGAGAGTACGGCCCGCGTCCCAGCCGACAAAACTGCTTCAGCCACTTGATCCATTGAGGCATACATATCCAGCATGGTCGTGGTTCCGGAGCGAATCATCTCCGCCAAGGCCAGGGCGGTTCCCCAGTAAATATCTTCGTCTGTCAACTTCGCTTCGAAAGGCCAAACCTTGTCTTCCAACCAAGGCATCAAGGGTAGATCATCGGCGTAACTCCGCAGCAACGTCATGGCCGCATGCGTGTGGGTATTGATAAGTCCTGGCATCACTACATCATTCGGATAGTCCAAAACCCGCTCCGGAACAAACCCTTCCGGTATCGAACCTCGAGGGCCGACAGACAGGATTCGTCCCCCATCAATGGCAATTTCCCCATCCGCATAAAAATCTTCTGGTCCTGTCATCGGCAACACCATGCCGCGTATCAAAAGTCTTGACATCGAACCACTCCCTTTGTTTTTCATACCGTTTCAGCGGTACCTCAAAACCTAAAACCCAGCGTGCTGCAAAGCGGAAGCGAGCCAATGGGGTTACTTTTGACCATAATGCGTCATATACCCCTGCCTCATGGTTTCCACATCTTTATCGTTTAGGAGCACAGGGCTCCCCAGCATTTTCGACCAGGCATGAATCATGGCTCCCTTCTCCACCACCTGGCAAACCTTCCAGGCCTCATCCAAGCTATTTCCTATCCCTACGAGCCCATGATTGGCGAGGAGCACTGCATTGCGCTCCTTCAGACCTTCTGCGGCTGCCAAGGCTAGCTCCAGTGTGCCGGGCAGTGCATAGTCAGCGGTCTCCACCATACCGCCGACAATCTGTACCAGGTCTTCCACAATAGCAGGAATCGCTGTGCGCGCTACAGCATGAGCTGTGGCATACACGGAATGTGTATGGACAATGCCCCGGACATCCGGGCGTGCTTTATAAATCCGGGCATGAAGCAACGCTTCGGAAGAAGGACGGCGAAAGCCTTCGATCACCCTTCCTTCAGGGTCTAACAGAATCAAATCGCGCTCCGTCAACACACGGTAATCCATCCCGCTCGGGGTAATCCAGAAACCCCTGTGGGCTTCGTCCCAAGCCGAAAGGTTTCCCCAAGTCCCTGCTACGGCCCCACTCGCAAGCATTTCCCGGCCTAGGCGCAGAAGGCTCTCCCGGATGCTCATGAGCGCACCATCAGCTTCAGGAGATTGACCGAATACGGCGGCTGAACGATCCCCTTTTCCGTGATGATCCCAGTGATGTATTTAGCCGGGGTCACATCAAATGCCGGATTGTACACCTGGACATCCGGGGGAGCAATCGGAACCCCGAAAACTTCACGAATCTCTTTTCCTTGGCGTTCTTCAATCGGAATATCCTGCCCGCTAGGCATTTTTAAATCAATAGTTGAAGTCGGAGCGGCGACATAGAACGCAATCCCATGCGCCTGGGCCAAGACCGCCAGGGAATAGGTTCCGATTTTATTCGCCGTGTCCCCATTGGAGGCGATGCGATCCGCCCCCACGACCACTAAATCAATTTTCCCCTGTTGCATTAAGAAACCCGCCATATTGTCCGCGATGAGCGTCACCGGAATCTTATCCTGCATCAGTTCCCAGGTCGTGAGGCGGGCCCCTTGCAAAAACGGGCGCGTCTCATCCGCATAAACATGGATGTCTTTTCCGGCCGCATGGGCCGAACGCATCACTCCCAATGCGGTTCCGTACTCCACAGTCGCCAAAGCCCCGGCGTTACAGTGGGTGAGGATCGCCGCCTTTTCCGGGACGATGCCATTGCCATACTGCCCGATGAGCCGGTTCATGCGCCGATCATCCTCAGCGATTTTGTCCGCTTCCTCGACCAAACGCAGCCGAATCGCATCAAGATCCTCCATGTCCCGTGCTTCCCGCAGGACATCCTGCATCCGGCGCAACGCCCAAAAGAGGTTGACTGCGGTTGGCCGAGTCACAGCCAAGCGATTGTAAACCGCTTCCATGTGATCAGCAAGCCCTTCCCTCGGGCCAGTATAGGTCAACGCCCCCAGGGCAAACCCGTAGGCCGCAGCCGCACCAATAGCCGGTGCCCCGCGCACTTCCATGTGCTCAATCGCTTCCGCAACGTCTTCATAGGTTGAAGCCTCGCGATAAATGCTTACCATCGGCAGCTTCGTTTGATCCAGTATCCTCAAGGAATTTCCCAACCACTCGATCGCTTTCACAATGGTCCCCCTCTCCTCAAAATTTTCCCGCCTCAGCAGCCGCCAAGCTGCAAGCACAACGCCGCTTCGGCGTGAGACGGGCCAACGTATGTTCCAAGAGCCTGGCTACGGTCTGGCTTGAGTCTTGCAAACTCTCGACCACTTCCTTGTGACTTAAGGGAACCTGAGAAATCCCCGCCGCCTCATTGGTCACCAAAGACAGCGAGGCATAGCACATCCCCAATTCCCGCGCCAGGACAACCTCCGGTACGCTGGTCATACCGACCACCTCCCCGCCTAAGCTTTGAAACATCCGGATCTCCGCTGGGGTCTCGAAGCGGGGGCCTTCCGTGCAGACATAGGTCGCCCCATCTTTGACCACGATTCCCTGGGACTGTGCGGCTTCGCGGATGACTCCCCGCAGTTCCCGGCAATAAGGCTCGGTCATATCCACATGGAGCACACCCTGCTCCCCTCCTTCGTAGAAGGTTAAGGGTCTTTGCTTCGTGAAATCCAAGAATTGATCCAGGAGCACCACGTCTCCCAAGCGGTATGTCGGAGACAGAGAACCCACTGCGGCTGTCGCCAGAACTTTCGTCACACCCAGTTCACGCAGCGTCCAGAGGTTCGCCCGGTAATTCACCAAATGTGGAGGAAGCGCATGCCCGGAGCCATGCCGACTGATAAAGACTACCTCCTGGCTTTGAATCTCCCCGATCTTTACCTCCACCCGGCCATAAGGGGTGTCCTGGCTTAAGTCTTGCCACTCGGCCAGGGCTAAATGTTCGAGCCCCGTTCCTCCGATCACAGCATAATTCACGTTTCCACCTCTTCAGACCGCTCAAACAAGGCCTCAGCAAAATCGCGGGGGACAAAGGGGCGCAAATCATCCATCCCTTCCCCGACCCCAATCCATTTCACTGAAAGCTTCACTTCCCCTTGAATCCCCAAGACCACTCCACCTTTGGCCGTCCCGTCCAGCTTAGTGAGTACAATCCCTGTGACACCCGCCACTTCTTGGAAGAGCTTTGCCTGTTGCAGGGCATTCTGTCCGGTCGTAGCATCCAAGACCAGGAGGACTTCATGCGGGGCTCCCGGAATTTCCCGTTCAATCACCCGCTTAACCTTGCGCAATTCTTCCATGAGGTTCACTTTATTATGCAGCCGACCGGCTGTATCCATGATCACCATATCCGCTTGGCGTGAGCGCGCCGCTTGGATCGCATCGAAGGCTACAGCCGCCGGATCCGCCCCTTCCCGCTGCTTGATCACCTCGGTTTGGGCACGCTGGCCCCAAACTTCAAGTTGGTCAATAGCGGCGGCCCGGAAAGTATCTCCAGCCGCCAAGATTACCTTTTTCCCCTCTTGGCGGTAGTAGTTGGCCAGCTTGCCGATAGTCGTTGTCTTCCCGACTCCATTCACGCCAACCACCAAAATAATCGTCGGACCCTCAGCCGCCAGGTTGGTAGGCTTCTCTTCTCCGAGAAGCTCGACCATCAACTCCTGCAAGACACCGCGCAGCTCCTCCGCCTCACTGAGTTTTCGGGCTTTCACTTCCTTGCGTAAACGCCCCACCAACGCCATGGCTGTATTCACTCCGGCATCCGAACGGATTAAGGCCTCTTCTAATTCCTCATAGAGTTCCTCATCGATTTTGCGATGGCCGGTAAGGAGTTCTTCTACTTTTTGTACAAAATTTTGTCTGGTTTTCGCCAGGCCTTGCTTCAATTGGGCAAAAAAACCCGCCATGTCCTTTCCACCCCTTCCTGCTGCCGTTATTTTACCATATTTGTCCGGAAGCGCAAACGCGTATCCATCTCCACGGACAAAAGTTTTGACACCCCGGATTCCTCCATCGTAATCCCATAGAGCATATTCGCCGCTTCCATCGTCCCTTTCCGATGTGAAATCACAACGAATTGCGTGAAATGGGAGAGCCTCTGAATATATTCCGCAAAGCGTTTGACATTGGCATCATCGAGAGATGCCTCTATCTCATCAAGTAAACAAAACGGACTCGGCTTCACACGAAGCAGGGCAAACAGGAGCGCGATGGCTGTTAAGGCCCGTTCTCCCCCGGAAAGCAGCGAAAGCCACTGCAGTTTCTTGCCAGGCGGCTGAGCCACGATGTCCACCCCACTCTCCAGGAGATTGTCGGGATCGACCAAGCGCAGTTCAGCCTGTCCACCGTCGAAAAGTTCTTTGAAAACCTCACGAAACGCCTCGTTGACGGCCTCGAACCCTTCCTTGAAGCGCTCACTCATCGTCTTGTCGAGTTCAGCAATCAAGCCTTTCAGCTTTTGGCTCGCTTGCACCAAGTCCTCCTCCTGGGTAAGAAGAAACCCTTGCCGCTCCAACAGCTTAGGGTACTCCACAATCGCCGCTTGATTCACGGGTCCCAAGGCTTCCAGTTCCCCTTTGATCGCCTGCAGGCGCGGCCAGAGGATATGGCGTTCCTGCTCGGGTTTGAAAGCAGAGGCCTCTTCCCAGGACAGGTTAAACTCTTCCGTAAGTCTTCCCGTTCCACCTTCCCACTCCGTTTCCCAACGGGCTAAGTTCAGTTCATGGGCATGCCTGCGTTGACTGAACCCAGCCGCTTCCTTCTGCGCTTTGCGGGCCATTTCTTCAGCATTTCGAGCCAGGAGCGAAACCTGTTCCCTTTCCTGGCGCAAGCGGACAAGGCTACGTTCGTTATCTCTTTGCTGATCTTGTGCGGCCGCTAGGTCGAGAGCCAGGGCTGCTAATTCATTCTCGATCCCATCCCCTTGCTGCTTCACCCGTTCGAGATTTTCTGCAAGCTCCTTTAGACTTGCCTCCTGCTCTTGGCATTTTGCCGTTTCTTCTTGGAGAGAGGTTCGCGCTTGGCTCAATTCCTGCTCCCACTTCGCAAGCTGCACCCGTGCTTCTGTAAGGCTTTCACTGAGATGCTCCATCTCCCCTTGAGCCCGTTCGGCTTGGGACTGGGTTTCCTGCAACCCGAGCCGTAGGGCCTCAACTCGGCTATCCCACTCCTTTTGCTCGCTTAAACCAGCCTCGAACTGGCTCAGTGCTTCCTCTTTAGCCTCCAAAAGGTCCGCCTGGCGCACCGCAGCTAGACGTAGTTCCTCTTCTAAACGCAGCGTCCGCACCTTGCGGTTTTTTTGTCCTTCTTCTAAAACGGCCAGCTTTTCCCGCAGGGCTTGGCCTCGCGTTTTTAGTTCAGCCAGCCTCGCCTCCAGGCCTTCCATGTGCTGAGAGGCCCCGGTCAAAGCTTTGTTTTTCTCCTCTCCTTCTGTCCTCAACTCTGAGACTCTCTGTTTCAAGCCTTCCAGTTCCCGCGCCCGACCGAGAAGCTGACTTCCCTTGCGCTGTACACTCCCCCCGGTAAGTGTCCCTCCCGGGTGGATCTGATCTCCGTCTAACGTGACGATCCGAACCTTGTAACCGAACGTTTTGGCAACTCGGGTCGCCGCATCCATATCCTTAACCACCAAAATCCGTCCCAACAGATAATCCATCGCCGGACGGTAACGCGCCTCAAAATGCGCTAAATCCACCGCCAACCCGATGAAATCGGGATCAGTGAGTCCTCTTTCTCCCTGAAAGCGGCTACCCTGTACGGTATCAAGGGGTAGAAAGGTTGCCCATCCCGCCTTCTGCACTTTCAAATAAGCGATGTTTCGTTTCGCCTCTTGCATGCTTTCCGCGACAATATGCTGCAAGGCTGGGCCCAAAGCGGTTTCCAGGGCAAGTTCGTACGGCTTGTCCACCCGGATAAGATCTGCCACCGCCCCGCAGAGTCCTTGGCAGTCTGCAACTCCACGTTTCTTGGCGGCAAGCACCTCTTTGACCCCCCTGGAATAGCCCTCCAGGGAATCCTCTAAGGCCTGCAAGGCGTGACGTTTGGCATCGGTCCGCTCTATCTCGCCCCTGAGTACCCTCAGTTCCTTCTCCAGGCGCTCGGAGATTTCAGCCGAGTGCAGCTGCTCCTGCTGAAGGCGCGCTATTTCTACCTCTGTTTCCTTCCTGGTTTTCTGGAGGCTCGACTCCTTGTCTGCGTCAGCCTCCTGTTCAACCTTAAGCAGAGCCAGCTCGCCTTCTTTATCCAGGCATTCGGCTTGCAGCTGATTTGACTGCTGTTCTCGGCTGCCGAGGGTGTGGCGAATCCCGGTCACCTTATTGGAGCAGCTCGCTTGTTCGGACAACGCGGCAAACAAGTCTTCCTTTATCCGCTCCAGAGCCTGAACTCCGCTCTGCTCTTTCGCCCGGCTCAGGGCCTCTTCTTTCTTCCCGACTTCCTGCCGTGCCTCAGCTACTGTCCGTTCGAGAAGCCTCTTTTTGTTTTCCAGGCTCTGCGCCCGCTCTTTAAATAAATCCAGCCGCTTGCTCCCCTGGGACAGCTCTGCGGCTAAGCGCTCTGCCTGCTGTGCAACATACCCGCTCCGTTCCTGGAGCAGAGTCATCTCATGTTTGCAGCGGCTCACTGCCTGTTCTGCTGCAAAGGCTTCCTGTTGTTTCTCCTGAACAGCGCTTTCCAGGTCTTTTTCCTGGATCCGTAAAGTGGTGCTTTCCGCCTCCCCTTGCGCCAGTTCGCTTTGCAGCAAGGCCTCCTTGACGCGAAAAGATTCTTCCTCTTCCCGCGCTGCAGCCAGCTTAGTTTGCACCTCAGCCAGATCCCCGACGATCCATTGGATCTCCAAACGGCGCTGTTCTTCCTGGAGCGCCGCACTCTGTTTCGCTACTTCAGCCTGCTCCGCGAGCGGGCCAATACGACTCTCAATCTCCCGTAAAATATCTGCCAAGCGCTGTAAATTATGTTCCGTGTCATCCAGGCGTTTAAGTGCTTCCCGTTTCCTCATCCGGTATTTGGAGATGCCCGCCGCTTCTTCGATAATCAAACGGCGCTCTTCCGCTTTAGAGTTCAGGATCTCCTCAACCCGGCCTTGCCCTATAATGGAAAACCCCTCTTTACCTGCTCCGGTGTCCAGGAACAACTCCTGCACATCCTTAAGCCGACAAGGGGAGCGGTTAATGAGGTATTGGCTTTCCCCATCCCTATAAACCCGCCGGGTGATCGTCACTTCCCGAAAATCAAGCGGGAAAATTCCCGTCATATTGTCAAAGACGAGAGAAACCTCAGCCATCCCGACCGAGCGCCGTTTCGTCGTCCCGGCAAAGATGACATCCTCCATTTTGCTCCCCCGGAGGGTCTTGGCACTTTGTTCCCCCAGGACCCAGCGCACCGCATCCGCAACATTGCTCTTCCCGCTCCCATTTGGGCCCACGATCACGGAAAGCCCTTGCTGCAATTCCAGGCGTACCCGGTCGGCAAAGGACTTAAACCCCTGTATGCTGATGGACTTCAAAAAAATGGGGAGATTTTCGGCCTTAGCCATCGCTCTCCCCCCCCCAGTGCTCTAGGACTTGTTGTGCCGCATTCTGCTCAGCTTCCTTTTTGGTACGGCCACTACCTTTGGCCCTGATCTTTCCCTGCAGAAAAACCCCTGCCGTAAAGCGCTTATTATGATCCGGCCCTTCTTCGGCCAAGATACGGTAGCTGACTTCGTTTTCCTCCCGCTGTGCTTTTTCCTGCAGCAGGGTTTTATAATCCCCGTAGTTTCCGTGCGCGACATCTTCAATTGCGGGTTTCAGGAAGGTCAGTACTACCCGGCGCGCTTCCTGCAAGCCATATTGCAGGTAAATCGCTCCAAGCACGGCTTCCCAGGCATCAGCTAAAATCGAGGGGCGTTCCTGTCCCCCGGAAACCTGCTCTCCTTTGCCGAGGAGGAGTTCTTGGCCAAGTTTGATATCCAAGGCGATGCGGGCGAGTGTGCCTTCATTGACCACCGCAGCCCGCATTTTGGTCAGTTCCCCCTCAGGCCGTTCAGGATAAGTCAGATACAGATATTCTGCCACGATGAAATCTAAAATCGCGTCACCCAAAAACTCTAAGCGCTGGTTGTTCTCTGAGCCTGGCTGAGGGTTTTCAAACAGATAAGACGGGTGGGTCAACGCCTTCTGGAGCAGGCTCGGTTTGCCCGAGAGTTCCAGCCGCTCTGCCAATCGCCAGCCTATCTCCTTTAGCCTCATCCCAGCCCCTACTTCCTTACGCTGAAGCCCTGAGCTTACCTTATTGGGTATATCTTTCGCCTTACCTTTTACCACGACTTCTCCTCTCTTAAGCAAACCTTTTCAGAATAATGGTAGCATTGTGCCCGCCAAACCCAAAGGTATTCGACATCGCCACATCCACATCCTGCTCACGCGCGGCATTGGGGACATAATCCAAATCGCAATTCGGATCGGCCTCTCCATAGTTGATCGTTGGCGGAACCGCGCCATGCCGTATCGCCAAGATACAGACAATCGCTTCGATCGCCCCAGCTGCCCCCATGAGATGCCCCGTCATGGACTTGGTCGAACTCACAGGAACTTCATGAGCGCTCTCGCCAAACACCACTTTAATCGCTTCCGTCTCAGTCGCATCATTGGCACCCGTACCCGTACCGTGAGCATTAATATACTGGATCGCCTCTGGCTCCATCCCGGCATCTGTGAGCGCCAGGCTCATCGCGCGGGCCGCCCCTTTCCCCCCAGGCATTGGGGAAGTAATATGATAGGCATCGGATGAACTGCCATATCCCGCCATTTCAGCATAAATGTGCGCACCGCGCGCCTGAGCATGCTCCAACGACTCCAGTACCAATATTCCAGCCCCTTCACCCATGACAAAACCGCTCCGCCGTTTGTCAAAGGGACGGCAGGCCTCGGCAGGATTTTCTTGTTCATGAGACATGGCCTTCATGGAACAGAATCCGGCAAAAGCCAGCTCCGTGAGTGGGGCTTCCGTGCCGCCACAGAGCACGACATCCGCTTCTCCCCGTTGAATCAGGCGCATCCCTTCCCCAATGGCATTCGTCGCCGACGCACAGGCTGTCACGATCGTCAGGCTTGGTCCTTGCAAGCCGAAAGCCATCGAGATATGCCCGGCAGCCATATTGCTGATGAGCATCGGGACAAAGAAGGGACTGACTCGTGCGGCTCCTTTGTTGATTAAAACTTCCTTTTGTTCCTCAAACGTAATCACGCCGCCAATTCCGCAGCCGATGACAGCTCCAGCCCGTTCCCTATCCAGAACCTCCAGATCGAGAGCGGCATCTTGCACCGCCATTTTAGCTGCGGCCACCGCAAACTGAGCAAAGCGGTCCATCCGCCGACTCTCTTTTTTATCCATCCAATCCGTGGGTTCAAAATCCCGGACTTCCCCAGCGACTTTGGTCGGCATGGCGCTCACATCAAAGCGCGTCACCCAACCAATCCCGGACTTGCCCTGAATCAGGCTCGACCAAAAGCTCTCCAGGCTGTTGCCAACCGGGGAAATCACGCCCATGCCTGTAATCACTGCCCGCTTTTTCATCCCATCATCCCTTTCAAGAAAGAAGTATCTCTTTTTTGATATTCTCGAAAATCTGGTGGACACTTAAAATTTCTTTAATCTTATGAAATTTGCTCCCGGAAAAAATAAGCCCTTCCTTCACATCACCCTGCTGTGCTTTTACCAGGCGGGTTATAATGCAGAAATTCTTTTCACAATGTTTCAAACAAGCAATACACCGTATCGGTTTAACATCTTTATTCGCCTCCAGGGATTCCGTAAACGGATTGCGGATTCCCCTCCCAGGAAGCCCTACTGGGCTGTGCACAATCACCATATCCTCTTCTCGGGCGTGTAAGAGATACTCTTTATAGGCTGGCGCGGCACTGCTCTCTTCACTGAGTGCAAACCGGGTGCCCATCTGCACCCCGTCAGCCCCCAGCTTTAAAACCTCGACCACATCCCGGCCGTCAATAACCCCCCCAGCTCCAATCACCGGGATTTTTACGGACGCCTTGACTTCGGGTAGAATCTCGCGCATGAAACGCTCGGTTCCCAAATGCCCGCCAGCCTCGTGTCCTTCCACGATGACGGCAGCAGCCCCTAGTTTTTCCGACATCACCGCCAATTTAGCAGTAGAAACGATGGGCACAACCGGGGTGTTGGTTTCCTTGCCCCAGGTAAACATGTCCCGCGAAAACCCGGCACCTGAAACCAAGAGATCCACTTTTTCTTCGAAAGCAGCCCGGACTAGCTGGGCGAATTCCCGAACCGCAAACATGATATTCACACCGATAATTCCTTTGGTGCGGCGCCTGGCTTCCCGGATCTCCGCGATTAATTCGTCGACCGACAAACCGCTGCCTGCTATGAGGCCAATTCCCCCTTCTTCGGCCACTGCTGCGGCCAAGGGAGCCATGGATATGCGCACGGCCATTCCTCCCTGTATCACAGGTACCTTGGCCACCAAGCCCGCCAGGCGGAGTTCGGGTATTTTCACAATTCGTCCCTCCAATAGATTCTGCAGGCATCCGATTCTGTCCGACTGGATTCTGCCCGCGTCAGATTCTTCCGGTAAATACACTCGTTCTCGATGGGTCTGTCTCAATTGATCGGCCATTGTTTGGCTATCAATCGGCTTTACTCGATCATCTATCCGATTAATCTTCCTGAGCACCGTGCGGCAATATACCGCCAAACAAACGTATGCTCCGGAAAATTGTCTTTTAAAAGAAAGCCCCGCAGCGTTTCTACGGGACCTCCGGAGGGTTATTGGTTTTTCTTGATGTAGTCGACCGCATCCCCTACCGTCCGGATCTTCTCAGCTTCCTCGTCTGGAATATCCAAGTCGAATTCCTCTTCAAGAGCCATAATCAGTTCGACAATGTCCAATGAATCTGCGTTTAACTCTTCGAAGGAGGTTTCCATAGTGACGTCTCCTTCGTCTACACCCAGTTGATCAACCACAATGGACTTCACCTTTTCGAAAATTCCCATGCACACTTCACCTCCTCTCAAAGTTTACACTGGAACTACATTTCCATACCACCATCGACCACTAAAGTTTGGCCTGTCATAAAACCGGCAGATGGCGAGGCCAAAAATAACACCGCGTTGGCAACATCCTCAGGTTTTCCTACACGCCCCAAAGGAATGTGAGAAATCATTTCATTCCTTACTTCTTCTGGTAATATATCCGTCATATCGGTTGCGATATACCCAGGGGCTACTGCGTTGACCCGGATCCCCCGAGGGGCTAATTCTTTGGCCATGGATTTAGTAAACCCGATCACACCCGCTTTGGCTGCAGCATAGTTGGCTTGCCCAGCATTCCCCGATATCCCCACGATAGACGAAATGTTGACAATCACACCGAAGCGCTGTTTCAACATCCCTTTGCTGACCGCCTTCGTACAAAGGTAAACACCCTTCAAATTGGTGTCCAAAACGGCATCCCAGTCTCCTTCTTTCATCCGCAGAAGCAGGTTGTCCCGGGCAATACCCGCATTGTTCACCAGGATATCAATGTGGCCAAACCCCTCTAGAGCGGCCTTCACCAACCGCTCCACATCCATGGCCTGGCTTACGTCGGCTTGAACCGCAAACGCTTCACCGCCGGCTGCCCGGATTTTCTCCACGACTTCCGCGGCTTTGCCTTCGGAGCCGGCATAGTTGACCACAACTTTGGCTCCTGCAGTGGCGAGTTCCAGGGCAATTGCCCGGCCAAGGCCGCGCGCGGCCCCCGTCACCAGCGCCACCTTCTCAGTCAGAATCATTTTATCGACTCTCCTTTAAATATGCAAGTGACTTTTCCAGGGAAGGAAGATCCTCGACATTCATGAGATGGGCACGCGGAACAATCTTCTTAATGAGCCCTGTGAGGACTTTGCCTGGGCCACATTCGATGAACGTTCCCACCCCTTGTTCAGCCATGTAGCAGACGGACTGCTCCCAGCGCACGGCCGAACTCAACTGTTTCACCAGCGTTTCCTTTAAGCGCTCAATATCCGTAACCTCACGCCCATCCACATTAGCAATGACCGGGACCGTCGGCTTCTGCCAATTCACTTCATCCAATACCCGCGCAAACTCTCCGGCTGCCCTTTGCATCATGGGAGAATGAAATGGTCCGCTTACGGAAAGAGGGATGACTTTCTTGGCCCCGCGCCGTTTGGCTGCTTCCATGGCCGCCTCCACGGCCGCGCGTTCCCCTGAGATCACAATTTGGCCAGGGCTGTTGTAATTTGCCGGAACCGCAACCCCAACCTCCCCAACCTCTTTACAGGCCGCCTCCACCTCCTCTGAACTAAGGCCCAAAACAGCTGCCATCGTTCCTGTGCCATTGGGAACTGCCGCCTCCATCAATTCGCCCCGACGGCGCACAACCCGCAGGGCCTCCTCCAACGTCAGGCTGCCTGCCGCCACATGGGCAGAATATTCACCAAGACTGTGCCCCGCTAAGTAATCCGCCCGGATTCCCGCTGCATCGAGAAGCCGCCAGGCTGCGACACTAGCCAAGAGGATCGCCGGCTGCGTATTGGCTGTCTGCCTCAGTTCCTCTTCTGGGCCTTCCCGCAGCAATCTGAGAAAACCATCCCCCAAGACGCTCTTTCCGATCTCCCGCGTTTTCTCTCCCATCGGGGTATCCATAATGTTTCCCATTCCCACATACTGGGAACCCTGGCCTGGGAATACGAAGGCAATGCCCATACCTTCCCCCTCCACTTCCTAGATGCTAAAATGCTCAGCTAGCCGCCGCCACTCGCGTTCCGCTTCCTCTACCAACGAACGGATGATTTCGGAAGCCGGCTCAATTTTGCGAACGGCGCCAGCTACCTGCCCGGCCATAACAGAACCATTTTCCGTATCCCCTTCAACCATTGCCAGGCGCAGCTTGCCCGCCCCGATTTTTTCCACTTCTTCCGGCGTATGCCCTTCCCGCTCCATGCGGGCCAGTTCCTTGGTAAACCGATTGTCCAAGCAACGCACCGGATGGCCTGTCGAATACCCGGTCACCACTGTATCCCGATCTTTGGCTTTGAGGATCATCGTCTTCACTTTCGGAGAAACCGTACATTCTTCCGCACACATAAAGCGGGTTCCCATCTGCACCCCTTCCGCCCCGAGGGCAAAGGCCGCAACCAAACCGCGCCCGTCGACAATCCCGCCAGCCGCGATTACGGGGATTTTCACGGCATCGACGACTTGGGGAACCAAAGGCAAGGTCGATATTTCTCCCACATGCCCTCCGGACTCCATCCCTTCGGCAATCAAGGCATCCACTCCCGCCTTCTCCAGACGCCTCGCCAAGGCCACCGAGGCCACCACCGGAATCACTTTGGTTCCTATGTCTTTTAAAGCTGGAACGTATTTACCCGGATTCCCGGCCCCTGTCGTAATCACGGGTACCCGCTCCTCGATAATCACCTGCATCACCTCGTCGAGGAACGGGGACATAAGCATGATATTAACCCCAAAAGGCTTCGACGTTACTGCCTTAACTTTTTTAATCTCTTGGCGCACCCAATCGGCCGGTGCTTGACCGGAACCGATAATGCCTAATCCTCCGGCCTCAGAAACCGCTGCCGCCAATTCACCGGTGGCGACCCAAGCCATCCCACCTTGCAGGATCGGGTATTCAATTCCCAGAAGTTGGGAAACATTACTTTGAATCATCCTTGCAGCCCCTTCCGAGCCCATTTCAAGACCGAACCGCCCCAAGTCAAACCGGCTCCAAAAGCGACCATCAGCACAATATCCCCATAATGAATCCTCCCTGCTCGCACGGCCTCATCCAAAGCCACCGGAATAGAAGCTGCCGACATGTTCCCGTAGCGATCGACATTGACAATAACCTTGTCCGGCGAAATCCCCAGACGCTTTACCGATGCATCAATAATCCGAATGTTGGCCTGATGAGGCACCAGAAGATCCACATTCTCTTTGGCGAGCCCTGCTTTTGCCAGCGCTTTGACCGCCGTTTCGCCCATGACACGAACCGCGAATTTATACACTTCACTTCCAGCCATGTGAATCGTGTGCAATTTGTTGGCGACGGTCTCCGCTGTCGCCGGATGGGCCGAGCCGCCTCCGGGCACGATGAGGAGTTCTCCACCCCCACCATCCGCTCCTAGTTCGAAGCTCAAGAACCCGTAGCCCTCATCCACTCGCTGCAGAACCGCCGCCCCCGCACCATCCCCAAAGAGGATGCAGGTCGAACGGTCTTCCCAATTCACCAGTTTGCTTAAGGTCTCAGCTCCGATGATGAGCACCGTACGATACATTCCCGTCGCGATAAATTGACTCCCAGTCGCTGCACCATAAAGGAAGCCGCTGCAGCCCGCCTCCAGGTCAAAAGCAGCCGCCCGCTTGGCCCCCAAACGATCCGCAACAATACATGCAGTAGCCGGAAAGGCATAATCCGCTGAAACAGTCATGACCATGACGAGATCCAGTTCTTCCGGACTCACTTGAGCGTCTGCTAAAGCCCGGATCGCTGCTTGATAACACAGTTCAGACAAAGGCACGCCTTCTTTGGCGATATGCCGCTCCTTAATTCCGGTACGCGTGGTGATCCATTCATCATTGGTGTCTACCATCTTTTCCAAATCGGCATTAGTTAAAACATCCTCTGGCACATAAGAGCCTGTTCCCACGATTCCTACACTGTACATCCTCGTTAAACCCTCTTTCTTCATATTTCGGACTAACTACCTAATCTTCTCCATGCATCGCTTCTGCGATCTGCTCAACGAAACGGGCTTGGACACACTCCCGAGCCACACGAATGGCGTTGACAATCGCTTTCGCCTTGGAGCTGCCATGGCAGATGATGCTGATTCCATTCACGCCGAGAAGCGGAGCCCCGCCATATTCGGCATAATCCATCATTTGAGCGATCTCTTTCAGCCCCGGCTTTACGGCAACCGCCCCTAATTTTCTCAAAGGCGTAGCCGTAATTTTCTTCTTAATGAGTTCAAATAGTGCTCCAGCCAGGCCTTCCGCCGTTTTCAAGAGGACATTGCCCACAAACCCGTCACAGACGATGACGTCCCCTTTACCATAAGGAACATCCCGCCCTTCCAGATTACCAATGAAATTAACCGGACTTTTCTGGAGCAAAGGATAGGTGTTCTGAGTCAGTTCATTTCCTTTGCCTTCCTCGCTCCCAATATTTAATAGTGCTACCCTTGGCTTGGGCAGACCTAAGATTTTTTCTGCGTAAATGCTGCCCATGAGCGCATACTGCAAGAGGTGCTCTGCCTTGGCATCCGGATTTGCCCCCACGTCTAAGACCAGCTTCCCCCCAGCCAGCGTGGGCATGACCGTGGCGATGGCCGGCCGTTCAATGCCACGAATTCGGCCTAACCCTAGGAGCGCAGCTGCCATTTGTGCCCCCGTGTTCCCAGCGCTTACGATCGCTTCCGCTTCTTTATCCTTGACCATGCGGGTCGCGACCACGATCGAAGCGTCCTTCTTTTTTCGTACCGCTTGGGCCGGGTGCTCTGCCATCTCGACAACTTCGGCCGCTTCCTTGATGCTTATGTTTCGAGGCAGCACTCCGCCAGGAAGATAGGGACTCAGCGCTTCCCCTCTTCCGACCAGGATAATCTCCAGATCCGGATAAATTTCAGCGGCCTGCACTGCCCCTTTGACAATTTCCCCAGGCGCAAAGTCTCCACCCATGGCATCAAGAGCGATTCTCATCGTTCATCCTCCTCTGCAACAAGCCCCGGTGGGGCTGAAAAGCCGAACATCGTCCAGTGGCCCCAGAGCACCTCTTCATCTTGCACCTTGCTAATGACTTCAATCCAATATTTATCCTCGCGCCGCTTCAACACGCTTCCTTCGGCGACCACCCGCTCACCCAAGCGCACCGGCCGTAGAAACTTGATCTCAACACTCCCCGTGAGGGCTATCTCGGCATCCACTAAGGCAACCGCAAGTGAGTTCGCCTGCCCAAACAAATGATGCCCACGTGCCACTTGGGCCTTCTCCAAAACCATCTTCTCATCAATATAGAGTTCTGAGCGCCCACGCACTCCGATCAGCAATTCCCGCAAATCCCCAACGATCTCCTGCTGGCCTAACGCTTTCAGGGTACTGGCCTCACTGGCCACCGCCAACGTGCGCTCCCGCAGTTCCGGTATCCCCAGTTCAGCCCGATCCAAGCGAATCGTCGGGACACTGACCACGAAATGCTCAGCCAATTCCTTATCGGTCAAGAAAGGATTTTCCGCAATCAGCCCTTTTAACTTCTCTAGCCTTTCCGATTTCCGATAGCGCGGCATTTTATCACCAGATTCCCAAGTGTTATTACCTGGTCATAATTATAGTGGATAACCCTCCCTAACGCAAGCAAAAATCCTGTCGGAAATCAGAAATCCGAGAGTGAATTTAGAGGCCTGAATTTAGAGGTCGAAAGTAAGAAGTCAGAAGTCCGGACTTATGCAAGCGAGACTCTGTAAAGAAAACTTGGTTGGCGCCAAGCCTTTGGCGACGGCGGCCGCCTAGTTGCCCTTATGCCACCCGAAATTACTTTCTGATTGGTACAAGAAAAGGGGGTCAGACCCAAAGGCCCGACCCCGTCGAAATCGCTATTCGTAGTTCGTTTTACTCGTTCACCGACAGCACTTCTTTGGACTTGTAATAACCACAAGCAGGACAGATATGATGAGCAAGTTTAAGTTTATGGCATTGAGGGCATTCTGTGAGGTTCGGTGCGGACAATTTCCACATAGCCCGGCGTTTGCGAACGCGAGATTTCGATTGACGATGTTGAGCAACACCCATTGTTACACCCCCTTTATTAAATCAATAAATCAATCATCCAAAGTGAGTTTTGCCAACTTTGCCAACTCAGCCAATCGCGGATCCAGCGTTTCCTTCGAGCAGCTACAGACCCCAAGGTTCAGATTCGCGCCGCATTCAGGACAAAGCCCTTGGCAGTCAGGAGAGCAGACAAACTTCATCGGCAAGGCTAACACAATGTGTTCCATAATTCGCTCACGCAATTCTATCTCATCCTTATCGAAGATCAAAGCGTTTTCTTGTTGTTCTTCCGTCGCTTGGGAAGCATAAACCCACTCATCTTCAAAATCAAGATGTAGGGGATAGCTGAATTCCTCCAAACAACGACCGCAGACCGCTTTAAGTTCAGCTTCAATAGTTCCGTGCGCAATGAGTAACTTTCCTGTGTTATGCACCTGAAGTTGGACATGTAGAGGAGATAGAAAAGAAATCGTCTCCATACCGAACTCAAACGGGGAAAACTCCTCTTTAAGATCATAACGGGCTGTCTCACCAGTCATCCGACGAACCTGAGAGATATTAATCTTCATTTTCTACCACCTCGATACACAACCTATATTATATTAAGCCAGAGAATTCTTGTCAAGAAACAAGTTCCAACGTTTCCGTCGCAATCATCAATTCTTCGTTGGTCGGAATCACCAGAACACGGCAACGGGCTTCCTCCGTGGCAATATCCACTTCTTCACCGCGCACTTTGTTTTTCTCATCATCCAAGTGAATCCCAAGGTAATCCAAGTCCTCACAAATCGCGTCTCGCATGCTCCCGGAATTTTCACCAAGGCCTGCCGTGAAGATAACCGCATCCACTCCATCCAACACCGCCGCATAGGCGCCAATATATTTTTTTACATCATGGGCAAAAATCTTCAACGCTAACTGCGCGCGCATGTTATTCTGTGCGGCTGCTGCTTCGATATCGCGGAAATCGCTGCTCACACCGGAAACTCCAAGCACTCCACTCTTCTTATTGAGAAAATCATTGATTTGCTCTGAGTTCATGTTTTCCTTGCGCATGATATAGGATACAATCGCCGGATCAAGATCCCCAGAGCGTGTCCCCATCATCAAGCCTTCCAACGGGGTAAAACCCATGGAGGTTTCAATCGACTTGCCGCTACGGATAGCGGTAATCGAAGAGCCATTCCCCAGGTGGCAACTAATGAGCTTCAATTCTTCGATGGGTTTCTGCATGAGGATGGCCGCCCGCTGGCTGACATATTTATGCGATGTTCCGTGAAACCCGTACTTGCGAATCTTATATTTTTCATACATCTCATAAGGAAGGCCGTAGAGATAGGCATATGGGGGAATGGTTTGGTGAAAAGCCGTATCAAATACAGCCACCTGAGGTACCTCGGGCATGAGGGTTTGGCAGGCTTTAATCCCAGCAATGTTCGGGGGATTGTGTAGCGGGGCCAGTTCAATACACTCTTCCAATGCCTCCATTACATCATCCGTAACAACAACTGATTGGGCAAAGCGTTCCCCGCCATGGACAACCCGGTGTCCAACCGCCCCGATTTGGCCTAGGTTTCGCAGCACTCCGTATTCCGGATGAACCAGGGCATCCAGAACCAGTTGGATCCCTACGGTATGATTCGGGATTTCCGCCGTCATAACTTCCTTTTCTTTATTCGCCGCCCGATGCGTGAGGATTGCGCCAGGAAGACCGATGCGTTCAACCAATCCTTTAGCCAGAGGATTGCGGGTATCCATGTCCAGCAGTTGGTACTTGAGCGATGAACTTCCACAATTAATAACCAGAATGTACACTTTTTCAGCTCCCATCTAATGTTCCCTGGCTCAGTGTACCACAGTTTTCCTTTGATTTTCAAGAGTTTACTCCATCAATCTCTTGATTTCAGAACATTGTGCCATAGCGGTCTCGCGCCCGATTCGAATCGTCTCGGCCGCTGTATCAAACTGTAGGCTTCCGATATGCCCAACATCCGGTTGAATCAGTAGATCCGCATCCAGTGAATTGTGGAAAAAGACTTCCTCCTGGAGAATTTCAATGGACTGTAAAAGGACATCCATGGCTGAGTTGATTTTATTATTCAAGCCGCGTTTCACATCAATAGCGAGGATCTTATCTGCTCCCATTGCCCTGGCAACATGCACCGGGAGGCGATTTTTAACAGCACCGTCCACTAATAGACGTTCCTGATAGCGATACGGTTTAAACACTCCCGGTATGGAAATGCTGGCTCGGACAGCCTGAGCCACACTCCCCTCACGGAAAACCACCAGCTCACCCGTCATTAAGTCCGTCGCTACGATCGCGAGAGGGATGTCCAAATTCTCAAACGTGGCGTCTTTGGTGAGCAGGCGCATCACATCTAACACCTTGTCTCCTTTAAAAAGCCCGTCTTTAGGCATGGACACATCAAATAAGCGTTTAGTGAAGCCAGGGTAAACAAGGAGCCGCTCCGCCCGGTACAGATCGAGACCAACGGCCCAAAGCGCTCCAAAGATGGCCCCCGCGCTGCACCCCACCACGAGATCCGGCTTCAAATTTTCCTCTTTCAGCACCTGCAAAACCCCCAGATGCGCCATGCCCCGCGCGCCCCCTGCTCCCAACACCAAACCCTTCTTCTCGCCCATCGTTTCCCTCCCCTCCATTGCGATTCATGCTTAGCGACGCCTTTAGTCCGAACGCTCCAGAATACCTTCTAGAACCCCTACCATGATCCATATACTTTTATTAATCGGAGTATTCCTCCCAAGACAGACATGGGGACGGTGCTCCGGTGTCAAAGCATAATGCTGAGAATCTGACTTCCGACCTCTAACTTCTAACTTCTAACTTCTAACTCCTGACTCCTGACTCCTAACTCCTAACTCCTGACTCCTGACTCCTAACTCCTGACTCCTAAACTAGGATGGTGGTCAAATGCGGCAAACGCTTCCAAATTCCCTGCGCCAGAGCCTACACCCACTCCTCATAGCCCTCTTGGCCTTGGCCATGTTCATTTACCCTCAAGAGGTCCTGACTTCCGCTTCGGCCGGGGTGTCCCTTTGGTGGAAGTTCGTCCTGCCCGCCCTTCTCCCCTTTTTTATCTTGTCCGAACTGCTTATGGGAGCGGGCTTTGTCCACTTCCTCGGAGTTCTGCTTGAACCCCTCATGCGCCCCCTCTTTCACCTTCCGGGGAAAGCCGCCTTTGTGGTCGCGATGGGTTACACTTCAGGATTCCCCATGGGGGCAGTCCTCACGGCCCGCCTCCGCCAAGACCAAGAAATTACCCAAGAGGAAGGGGAACGCCTGCTCACCTTTACCAACAACCCCAGCCCCGGCTTTATCTTTGGTGCGGTCGCTTCCGGCCTTCTCGGCAAGCCCGAACTTGGCATTCTCCTCGCCCTCTCAGTCTATCTCGCCAACCTGCTGGTAGGAATCCTCTTTCGATTTTATGGCTCAAACCTCACCGTTCGCGAAAAACCACAAACTCCCCTAAGAAAAGCCTGGCGAGCGCTGCTCTCTGCTCAGGCCAAAGACGGGCGACCCTTCGGACTCATTTTCGGGCAGGCCATCCGCCAGAGCGTCACCACCGTGATCACAGTCGGTGGCTACATCGTCTTCTTTTCCGTGGCTTTGCGGGTTTTGACCCTGTGGCACATCACCGCCGTACTCGCAAACGCTCTGCATCTCATCCTCGGAGCGTTTCTCCCGCTTGCGAACCTGAAAGCCCTCCTCGATGGCTTGTTGGAAATGACCTTGGGCTGTCAAGGCGTAGTCGCAGCCTCCTCCAACCTCAATGCCCAAATCGCTGGCCTCGCTTTTGTCATGGGCTGGGGCGGCTTTTCCGTCTTTGCCCAGATTGCCGGATTTACCGCCGAAACCGACCTCCGCATCTCTCCCTACATCCTTGGCCGTGTCATCCACGCCTTTCTCTCCCTGGGTCTAAGCGAACTTATGCTCCGCTTCGCCCATATCCCCACCTTTAGCCAGTCCCCCATTCCGACCGGTTTCAACCCCGGCCCAGCGACCACTCCCGAACTCTGGCTCAACACCCTCCACCTCAGCACCTGGATGTTTATTGGAACCATCTCCACCTTCCTCCTACTCCTTGTGGTAGGGAAAGTCCTAGCGTTCCGAAGACGCTAAATCGTTGTCCATTGTCTGGTGTCCGATGTCCGAGGCTCGAATACTCTGAGGCAGGGATGGTCAGCGGCACCCGCCGACTTCTGACTTCTGACTTCTAAAATTAGCGAGGCGGACTAACCTCCTGCTGTTAATCCGCCCCTGATGCCTCTATTCACCTTTTTTCTCCGCTGGCTTTTCCTTGCTTTCCTTAGCCACAGACTTTAACTCATCCCGGTTACGCCGCAGGGACTGGAGGGTCTCCTGCAGTCTGGTATCCACATGTTGAAACAGTTCATCTGCGTACTGAGCTGCCCCGGCTTTCACCTCGCGGGCAAAGCCCTGGGCCTGACGAACGATATCCTCCGCATAAGCCTGAGCCTGCTTAGCCACTTCGTTCTCTTCGGCCATTTTCTCAGCATACGTTTTGCCCCGCTCCACAATCTTCTGGGCTTCGGCCTGTGCCTCATTTAAAATTCGCTGGCGTTCGTTCAACACCCATTTCGCGTCCTGAATTTCTTCAGGTAAGCCAGCCCGGATTTTATCCAGAATCTCAAAGATCACCGTATCATCCACTAACACTTTTCCGGTCATCGGGATTTTTGTCCCCCGATCCACGATTTCCTCCAATTCATCCAAAAGAGCTAGAACATCCTTTTCCAAATCCATCCTCTCCTTACTATCTTAAAATATATCGGCTTTTCTGCCACTATCAATAGCATATATCTTTTGTTACTATTCAGGTATTCAGAATTCAGAGTTCTGAATACTCCCAGAGGATAAAGAATTGTCCAAATCTATGATTTGGCAACTATTCTTATCCTGGTGAGGATAAATTGTTCTCTCAAACTGACTCCTGACTCCTGAGTAGTTACTATCTTTTATCAATTTGTGAGTTGCAGATACCAAATCCTCGTATCGCCATATTCTCCCGTTTTGCGTACTTCAAAACAATCCGGTGCTACCAGATCCTCATCTCGCGCGGTTTCCGCCACTATAACCCCTCGCTGGGCAAGGCAGCAAGGGCTGGCTAAGGCATTAAGGGCCCTCTCAACCAATCCTTGGTGATAGGGAGGGTCGAGAAAAATGATATCATAGTTTACCGCCTGCTCGTGGGCAAGATATGTGAACGCATCCATGTGGTACAAATGCGCCCTCTCATTCGCCTGACTTAGGCGCAGATTCTCCTCAATGATCTGCTGCGCCAATGCGTCTTTTTCCACAAGCACCACCTGTCCCGCCCCGCGCGACAAGGCTTCCAACGCTAAATTCCCTGTCCCGGCAAAGAGATCCAGAACCACGGCTTCCATAAGCCTGTCCTGCAGTACATTAAAGATTGCCCCTTTAACCTTGTCCGCTGTGGGGCGGGTCGTCCTTCCAGGTACGGCCTTGAGTCGCCGCCCCTTCATCTCGCCCGCAATAATCCGCATGACACTCTCCTTCACAGTCCAGGTTGTACGTAGCCTATTTTTAGTATACCACAAAGCATAGGCCTCTTTCCAAATTCGCAGCATAAATACTAAAAAAGTGCTTATACTAAGCCAAAGTAAACGATTCACAAGTAAACTCCCCCCCAACTTCTTCCTTTCGTTCTCCTCTCTGGTCACTGGTCTAAGGGCCAGTGGCTTTTTTAATGAAGATTCCCGCATCTTAGAAGGAGGCTAGGGTAATGAAACGATCCGAACTTTACCGTCACCTTAATGTCAATCTGGACTTAGCGGTCGAAGCCCATGAAATTCTGCGCGGCGAAACGGGGGCAGAAGTGCCCGGTGTCCGCATGGACGAAGAGATTTATGACCACTCCACCGTGACCACCATTACAATCGAAACGGATGAAGGGGTCAAAGAGATGGGCAAACCCAAAGGCCGCTATGTCACGATCGATGCCCCTGATATTCGCAAAAACGACTATGATATCCATCACGAGATCACTCAAACCCTAGCTAAGAAAATCATTGAACTCATGGAAGTTAATGAGGATGCCAGTGTCCTCCTGGTAGGCCTCGGCAACTGGAACGCCACCCCAGATGCTTTAGGACCGCAAGTGATCAGTAAAAGCCTCGTGACTCGACATCTCTTTAATTATTCTCCCGATGAATTAAAAGGGAAGCTCCGTAAAGTCAGTGCCATCGCCCCCGGCGTGTTAGGGTTAACCGGTATCGAAACCGCTGAAATCATCCGTGGCATCGTCGAACACGTCAAACCCAATCTCGTAATCGCCATTGATGCCCTCGCAGCCGGTTCTCTCGATCGGATTGGGACAAGTATTCAACTTGCAGATACCGGAATTCACCCTGGCTCAGGCGTTGGCAATAACCGTACCGGGATTAACGAAGAATCCATCGGCTGTAAAGTCCTAGCCATCGGGCTTCCTACGGTCGTCAACGCCGCCGTCATCGCCGGAAACTGCCTCGATGTCCTACTTGACGAACTCAAAACTAGCCCGACGCTTTACAAGATCTATAAAGGGTTAAACCCTTCCTTCATGCAAGGGGTCATGGAAAAAGTCCTCTCACCTTACAACGGCAACCTTATGGTGACCCCAAAAGAAATCGACGGCTTAATCGAAAGTACCGCCAAAATCATCGCCGGTGCTTTAGGGATGAGCTTACACCCAGGAATTGACCACTCTGATTACGCACGCTACATTCAGTGAACCAATAAAAGGAGCAGGCTACAGCCCGCTCCTTTTATTCATCCGGAGATATTTACTTCGTGGTGTTGGGAAAGCGCTTGTGCTTGCGGTTCGCAATCCCGATTTCTTGAGCCACTTCATATTTGAAAGTTTCTAATTCGGGGGTCAGTTGGACCGTTGGTTTTCCCTCTGCAGCCATACTTGCCACCTCCTCAAATCTTAGCCTTGCGGCAGGCCTACATCGCTGCCGCCGACTTCTTTTTAACTTTCAAACTTTAACTTTATTATCTTCTAAGACGACAAAAACATACCCGGTAAATCATACCTAATGTTACCCATTCATGAGCCAAAAATATTCATAGATGGCTAAAATAATATTGATAAAACCTAAAAGCAAAAGGTTGTAAAACCAATTTCGCGGATATCGCCAAAAATAGAAGATTATATTCACAACGAGAATGATCAGAGAGCATATCAACCATCTTGTATAAAATTCCGGGTGTGGAATCAATAAATTACCTATCCAGATAAAAGGTAAAAAGATAAATATCGACGTAAAAGTCAACATTAAATAACCGACTAACCGGCGCAAATCGTCGACAGTGGGCTTGGTTTTGGGTTTGCTGTTTTGATCGGGCTGATCTCCTGCTTCTGACTTAGGATGTCTAGTGATAGGTGAGTCACGCTCCTTTGGATAATCCGTGTGCCTTATTATAACATGATGCAAATCCCACACACAATGGTCCTATGTATGGTATTATGGGTGTGGCAGGTATGACTCCTTACCCTGAACGAAGCGTAAAATTTAGCGAAATGGGGTCAATGCATGAATGCTTTCTTGAACTTGGCAACTCAGGTCTTGATAAGGACCATTTTCTTTAAAATGGCTTCCAAATAGGATATCCTATTAAGGCCCACCAAGGAACCATAACAATGCTAATATAAAGGATGGCTAATAAGGTTAACGGTGTTCCGGTTTTCATAAATTCTTTAAATGAGAATTCCTCTGACCCATAAGCCACGAGACAAGCTGTGACTTCCATGGGGAGGATCATTGCATAGGTATCCAGATTCAAAATAGCCAGCGTAAAGGCAACCGAATTCATCTTTAAGAGAGGGGCCATCGCAAATACGATCGGAGCCATCAACGTAACAGCACCCACGTTACTAATGATCCCTAAACGTAAAACTTGAACCATTACCATGATAAAAATCAGTATACCGAACCAACCCCAAGCCGGAACTAAATTAACCATTTGAGTAGCAAGAAATTTATCAAGTCCTGTTTTGTCAAACGCCGTAACCAAGCTCAAAGCACCCGCTAAAAGGAACCATGTTCCCCAAATGGTTTTTTGCTGAACGTTTTTCCAATTTAGAGGCAATAGACCAGGAATGAAAACAATCCCAACAGCAAGCAAAGTGACGATACCTGTGTTAATTTTGTGGAAGCTTCCTGTTGCCCATAAAACGACTGCGATCAAAAAACAGGCCAAGACGGTCCATTCAGTTGCTGAAACCGGTCCAAGTTTCTGATGTTCTTCCTTAATCTTTTGCGTACCCCCGCTCACATCTACATTTTTTAATTTAAAACTTCTAACTATCCACCACCACATCATGGGAAACATTCCCAACATTGGCCAATGAATCCATAGCCAACCTCCCCAGGTAATACCCGCATGTGCCTTTGAGTTTAATATATTGGTCATAATAACGTTAGGCATATGCCCTGTCATAAAAACGGGAGCAGCGTAAACCGCGCCAAAACCTATTCCGGCCATAGCCAGAGCTTTACGGGCTCTCTTTTCCTCAGGAGTGTCTCCCAGAAGCCTATTGACACCTTGAACAATTGGTAGATACATACCGGCTCTGGCAACAGTGGCCGGTACCAAGAGTGCACTGATAACATGGGCTACGAAAATACCCGACAATAGATTCGGTATCTTAGGTTTTACTTTAGAGAGAATGGTTAGGGCAATTCGCTTATCCACCCCTGTCACTTGCATTACAGCTGCCAAGATGAAGGCACCCAGACAGAGGAACGCCTCATTGCTCGTAAATCCGTTAAAAGCGTCAGCAGGTTTAGGAAGGGACCCGGTCAATACGAGCAACACAGGAATCATCAGACCAGAAATACTTTTGGGCAAGCCATCAGTAATCCAAATGACTATAACCCAGCCAGTCGTTGCTAATACAGCCCTGGCTGCAGGACTAAATGCTTTGGATATAGGCACAAACTGAAAGATCCCAAAGAAGATGAACCAGGCTAAAATAAACCCAATAATTGACGTACGCGGACTCAATCCAGCTTCAAATGCGTTGTTAGTAAACCATAGTCTTTTTCCCGCTTCATCATTTTTTCTTTGAGGAATAGACATAATAAAGCACCTCCAGCTTTCATCATTCAATACTCAGAAGAATACCTCTTTAAATCCGCTAGTCTAAATACAGGTCCGTCCAGACACACATAACATGAGCCAATATTGCACCGTCCGCATTGTCCGATGCCACACTTCATCCTCATCTCCAATGTGGTTAAAACTTCTTCAGCCGCAAAACCCAGCTCTTCCAAAACAACGATGCTATTCTTGATCATCGCAGGCGGGCCACAGACAAGGCAGACAGTGTTGTCCGGTGCAGGCTTCAGTTCCCGCAAAAGATTGGGCACGAAACCGACGTGATGTTGCCAATCCCGATCTCCTTGATCCACCGTAAGGGAGATCGCAAAATCCTCAACCGCTACCCATTCTCCGGCAATTTCCCCTTTAAAGGCCAAATCCCCCGGTGTCCTGGCACCATAAACCAGGTGTATTCCGCCGAAATCACTCCGGTGCTTGATACAAAAGCGGACCAAAGACCGAAGCGGGGCTAGTCCGATTCCCCCTGCAACAAAGAGAAGATTTTTGCCCCGGCAAAATTCCAGGGGAAAACCGTTGCCGTAAGGACCACGTAAACCCACTATCTGCCCAGGCTCCACTTCATGCAAAGCACCGGTCAGCGCTCCCACTTTCTTGATGGAAAACTCCAAGTGATCACCCGCATCGACCCCGGAAAACATCCCTTCACCCACACCTAGCAAGGAAAGCATAGCCACTTGACCAGGATTCAAAGAAAAGGGAACCTTGCCATCCAACCCAACAACATACAGCGTTTTTGTATCATGCGTTTCTGTTATAGCACGAGTGATTTGGGCCTGGACGGGAACAAGAGGATTGATACGCCGCACATCATCAACTCCAGCTAAACGCTGTCCTGAAAAGGCAGCAACTTCAGGCATCATTTTCCACCTCTTTTACCAATTCCATGATCTTGGTAATCTCCAGACCGACCGGGCATTTGGCGAGGCAACGGCCACAGCCTGTACACAAATACTTTCCGTAACGCTGAGGAAAATAGCAGAGTTTATGCATAAACCGCTCACGGACTCTTTCCCTTTTCCCCGGCCGGGGATTATGCCCTCCGGCCATGCGCGTATAGCCAGAAAACATGCAACTGTCCCAACAGCGGATCTTACTCCCGCAGTGGGCGTTGTCCAGCTTTTCGGAGATATCGAAACAATGACAGGCGGGGCAGAGATAAGTGCAAATTCCGCAGTTCAGGCACTTGCTCGCCACTTCCTCCCACAAAGGATGCTCAAACATTCCCGTCAATTTTTCGGTAATCCCTTCAGTCTCTACCTCTAACGCAAATTCCAGGGCAGGAACTGGGTTTTCCCGGCCGGAAACCGAGAGAAGATCATGCTTCTCCAATGTTTCCAGCAACAGTCGCCCTCTGTCCGAATTGGCCTCTAAACCATAATATTGATCATAATCATACATCTGCAGATCTGACTGGCGATGAGCCAGAGGATCAAGTCCCATGGACTGGCAAAAGCAATGAGGACCCGCTTTGGCGCAACTCAAGGCGATAATCGTTGCCGTTTCCCTCCGCTCTCTATAGAGTTCATCAACGAACTCTCCGTCCAGAAACACATCGTCCAGACAAGTGATGGCTTGTAAATCGCATGAACGGATCCCAAAAAGGATCAACGGAGCATGATGGTCAGCCACAGGCTTAACCGTCTCCTTACCACGCCCGGTTTCATAACGATAAAGTGTCTCTGTCGCTGGAAACAATATTTCTTTCGGGCTGATCGCCGTATTCGTTTGGAGCCAAACTTGCGTTTTTTCCCCGCCGTAAGGAACAAATCGGGTGATCCCGTTGCTTTCGGCCGGAACATATAGTTTTCCCAATCCGGCGAGAACATCTAAGACAAAATGCAAATCGCCCTTCTCCAAGAACATCATGCCCTCACCCCCTTCGCACACCGGAACAACCCGTCGAAATCCGGCCATCCGTACATTTCTAAAGGCGGTTTAAGCGTTTCATCAATTCCGGCATCATAGGCCTCCAGCAGTTTGTTTACTTCTTGACCCAGAAACTGATTGAGAGCCATAAGCGGGATCCCCACAGGACAAACACGTTCACATTCTCCGCACGTTGTGCACCGCCCGGCGACATGATAGGCCCGGATCAAAGCATTAAACATATTTTCGGTTGGAGACGAGCCTTTTCCCACCCACAGGGAATGTTCCGAATCCATAATACATTCCCGGCAGGAACAGGCAGGACAAACATTGCGACACGCATAGCAACGAAGGCATTTGGAAAAAGCTTTCTGCCAAAAATCATACCGGTCGTCAGAACTCAAACCTTCTAATCGTTCCACAATGCCTGAACTGACGTAACTTCCGTCTCCGGTCAGATCTCCACCCATCAGCCCTGTCCCTGCGTCCAAATCGTCCGGAACGTTCAAGGACTTGTCGACTACCGCTTCTCCGACGGTCCTGTCGGCATATACCGGATTGGGATAACGGCATTGCAAACATTTGGAGAGCAACGGTAATTCATGAGGCTCTTTCTCATCGTTTACGGCTGATTGATCACGCATTCCTGCGCAAGGAACCCCTATTGCCACAATGTTTTCCTTTCGAACCTGATTGTCCTGAATCAGCCTGACTACGCTGCGGCTGTCGCACCCTTTGACAAAAACAGCCACCTTTTCATTTTTATTACGGTAGTCCAGAAGGTACCCGCTGAGATTGGGCACAGCAAATTGGTCATACCATAGCCTGCCTGCATCTTCCGGTTTCCTCACAAACACCGGTGGACTGAGATACCAGCGGCTGCCTTTTTCCCAACCAATTACGGTTTGTACGATACCTGTCTCCAATAACTCCCGTGCTATTTCCTGCATTTGCGCAATCAGCTGTTTCATCATTCATCCCTCAATTTCTTGTTGGGCCCCAAGGCTCGTACCGTTTTCTCCATCGCATTGATTCTGCCCGCCAGTGACTCAGTTTGTCCTTGATTCAGGCCAGCCCCAACCAGCCAAACCTGAAACCTTTCCGTCTCCAATCCCAAAAATTCCAGAAGCCTGCGCATCAGCACCAAGCGATTTAAGGTGGAAGAAATCCCTTGCGCCCAGGGGCAGCCACGACATTCGCCGCCAGCCAGAAAAAGCCCGTCCGCTCCCTTTTGCAGCGCCCTAACCACGAGTTGTGGATTCGCTCTTCCCAAACAAGGCAATGTGATTAAACGGACTTTTGCGGCCCCCGCCGGACGGTCATCCCTACAATGCCTACAGGCAAAACCGACAATGAGCGGTTCCCATTGTTCGGAGACAGTCTCTAAGACATCCGGCATTTCTGTCCCCCCCTTTACTCTTCTCTAAACGGATTGGGGCCCAATTCCTGCAGCATATGCTCATAGTCGGACAGAATTTCAGCGATGGTCTTCGACATTGTTTCCATTCGTTTGTCCTGCACTTCAACCTCAGTCCGTTCGATCCCTTGGCAAAATCCCAGCACAGCGAGCGCTTCATTGATTGCAGCCTTCGCTTTCCCGGTTGGGTCAATCCTCTTGTCTCCGCAATAGTTCCACAAATCCAAGTGTCTCCAAACAACGCCATCAACCCGGACATCCTTTTGAAATTTTTTCATCCTTCCGTTGAACGCGCGGCAAGCCCCAATCACACTGCACCCGGAGTCTTTTTCTCCCAACTTTTCCTTTAGCTCTCGCCAACCTGCCGCAGTACAGAGCCTGTCAGCCACTATCACCGTACGGATGTCCTGCTCCCGCAGGCGCTCTTTCAGCAGGGGATAGTCCAGTTCCCTCTCTAATCTCCCTTCACAGGCACAGAGGACGACGAAATCTCGCCGGCTGGTCTTAGCCGTCCCCGTACACACGTTGTCCAATGCCTGCACCATACTGACATCCCCGCCATCCTGCAGCTGGCATGCTCCTGAGGGGCACGCCACAGAACACAATCCGCAGCCCCGGCATGCCAAAGGATCTCTGGCTGAAATCCATTTTAAGGTTCCGCAGCAGTCTCTTTCCAACACCGTTACTGCGTTAAACTGGCAAACATTCTGGCAAATAAGGCATCCATTGCATTTGCTTTCATCCACGAGCATGCCTGTGCTTACGGCTTCAGGCCAGCCTACATAGGCTACTCTCTCCGTTTCAAACATCATCCGTTGCAATGTCTCTTTGAGATTTTGCAAGCGTTGAGCTACCGCCTGATCTCCCCGCCTTTCCTTGCACGGGCCATATTGACATCCCAAAAGCATGACGCCGTCTATGCCGGAGGAGAGAGCATCTGTTATAAGTGCACTGTTAACCGCTCCCAGGCAGGGAACCTTAACCACCCGCAAATTGGCCGGCAAAAGAAATCCTTCGCTGATCTTGCTTTGCAAAGCGGGGTAAGTAAGCGACTCACAGGCAAAGGCCACCACCGTTGGCGCTTCACTACCATCGCCTTTCATCGATACGATCTCGCGACTCAGGTCATCAAGCTTGAAATTGGGCAGCGAAATGACCTGGAGCGGGCAGCTTCCTACACAAATACCGCACATCCTGCAAATGTCGGGATTTGCCTGCGGATATCCTTCCTGATCCAAGCTGTAAGCTTTTACAGGACATTCTTCCAGACACCGTTTGCACTGGTCACAACGCAGCCGGTTGATTGTGGCGCAATGTGCGCTATGCACCGGGGAAGGAGCGCTTTGCCGGGCACGATTGACAACCATCTTCACGATGTCGGCGGCTGCCTCGGTGGGACGGGAGCCAGGATAAGACCATAAAACCATATCCCTTATGCCGGCTACCCTAATCGATGTTCGATATTCGATGTTTGATGTTTGAGTGAATGTATGCTTGCTGGCTTCCGCAAGACTTCGGGAGCCTTTTTCATCTTCTGTTGGTGCCACCGGGGCGGTATGGTGGTCTACTTGAAAAGCAGAAACATGATGCTCTTTATGCAATAAAGCATTTGCCAAGAGGCGGGGGATGTTATCTTCCAAACATGCTGCCAGCACTACGGTTTTTTGTTCTCCGCCTTGCAGCAAGCTTAACGCTTTCTCTCTCCCCTCAGGCAGGCAGAGGCGCTCTACGGCGTAAACCTTAGCAATACGCTTGTTTTTCTCCAGATTTTTGCTCAGACGCTCCCAATCCAGTTCTGCTCTGCCGCTGCCTTGGCAACGGCAGAGCAGAACTTCAATCACATCTGCCACCCCACAACCCCCTATCTTTACGGCAACCCAACGGTCCGCGGAATGGATTGTCCAAACTAATCCTCATCCTCGCTATTACGGTTTTTTACTACAAAGCGCTCCACCTTGCCGTTAATATCAACACAAGTCCAAGTGATCCGGTTCGTACCCATCATCGGAATCAGCTTGGCCGGATGATACCCTATCTGATAGGGCATCCGCGTCTCAATCGCACCCTGCGGGCATACTTTGGTACAAGACATACAATCCCAGCAATCCCGCAGGTCACGGCATAAGGCTTTTCCGTTTTCACCCAAAGTCATAAGATTTCCGGGACAAACCTGCTCACACAGAGGTTCATGCTCTGCTCTGCATCCGTCGCATTTGTTCAACAATACTTTAGGCGGCATACTATGTCTCTCCTTTACTTTAATCTTCTCCCGACCATTTCCGTCCAAAATGGCCGGCAACTGAAAGTGGCTTGCCAATGTTATTTAGCGATATTATAATGTAGGTTTCATACGGTGCCCTGCCACAATCTGTACATAGGGCTTCAAGTACATTTCCACTTCCCCTGTTTCCAGGTTTACTCTGGAATTTACGAATCCATCCAAAGCCGGATCGACTTCGGGGTAATCCATCCTTGTCTGCCACCCTGGCCAACGGGTCTCCCGCCGGAATTTGAGGTGCTGGATCAAGACTTCTGCCACATCCAGGCGGTCAATGACTTCATGTGCCAACATCAATTCATGCAAATCCTTGGCGTAAAGATAACGCAGTTGATCCTTCATCATTTTGATGTGGCGAAGAGCCTTGTCCAGCCGTTCCTCGTTCATCCGGTAAAACTGCTGAACTCCGCCGGCATATTCATCCATAATCCGCTGCATTTTCTCTTCCATCAGCCGGGGGGCAATCCCGTCTTCATCGGCAACCAAGGGCGCAAAAACACGGCTTTTCTCCATGTCAATCTGGGCAGAGAAGTCGCCAGCCGGTTCTACGGCCTTTGAAATATACTGAACAGCCCCCCGGGCCGACAACATTCCTTCAGCGCAACATCCGCCTACAAACTTATTGGGAACTCCGCCTGCAACATCTCCGCAGGCAAACAAACCGGGAAGCGTTGTCTGCCAATCCGTATCGATCCAATAACCGCTTGCTGTATGCCCTCCGACAATGTAAGGGTCGCTTCCGTACACCTCTATGGGTTCTTGGCTAATGTCCTGAGCGTTGGCCGCCAAAAAGAGTACGAAAGAAGGTCTTTCATTGAGATAATCGGTTTTCATCTCTTTGATTTGGGCCGGGGTCATATGCCGGGTATCTACGTATACCGGGCCTCTTCCTGCGAGTACCTCTTCCATAGGGGCGCTCGCCCTGATATACCGAGGTGCTTTGTCCCCCCCTTGCTCCTGATACCGTTCTGCTAAAATTTTCTCGCCTTTAGCGTTGATCATAGGGGTTTTGTAACAAATCGAAATTGTATCGATGGGTCCGTTGAAATCCTTAGTCCGCACAGCAGCCCAGCGCATTTCAAAGGTAGTCATTTCTGCTCCCCGGCGGATACCTAGGGCGTAACCGGTTCCGACGTCAAACGGGCAGTACCAAAGCTGATGATGACAATCGTTCCCGTCATTCGTATAGGGTTTATAGATGCCACCCGCGCCCCCGGCAGCCATAATGGTCGCCTTGGCTTTGATAACATAGAATTTTCCGTCCCTAACCCCAAACCCCATTGCACCCGCGATTCTCTCACCGTCATACAGAAAATTGGTGGCAACGACTCTATTGATTACTTCCACGCCCATCTCTCTTGTCTTTTCAGCCAGTATCGGCTTCATTTCCGAACCCTGAATGGCAATGTCCCACTGGCCCCGGAACTTATAGCTCCCGTCCTCGTTCTTCTTGATCGGTAAACCCCAGCTTTCCCATTCTTCAATGGGTGTATTAAGCAATTCGGCAATCCGCAGAGCGAGGTCCTCCCTTAAAATGCCACCCGCTTGAGCCCGGCTCCAACGGACTAGATCTTCCGGAGTCTTGCCTTCCGGGATATAGGTGTTAATCGCATCCATCCCTCCGGCCAAACAACCGCTCCGGTCAATATGAGCTTTCTCCATGATGGTCACTTTGAGGTCAGAATTGATCTTTTTGGCCTCAATGGCTGCAAAGCATCCGGCATTTCCTCCGCCAATGATAAGGATATCGGTTTCTAATACTACCTCTTCAATCTTATGAAGATTTTCCGGAGCAGAATCCACCATAACAATTCCTCCTTGCCTTCTTAGTGTTATAACAATGGTTCCTTAACTTTAGCTAGTCAACCGTCATTTACAGGAGGATTATACCATGTGTTCACATTCACGTAAGTCGTATACAAGACATTAACCTGTTGTTTGTAAAAAAGTTGAAACTATTCAGATACCTGAAACAGTCAACACAAAACAAGGGTACAAAGCACCCCGAGTTTATGAAGGTTTCATCTATGAGCATGATGGAGGAAGGATAGATTTACCTTCGAATGCTGCTTGAATTCCCTCAATGACAGAAAGTGATTGTTTCTTCAAGGTAGAAATCATCCCTCGTATACGGTAAAAGGTTTCGGCTCCTTGCTTGCTGCGAAACGTGACGGATATTTTCTGTTGAACCTTCATCTTCCGGACGCGTGGGGGTATCCCAACCAATCGCTTGATCACGACAAGCCACCTTCCAAGCGGCTGAACCAAAAAGCAAACAGGCCAGCGGGCGACGATACCGGCCGAAGACAATACATTTCATGTTCTCACCGACGATACCGCTGAATCCCGAGGTAATGGTACTCCGCCGGCAAATGATTGAACAACCTTAACGTTTGAGAACTCTGAACGACCTCAATGGCAAGCGGGGTAAAAATCCGTAGATGACATTGTAGTAACATGTTCTACTACTGCTTTGTGGCACTTAAACGTATTACCGTCGGCGGCACTTCTTCGTTCAGGCAGGTGCAGGTAACCACGGCGTTCTAACTTAAGTAGCATGCTCCGGCAAACCATATCTTTCAATTGGCAATTGGCCGCGCCCCAGTTCCAAACCCCACAAATTTCCTGGGACAATCAGGCCCGATGCCACTGCGGGTTACTCTCGATCAATTTTCGAATCCAATCCATATCTTTTTCAGTGAGGAGTCGTCCCTGAATCGTTATTTCCATTCATAGTTCAATAATAAACGAAAAGTTGATCAGAATTGAGGATATTTATTTGCTCTAAATAAATTAAGAAGGCTAGTATTGGCCTTCTTAATTATCCCTCTCTATTTTTATTGTTTACTACATCGTCACTTTTCTCCAGAGTTCCACGCGATTGTATGTCTGCTCAGTGACTGCCTATGAAACCTTACCTCTCATTGTTCTTAATTTCATAGCTTTTATTACAAACCCGCAAAACTCTTTAAGCCATCCATATCGATAATTTCAATCCGTTCTTTGCCCGTGTAGATAAGGCCTTCTTTCTTTAAACGTTGCAATGTTGTGGTAACAGTTTGACGGCAAGTGCCGATCATCATAGCAATTTCTTGTTGCTTTAATCGGATATCTATCCTTAACCCTTTTTGACCGGTTGTAACACCTTTATCAGCCAGACTCAACAGTAGTCTTGCCAAGCGGCGGTCAACTTCCAAAGTGACCAAGTTCAATATGGTTGTCTCCGCTTCCCTCAGGCGTGTGCCCAAAGCAGTTGCCACTTCGACTGCCAACATCGGTGCAGTATAGAGCATAGCCCTGAACGCTTTCCCATCGAGTCTCCAAAATTCACTGTTCTCCAACGTCTCGGCAAAACAGCATCTCTGGGTTTCGCAAAGAACTTCGGCTACCCCAATAAGATCTCCCGTTCCCCGAACCCCCACAGTCACAAGATCTCCGAACGGGGAGCTTCTGCAAATTTTCACATGCCCGCTCTCAATGAGACAGACGAATGAAGGGTTCTCATCTTCCCGAAAAATTATTTCCCCAGCCTTTAATTTCAAACAGCTTGCCGCTCTCTTAAATTGCTGCCTCTCGACTTCATCAAGAGTTACGACAACCTGCTGTTCTTTTAAGGCTTGTTGGAATTTCTCCATTTTACCCCCTCCATTCCATCAAGACCCGGTATTCTGACATTCGAACGGGAATTGCCGATATCAAGTATTTAAGCTATTTGTAAGCGTCAAAACGTATACACCTAGCATCATCCCCCGGTCTATAGGATAATTTTCCTCAGAAGAAAACGAAATGAGGAGGATTTTCTTTATGATTAAAACCGAACGGCAAAAAGAATGGGAAAGCCTTATCTCCAATTATCGGACCGGCGGCCAGAGTGCTAAAGCGTGGTGCGCAGCCCATGATGTGACGCCCCGGCAGTTATGGTATTGGCTCCGGAAGTATAGGACCAAGGACAATGCTTCCCCTGTCAACTCAACCAAATGGTTACCGGTCGAAGTTGGTGAGCAAGCGCCCACGCATGAAGATAGTCCGATGCTGGTCAAAGTGGGCAAGGCCAGCATCGAGGTGAAACCCGGCTTTGATTCGACGCTATTCTCTGAAGTAGTCCATATACTGGTCGCGTTATGCTAAACGAAGTCGGCATCGATCGGGTTTATCTCGCCTGCGGCGCTACTGATTTACGCAAGTCGATTGACGGTTTAGCCGTGCTCATGAAGGAAGAATTCGAACTGGATCCTTTTTCATCTTGTCTTTTTGTTTTTTGCAATCGGCAACGCGATAAACTGAAGATTCTCCAGTGGGAGCATAGCGGCTTTTGGCTCCATTATCGTCGGCTGGAGCGAGGGAAATTTCAGTGGTCACTGGATACCGGTTCTGGAACCCGAACGATTAGCCGCCGCGAGTTACGCTGGTTGCTCGATGGTCTCTCCTTAAAGCAGCATAAGGCACACCCTGAAGTGAAAGAGCGTACCATCTTATAAAGAACCATAAGACGAAATTATTTTCGTTTTTTAGCGTATTTTAGAGGACATTAGCAGTGATTTGTCGAATTATTAAAGTATAAATACGATACCGAATAATACGATTATGACAATAGATCATTTTCAAAAGCGCAGTGTTGAACTCGAACAGCGCTGTGTTTTGCTCGAACGGCAAAACGCTGAACTGGTTGCCCGAGTGAAATGGTTCGAGGAACAGATTCGCCTTAGCCAACAGCACCGTTTTGGCTCTTCCAGCGAGAAGACAGTTCCGGGGCAAAAGCAGCTCCTTATTTTCAATGAAGCAGAGGCACAAGCACAGCCTCTCTTAGCGGAACCTACCGTGGAAACGATTACCTACACGCGCCAAAAAAAGCAACACAGCCAGCGTGAATTGATGCTTAAAGATCTGCCGGTTGAGACGATTGAACACCGCCCACCTGTCGAAGAGCAGGTCTGTCCATGTTGCGGTGGTTCAATGCATGAAATGAGCACCGAGGTACGGCAATAACTGAAGGTTATTCCAGCCTAAATGAAAGTGGTTAAACATGTGCGCTACGTTTACGCCTGCCGCCATTGTGAACACAACGATATCACCACGCCCATTATCACGACCCCGATGCCTACGTCCGTGCTTCCGGGGAGTTTAGTGTCTCCCTCCGCAATGACGTACATCATGAACCAAAAATATGTAGAGGGGATGCCCCTTTATCGTCAGGAGCAGCAGTTTGCCCGTCTTGGCATCGTATTGTCCCGTCAGACCCTCTTCAACTGGATGCTCCATGGGGCGAACAAGTGGTTAACGCTGCTCTACGACCGCATGCATGAGCACCTGCTGAAAAGGGACATTCTGCACGCCGACGAAACGACCTTGCAGGTACTCCATGAACCGGGCCGGGCTGTTGAGACAACGTCATATCTCTGGCTCGATGAAGCGCTGAAGGCTTTGCCGGATTCAAGACGCGCGGCAGCCGTGGTAGCCAAGGAGGGGTTAGAGTTCTGCAACCGCCTCTTTGCCATTGAACGCGAATTGAAGAACGCTACTTTGGAGAAACGTTATGAAAAACGTTTGGTGCGCAGCCGCCCCGTGCTGGATGCCTTCTTGGCGAGGCTTAAACTCCAAAGTTCACAGGTGTTCCAGGTTCATAACAACAAACTAGCATAATGACACTTTCGGCAGTCTTTTTCAGCTTTACCATGATTCGGCCCAGGCCATTACGGCGTTTACCTACTCCAAAGCCTCCTTCGACCGCATTGCGTTCTCTCATGTCTTGCCGTTCTAGGCGTTCTCTATGTTTAACTTCTCCGGCTGCCGGCGGCCCAAGTGAAGGGCCACTCAGTCGGATACCATGCGTTTTGCAATATGCCCGGTTATCCCGAGTTCGATAGATTTGGTCGGCCAGGACGGCTTCCGGATAGTACCCATATCGCTTTTTTGTACGCTTCCACGGCCTGCTGAAAGTTGCGACCTTCGTTGAATGAATCCCAACACTGACCGCGACTTTAGCCCCAAATTCTACCGCTGCTTTAGCTTTGCCACGGACGATGGGACGGACATGAGGTTGACTGATACTGACTATTCGGTTGGAGATTTGATGACTCTTCGCGGTGTACATGCTTCGTTGTTGTTGGTAAAGGATACGAATGGTTTCTAATTCTTGGTTTTGGCGGCCATCTAAGTTCCCGTGGCCCTCCAACGAAAGGAGGTGTTCTATTGTTTTGAGGTTCCTTCCCAGGTATCCTAGTTATTTGCCGATAGCTTTACAAATCGCCTGGGGTTTTTTCTGCTTGGCAATCTTCAAATAGTTTTGGCGTGCTTTTTTTCGGTAGGTGTTACGAAAATGAACCATCAGGGAGGGGTCAAAGGGTGGTTTCATCTGGTAGCACTCAAGCCCTATAAAGTATTACAAATATGGATTTTCGGTAATTTGCTCTACGGTTTCACGATCCGTAAAACCACACTTTTCTTTGATAATGAGGGCACCTAATGCTGTGCGTAAGGGCTTAGCTACAGTACCGGTCCCGGATGGAAACAGCTGCGCATATTTCTTTTCGATCTTCTCCCATGGAATAAGTTCAGCGAGTTTTACTCATCGATTATTCGCATCAAGTTTTCCTTCAAAGGGGAGAACGAAATCTTTGATAACCATCTGGCCGTAAGGATGTCGGTCCATAATGTCCCTCTAAGTGCACGGTTTTTAACCTGTTTTTCGTAATTTCCTTGCATTAGAGTTCGACATAAAGGACCCTAAACCCTTGTTTCATCCGTATTTTGAGGCTATTCAGCAAGCCCCAATTAAGTATTGCCTGAACCAGTGGGATAAGTTCAATGCCTTTTTGCAAGACGGACGCTTGGAACTCGATAATAACCGTAGTGAACGCTCGATTAAACCCTTCGTGATTGGTCAGAATTGGCTGTTTGCCAACACCCCGCGGGGTGCCCGGGCCAGCACCATGATTTACAGCATCGTAGAAACGGCGAAGGAGAATGGCTTGAATCCCTTCCGCTATCTTAGTTATCTCTTCGAAGAACTTACGAACCTGGATACTAAGGATAAGAATCCCTTAGATAAGCTGCTCCCGTGGTTCGAATCCTTACCCCTTGTCTGCCGGGTTACTAAATAATCCTAGTTGAATCCCCGCCTTATTACAAGGTGGGGATTATTTTACGCTTACGGTCCTCCCTTAAAATGCCACCCGCTTGAGCCCGGCTCCAACGGACTAGATCTTCCGGAGTCTTGCCTTCCGGGATATAGGTGTTAATCGCATCCATCCCTCCGGCCAAACAACCGCTCCGGTCAATATGAGCTTT